>NZ_CABTWO010000013.1 GCF_902488535.1 uncultured Mobiluncus sp.
CACGAACTGTTCCTGGGTAACTTCTTTGCCCAGAGCGCGGCGCTGGCTTTTGGGAAAACTCCCGACGAGGTGCGCGCGGAAGGCACGCCGGAAGAGTTGGTGGCGCACCGGACTTTCCCGGGCGACCGCCCCTCGACTTCCATCATGGCCCCGGCCCTCACCCCGAAAGTACTGGGCGAGCTTATCGCCCTGTACGAGATGATTACGCTGGTCGAAGGCGCAATCTGGGGCATTGATTCTTTCGACCAGTGGGGCGTGGAGCTGGGCAAGGCGATGGCCATCAATCTGGGGCCCGCCATCAGCGGAGACGCCGATGCCTTGGCGCAGGCGGACGCTTCGACCCGGGGACTGCTGGAATACTATTTCGCCCACAAGTAAGCGGGTGAAATTCTGCGTTTTTTCAAGGGGCTCGGTTTACCCTCATCGTGGCTTTTTGCGCTAAAGTAATGAATGCTGACGCTCAGAGTGGAAGCGTTTAACACGATACAAAGGAGTTAAATCAATGGCTAAAAGTCCTGTAAATGTTACCGTCACCGGTGCTGCTGGCAATATCGGATACGCGCTGGTATTCCGCATCGCCTCCGGCGAAATGCTCGGCCCGGATCAGCCGGTTCGTATCAAAATGTTGGAAATCACCCCGGCTCTGAAGGCTGCCGAGGGCACCGCCATGGAACTGAATGACTGCGCTTTCCCTCTGTTGGATGGTATCGACATCACCGACGACCCGAACGTGGCGTTCTCAGGCTGCAACTTCGGCCTGTTGGTCGGTTCAATGCCGCGTAAGCAGGGCATGGAACGCGCGGATTTGATCAGCGCCAACGGCGGTATTTTTGGTCCGCAAGGCAAGGCCATCAACGACAACGCCGCTGATGACGTGCGTATCTTGGTGGTGGGCAACCCGGCGAACACCAACGCGGTTATTGCTGCTGCATCCGCCCCGGATGTTCCCGCCTCGCGTTTCAACGCCATGATGCGTTTGGATCACAACCGCGCTCTGAGCCAGCTGGCTGAAAAGCTCAACGTGCCGGTGTCCACCATCAAAAAGATGATTGTGTGGGGCAACCACTCTGCTGACCAGTACCCGGACATCTCTTTCTGCGAGGTAGACGGCAAGCCAGCGTGCGGCCTAGTCGATGAGGCTTGGCTGGACGATTACTTCGTTCCGACCGTGGCCAAGCGTGGTGCGGCCATTATTGAGGCTCGCGGCAAGTCCTCCGCCGCTTCAGCGGCTGCCGCGGCTATCGACCACATGCATTCCTGGGCTTGTGGCACTCCCGCGGGCGACTGGGTCACCGCCGCTATTCCTTCGACCGGCCAGTACGGTGTTCCCGAGGGTCTTTCCTACGGCTTCCCCGTGACTTCCGACGGCAAGGAATGGAAGGTTGTGGAAGGTCTCGAGCTTTCGGACAAGACCAAGGCAAAGATTAAGTTCAATGCGGACAAGGCTTCTGAGGAAATCGACACCGTGAAGTCCTTGGGCATTATGTAAATCGCCGCCAAGATTTCTCAGTTTGGGAGCCAGATTCTGGCTCCCAAACTGGTTTAAACCCTAGTTTTGGGTTTCGTTTACAGCATCGCGAAACTTTGGGGTCCCA
Organism: uncultured Mobiluncus sp.; assembly: GCF_902488535.1. Taxonomy (GTDB): domain Bacteria; phylum Actinomycetota; class Actinomycetes; order Actinomycetales; family Actinomycetaceae; genus Mobiluncus. The sequence continues at coordinate 1,596 of NZ_CABTWO010000013.1, forward strand.
GCTTTAGCGTGGTTCCCACCACCTGGGCCGAGCCGATACTAAAACGCACCGAGCGCGCTTGTGCCAAATCATATTCGGCGGGAGCGTGCGCCGGATTGACCGCCACAATCAGGCTTTGCGCGGCATTTTCGCGTTTGAAAACAAATAAACGCCCTTCCGGCTCGGCGCTGAGGACGGTGAAAGCGCCGTCAGCCGCCAAAGCCGGGAGTTCCCGTTTGTATTCCAACACGCGCGCCACCGTGTGCCACAAAGAATCCGGTTGGGCGCGCTGGACCGCCACGGTGGGAGCATCCGCGCTGGTGTCGACCGGCAGATAGAGATTCGCTGTTGCAGCCGTGGAAAATCCCAGGTTATCAGTGCTATCCCACTGCATCGGGGTGCGGGCGCCGGTACGCACGTAACCGCCCTCCTTGGTGGGCAGCAGCTGGTGGCGCAGGCCAATCTCATCTCCGTAATAGATAAACGGAACTCCCGGCAAGGTCAGTATCGTCGCCCACGCCAAACTGAGTTCACGTTCGGTCAGTCGGGGCGCCACCCGCCAAGTGTCGTGATTGCAGGTGATGAGGCTGAAAAAGGCCCCGGTTTTCTCGGCGGCGCGCAGTTGCGGCTCGTATTGCTCCAGGAATCCGCAGATGCTGGTGGGAGCGTCCGTGTTGAAGTAGCTCAGGTCGTTTTCCCGCGCATACGGAGTGTTCGTGTTACGCAGCAAGATGTTGTAGCCGTTCGGGTGATTGTCCCACCGCCAATCCAGGTAAAAGTCCATGTCAAACCCGGCTAGTGCCGACTCGCTGGGGACGCCCCACTCGGCTACAAACGCGGCTTCGGGGAACTCGGGACGAATCTGGTCAAACATATAATGCCAGGTCTTGATGGTGTACGGCTTGCCTTCATCATCGTGTTTCACCAGGGAGTTTGCCATGTCTACCCGGAATCCGTCGGCACCGGCAGAGAGCCAAAAGCGCATGACATCGACCATCGCGTCACAGGTTTTCCGGGCAGAGGTACCTAAAGCTGGGTCTTGCCAGGGATATTTCGGGTGGGCCCAACCGTAGTTCAAGGCCGGCTGGCATTTGAAGAAGTTGAGGATATAGGTTCCGTCGCGTTCCGTTTCCCCGCCAATAAAGGGGTAGCCGTCGCCCCCGGCAATCCAAGAGTCGGTCCACACGTAGCGGTCCGAAAACTCGTTCGGTTCGGGGCGTGAGCTGGACTGGAACCAGGCGTGTTCTTCAGAAGTGTGGCCGGGCACCAGGTCCAACAGCACGTGAATTCCCAGGGCATGTGCCTGGTCAAACAGTTTTACCAAGTCCTCGTTGGTGCCGTAGCGAGGGGCCACTAACTTGTAGTCGCGTACGTCGTATCCCGCGTCCTTGAAAGGCGAATCAAACAGGGGATTGAGCCACAGCGCATCGACCCCCAACTCTTTGAGATAGTCCAGCCGGGAAATAATGCCCGGAATGTCCCCGATGCCGTCCCCGTTGGAGTCCTGAAAACTCTGGGGATAAATTTCATAGAAAACCGCGTTATTCAGCCACTTTGGACGGGGGTATGGGGCGTTCACAGTGATCCTTTCTCAGAGGTTCGCTATCGAGAGGTCGCAAGGACCTCAGAACATCTTACAGAAGGCTCGGGGGTGTTTGCCCCCGAATCCGTCACGGAAAAACCGGTGTAAACGCCTTGTGAGCCCTCTCGCTTTGTGACAGGGCAATGGGCTACAAAATTTAGGACTTTAATCCCCCTTCCCTGCAAGAAAGAAAATGCTAGCATCTAAAATTAATGTTTGTTCCGACAAAACGGTCGGTTTTTCCGCCGCTTTGCGGAACTTCCTGAGCTGGGGAGAAATCCTCCTCGCCTGTCGAAAGGAAAATTAATGTCCATGACGTTTAAGAAAGCCTTTGGTCTGATAGCCGCCTCGGCGGTGGCCCTGTCCATGAGCGCCTGCGGTGGCGCTGGCGGGAATAGCGCCGGCGGACAGTCCGAGGATGTGTCGCTGTCTGTGTGGGCTCCTCAAGAGGACCAAGCGGACGGTAACAGCTGGCTGGCTAAGATGGAGGAATCCTTCGCGAAGGCTCATCCCGAATACAAGATTACCTGGAAGAACGACGTGGTCTCTGAGGGCGACGCCAAGACTAAGGTAGAGACCGATCCGGCCGCTGCCGCTGATGTTTACATGTTTGCCAACGACCAGCTGGGCGGCTTGCTCGATGCCGAGGCTATCGGCGAGCTGGGCGAGAACGAAGCCAAGCAGGTCAAGGAACAGAACGAACCGTCCATGGTGGACTCGGTCACCGGTACCGATGGCAAGATTTACGGTGTTCCCTTTACATCTAACACCTGGTTCATGTACTACAACTCAAAGAAGTTCTCGGCTGATGACGCGAAGTCTTTAGACGCGATGCTCGCTAAAGGCAAGGTGTCTTTCCCGCTCGACAACTCCTGGTACATTCAATCCTTCTACACCAAGGGCGCAGGCCTGACGTTCTTTGGTGACAAAGGCAACGATGCTACGAAGGGCATCACTTTTGCCGATGGCGATGCTGCCGCTACCGCGGTAACGAAGTACCTGGTCGGCTTAGCCAATAACCCGAACTTTATGGATGACGCGGAAGGCTCCGGCCTGGGCGCGCTGAAGGCCGGTGACACCGATGTGCTGTTCTCCGGGACTTGGGATGCCGCCAACGTTAAGGAAGCCCTGGGCGATGGATACGCCGCCGCCAAGCTGCCGACCTACAAGCTGGACGGCAAAGACGTTCAGATGGAGGCTTTCGCCGGTTCCAAGGCCGTGGCTTACAACCCGCACGCCAAGAACGCCAAGGCTGCCGCTCAGTTTGCGGCGTTCCTGGGCTCCACCGAAGCCCAAAAGGCTCACTACGAGATGCGCGGCATTGTCCCGACCGACAAGTCCCTGGTCGACTCCGTTACGGACGACGACTTCGCCGCCAAGGCTCAGCTGGAAGTCATCTCTGGGGCTTCCATCCTGCAGCCGACAATCTCCGCGATGGGTTCCTGGTGGGATCCGGCCGAGGCTTTCGGCAAGGGCATTTTGAACAAGGAAATCACGGAGGCCACCGCCGAAGCTCAAACCCAGAAATGGTCTGAGCAACTGGCCAAGATGGTTGGCTAGATAACTACATCTCGAAGCTGTCGGGCCGCTGGTGAGTGGCAATCCCCCCAGCGGCCCCGCAGCCCGACCGCGGGTTTTACCGGCGGCCTTTTCACTGAGAAGGAAACCTGAATGGACGCAACGCAAACGTCAAAACGCGAGGCGAGGCTACGTAAGAAACTCGGGAAAGACTACGTCTCACCCTCGCCCTATAGCCTCAAAGCTGCTTTCCGGGAAGGCGACGCCATTACCAAAGCGTCCGCCGTAATCTTCGGACTGGGCAACCTGACGCACCGCCAAATAGTAAAAGGGGCGCTCTTCCTACTTTTAGAGATAGCGTTCTTTGCCTTCCTGTTCACCAACGGTTTGGGTTTCCTCGCGAAACTTCCCGGACTTGGTGACCAACAGCGAGGCAAGGTGCTGGTCGACGGCTATTGGGAGTACACTGCCGGGGACAACTCGGTCATCATCCTGCTCTACGGTGTGGCCACGATACTCATCATTCTGGCGTTCATCGGTTTGTGGAATCTTTCGGTGCGTTCGGCCTACAAGGCCCAGGTGCTGACCGCGAAACACGGTAGAGCTCCTTCGATACGCGAGGACATTGCGGATTTGCTGGACAAGCGATCCCATATCGGCTTTTTGTTCCTGCCGACTCTAGGCATCCTCACCTTTACCGTACTGCCGCTGCTATTCATGATTTCCATGGCTTTCACCAGCTATGACCACAAACACCTGGTACTTTTCGACTGGGTAGGGTTGAAAAATTTTGCGGCGATTTTTGCCAATTCCTCCGGGGATGTGAACCTGCGAATCTTTAGTTCCGTGCTGATATGGACCCTGGTGTGGGCTATCTTTGCGACCTTCCTCAACTTTTTCTTGGGCATGTTCATGGCCATGCTCATCAACCGGAAAACCACCCGCTTTAAGAATTTTTGGCGGGCGTGCTTCTCAATGTCTATCGCGGTGCCGCAGTTCGTGTCCCTACTGGTCATCAACCTAATGCTGCAGCCGCAAGGCGCTATCAACCGGTTGCTGATGGACTGGGGATGGATTGACCAAGCCTTGCCCTTCTTTACGGATGCCACTTGGGCTCGCGTCACCGTCATCGTGGTGAACCTCTGGGTCGGTATTCCTTTCACGATTATGCAGGTTACGGGCATTTTACAAAACATTCCTGCCGACCAGTACGAAGCAGCCAAGATTGACGGGGCTAACTCTTGGGTGATTTTCCGCAACATCACCATGCCCTACATCATCTTCGTGCTCACTCCCTATCTGATTACGACTTTCACAGCCAACGTCAATAACTTCAACGTTATTTACCTGCTGTCCCGCGGAGCGCCCGTACCGGTGGGAGATTCCGCCGGCAAGACCGACCTTTTGATTACCTGGCTGTACAAACTTACGGTAGACAAAAACGACTACAACCTCGGTGCGGTCATCGGTATCATGACCTTCATCGTGCTGGCGGTGGTGTCGCTCATTACCTACCGGAGATCCGGTTCCTTCAAGAATGAGGAGGCCTTCCGATGAACACATCCGCTACCAACACAACAGTTGAGGCCACCCCTCGTGCCGAATCCAAAACGTCCATCATGGGCAGTCTCAGTAAGCGCCGCATGGTCGGGGACATCGTGGTCCACGCGTTCCTTGCTATCATGGCGGTCATCTGGCTGCTGCCGATTGTGTGGGTCGTTGCCGAATCTTTCAACAAGGATCCCGCCCCCTACACCAAGACGTTCTTTCCCCGCGAGTTTTCGCTGGATAACTACATCAAGATTTTCACCGATCGTTCCGTCATGGACTTCCCCCGGATGTACCTGAACACCTTCATCATCGCCTGCTTCACCTGCGTGATTTCCGTGTTCTTCGTGCTGATGGTGGCTTACGTCATGAGCCGGATGCGGTTCCGTTTGCGCCGCACCTTCATGAGCGTGGTGCTGATTTTGGGTATGTTCCCCAGCATCATGGCTGTTTCCGCCATCTACTTCATATTAAAGGCGGTGGGTCTGACCGGCGGCGGCATGACGATTCTCGCTTTGATTCTGGTGTATTCCGCCGGTTCCGGCGCGGGCTTCTATGTTATGAAAGGGTACATGGATACCATCCCGAACTCTCTGGACGAGGCCGCGATTCTGGACGGCTGCACCCGTTCCCAGGTGTTTTGGAAGATTATCCTGCCCATCTGTAAACCCATGATCGTCTACCAGGCCATCGTGAGTTTCTTGGGGCCGTGGCTGGACTTCGTGATGGCGAAAGTCATCGCCCGCACCCAGTCGGACTACACCGTGGCTTTGGGCTTGTGGTTGATGCTGGAAAAGGAATACATCCACACCTGGTTCGCGCGTTTCGCGGCGGGGGCTGTGCTGGTGTCGGTACCAATTGCCATTCTGTTCATCGTTATGCAGCGTTTCTACCAGGAGTCCATGTCCGGTTCGGTGAAGGGCTAGATGGCGTCGTCTAACAACAGTGTGCCTGAAACCGGACCGGAGCGGATGCGTGGTCTGAGCAATCTTCGCCTCAAGGTCATCGCCGGTATCTTCCTGTCTCTCCAAGTGGCGTCCACCACGGTGGTTCCGTACTTTTTCGGAACTGATTTGAAAAATAACTTCGGAGCGCTCACCGCGGCGGTGCTCAGCGAAGTCGTTTCGTGGTGTGCGGTGCCGATTTATGCGTGGCTCCTCGCGGAAGGGTTCACTTGGACTGCTAACCGCTGGCGCTACCTGCTCCGCCTGGTCATTTTGGCTCTGGTCTGCGAAGTTCCCTACGACCTGGTGACTTTCAACCGGCCAGTGGACTGGGCTTCGCAGAATCCGGTGTTCGGCCTCGCCCTGGCGTTGCTGGTGTTGATTCTCATCGACTACATTCGCAAACGGTGGTCGGGCGCACCAGCGTGGATGGGTGCGGTGGCGCTGTCCGTTGCCGGAATACTCTGGGCACTGCTGCTGCACTTGGGAACCCGTCAAGGTGTCATCAACATCGGATGTTTGCTGATTGGTTTCACGCTGATTTTTTCCCTGCTGAGGCTACGGGAAAACACCATGATGATGACAGCCGGGTTGCTGGGTGCCGTGAGCCTGGTGACTCCAGCTATCGGAGTGGCTTTTCTGCACTATCGCAACGAAACCTTGGGGTATCTCAACGCCAATACCCGGTGGTTTTGCTACGCAGTCTATCCGCTGCTCCTGATGCTGGGGACGTCGTGGCGCGCCCTGTTGCTTTAGGCAGGTGCGGACAGCTGAGCAACACAGCCTGCGGGAAACCATAGGATTGACAAAATATTTACAAAATACCCTAGTCGTGTGAGGTCCTGAAGGTAAAAACGTAATGTTGCGGCCATTTTCCATCGAGACCTGACGGAATATATGAGAGAATGTTATTTGTCCCTGACGGGTAAAGATGCCATCGGGGAACAACGACAATGAAGTTAACTGATTGGAGTTTCAATGCGAAAGCTCATTGCGGCTGCGGGCGCTCTGGCCCTCGGTCTAACTATGACGGCCTGCTCTCAGGCCTCTGACGCTGGTAAAGACGGCGGCGACGCCGCTGGCAGCGCCTCTCAAGTGGGTGTCGTGACCTGGTGGGAGCAAGGCTCTGAGAAAGAGGGTTTTGACGCCTTAAAGAAAGTCTTTGCGGAGCAGCACCCGGATGTGGAACTGATTAAGCAGTCCGAATCCGGTGGTGGCGGCACCAACGCAAAGCAGAAGCTGGCTGCGGACTTGGCGGCAAAGAACCCGCCAGACACCTATCAGGCTCACGCTGGCGCCGAGCTTTCCTCGGATATTGCCGCGGGATACCTTGAGGACGTTTCTGGCCTGTACGACGAGTTCAAGCTGCGCGATGCCTTCCCGGCTGACCTAGTTGACCTCCTGACCGTGGATGGCAAGATTTACTCCGTCCCCTCTAACATTCACCGCGCTAACGTAGTGTGGGCTAATGTTGAGGTCATGCAAAAGGCCGGTTTGGATCCCAAGGCTCCGCCGAAAGATATCAAGGGCTGGATTGCTGACATGGAGAAGCTCAAGGCTGCCGGGGTACAGTACCCGATTACCGTAGGCGCCACTTGGACCCAGCTGCAATTGCTGGAAACCGTCCTGCTTGCTGACTTGGGCGCCGATGCCTACAACGGCTTGATGAATGGCAAGACTGATTGGAGCGGTCCGGAAGTCAAGGCTGCTTTGGATGACTACGCCAAGATTTTGACCTACGCCGATCCGTCCCTGCTCTCTGAGGACTGGGAACCTGCCATGAAACCTGTCATCGAAGGCAAGTCTGCCTACAACGTGATGGGCGACTGGGCGCCTCCGGCTTGGGAGAACGCCAAGAAGGTATGGGATAAGGACTACGTGACTTTCCCGGTTCCGGGCACCGATGGCGTGTTCGACTTCCTGGCTGACTCCTTCACCCTGCCGGTGGGCGCGAAGCACCCCGATGGCACGAAGGCTTGGTTGAACACCATTTCCTCCAAGGAAGGCCAGATTGCTTTCAACGTGGCTAAGGGCTCTATTCCGGCTCGTTCCGACCTGACCGCCGATGAACTGTCGAAGTTCTCGGATTACCAGCGTTCCGCAATGGATTCGTTCGGTAAGGACACCATCGTTTCTTCTATCGCTCACGGTGCGGCTCTGCCTCTGGCGGCCACCGAAAAGATGAAGAGCGCTCTGGGCAAGTTCAACTCCAGCAAGGACGTTGCGGCTCTCCAAAGTGAGCTGGCTGCAGCGGCTGCTGCGAAGTAGCCCTCAAACAGGCAAGTCTTTACGCCGGCGGGTTTTTCAAAATGGCAAAAACCCGCCGGCGTAAGGCTGAACTGGGGCGCATCAACCGACCTTGTGCAGTCGGCAGAGGTGAGCGGAGAACCTGGTGCACACCGATGCGAAACCCAACAATCTCAACCACATCGACCATAATTTAGGGGACAAAAATGTCAGGCAACGCCGCCGTCAAGGCACCTGAAAAGGCTAGGGCACCGATGAAGCGTAAACGAGCACGCAGTTCGAACGGCATTAAGCAGTGGGGACCCGGACTGTTACTGGTGTCGCCATCAATCATCCTCGTGGCTATTTTTGTATACGGTTTGCTGGGGTCTAACTTGTTCACGTCCCTGCAAGACAATCACTCCGCGCCGCAAGTTTCGGGGGTGGAACCGGTTAAATTTGTGGGGTTTGCAAACTTCGCGGCGTTGTTCGGGGACAAGGATTTTCAACACTCCTTGATTAACCTGTTGATGTTCACGGTAATGTTCCTGGTGGGTACGCTGTTCTTTGGGTTCGTCTGGGCGTGGCTGTTGGATAAACCCATTAAAGGCGAAGGGATTTTCCGTTCCGTATTCCTGTTCCCGATGGCGGTATCGTTCATCGCCTCCGGTGTGGTGTGGCGCTGGATGCTGAACTCCGCTCAAAATGAGAACGCCTCCGGTTTGAACCGTTTGCTCCAGATGATTGGCCTGGGCGGGCTGCAAAACGACTGGATTTCCAACCCCTCTTTCGGGGTGCTAGCGGTGGGGATTCCCGCCGTGTGGCAGCTCTCGGGCTACGTGATGGCCCTGTTCCTGGCGGGATTCCGCGGGGTTCCCGATGACTTGCGGGAGGCCGGGCGCGTAGACGGCGCTAACGAATGGCAGCTGTACCGCTACATCATCTTTCCGCAGCTCGCGCCCGTGGCGCTCAGCGCGGTCATCATCATCGGGCATATGTCGCTGAAGTCTTTCGACTTGATTATGGCGGTGGCGGACCAGACGTTCTATCAGACCAAGGTTCCGGCCATCGATATGTATAACTTCATGACGGTTTCGGATTACTCGAACGCGGCCGCGGTCGGCACGGTTCTGTTGGTGATTGTGGCGCTGCTGGTGGTGCCCTACTTGATTCACGATGCGAAGGAGGCCAACCGATGAGTTCCGCCGCTGCAATCGACGCGGGTGCTGCCGCGATTACGACAAAAAAGGTCAACGCCAACGGTTCGGTAGGAAAGAAACGGGGCGGAGTCAGCGTCGGCAAAGTCTTTCGCTACGTGCTCTTGATTTTCTCCCTCGCCATGGTCCTCATGCCGGTCTACGTGCTGTTGATTACGTCTTTCAAGGGCGCGGGGGAGGCCGACCCGTCCCGGACTTGGTATCTGCCTGCTGAATGGAACACCGATAACTGGGCTCGAGCCTGGGATCAGCTGCAGGGCGGGCTGTTGCGCTCCCTGATGCTGGTGATTCCGTCCTCGATTATTTCGGCCATGCTCGGTTCCGCTAACGGTTTCGTCCTGTCGCGCTGGCGGTTCCCCGGAGCGAACGTGGTGTTCACCCTGATTTTGTTCGGCATGTTCATCCCTTACCAGGCCGTCATGATTCCGATGATGCGCATGGTGGTGGCCTCCCAGATTGGTTTCGGGATTCACACCCTGATTTTGATGCACATCATCTATGGCATCCCCATTACGACCCTAATTTTCCGTAACTATTACGAGAGCGTGCCCAGGGACCTCATCGAGGCCGCGCGTATCGACGGGGCGGGAATGTTGCGCACGTACTTTAATGTGGTGTTACCGATTTCTATTCCGTCTTTCGTGGTAGTGCTGATTTGGCAGTTTACTTCCGCGTGGAACGACTTCCTGTTTGCCCTGTTCTTTGGCGGCGGTTCCCAGCGCGGTCCGGTGACCCTGTCCCTGAACGAGCTGGCGCACGGCTCTATCATGGCTGACTATGGCGGTTCCATGGCGGGCGCCCTGATTGCCTCCGTCCCGACGCTTCTGGTCTACATCGCGTTGGGCAAGTACTTCGTCGGCGGCATGATGGCCGGCTCCGTGAAGGGGTAATCTAGGCCGTTTGCAGTGGTCGTGGCGCTAAGTCGAAGGAGCGAAATTTTCGTGCTACGAGCCGAGATTTGCTGCAAAAGCGCATCATTAGGCTGCGGTTGCTAAGTAAAGTTGGATGTATACGGATAAACGGGAGGAACTTGTGTCACCAACAGACGAGCGCTCTAACTTGCATCGCACGATTTGGCGGGTCGCCAACGACCTGCGCGGCAGTGTGGACGGCTGGGATTTCAAAGCCTACGTGTTGGGAATGCTGTTCTATCGTTTCATCTCCGAGCACATCATCGCTTTTGTGGAACAAGTCCAAGCTGAGGCTGGCAGCCCGGACTTTGACTATTCCCTGCTGCCAGACGACGAGGCTGAGGTTCAGAGCAAATACCTGGTAAACACCCTTGGCTTCTTTATCCGCCCCTCAGATTTGTTTTCTAACGTGCGCGAACACGCTCCGCACGACCAGAATCTCAATGAAACGCTGGCGCGGGTGTTTCAAAACATCGAAGCCTCGGCGGTGGGCACCAGCTCCGAGGACGACATGAAGGGACTGTTTGCTGATATCGACACGAACAGCGCGAAACTCGGCAACACGATTGCCCAGCGTAACGAGAAACTCACGAAGCTGCTCGACGCCATCGGCGACTTGGAACTGGGCGGCTACCGAGACACGAACATCGACACCTTCGGCGATGCCTACGAGTATCTGATGACCATGTATGCCTCTTCGGCGGGAAAATCCGGCGGTGAGTTCTCTACCCCCCAGTGCGTCGCCGAGTTGATTGCCCGCATCACGGTGTTGGGCAAGAATCGCGTAAATCGGGTTTACGACCCGGCTTGCGGTTCGGGTTCGCTGCTGTTGAAGTTCGCGAAAATCCTGGGTCTGGAAAATGTGGAAGAGGGTTTCTTTGGTCAGGAGATCAACCTCACCACCTATAACCTGTGCCGCATCAATATGTTCTTGCACGGAGTGAACTTTTCCAAGTTCGACATTGCGCTGGGGGACACCTTGACTGACCCGGCGCACTGGGACTTCGAGCCATTTCAGGCCATCGTTTCCAAACGTTGGATAGCGCGAGTGATACAAACTAACGATGTGCGCGATTGTGTGCTCGCCGCGTGAAACGGCGCGGTAACGCGGGGAACGCCGACCGTTCGGCTTCAGCAGGTCGCGACGCGGGTGTCAGCGTGGCTGCGTGCGCGGGGCGATTGTGGAACCACGACGGAATGCTGACCGGGTTTTGCACCCACCTTGCGAGTGAGGCGTGGAGCCGTCAAAAGGTATCGGGGCGCGTCAAAATGTCTACAGCGACTACTGTTCGGAAGTGCCTGGAGCCCATACGCTAATAGGAATGAATGGGTTTTCTCGAAGCCTTCGCGTCAGGGTTTTGTCGTTGACGATTATGGCGACTGATGCTCTTGCTCTTGTGATGCCAACGTAGAAGAGGCAAGCGCTCTTGTCTGCCAAAGGCGTGCCGTCTGCAATCAGTTTGAGAATGGGATTGGTCGGAACGATGATCACCCGTTCGTAGGTGAGTCCCTTGACCGTTCCGATGTTTTTGAATTCCAAATCAGTAAGGTGCTTGCCGGATGCTTTACTGCTGCGCAGAGGCATCGGATGATAGTTTTCTAGATAGGTTGCGAGGTGTCGTTCATGGACGAGAAAGACACCGTCGTGTCCAGTTACCGTCTGGTTTTGGGAGTTCGTTGGAGCGAATCCCAGTTCAGTGGGAAAAATACGGTCTGAGAAGTCAGCAATTCTCTGGTTTGATCGCCAGGTTTCACATAGCTCTGCGATTTCAAGGAGGCCCGCCGATTCGTGTTTCCGGTACCAGTTGATGAGTCCAAGACGATCCGCGTTTCGGTTTTTCGATGACGTCTGATCGCTATCAAGCAGGGATTGCCTGACATCGCCGACCAAGAACAGGTGCGGTGTCGCTTGGCTCAAGAGTCGCTCAATGATGTCGAGGCTTTTTCGACTGATGTCTTGGACTTCGTCGATGATTATTTCGTCGTAGATGCGGCCTAGCCGTTTTTCAACTGCACCCTGCGAAGCTTCGGCGACCTTGACTGCAAGCTCGGGCAATGTTTCTTTGTATATCGAACCATTCGAGGAAAAATAGCGCCAGCTCCCTCTTAATTTGAAGTGGTCCTTGGGGTGCATGGCACGGTCAAAAATGAATCCTGTAGGGCGTACATGCGGGAATAGGACGGGAAGGTATGGTCGGACGTAGTGTCTGATCATGAATGCATACCAACCCATGACGTCTGGCATTTGAGACTTGCTGCACGCGCCGGAGAGTCGCGAAATGAGCTCTGCTTGCCCGGAGTCAGTGAGTGTAATGACCAGTCGTTTCTTTTTATCCGCCGTGTTAGCGCATCTTTGGACGATACGCTCTGTTTTCCCTGCTCCAGCACAAGCGTGAACGAAGTTATGGATCACGATAATCCGCTGGTCCTGCTCACGACGCTGTTAAGCGAGTTTATTGCATCTGCGATGTATTTGGGAGGATTGAGCTTTACCGGTGAAGTCGCAATTTTGAGCGCCGTAGCCGTCTTGTGTGTCGACATCCAATCCAAAAGGTCTGTCTCGTTGTCTATCCCGAGAACTGTTCGAATCGTATCTTCACTATTCGCCGACTGAATCTGATACTCGAGTGTCCTCCCTAAGTTGGGGTCGCCAACGAAGAGTTCACGTTCGTTGGGTTTTGTGAACTCCTTTATCTTGTCCTGCCAGTGTTCGGGGGTCTTGCCATCGTTGTCGCGTAGCGCTACGAGTTGCCGATTCAGCACTGAAGCTAGTTCGAATCCTCGACGGAACGAGACTCCACCGATTGATATGACATCCACTCCGTAGTCGAGGGGCTCAGCTCCGTATTTATCGAGAAAGAATCTGTTGAAAACGATTTCGTCGGACGGCCCTTCAACCAGCACGGCCTTTTTCGCCAGGACAAGTCGTAACGTGTCGAATCCAGAAAGTTTCTTGAAGTACTCTGACGTGTCATCGCTCAGTTCTTGGAACGCGTGCGCAGTGCCCTCGTGTAGGAGAACCAGCTGGTCTAGGCCAAGGCGGTTGAGGACGTAAGAGCTGTGAGTGGTAACGAGGACCTGTCGGCCCTCACGCAGTGCTGAAATGTAAGAAAGCAGCTCGCGCAAGCTTGTATGGCTGAGGTGGTTCTCTGGTTCTTCAACCAGTAGGTAGGCGGAAGACTCAGACGACCTTCCCATCGCAAGAACCGTTTTCGCTATCGCCTGCGTCCCCTTTCCAGACTGAGAAAATGGAACCTTGTCAATCGCAGGTACCAAAGTGTTTGCCCATGATGATGAGCGCGACTGATCAACTTGAATACCAAGCTTCAACTGGCGAAACACGGAAAAGTCCGTGCCCAATGCTCCGTCAAGCACCGTTAACAAACCATCACCCAAAGAAGCCCTCATCTTACGGTGCTCAACTGAGACGTGGTTACGCACCTTAGGATCAAGGCGTTCTTCGACGATCTGGCGAGTGTAGTAGTCCATACCTCGATCTGAGCGAATCGTACGTGTGTCGATAACAGCAACTCCGAGTTCTTTGGGTCGTCGATAGACAACTTGGTCGGCAAAATCTCGCCAATCCAGGCGGTAGTACTCAACTGGGAGGATATGGGGACAATTATCCTCTCGGAAATATTGCTCGATCTCTTCCGAATAATCGGGGTCGGGATATGCGTGAACAGAAAGACCGACGCTATCCTCCTTTAGCATATTGTGAATGCCCCGCATCTTCTGGGATTCCCCGTCTGGAACCTCAAGATGTATATCGATACGAAACTCCGGAATCGCAGGAAGTGGAGCTCCAGCCTTCGTATTCGAGAGTGCATTGAAGAAAGCATCGACAAGTTCCATGTTGAACCAGTAGGGGTTAAGCGCCTCGCTTGCGGTCACCCCTTCGAACTTTCCAGTGAGCGCCATTGTGATCGCTTCGAGAAGAGTGGATTTACCCGCTTCATTTGCGCCCACAATGATGTTCATCTCGTGGTGGGGGTTGAGAACTAGCTCTTTGAACTTTCGGTAGCCGCGAATATGGACTTTCGTGATCACGAAGCCACCACCTGTTTGATAAGCGTGACGATGTCGTCGTGTTTGAGTTGGGGCATGAAGCGGACGGTGATGTTGTCACCGCTGATTGATTCGAAGAACTTGCATGCTGCCTTGATACGTAGCTGCTCGGTTTCTCGCAAGTCTGCCTTCGTGTCGACGTCTTTGGTTTCGACGATGAAGTTCAGTGAGAGCTTCCCGTCGCTGCCTTGGAGGACGTACATGAAGTCGGGGCTGGTTGTACCGCCGAAGTACACGGGCACCCGGATGGAGCGGCGCGGGATCTTGCCGTAGACGACGACCTCGTCGAGGACAGAGTCGCGGATCGTGACCCGTTCCTTGGGTGAGTCGTAGACGAACGCGTCGTAGAGGAACTTCTCGGGCACGTCAGCATCAGTGTCGCGGTAGATGCCGATGTTGCCTTGGACGATGTTCTTCAACGGTTTGCCGTTCGTGCCTGTCAGTGCGGTGGCTCCGAGCGGGCCGTCGATGCGGGCGTATGAGAACCGGCTCTTGAACTCCTGCTGCATCCAGGTTTGGAACTCGGCGACGAACTTGCCGAGGGTGGCCTTGTTGAAGAACCCGTCGGGCAGTTTCTGCTTCGCGTTGCGGCGCACTAGGCCCGTATGGATCGCTTTGATCGGCAGATAGGTTTGCAGGTATGCCTGCTTGAGCCAATCCCCATAGGCCAGCCGATCATCGATATCAAATGTTGACTTGGTGGCCGTCTTGGTGGTCAGGCTCCCGTCGTCTGCTTTGGTGATGGTTTCCTCAGCGAAGCGCCCCACCTGCGGGGTGTAGATGTCCTGGTCGAGGATGTGATCGATACAGGTTGCGATCTCGTCGGCGGTGAGGTCGTCGAGACGCAGATAGTACTTGGCGTTGACCGCCTCCCACAGCTGCTTGAGTTCGGCGTACCGTTTGGGGCGGATACCGATCTTGGCTTTGCGAGCGTCGGTGACAACCTTGTCGGGCTTAACCTTGCCCACATTGAACTGCGGGTAACGCTCCAACAGTTCTTGTTCCTTGCCTTCGACGACGTTCTTGTCCGTGTCGACCAGTCCGGCTTGAAGCAGCTCGATAAACAAATCGGTCTCGGTTTTGCCGAGTTCCTTGGCGACGGCTGGTAGGAGTTCCTTCACCGACGGTGCTGTTGCTGCCGCGTCGGAGTTGATCTCGGTGATCAGCGACTGCGCGAACGATTCCTCGGTGTAGTCGATTAGGTAGGTCAGGTAGAACTGTTCATGCGACAACCGGCTACCGCTGACGTCCACGGGCAGACGCAGACCACGCCCGACCTCTTGCAGTTTGGAAATATCCGACCCGGAGGAGCGAAGTTTGACGATCTGGAACACGTTCGGGTTGTCCCAGCCCTCACGTAGTGTCCACTTGGAGAAAATGAACCGCATCGTGTTCGGTGTGCCGTCCGGGTTCGTGAACGAGAGTAGGGACTGCTTGTCGCGCAGGATCTGGTCGACCTCAGCCTGGATTGCCTCATCACTCGAGGAGTTGTCGGCTGAGAAGTAGCCGCCGTTCGTGGCCGCCACGTCGGCTGCTGAGGCGCGCAGATAGTCGACGTAGTCGCGTTCGGCCTGGGAGGTGCCTTCCTTGTGCTTGTCGATCTCTTTGGTGAGTTGTTGGTGCAACAGTTCGTGGAAACGGGTGCGTAGATGGCCCGGGCCGTCTACGCCACGGTAGGAGGCGATCGAGTCGATGAAAAACAGGGTCAGCGTCTTCACCTTTGTCGCCCGCTGGTAGTTGACCCACTCGGTTTCGAAGTGGTTCTCCAGCGCACGTTTCATCATCAGACTCTGGTAGGTCTCGGTGTAGACGCGGCTGACGATCGTGTCCCCGGTGCCAAGAATCTGGTCGTTCGACAAGGTCACACCCGACTTGATCTCCGGCACCCTGGTCTTGCCAACCTCGGCCACCGTGATGCCCGCAAAGTCCCCGTCAGCCTGCCCCAGCGAGTCACCAATGTGCAGCGTGGTTTTCTTGTGCGTATCGAGATTCTCAAACGTTGCTGTCTTCGGTCTACTCCGCGACATGCTCGTCAACCGCAGCCTGGTCGACTCACTCGCCTCGTCCAGCGGGTACTGGATAGAGACGCCTTTGACGAGCTGCTCGTTGAAAGCCTCCACCGAGCCGAGGTTGAACACCAGATTGTTGTAGTCCGTCACCCCGGACTTTTCTCTCTTCGGGAACGTCGCCCCGAACCGGATAATCGCCTGAGGACGCAGCTGTTCGAGGACAGTCTTGTAGGTCTTGTTCTCGCGGCGGAACCGGTGCGGCTCGTCAATGATCACGATCGGGCGGGTCTGGCGCAGCGCCTCATACGGCTGGCTCGACATGCCCATCACAGTCTGGTCATAGGTTGCAGCCATCGTGGCTTTCGACTGCAACATGCCATCAGTCATCAACAACACCGTGATATGGCCTTTCGCGAGCCGAGAGGCCTGCACGAAACTCGCGATCGCCGAGGGGAACATCTTCCTGCCCTTCGACCGCTTCTGCGGGTCAAGCACCTCCAAGTCGAGCTTCAACCGGCTGCCATACTCGTCATCGAAATAGCGTCGGGCATACTCCGAGGTGATAAACGACCTGGTGCCTTCCTTAATCGGGGTCGACGGCACCAAAAGAATGAACTTGTGGAACCCGTAGAGCCGGTTAAACTCGTACATCATCTGGGTGTAGACCAGCGTTTTGCCGGTTCCGGTCTCCATCTTCACGTCCACACCCAACACACCATCATCGGTGCGGGTGCGCCACGGGCGAGGAATCGCCTCCACACCCTCAACCAAACCCGCCTGAAGATCGGCAATGTTGTCGGTGATCTGCCGGTCGGCAACATCGAACACTGGGTTCGCTTCCATCGCAGACGAATCATCCAATACCACGTCCGCGAACACATGGGTCAACGCAGTCAGTGCGCGTTGCTGGTGTTCAAGAGTTTGAAGTCTGATCTGCATGGGTCAGAACCTCTCGATCACGGTGACTGTCTTGCCGGACTTCAACACGGCCAGATTCTTCTTCAACTCGTGCATCACCGAGAACTCGACCGAATAGCCGAACACCACCACACGGGAAACCGTCAGCTCACCGTTTTCGAGAATGCGAACCATTGCCACCACGTCATCACTGGTCAGCCCGGTGTTGATGATGTAGGCGGAATCGCCGCACACATCCAGCTCATACCCGGCCAGCTTCACCCTCTCAGGTGTTGCGGTCAGGCCGTGGCCATCCTTCACCAGCCACGTCGCCAACACCGTGTCATGTCCAGGAGTCTCATCCAGATCGAACTTCGACACATAATCCCCAGCAAACAACGCATCCGCCTGCTCGGGATCAAACGCTTCCAGCTGATCCAACACCTGCCCCGACGGCTCCTCCAACCGGTACAACCGGAAGCCATAGTCAATGTCCGCGCCCGTCTCGTCCTTGATCTTCGCCGCCGCACGCTTAATACGCTCACGACCAATCTCATCAATCGTGCGGTAACCAGCATCGTATGCGGGCTTTCCCCGCTCGATCTTCTCGGGCAACTGCACCATAACGTATTTTCTATTACCGCCGTCCTCGGCGTTGAGTTGAAGAATAGCATCGGCAGTTGTTGCAGAACCGGAGAAGAAGTCAAGAATCACACTATCTCTTTGTGTGACAAATCGAATTATCCTTTTGAGAAGATTCGTAGACTTCGGATTGTCGAAGACTCGCGCGCCCATCAACTTAGTAAGTTGAGCAGTGTTCCCACGGTTATCCTCGTAGTAGACGCTAGACAAAGTATCTTCAACCGTCTCGAGCCTCTTTTTGATCTTGGGAACCGTGGTTTCATCTGATCCCCACTCGACATCCCCCCTCTCTGCGGCTGCAAGAAATGTTTCCTCTGGCCAGCGATAGCCATTCTGAGGTTTCGCACAGACCCGTTGAGTTTCGGGATGGAGGATATCGAATCGGTACCCTCCGGGCTTCGTGTTCGACGAGTTTCCAGGGTAGTAGACACCGTTATCGTCCACCCTGTCATAGTGCTTTACCCCGGCGAGAAGGTTTCCCTGCGCTTTAATCCAACTGCGCAAACCTTTCTGTATTTCATCCAGAGAGCTACCGAACTTTGCTTTTAACGATTCGTATTGCTTGAGTATGAGATTCGACTTATAGCTGGGTGCGACCCAAGCCTCTTGAACGACCCTATTGCGGGCGTAGCATGAAACGTATTCGTGCTCAGCGGCTATTTGTGATTTGTTGTTATCTGTTGCTGTCTTCCAGACAATTTGCCCAATCTGGTTTTGTTCACCGAATACCTCGTCGCAGAGGAGCTTGAGATTTGATTGTTCGTTGTCATCGATGCTGATGAAGATGACGCCGTCGTCTGAGAGGAGTTCCTTGGCGAGTTGGAGCCGGGGGTACATGAAGGTGAGCCAGGCGGAGTGTGAGGACTTGCCTTGCAGGTCGAGCACTCGCTGGGCTTCGTCTTCGGACAGGCCGATCTTGTCGACGAGTTGTTTGGGTGTGAAGCCGAAGTCGTCGTTGTAGACGAACCCGTCAGAGCCGGTGTTATAAGGCGGATCGATGTAGATGCACTTGACCTGGCCGGTGTATGAACCGAGCAGATGTTTGAGGGCGTCGAGGTTGTCGCCGACGATGTAGAGATTTTCGGAGTCCTTGTTTTCTGGTTCGCTGTTGTGTTCCAGGTCGGGCACGACCACGGTCTCTGTCTTGGTTGACGTGAGGTACTTGGCGTAGGACTTGCCGAGGAACTTCAGCTCGTAGCCTTCTTTGGCGAGGTTCACGTCGCCTGAGCGGAGGGTCTCCTTGAACCGGTCGATCATGAATGCGTCGTTGCTGTCGAAATACTCGGGCAGCGCGGCACGTAGCCGCTCAAGCTCGAAATCGTTTGGCTGGACGGTTTCGTTGTGCTGATGGGCGTCGCGGATCATAGGACGACCTCCTCTTCGTTCGGGACGACTTCGCAAATATCGGCGATGTCGCAGTCGAGTGCTTCACAGATGCGGGCAAGAACGTCGGTGGTGACGTTGCCTCCGCGTCCGAGTTTCGCGATGGTTGATGCACTTAGCACAGTTAGCTTGGCTAGGTCGGTTTTATTCATACCTTTATCAATCAGGAGTTTCCATAGCGGGTTGTAGGACATACGTAGGTTATTCGGCATGTGGGGACTCCGTTTCTTCGTTGGCTGGGGTGCTAATGATATCGGTATCTGTAAGGCCAACAAGGAAGCCATAGCGACCTTCGTTGATCTTCTTAGTGAAAAGGACTTTCATTTGGCTAGCTCTTCGTACACGCGGCGATTGCGTTCCATGATTTGCTTCGAAGCTGCCAAGACTTCGGAGTCGGTAGCTTCTTGGGGCATGTCCAGTTGGTTGAACTCAATGATGACGTAACGCGGCTCGTTATTCTTCATAATGACGGCGCTCCCGTTTTGGTCAACCAGTCTGGCGACCTTGGAAAAGTTTTGATTCGCTTCTGAAATTGGCACCAAAGTGGCGGTATCAACGTTCATTTTTCCTCCTCAACATCTCAATTATGCAATAAATTCTAGGATTAATAAATGGTGCAAAGCTGAAATGAGACAAAAATTTCGGGGCAGAGCTAATGCTCCGCCCCGAAACCCTGTTCTCGCAACTGGGCTAGATTTGAGTGAAATTGGTTTCACTAGGCTCTTTTACCCAGGCAATTAATCCTTTCGGTAGTAATCCTTCATCATGGTGTACTTCATCACGGTACCGATGAGCGCACCCAGGCGACCCAAACCGAGACGAGCCGCGTGAAGGTCGATGAGCTCGACGAGGTTTCCATCCGGGTCACGGAAGAAGGCCCAGTCGGCGCCTCCCGCGGAAATCGGCTCATTCATGAACTCCACGCCTTCGCGGCGCAGGCGGTTCACCCAGCCACGCACGTTCGACACGTGGAAGGCGATGTGGGAGTATCCGGGCCGGTTCCAGGTCTCGCGTTCCTCCGACACCACGGGCGGATCGAACTCGAACACTTCCAGGATGTTACCGGAACGGGAACACATGAATCCCAGACGAACCCGCTTGATGCCCTCCACGTGGTACAACCGCTCGACAGGCTTCAAATCCTCGCCGGTGATTTCCAGGTAGTTCATCAGCTTCAGACCGAACACCCGGTCGTACCACTGGACGGCCCGCTCGAAGTTCGCCACGGTCACGCCCACATGGCCCAGACCCCAGTTGATACCGGCGCTAGACATCTTGTTGCGGCATTCCCGCTGCTTGCGTTCCAGGAACTCTTCCTTGCCCAGCTTTTTCAGCTCTAGGGCGTTATCGACAGCCATCTTGGCGCCGTAGCCCAGCGCCGCGAGCACGCCGAGCTTGGTCGCTTTCCGGCAGGTTGCCTTCATGAAACGCCGCTTGCAACTAACTGTTTTGGCTGCTTTACTTCGCATAGTCACCCACCGCCATCATCAGTGCACCGAGTTCGGCACCGTATTCGGGCGAACCTTCCATTGACATACGTCCCGATGCTTGCGCATCCAGAAGGTCATCTGTCTGCAGCAAGGTTCCCAAAGCGGAGGTCACCGAGTCGAAACGCATCGTAAAGAACGCGGCACTGCGCGTGTATTCCCCACGGAATGCCTTTGACTTCCCGGCTTTGATGCGAATATACGCACCGAGCTCGGGATGCCCGTCCACAGCGTACGCATAGACGCGGTCCGGCGACGGATCCGTCCACGCGTGCACAGCGGGATGCCCGGCCTTATTCAGCTGGCTCATTCCGGTGGTGAGCAGGTAGAACATACACTTCGTCAGCAGTTTCCGGTCGTCCTCGGTCTTGGGCGCTTCCGTCGCTCCCAGCAAGCTGGACATGGCCAGCAGGGACTTCACGGTTGCAACCAAAAGCCCGGGATTGCCCAGCCCTCCGCGAATCTTGGGCAGGTTCACCTTGCCTTTAAAGAAGTCGTTGAACTTCTCGGGGGAGGGGAACTCGATTTCCACATTCGGCAGCGGGTGAGCGCCCAGCTTCGGCGTGACGTTCGCACCGTGAATAATCAGGTGCGTGGCGTAACGCTCCGGGCGTCCGTCTATCGACGTGCCCGCCGGGGTCAGACAAGAAATCTGAACCACGCCATCCTTGCCCTTGAAGGCGGCCGCCAAATCCGGCTTTTCGGCGATAATCGGCTTCAACAGCGGAATAACCGCGTTGAGGAACACCACGTTGGCGTAGCGAACTTCGTCGTCGATATTGGGATTGGGGCCCATCGGGAACGGCTTGGCTTTCGATTTCTTTTCACAAGATTCCCCGCACGCCTTATCGGGCTTAGTTGCCTTAGGCGGGGCGGAGCTTTGTTTCGTTTCTTTAGTCATTGCGCGCTACCTTAGAACTCGTCTTCCCAGTCGTCGTCCTCCTCGAAGTCCATGTGCATGACTTCACGAGCGGCGGCCACACAGCCGTTTTCGTCCCAGCCGTAGTGGGAGTACAGGTCCTCAGGCTGGCCGATAACCGAGAATTCGTCGGGGATGCCGAGCTTCTTTAACACGAAGCCCTTGCGGGTGGTAGCGCCGACATCGGCCACTGCGGTCCCCAGGCCGTTGATGATGTTGTGGTCCTCAACGGTGATGATACGCCGAGTTTCGGTAATCGCCTTGGCGATGGCCTCCTCATCAATCGGTTTCAAGGTGTGGATGTCCAGCACGCGCACGCTCAGACCGTCCTCTTTGGCGAGGATATCGGCAGCCTGCAAGGCACGCCACACGCCGGAGCCGGTCGCGATGAACGTGAGGTCCGTACCTTCGCGCAAAGTGTTGGCCTTGCCGAATTCGAAGGTCGGAATCTCGTCACGGTAGACAATCTGGTCAAAACCGCGGTTCAGACGCAGATATACCGGTCCAACATGGTCGTAGGCAGCCTGTACACAGTAGGCGGCCTCCAGACCGTCAGCCGGACACATGACCACCAGGTTTGCAAAACTACGCAGAATCGCGATGTCTTCGGTGACGTGGTGAGTGGTACCGGCAGCCCCGAAGGACAACCCTGAGTGGGTGCCGATAATCTTCACATTGAGATTCTGGTAGCAGATGTCGGTGCGGATTTGTTCGCAAGCACGCAGAGCCGCGAACGCCCCGAACGTGGAGACGAACGGCATCAGCCCCGCTTTTGCCAGCCCGGCGGAGATACCGAACATATTCTGTTCCGCGATACCCACGTTATAGAACCGCTCGGGGAACTCTTTGGCAAACACGGAAATCTTGGTAGATTTCGCCAGATCAGCCGAAAGCCCCACGATGGTGGGATCCTGCTTGCCTAGTTGCACCAGAGTCTGACCGTATACCTCCGCGGTGGTCAGATTAACCGCGTCAATCGAAGTGTAAGTTAATCCTCCAGCCATGTTTAGGCTCCCTTCACTAGCTCGAGTCGTTTCTGCAGGTGTCGCTTGAGAGATTCGACTGCCTTGGCATGCTTTTCGTCGTCAACAGCGCCGTAGTGCCAGGTGTAGTCGCCTTCCATGAAGTCGATACCTTCGCCCTTCACCGTGTCCATCAGCAACATGGTGGGCTTACCCTTGATGGTGCGCGCCCGATCAAAAGCGTCTACCAAATCGGGTATCGAGTTACCTTTGACCTCAATGACTTCCCAGTTGAATGCACGCCACTTGTCAGCAAACGGTTCCAGACCCATGACGTCGGCGGTCATGCCGTCAATCATGGCGTGGTTGACATCCACGATGCCCACCAGGTTGTCTACCTTGAACTGGCCGGCACTCATGGCGGCTTCCCAGATGGAGCCTTCGTTGCATTCACCGTCGCCCATCAGGCAGTAAGTGCGCCATTCCTTGCCGAGCTGACGTGCTCCGAGAGCCATACCCACCGCGAGGGACAGGCCGTGTCCCAGCGAACCCGTGGAAACTTCCAGACCGGGAACCTTGCCCGCGTCCAGGTGAATACCCAGGTGAGAAAGGATATGCGAGTAGGTCGGCAACCAGTCCTTGGGGAAGCACCCCAAGTCTGCGAGAACCGGCCCCATACCCACGCCGATGTGACCCTTGGAGAGCACGAAACGGTCACGATCCGGGTCGTCCATCTTGTCGGCGCTGAAATTCATCTCGTGATGATACAGAACAGTGAGTACATCCATGGAGCTCATAGCACCACCAATGTGACCACCACCTGCCCAAACCACCGTGTCGAGAGTGAGCAGACGCAGCCGATTGGCGATTTCTTCGAGTTCCTTGTGTTCTTTAGCCGATAAAGCCATCTTTCCTCCTTTGCTTAGGCCTGAGCCAGAATCTCACGTGACTTGTTCTTAACGACGCCCATCGCTTCGTCAGCCACGTCAGCGATGAAGTCGATGTCCTTGTCGGTCAAGGCCGTGTTCATGAAGTGGTTGTGGTGGTTCGTCATGAACACGCCGCGCTTCACACATTCACCCACGAAAGCCTGATGCAGCAGCAGGTTCGGGTCTGCCTTGCCGTCAAGCCCTCTAATCTGGTGGAACAGCAGAGCCGGTTCGCCACTGAAGTGGTAGTCAAAGCCGTGGTGCTTGGCCACTTCAGTCAGACGCTCAATGACCTTCACGCCGTTGTCGTGGCAAATCTTTGCCGCATCGATTTCACGCATCTTGGTGATGCAGGCAATCGCGGCCGCCATCGGCGGGGCGCTCATCCAGTACGAACCGGTGCACATCACGGAGGCGGCGGCGTCCTTGAGGGACTCGATGCCGGTCACCGCCGAGATATTGTGTCCGTTGGCGATAGCCTTGCAGAAGCACTCCAAGTCGGCCTTAAAACCGTAGTGGTAGTCGGAACCCTTGATATCCAAACGCCAACCGCAGCGCACATCGTCAACGATGAGGACGATGCCTTCGCGGTCACAGATGGAACGAATCTTGTTCCAGTAGCCAGCTGGCGGCAAGACGTTGTCCTCAAAGACCGGGTGGTGGTACGGGGTAGCGATAAAGGCGGCAATCTCGCCCTTATATTCAGCCGCGAGACGTTCCACCGCGGCGGTGTCGCCCCAATCCACCAGCAGCTTGTCTTCGACTTCTTTCTTGCCCACGCCGGGGGCGCCCCAACCTTGGGTCCACCCAATCACGCCGTGATAGCCGCCGTTGATAGCGATGAACTTGTCCCGTCCGGTAGCGGCACGCGCCACCATCAGAGCGTAGTTCGTAGCATCCCCGCCGTTCTTGGCAAAGAAAGCCCAGTCGGCCATTTCGACCGTATCCACCATCAACTCGGCCAAATCGACCATGATAGTGCCGGGCTGCACCGCGCAGTTCAGGATTTTGGCCTGCTCAGCTACGGCTTTATCCACATCGGGGTCGTTGTATCCCAGAATCATGGGACCGTAGGCGCACATCATATCGACGTACTTGTTGCCGTCCACGTCCCAGAAGTAGGTGCCCTGCGCTTTCGAGGCAAACAGGGGGTAGGCGCTGATAGGCATGAAACAGCCTTCTGCCGGCCCCAAGTGCCCATAGACGCCGCCGGGGATAACCTCAACCGCGCGCTCATACCATTCGTGGCTCTTGGTGTGTTCGTAAGTTTTCATCATTTTGTTTTGTCCTTCCTCACGCGCGTTTTCTAGCTCAAGTAGAACGGCACCATGCCGAGGATCTTGTTCATGTTGTCCAACAGGGGAACGTATCCACCCAGCTTAATCAGCTCTCGACCGATAGCGGGATAGGACGCGAGTTCACCGCGCAGGACCTGGCCGGTCGTATCCAAATCAGAAAAGACCATGAAAGCGTGACGTCCGTGAGGACCCGCGGCCTTGGGCTCATCGCCGTCGACGATGCGCGCGTGGTGGTCGTTGATGACCATGGTCAAAGCCGGACCGTTGGCAATCTTTAATCCGATAGTGCCGTCGCACATGCCCTTAGCGACCTGGACGCCCTTGGGGTCGTGGTTGGCAATCTCAGCCATCGCATAGACCGCTACGTGCAACGTCAGCAGGGAGTTAATCCTCGCAAACTCGGGGTCCTGCAGCAGCTGCGGGGTTGGCCGCAAGTAGTAGGACAGCCGGTCGGTCACCTCGGTGAACGTACCGGTCAAGTACTTCAGTTTGGTGAAGCCCTTGAGCGGTACGGGAATCCCCTTGCCTTCGAACATCTTGTTGACCATGTTCGGCACGGGGAAACCCAGGCTCATGTCAGCCGGACCTCCACCGGGGAAGAACTCAATTTTGCCGTTGCCCAGCTTGAGCCGGACAGAACCGACGTTCGCTGCCTTGAATTGCAAGGTCAGCGGGACATGTTCCAAGAGCTGTTTCGACTTGGGGTCGAGCTCCGGGAGCTTCTCGAGTGTACGCAAAACTGCCTTAAGATTGACGGCAGCCATAGCAGTTTGATTCATAAACCCACCTCATCGTGTGTTTTGTGTTTACTTGGCAAATGCAATTATAGTGTGGAATCCAATTTTTGTGCAGTAGTTTCACGGGAGTGTTTTTCGGGATTTTAACTGAAATGCTCCCATATTCGCGGATTCGCGGTTGAGGTTCGGGCTGGACGGAGGCACCGAATTCGTCCCCGGAGGTTTGCCAGCTAAACTAGGGCTGGTGCCTTCCCGCTGGAAAACCAGGAAAAAGCGCGGGACGGTAGAAAGCAACATCAATAAGGAGCACAAGTGGCATCAACGATGGATTCAGTAATTTCTTTGGCGAAACGCCGCGGTTTTGTTTACCCATGTGGTGACATCTACGGCGGGACGCGCGCGGCGTGGGACTACGGCCCCTTGGGTGTAGAACTGAAAGAAAACATCAAGAAGGCCTGGTGGAACTACATGGTACGTTCCCGCGAGGACGTGGTGGGTCTGGACTCCTCGGTAATTTTGCCGCCGAAAGTGTGGGACGCTTCGGGCCACCTCAAGGCTTTCACTGACCCGCTCATCGAGTGTCTCAACTGCCACAAGCGCTTGCGCGAGGACGACCTGCAGGAACAGTACGCTGAGAAACACGGCATTGCGAAACCAGACGATGTCAGCATGGATGACGTCTCCTGCCCGAACTGTGGCGTCAAGGGGAAGTGGACGGAACCCCGGGCTTTCTCGGGACTGCTTAAGACCTACCTGGGACCGGTGGACGACGAATCCGGCCTGCACTTCCTGCGCCCGGAAACCGCCCAAGGCATCTTTATCAACTTCGCCAACGTGATGACGACTGCTCGCAAGCGCCCGCCCTTCGGCATCGGCCAGATTGGTAAGTCTTTCCGCAACGAAATCACTCCGGGCAACTTCATCTTCCGTACCCGCGAGTTTGAACAGATGGAGCTGGAGTTCTTTGTGGAACCCGGCACCGACGAAGAATGGCACCAGTACTGGATTGACCACCGCTTTGAGTGGTACACCGACCTGGGGATTAAGGCGGAAAACCTGCGGTTGTATGAACATCCGAAGGAAAAGCTGTCGCACTATTCCAAGCGCACGGTGGACATCGAGTACGCCTTCGGTTTTGAAAACTCCAAGTGGGGCGAGCTGGAGGGCATCGCCAACCGTACCGACTATGACCTGGGCGTACATATGGACGCCAGCGGTCAGAAACTCGATTATTACGACCAGGCCAACGACAAGCGCTGGATTCCTTACGTTATCGAGCCCTCCGCCGGTTTGACTCGCTCCCTGATGGCTTTCCTGATTGAGGCCTACACCGAGGACGAAGCCCCGAACACCAAGGGCGGGGTGGACAAGCGGACCGTGCTGCGCCTCGACCCGCGCCTCAGCCCGGTTAAGGTGGCGGTCCTGCCGCTGTCCCGCAAGGACGAGTTGCCCGAAATCGCCCAAAATATCGCTGCTGAACTGCGCAAATACTGGAACGTGGAATATGACGATGCCGGGGCCGTGGGGCGCCGCTACCGCCGTCAAGACGAAATCGGCACGCCCTACTGCGTCACCGTGGACTTTGATTCCCTAGAGGACCAAGCCGTGACGGTTCGTGAACGCGACACTATGACCCAAGAACGTATCGGACGGGATAACTTGGTCGCCTACCTGCGCGATCACCTGCCGATTTGCTAATGGCGCGGCGATTTTCCGCGACTGAAATACCGGGCGGAGGCATTTTTGGCTCCACAGCATCCACAGTGTCCACAGTGTAAATACCCGCCTCTGCGCATTGGCGGGGTAGAGTTTACGACCCCCATTGCCCTAGCGCCGATGGCAGGGGTGACGAACGCTCCGTTTCGCGATTTGTGCGCGGAGTTTTCCCGTCAGGGCCTGCCGCCGGAGTTTGTTTCCGCGTCCCGCCCGGACGTCGCCTCCGGGACGCTTCGCGGCGTCGAGGGCATGTTCGTCAACGAAATGATTACCGCGAAAGCGCTAATGATGGACTCGGCGCGCTCGTGGATTATGGCGCAATCCGGTCCCGGACAAACCGTTCGAGTGCTGCAACTTTACGGGGTGGTGGGGGCTGACCTGGCCTGGGCGGCTCGTGAGCTTATTGCTCGGGATCTGGTCGACGTTATTGACCTGAATTTTGGCTGCCCAGTCCCGAAAGTTACCCGCAAGGGCGGGGGAGCGGCTCTGCCGTGGAAAACCG
Source organism: uncultured Mobiluncus sp. (assembly GCF_902488535.1). Taxonomy (GTDB): domain Bacteria; phylum Actinomycetota; class Actinomycetes; order Actinomycetales; family Actinomycetaceae; genus Mobiluncus. The sequence goes on from NZ_CABTWO010000013.1 coordinate 29,070, forward strand.
CGTATTTTGGTGACCTCATCGAGCAGGTGGTGAGAGCGTCTCAAGAGGCCTCTCGGGCAGCCCGACGTGGCGTGGACGTGCCGGTGACCGTAAAAATCCGGGTCGGGATTGACGAAACTCACGAAACATTGCTGGACGCGGGACGGGCCGCGCAGGACGCAGGGGCAGCTGCCCTCACGCTGCACGCCCGCACTACGAACCAGTATTATTCCGGGCACTCCGATTGGTCGCGGATTGCCGAACTGGTAGACGCGTCGGACATTCCCGTGTTGGGCAATGGCGACGTGTTTTCCGCCCAGGACGCGCTGGAAATGTTTGCGCAAACCGGATGTGCGGGAATCGAAATTGGCCGGGCTGTACAAGGCCGGCCCTGGATTTTTCGTGAAATCACGGCAGCTCTGTGGGGCCAGCCGATTCCTGCGGGACCGACCTTGGGAGAAATCGCTGCGATTATCCTGGCTCACGCCCGCGGACTGGTGGAACATTTCGGTAATGAACAGGCGGCCTTGCGAGATATGCGCAAACACGTGGGATGGTACTTGCGAGGTTTCAACCTGGGCGGAGCTACTCGTGCGGAGCTGACCCGCGTCGAAACATTAGATGACCTGGAAAGTCGCCTGCACGACCTTTTGCAGTCGCTGGACCCAATCACCCCCTATCCCGAAGCGGCGCAAGGCAAGCATGGACGTTCGCGCGCCCAGCGCCACGTCAAGCTGCCCGAAGGCTGGCTTGACACCCGCGAAATCGATGCGGCGGCAGCTCGTGCCCTGCACCTAGCCGGTGAGGATGTCACTGACCCCTACGCCAAATCAGGAGCGGATGGACTTTCAACCGATAGGCTTGAGTCGTGAGTGAAATTGGAACCTATCCCCGTGAGGTGCATGAACGCTTTGTCACGGAGATCCACAAGCGGGGCAACCGCACGGACTTTGAACGCGATCGGGCACGGATACTCCATTCCTCCGCGTTGCGCCGGCTCGGTGAAAAAACTCAGGTATTAGGTCCCATTGCCAATGATTTTTCGCGGACGCGCCTGACGCATTCCCTGGAAGTTGCCCAGGTGGGGCGCGAACTTGGCAAAGGGCTGGGGTGTGACCCTGACGTGGTTGATGCGGCCTGTCTGGCCCACGACTTGGGACACCCGCCCTTCGGGCATTCCGGGGAGCGGGTGCTCAATGACTTGGCCAAGGATATTGGCGGGTTTGAGGGTAACGCCCAGACGTTGCGCCTGGTGACCCGCCTGGAGCCGAAAGTCGTTAGTCCCCAAGGTCAGTGGGTGGGGCTGAATCTGACTCGTGCCACTCTCGATGCCATCGCGAAATATCCTTGGCTACGCGGTGAAGGGCCTCATGGTGCGGATTCCCCCAAGTTCGGGGTCTACGCCGAAGACCGGGACGTTTTCCAGTGGCTGCGCGTCGGCGCCCCTGTGAATCACCGCTGCATTGAGGCCCAAGTTATGGACCTCGCCGATGACATTGGCTACTCAGTCCATGACGTTGAGGACGCGGTTGCCCTCGGGTCGGCCAGCTTGGGAGACTTGGAAAATGAAAAAACTTTTGTTGACGTGGTTGACATCACGAGGCGTTGGTACGCGAGTTCTTTCGGTCCGGGCAAGTTCAGTGCGGACGACTTGGCGGCCGCCCACGAAAGGCTGCGGCAAATGCCTTTCTGGCTGACCGAGCCGGTGGCGGATTACCGTTCCCAAGCCGCTTTGAAAGACATGACCTCCCAGCTCATCGGGCGCTTCGCGTTGGCCTGTCACGACGCTACCTGCCAACGATACGGTGAACGCCCTCTGGCTCGCTATGATGCGGACGTCATAGTCCCCCTCGAAACTCAAGCGGAAATCCTGTTACTCAAAGGTATCGCCGTGTACTACGTCATGGCGCCGCGCGAAACTACTCATGACCACTTGACGCAACAACAAATGCTTTCCGACCTAGTGTGGGCGCTACTGGAGCAGGAAGTCACCGGGCAGCGGGTTTTGCAGGAGCCTTACCGGACCGAATGGCTGCGCGCGGAAGAGCATTCTCTGGGTCGGGATGCCGGTCGCCTGCGGGCGGTAATAGACCAGGTAGCGAGCTTGACTGACCTGTCGGCAGCCGCTTGGCATGCCCGTTTAGTGGGGATGATTACGCAACCCGTCTGACCCAAAACTTAGGCTAGTATGATTGCATGGCTTCCAAGTTCGACCCCGACGACCTGCAAAAGATACGCGAAGCTATCCCCATTGAGTCGGTGGTCAGCGACTATGTGAGTCTGCAGCGTAAAGGGAGCTCACTGATGGGCTTGTGCCCGTTCCATGACGAAAAGACGGCGTCTTTTAGCGTGACTCCGGTGCGCAATATGTGGCACTGCTTTGGTTGCGGTGAGGGTGGGGACACCATCGACTTTGTGCAACGCATCGAGGGGCTGACTTTCCCCGAGGCTGTAGAGTTTTTAGCCGCAAAAGCCGGAATCACGATGCACTACGTGGAGGGCGCGGCCATTACGAAAGATCGCGTGGAGCCGGGAACACGGCAGCGCCTGCTGGAATGCAACCAGGTAGCGCAGGACTTTTTTGTATCCCAACTCGTGTCCCCCGGAGCAGAGCGGGCGCGGAATTTCATAGAAGGAAGAGCTTTCACATCCCAAGACGCGGCTCTCTTCGGGATGGGCTACGCGCCCCCGGGCTGGAACAACCTCACCGATTACCTCCGTTCGAAAGGCTTTACCGAACAGGAGATTGTGACGGTCGGCTTGGGCAAACCGGGACAACGCGGCATCTATGACGTGTTTCGGGACCGTGTTATGTGGCCTATCAAAGATCCGGCCGGAGCCATACTGGGTTTCGGTGGGCGGCGTTTAGACGATTCAGATCCGCAAGTCCCGAAATACATCAACACCCCAGAATCCCCGATTTATCACAAATCCTCCGTGCTCTACGGTCTGGATTTGGCGCGTCCGAACATCGGTAAAGAGCGGCGCTGTGTCATCGTCGAGGGCTACACCGACGTGATGGCGGCGCATTTGTCCGGCATTACTACTGCGGTCGCGACCTGCGGTACCGCATTTACAGAAGATCACGCGAAACAGATTCGCCGATTCATCGGTACTTCCGCGGACAGTGCCTCCTCTCTAAAGCTGCCTGGTGGTCTGCCTCCGCGCGGCGGAGAGGTCATCTTCACTTTTGACGGTGACGCCGCCGGGCAAGCTGCAGCTCTCAAGGCTTTCCGCACCGACCAGGACTTTGCCTCCCAGGCTTTCGTGGCAGTCGCCGACGATGGTTTGGATCCCTGTGATTTGCGGATGCAGCGCGGGCCAGGGGCGGTGCGTGACCTGATTGAGAGTCGCCGACCCCTATTTGATTTCGTGTTAAAGACCCTCATCGCGAAATATGACTTGGAAAGCCCCGCGGCCCGCATCGAAGCTATGCGTGCGGCAGCGCCGGTGGTGGCGGAAATTCGCGACAAGGCATTGCGAACCGAATACGTGAAGCAACTGAGCGGCTGGTTGGGGGCCAATTTTAGGGATACCTGGTACGCGGTCAATGACGCTTGGAAACAGTTGCGTTCCCAACAGCGTGGTGGCGCCGGCTTTGACGGGTCGTCACGTTCGGGACCGGGGGGACCCGGCATCGCTTCCCGCGGTAGTGGAAACGGTGCCAATCCCGGGAACATGACCGGGGAAGCCTCGGGGGGCAATACCCAGATTTTTCCCCAAACTCGGCTGGATCCGGCGGTGGATACCGATCCGATTTGGCGGGTGGAACGCGACGTGTTGATAGCAGCTTTGCAGTTCCCGGGTTTAGCTGCCCAAACTGCTTTTGACACGTTGGATCCGCAGAGCTTCACCCAACCCACTTTGCGCGCCATTTTTGAGGTCGTCGCCGCGATTGGAGGTACCGAGGAATATCAGCGCCTGACTGAGGCCGCCCAAACCGCGGGAGAACCGAATCCCGGAAGCCTGGCTCTGAACCGTTGGGCTGCAGCGGTGAAAGCCCAGGCTGGTCCCGTCCTGGTGGGGGCGTTGACGAACCTGGCGACCCGTCCGGCACCTCTGTATGAAACGGGTCAGTCAGACCAGCAGACCAGAGCCGCGGCGGAGTCTTGGGTGCAAAATGCGGTGGAATCCATGGAACGCAAAGGGCTGAACGCCAAAATCGCCAGCTTGAAAGCCCAACTGCGGCGGCTTGACTCCGACTCGCCGGAAAAGCCGGAAGTGTTTGCCAAACTCATCGATTTGGAAAACCGGATGCGCGAACTGAACCCCGAATTCTGACCTGTGCCATGTACCTGTACGGCAGGTCCACGTAATTCGCGCCCTTGTGCCGTATTTCGTACCAGTGCCGGAGTATCTCAAAGTTAGGGAAGGTTATTGGGACTGCGGTCTAAAAACCAGACGCCGGATAGCGCAGTTCCAGCTGTGCCAACGGCAGCTGCCCCGGCGCGGACTGCGGACCGCCTACCGTAACGAAAGTACCCCAGTTACCCATCTGTGGACCCGCTAGACGAGTGGGTTGTCCCAACTCACCCATCCCAATCAAGATTGTGGGTCTTTGGGTCAGCAGGAAAGTGGTCTTGCCGCCCTTTTGCAGATTCTCCAGTTGTTGAGGGGTTTGCGGCGAAAAGGCCGCCTTAGATACGTCCGCTCCCAGATTGAGCTGATAAATGAGCAGGTCGCTGACTTCGTTCTCGCTGTTAGGCGAAGGCTCCCAACAGTGACGGGACAAGATCACGCCCGTACCGTTGGCGTGAATGTTACGCAACAGGCCCCCCAAACGTTTCTCGTTGTCCTCTTGCGCGTGGGGATCCTCGGCCGCGGCAGCGGCTTGCTCCGCGGTCATGCCCAGGTAGGGATAGTTCGACTCGACGTCCACCCAGTCGGCACATTTCGCGGCCTGTGCCGCGAGATTCTCATAAACTTCCGCGGTAATCGAGACGTGTCCTCCCTCGGTTCGGAAAGTCGCCAAGATGGGGCGTTTTACCTGTTCACGAGCCTGGCGCAGGAGGTCTGCGACTTCGGCAAAGTCGTGTTTCGTGCCTTGGAAGGACCCGCGGGACAGCCACGCCCCATCCAAACGAATCTCGACCAGTTCGACTCGTGGATGCATGTCACGGATGAGCCGGTCATAGCCCAGGGCCCCCGGGTTCACCGAGGTGATAAAAGTGGGCCGGCGCCAATCCGCAAACAATTCCGTCATGGTTCGATTTTAGCGCGGGTGGCAATCCGAAAGGATTGCGACCCTGACTATTGAACGGGTTAGTTGAGTGCAGAACCAAGGCGAGACAGGCCGTAAAGCGGCAAGTTGAGCGTGCTTTCGCCGTGCCCGAATTCGGCAGGTGAGACGCGCACGCCGAGGGGCAAATCGTAGCGTTTCGCGAACACGCCCAGGGAACGGGCTCTTTGCTTGGGTGCGTTGAAAGCCATTAATTTGGCAATTAAATCGAGTTTTACCACAGGATTTGTGGCAAAAAAATGATTTTATTTATCGTAAAACTGGCATAATTGCTGGCTGTTCGCAATTCCGCAAATCTTGTCGTGGTTGGGGAACGTACCGAATCGTCGAAAACGCAACCCGGGGAAAGCGACGCAGGACGAGTGAAGTACTGAGTCGGAACGAAGTGGAGGCTCAAGTAATTCCGAGGCCGCGGGGAGGCAACGTTTTTTCTTTAGTCAGGCTTGCGAAAATCAAAACATAGCTCTGAGGCCTGATGAGCTGGAATCCTCCGGTTTAAAGCCTTACAGGGAGAGCGACAAAGCCCGGGCGTTAGAATCAAACCGCACAAAAACACCAGAGCAAAGGGGCAAAAGTGGCCGATTTCTTTTATGCTGACATCCTGCCGCACGGCGAGGACACTTATACGTACCGCAAACTGACCAGCGAGGGGGTTAGCGAAGTCGAGGGGCCGGACGGGACGAAATTCCTGAAGGTCGAACCGGAGGCGCTGACACTGCTGGCCGAGACCGCGTTCCACGACATTTCGCACTACCTGCGCACGGCTCACCTGCAGCAGCTGCGCAAGATTCTCGACGACCCCGAGGCATCGGGCAACGACAAGTTCGTGGCGATGGACCTGCTGCGCAACGCGAACATCGCGGCGGCGGGGGTTCTGCCCATGTGCCAGGACACAGGCACCGCCATTATCAAAGGTGAGCGCGGTCAACACGTGCTGACCCCCGGACCGGATGAAGCAGCGCTGTCCCGCGGGGTCTACAACGCCTACACGAAACTGAACCTGCGCTATTCCCAAAACAGCCCCCTGTCTATGTATGAGGAAAAGAACACCGGGTGCAACCTTCCGGCGCAGGTGGAGCTGTATGCAGAGACCGCTCCGGGACACGAAGCGGAATACCGTTTCCTATTCATGGCCAAGGGTGGCGGTTCGGCCAACAAGTCTTACCTCTACCAGATGACCAAGGCGATTCTTGACCCTGAACACATGATGCAGTTCCTGGAGGAAAAGATTCGGTCCCTCGGCACGGCCGCCTGCCCGCCCTACCACTTGGCGATCGTCATCGGCGGCACTTCTGCGGAATACACACTCAAGACCGCGAAGTACGCTTCGGCTCACTACCTGGATGGTTTGCCCACCCACGGCGGCGAACAGGCACAAGGGTTCCGCGACCTGAAGATGGAAGAGGAAGTCCTTGACCTGACTCGCCACATGGGCATCGGCGCCCAGTTCGGCGGCAAGTATTTCTGCCATGACGTGCGGGTGGTGCGTCTGCCGCGTCACGGCGCCTCCCTGCCGGTAGCCATCGCGGTGTCATGTTCAGCTGACCGGCAGTGCGTCGCGAAAATCAACAAGGACGGGGTGTTTATCGAGGCGCTGGACACTGATCCGGGTCGGTTTATGCCTGACCCCAGCGAGGCGGAACTTGGCGGCGACGAGGCGGTCGCGATTGACTTGAACCGCCCGATGAAGGACGTCCTCGCCGAACTCACCAAGTACCCCATCAAGACGCGGCTTTCCCTGACCGGAGCCCTCATCGTGGCTCGTGACATTGCCCACGCGAAGCTCCGTGAGCGCCTGGAAAAGGAGGGCGACCTGCCCCAATACTTCAAAGATCACCCGGTGTACTACGCGGGTCCGGCGAAAACTCCCGAGGGAATGCCGTCGGGGTCCTTCGGGCCAACCACGGCTTCGCGTATGGATCCCTACGTGGACCTGTTCCAAGCTCATGGCGGCTCGATGATTATGCTGGCCAAGGGTAATCGCGGCCAGACTGTCACCGACGCCTGCAAGAAGCATGGCGGGTTCTATCTCGGCTCCATCGGCGGGCCGGCCGCAGAGTTGGCTGCGCACTCCATCAAGAAGGTCGAGGTTTTGGAGTACCCCGAGCTGGGAATGGAGGCCGTGTGGAAGATTGAAGTCGAGGACTTCCCGGCTTTCATCGTGGTGGACGACAAGGGCAACAATTTCTTCGAGGGCTTGGACAAGGTGGTGCTCACCTTGAAGGTGCCGCCAAAGAAGTAGTCGTCATCGGTTTCTAGTGCGGGCGCCTCGAGGGTAGTTATTCTTCGGGGCGCCCGCACTATATACGCAGGTAGCAGCGGCTTTGTGGGGGGAGATTGGCGGGAAAAAGTGCACCCAACACGTGAATGCACCTCAGGATGAAATCTGGGACTAAATACACATATAAAAACAACTTCCATGCGATACACTATTTATCGTCCAACTCATGAACCCATGAGCTGTGCGTACAACGAAGTATTCGCGGAGGGTTTTTTTACGATGATTATTGGTGTACCCAAGGAAATTATGAGCGGTGAAGACCGCGTGGCTGCTACCCCGGAAACGGTGGCGGATATGGTCGGCAAAGGCTTGACCGTACTGGTCGAAAAAGGTGCTGGGGAAGGTTCTTTCTTCCACGACCCGGAATACGTCTCGGCGGGAGCTGAGATGGTCGACGACCCAGAGGAAGTCTACCAGCGGGCGGATCTGATTTTGAAAGTCAAGGAACCGCTGTTCAACGAGGCGAAGGGCCGCTCTGAAATCTCCATGATGCATAAGGGTCAATACTTGATTACCTTTATTCACCCGGCTGCTCCGCCCAACCACGAGATGGTCAAAGAGATGGCCGCGCAGGGTGTCATTTCGCTGACTCTGGACGGTGTGCCGCGTATTTCCCGGGCGCAGAACTTGGATGCTTTGACCTCGATGAGTACCTGCGCCGGGTACAAAGGTATCCTCTTGGCGGCGAACTACCAGCCGTCCTTCATGCCGTTGATTCACAGCGCTATCGGGCGGATTGACCCGCTGAAGGTGCTGGTTGTCGGTGTTGGCGTGGGCGGCTTGCAGGCCCTAGCTACCGCGAAGCGTCTGGGTGCGGTGGTGCACGCCGCCGATATCCGCCCGATGGCCGCCGAACAGGCCACCTCTCTGGGTGCTAAGCCGGTTGAACTGGGGGTAGACCCCGAGAAGGCTATCGGTGAAGGCGGCTACGCCCAGGCTCTGCCGGAAGATGAGTTGGTCAAAGAACGTGCTGCTTTGGCTAAGGTGATTCCCGACATGGACATCATCTTTGCTTCGGCGCTGGTGCCGGGCCATTTGGCGCCGCGGCTCATTACCGAGGATATGGTGAAATCCATGAAGCCCGGTTCGGTCATCGTGGATATTTCCATTGACCAGGGCGGCAACTGCGAAATCACGCCTCCGGGCAAGGTGGAAGTCAAGCACCACGTCACCTTGGTAGGGATTAAGAACATCCCTGGTATGCTGCCGAAGAGCTCGACTTTCATGTTCGCCAAGAACATTGCCAACTTCGTGGACTTCCTGGTGAAGGATGGCCAAATCGTCCTGGATCGCAGCGATGAGATTATCGCCAAGACCCTCACGACTATCGACGGCGAAATTGTCCACGTCGGTGCGCGCGAGGCGATGGGTCTGGCCTAAAGACCCGAGATTGTGACGATTAGGGCGGCCGGCCGGTCAACGGTGAGGTCGCCCTAATCGGTGCCTCGGGGCGGCGTCACCGCCCTGCTCAGCTAAATTTATTTGAAATCCCTGACAAAACCGTAACCCAAGGAGAAAATCGATGACTCCCTTCCAAGGCGTGTTATTGGTCGTGCTGGTGGTGTTTACCCTGGTCGGCTATAAAATCATCAGCCATGTTCCCAGCCTTTTACACACCCCGCTGATGAGCGGGATGAACGCTTTTTCCGGCGTGACCGTGCTGGGCTGTCTGACTGCTGCCGCATTGGCGGTGAGTCTGGGGTCAAAAGCGCTGGGCTTGCTGGCAGTTGCGCTGGCGATGGTGAACATTGTCGGCGGTTTTGGGGTGACTGACCGGATGCTGCGGATGTTCGACAAGAAGCGCAAGCCCGTCGCCGGTGGGAGTGCTCAGCCTGGAGAGGGGGAGTAGTCATGGATAACAGCTTGAATCTGGTGGGGGCACAAGGTCCGAACAGTCTGCTCTACTATGCCATCTCGGTAGTACTGGTGATACTGGTGCTGGTGGGATTAAATATGCTCTCCAAGGTGCAGACGGCGGTACGCGGCAACCTTCTGGGTGCGTTGGCGATGGCTCTGGCTATCGTGGCGACACTGTGGAACTTCGGGATTCTCAGCGCGGTCGAACTCTATGCTGCGATGCTGGTCGGAGCTTTATTCGGAATCATCATCTGGCGAAAAACTAAGATGATTCGGATGCCGCAAACCGTGGCCCTGCTCAACGGATTGGGTGGCATGGCCTCGATGCTTGCCGGGGCGCTGGCCTTGACCGGACACGCTGATAACAACGCTTTTGCCCAGTTCACGGCCGGTTTAGCGGTCGCTGTTGGTGGTGCGACCTTCTTTGGTTCCCTCATTGCAGCAGGGAAGTTGCACCAGATTCTGGATCAGCACCCGAAGGTGCTTCCCGCACACTCCGTGTGGGTGGGTCTGAGCCTGGTGGTCAGTCTGGGTGCCGCCCTAGCTTACGTTTTTCCACCGTTCAGCAGTCCGGGTGTGGCGCAGACGGTGTTGCTCATCGTCCAGATTGTGGCCGCCAACCTGTTTGGTTACCTGTTGGCGGTACGGGTGGGCGGAGCCGATATGCCCATCACGATTTCCCTGTTGAACTCCCTGTCCGGAGTCGCGGGAGCCATCGCCGGCCTGGCCATCTCCGACCTGCTGTTGGTGGCTATCGGGGCTATCGTCGGGGCTTCCGGTCTGTTGCTGACCCAAATCATGTGCCGGGCGATGAACCGGCATCTCATGGATATTTTGCTGGGTAAAACTTCCGTCAGCACCGCCGCCGCAACGCCAACTGAAACCGAATCGGAAAAACCAGACGACTCTGCTTGTGCAGGCGAGAACGAAACCGGTGACACCGCTGCTGGCGACCAACCGACACCCGCAGCACCTGCCGCCGACCCGGAAACCACCTTCGCCGACTGGGTAGAAAATGCCCAGCGTGTTATCTTGGTGCCCGGCTACGGCATGGCCCTGTCTCAAGCCCAAGCCCAGGTCAAGCGCCTGTTGGACTACCTGGAAAAGGCCGGAAAGACCGTGGACTTCGCGATTCACCCGGTAGCAGGCCGGATGCCGGGGCATATGAATGTGCTGTTGGCCGAAGTTGATGTGGATTACGAAAAGCTACGGGAGATGAAAGACATCAACGATGACTTCGCGACCGCGGATTTGACGGTGGTCGTTGGTGCCAACGACGTGATGAACCCGGCGGCAAACACCGCGGAGGGCACCCCGATTTACGGGATGCCCGTGCTGAACGTGGGAGACTGCGCCCACGTGGCCATCTTTAACTTCGACTTGAAACCGGGCTATGCCGGGGTGGAAAACCCGCTGTATGCCCGGGCGGAAACAGAACCAGATCGGGTGCTGATTTTCCAAGGCGATGCGAAGGAAACCTTGGCGGCGCGACTGGACGCAATTGGGGCGCCGCCGGCGCTCGAGCTGTATTAGTGGCTTTGAGCCTGATTCCGTGAGGATTACAGGTTAAAACACCGGGCGCTCCGTACATTCGGGGCGCCCGGTAGTTTCATTTTTCCTAGATTGAGTTCTGTGCCGTGGACTGCGCGATGATGTGTGCATCGAGAGTTTTCTTGGAGGGAACCCCCAACAGCAACAGCACACCGAACAGCGACACGAGTGTATAGAACCAGAACAAGCGGATAAATCCCTTATTGAGCTCCAGCTGGAACGTTGATTCGATAGTGTCCGCGTGCGCATCGATGTTCTGAAGGTAATCCTGGCGAGCTTGCTCTAAAGCTGGCGGAACGAAGCCCATCTGTTCTTTCATGGTGTTGCCTTGCTCGTCGAAGGTGTAGTTCGCCAGATCCTTGGAGCGTGCCACAATGTTGGTGACATCCGCGCTCTTGAGGCGATTCATCAACTGGTCAGGCACATTCACCATGGAAAATCCCGGGTCAACTCGGGGCGGGGCAGATGGCCGCGTACGGTTGCCGCTGTTCCCGGGCGGCATTTGGCCCCTGCCCGATTCTTGACCACCGGCAGTGGACATTCCGCCGGGGGCTGCGGGCATCGCGGAGGACATGGCGGACATATCCGGTTTCGGCATGACTTCCATGACTTTTCCGGACAGGCCGCCCATAGCGGTGGCGAGCAATCCCACCATGATCGCCGGAGCCAGGGTAGTCGCCAGAGAACGCGTCAAAGACAGAGTTGCTTGACCGGTGTTCGCGTCACGGCTGGGCACCAGGTGCAAAATCAGGTAGGTCAGGGGTGCGCCCATCAGGAATCCCAGCCCGAAGCCCATCACAAAGATGGACAGGCTGGTGGAGAGTAAACCAGGATACGGGGAAGTCCAGAAAATCAGCAGCAGGCCAGAGATAGCGCAGATAATGACCCCGAGGCCCAGCACGAAGCGAGGGCCGAGCTTATCCGTGAGCCGCCCGGATATTGGCGCTGCGAGGCCAGAAGCCAAACCGATGATAATGGTGGGGTAGCCTCCAGCGCCCGTAGGTAGGCGCATGGAGTTCTCGGCGAACTGCGGGATGAACATCACGGTCATCATGAGGGTGCCGGCCACCATGCCGAGCAACAAAGTCACCCCGACTGGAACGTTCATGAAATAGTCAAAGTTGATTAAGGGGTCGTGGACGCGGTGCTCGGTAACCCAGAAAACTACCCCCGCAATCGCAAAAATCAGCAGGGAAACCCGGACATTGGAATCTTGGAAAGAGCCGCTGATATCCGTGAAATCCAGATGCTGGAACATCCACAAGAGGGCAGTGATGGCGACCACGATTAAGACGGTGCCGGGAATGTCCAAGCGGCGACCCGCTTCGGTACGATCACGATCTAAGAAGAGCCCTCCCAGGACTACCACTGCCAGGGCAATCGGCACGTTGATGTAAAAGATCCACTGCCAGTTCTCGGTTCCGGCGATGTCCATGATGAGTGAGCCAGCCGAACCGCCAATAACCGAGGCAACGCCGTAGACCATGCCGACTAGACCGAGAGCCATACCGCGCTTTGCTGGAGGAGCAATGGTCCCGGCAGCGGCGGTGGCGACCGGCATCATGCCGCCGCCGCCCACGGCTTGCACCACGCGGGAGGCCAACAACAGACCGAAAGATTGAAAGTCTTGGGCGATCCCGCACCCTAGTGAACCAATCCCAAACAGGGCGATAGCCAGCACATATATCGGCTTGCGCCCCAATACGTCTGCCAGTTTGCCGATAACGGGGATAGCGATGGCGTAGGCCAAAGTATAGATTGTAAAGACCCAGACACCTGCTTGGTCATCGACCCCCAAACTGTTTTGAATGACGGTACGAGCCGGATTCACGATGCCCATGTCCAAGGCACCCATGAAAATTCCTGCCAGGTACAGAGCCAGAATCAACCCCCAGCGTTCCGGCACAGTGTGTTCAAGAGAAGCCAAATCAGTGGGTTTTTCGTTGTCGTTTTGCGATTCCGGCTCGCCGTTTGGCACCTCAGTTTCGGAATCGTCAAGGGTATGAGTCACTGTCATAAAATTAAGTATATTGATAGTTAAGATACTTAATCAAATTTTATGACCGTCGCGATTATTTTGCCGACGAAGGCCGATTTCTCTGGGAGTTTCGCGGCTTTGGCGGATCCGATGGTGAGGATTTTGTGTGGTGAGAAGCGTCTATCTGGTCGATGAACTCCGCCAGCATTTCCGAGAACTGTTTAATTTCCTCGTTGGAGCGGTTGGCAAAAACGCCATGCAGGTCCTCGTTTACGGAACCGACAAAATTGTGCCCCAGCATATCTCCGGATTCTGCGATGCGCAGCACGGCCCGGCGGCGATCCTCCGGGTCAGTTTGCCGACTGACGTATCCCAGGTTCACCAAGCGATCGACCAAGTAACTGGCGGCGGCGCGGGTGATATGCAGGCCATCGGCTAGTTCTGAGGGGGACAGGGGCTTTCCGGCAATCTCGGAACGCCAAATCAGCAGCAGTCCGTCGCCGTCCTTGCCGTGCATTCCCAAGTCGGCTGAGATATTGGCAATCAAATTGTTAGCGGAAAACACCAAGCGGTGAAACTCGTAAACCAGCTGTTCACTGAGAGCCGAGCGCTCCTTATCGACCTTAGCAACCTCACTCATGCTATTCAGTATATTGACAGTTAAGCGATTTTAACTAAAACTTGCGTGCCTTCGGGCCGTCGACTGTCCGGCCGGCCGGCTGGCCGAGGCTCGTTTCGGCGTAAAAACGTGGGCCCCAGAGGTTTCCGGGGCCCACGCCAGAAAGGTTTTTGAGGATAGAAGCTAAATCAGGCGTACGACTTGGCGGGCAATCGCCAACTCTTCGTTGGTGGGTACGACCAGCACCAGCACTTTCGAATCATCGCTGGAGATACGCCAGATAGCCTTGGAACGGTCGCGGTTATCGTTGCGTTCGCGGTCAATCTTGACCCCGATGAACTCGAGTTTTTCGCACAAGCGCCGCCGGGTGCGTACATCGTTTTCACCGATGCCGGCGGTGAAAGTCAGCACGTCCAAGCCGCCCAGCTCAAAAGTGTAGGCGCCAATGTACTTCAGCAAGCGCTGCTGATAAGTCTGGAGGGCCAGTAGAGCGTCGGAGTCGCCCTCGTCACGGCGTTTCCACACGTCACGCATATCGTTGTCGCCGCACATGCCTTTCATGCCGGATTGCTTGTTGAATAGGGTGTCGATGTCCTCTACGCTCATTCCTTTTCGTAGCAGGTGGAACACCACCGCCGGGTCGATGTCGCCGGTACGGGTACCCATGACCAAGCCTTCCAGGGGAGTCAACCCCATCGAGGTGTCCATCGGCAGCCGACCGAGTTCCGCGCAGGCGGACGCACCATTTCCCAGATGCAGGGTGATTTGTTTCACAGTATCGTCGCCCAGGTAGTCGCAGACCTTGTTGGCTACGAATTCGTGCGAAGTGCCGTGGGCACCGTAGCGGCGGATGTGGTAGTCATGCGCCACCTGTTTGTTCAGGGCGTAGCTGCGGGCTTTTTCGGGCAAGCCGGCAAAGTAGGCCGTATCAAAAACGGCGACGTGAGGCAGGTCAGGCCACAGCTCCATAGCGGTGTCGATGCCGATGAGGTGAGCCGGATTGTGCAGCGGCGCCAAGTCGCACAGTTCCTCAATCTTGGCTCGGACATCTTCGTCCACGATGGCCGGCCCTTTAAAGTGCCATCCACCTTGAACGATGCGGTGGCCGAAACCGGATAAATCCACGTGCTCCAAGTCGGGTCCGTGGGTCGCGAACATCTCGATAATCCTGGTCAGGGCTTCCTTGTGGGTCGGAAGGGGGAGTGTCTCGCTGAACTTTTCCGCGTGGACTTCGTGGGTGACTTCCCCCCGATCGGTGCCGATGCGTTCCGCTATACCTTTGGCCAGGACGTCGCCGCTGACGGGCTCGATTAGCTGGTACTTCAGCGAGGAAGAGCCGGAGTTAATTACAAAAATAGTTTGGTGGCGCATAGTTTTGTTCCTTTACTTTTTTCACAAGGGCGGTCGCGGGGCTGCATCCTTTGGTCGCCTATCCCTGGGCTTGGATAGCAGTAATGACGATGGTGTTGATGATGTCGTCCACGGTGGCTCCGCGCGACAAGTCGTTGACTGGGGCGTTTAGCCCTTGCAGAATCGGACCCACAGCCAGCGCGCCGCTGGTGCGCTGCACCGCTTTGTAGGTGATGTTTCCGGCGTTCAGGTCAGGGAAGATGAACGTGTTTGCTTGTCCGGCCACGGGAGAGTGCGGAGCTTTCTTGGCAGCCACGGATTCGACTACCGCGGCATCGAACTGGAGCGGACCATCGATAGCTACCTCGGGGGCGGCTGCCTGGGCTTTTGCGGTGGCTTCCTTTACCAGGTCAACCAGCGGACCCGAGCCGGAGTCAATCGTGGAATAGGACAGCATGGCAACTTTCGGTTCCAGACCAAACTGAGCCGCGGTCTTGGCTGAAACGACCGCGATGTCCGCTAGCTGCCCAGCGTCCGGGGAAATCGTGACCGCACAATCCGAATACACGTCAAAGTGGTCATCGAAAACCATGAGGAAAGCTCCGGAAACTAGTTTCACGCCCGGCTGAGTCTTGATGACTTGCAGCGCGGGCCGGATGGTGTGGGCGGTGGTGTGAGCCGCTCCGGAGACCATGCCATCGGCATCGCCGCAGACAATCATCATGGTGCCAAAGAAAGAAATATCTTTCAGAGTTTCCTTCGCTTTGGCTTCGTCCATGCCCTTGTGCGCGCGCAGTTCCACCAGCTTGGCGGTGTAGCGAGCCAGCTTTTCGGCATCATCGAGGGAAACGATTTCGGCCGCGGAAAGGTCCAGACCGAGCGCGGCAGCTTGAGCCTTGATGGTGTCCTGATTTCCCAGCAGAACCAAGTCAGCGACACCCTTCTGGAGGATGTGCGCGGCTGCTTTTAAGATGCGCTCATCGTCAGATTCTGGCAGCACAATCCGTTTCCGGTTTGCTGCCGCTTTGTTGGAAAGATTGTCCAGAAATGAGGTTTTGAAGTTGCTCATGCCTAGCTCCTCTAATGAAATCAGGGGGATTCGTCAGCCCCGCCGGCAAGTTAAAAAATATCTTAATACAGGGTTTGGGGTTGGTAAAGTTGGGACTAAGGTCCTGACGGGAAATTTTCGGTCTTGAGCCCTCGAAAACCGCACGGTACCGGGAAAAAGTTCGGCAAAAAACTTGTGAACAATTAATGAGGCGCCCGTGGAAAAGGAGAGAAACCACGAACGCCTCATCGCTGTCGGGTCTGGGGACCCGGTATGAAATTGTCCCAGTGAAGAAGAAAGAAGGGTTATTGAGTTAGTGCGCAAAGAGCGTGTTCTTGAGAGCAAAGCGGTCTGCGCGGAACAGGTATTCACCATAAGCGGCAATCTTGCCGGATTCGTCATAAGAGATATTTTGGATGCTCAGCACCGTTGAACCCGCGGGAATCCGCAGGAGTTGAGCCTCCGGGGCGCTGGCCTTGCGGGCGGATACCGTTTGACGAGCCATCGTCACGACGACACCGCGCTCGGCTAGGGCAGTTTCGAAAGAATCGCGTTCCAAAGCGGTGGCTGCCGGAGCAATCGAGGAACGAATCATGTCAAACATAAGTCCGGCGGGCTGGCGGTCGTTCAGGCGCAGCCGGCGGATAGCGGTCACGTTGGATCCGGGGGCTACCTCGAGTTTCGCGCTGACTTCCGGGCTGGCCGGAGACGTGCCGTAAGACAAAACTTCAGTAGAGGGCTTGTGACCGTCGGCCTTCATCTGGTCAAAAATGGTGGAGAGGGTGTTCGGACGATGTACCCGCGTTGGAGCCACCTGAGTGCCGACACCGCGGCGGCGCACCAGCAGACCGTGGTCACCCAGTTGCTGCAGGGCGCGGCGGGCAGTGGGCCGGGACACATTGAGGCGTCGCGCCATGGACAGTTCGTCTTCCAAACGCGTACCGGGGGTCAGCTGCCCTGAGAGGATTAATTCTTCGATGGGCTGCGCAATCTGATGGTAAAGCGGAACTGGGGAGTTCCGATCCAGCCGGACATCAGCCTCGAAATATGTTGGTACCTGACTCATGGCGGGTCTCCTTTCCCTTGTGTCGTCGGTCTTTCCTTTGACCCTACATATTATTGTATCGACAATTAATGGCCTGAC
The DNA here is from genome assembly GCF_902488535.1 of uncultured Mobiluncus sp. Classification (GTDB taxonomy): domain Bacteria; phylum Actinomycetota; class Actinomycetes; order Actinomycetales; family Actinomycetaceae; genus Mobiluncus. Next base: position 46,116 of record NZ_CABTWO010000013.1, read on the forward strand.
ATTAGGAAAAATCGTTGAAATAACAACGAATTAATCCTGAATAAAGTCTGAGAATTCGGGGGTCAATTTATGATGGGGAAATGTTTTAGGATTGATGCATGGCTGAAAACTTGCAACATGGTAGACCCGCAGGACCTGTATTAGTTGTCGATTTTGGTGCGCAATATGCCCAACTTATCGCTCGCCGGGTTCGCGAGGCGAAAGTTTACTCGGAAATTGTGGGACATAACCTGACCGCTCGGGAAATTTTGGATAAACAGCCTTCAGCCATCATTCTCTCAGGCGGACCGTCCTCCGTTTACGCGCCCGGGGCTCCGTCTTTTGACCCGGCCGTCTTTCAGGCAAATGTGCCGGTATTGGGCATTTGCTACGGGTTTCAGGTCATGGCACAAGCCCTGGGGGGCACGGTTAGTCCTACCGGAACGTCCGAGTACGGCCGCACCAACTTGGAAGTGGTTCCGGGTGGTCAGTTGATGGAAGGAACCCCGTCCGAACAGGTAGTTTGGATGAGCCACGGGGACGCAGTTTCGGCGGCTCCCAGCGATTTTCAAGTTACCGCAGCGACGGACGATACAAAGGTAGCGGCCTTTGAAAATCCTGAACGAGGGCTGTATGGAGTGCAGTGGCATCCCGAAGTTCGTCACAGCGCCTATGGTCAGAGGCTTCTGGAACATTTCCTGCATGACGTGGTCGGCCTGGATCCGGTGTGGACGCCGCAATCCATCATTGACACCCAGGTTGCCGAGATTCGCCAGCGCGTGGGCGATGCCCAGGTCATCTGCGGTTTGTCTGGTGGGGTGGATTCGTCCGTAGCGGCCGCTTTGGTTCATAAGGCCATTGGCGACCAGCTGACCTGCATTTTTGTGGACCACGGTTTGCTGCGCGCGGGGGAGCGCGAGCAGGTGGAACGAGACTATGCCGCCCACATGGGGATTCGCGTGAAATATGTAGACGAGTCCGCCCGCTTCTTGGGGGCGCTGGCGGGAGTGAGCGAGCCAGAACAGAAACGCAAGATTATCGGACGCGAGTTTATCCGGTCTTTTGAAGCAGCTCAGCGCGAGGTCGTGGCTGAGGTTGGCGCCAGTGGTGGGGAAGTGAAGTTCCTGGTCCAGGGGACTTTGTATCCTGACGTGGTGGAATCGGGCGGTGGCAGCGGCACGGCAAATATCAAGTCGCACCACAATGTGGGCGGATTGCCCGAGGATTTGAAGTTCGAGCTCATCGAGCCGTTGCGCAAACTGTTTAAGGACGAGGTTCGTGAGTTGGGGCGCGAGTTGGGGCTGCCCGATATCATCGTGAATCGCCAGCCTTTCCCCGGTCCGGGCCTGGCCATTCGTATTATCGGAGAGGTCAACGAGGAACGCCTGCGGATTTTGCGGGCGGCGGACCTGATTGTGCGCAACGAGCTGAGCGCGGCCGGGCTGGACACAGAGATTTGGCAGTGTCCAGTGGTGTTGCTCGCCGACGTGCGTTCGGTGGGGGTGCAGGGTGACGGGCGCACCTACGGGCACCCGATTGTGTTGCGTCCGGTTTCCTCAGAAGACGCGATGACCGCGGACTGGTCGCGCTTGGATTGGGACTTGGTGGCGCGGATTTCTAACCTAATCACCAACCAAGTTCCCGAAATTAACCGCGTGGTGCTGGACTGCACGTCCAAGCCGCCGGGGACCATCGAGTGGGAATAGGTCCATCCAGCGTATTCTGATTACACCTAGTAGCAATTAGTCGCATCCTTTGGACAGCATCGCAAAAGCTTTTATTTTTGATGCGGTTGCGTATGTCTGCTAAAAGCGTACAATTGCAACGTGACCTATTCGAATCACATAGCATCCCTCAACGAGCTTTCCGCCTCGGAGGGCGTCTTCACCACGGCCCAAGCCGCACGGCTCGGAATCACGCGCAATGCCCTGTCCCAAGCCGTGACCTCCGGCCGAGCCGAGCGAATAGCGCACGGCGCATACCGGCTTGCCGGATCACAAGGCGATTTCACAGACGAGCTAGCGGCTGTCTGGAAGCTGACCAATCCAGCCGCATTCACCCACGAGCGCATGCAGGTCGGCGCCTGGGACGGAATCGCCATCGGCGGTTCGACTGCGGCATGTCTGCAGAACCTCGGCGACTTTTATCTGTCACCGTATCGCATTTACGCACCGCGTAGAATTAACTCCCGCATGAAATCAGCGAGTTTCGCCATCAGAAGAGTCGACCCGGACGACGTGAGCTGGATCAAGGGGCTGCCTGTGACGCGACCCGAGAGAACGCTCGTCGACCTTTGCCTGGACAACGAAGAATGGTCTTTGGTGGAAGACTCCTTCAACTCCGCGGGCAATCTCGACTACGACCGCCTGGTGAAGATAATCGCCGACCAGCCGGAGAGGAAGAGCGTGCAGGAATCGCTATCGGTGATTCGCGGACTCATGGAACGGCACCTCGACAAGGAGTGCGCCAGATGAGATACCAGACTCCAGCGGCACTCGAGATGGCTGCAAAGGCGGCAACCAGACAATCGGCGCTCGACACGGGTCGAGCCATGACCGGGTTCTATTTCCACAGGCTCCTTTGCCGTATTTTCAGCGACCCGCATCACGCTTTCGTGCTTGAAGGCGGTCAGAGCATGCTCGCCAGAACCGTGGACGCGCGTGCGACGAAGGATATCGATCTGCTCTGCAAGGAGCGTTCTCTGGAGCGTGCCCTCGAAGAGCTGAAGAGGCTTGCCTCTGCGGACCTTGGCGATTACATGCGGTTCACGTTTGCATCCGCTGACCCGATAAAGGTTGAGGACAAATATCGGAGCGGATTGCGCGTTGTTTTCCAGCCCATGCTCGGCGCGAAGAGCCTGCAGCCCGTTGCCATCGACCTCGTTGTCGACGAGGTTCCCCTAGACCGTGCGGAACTCATCACCCCTGCGGACAGGATTGAGGTCGAAGGGCTGCCGGTATGCGACTATCTGGTCTATCCCGTCGAGAGCGCGTTGGCGGATAAGCTCTGTGCACTGGTTGAAAGGCACGAGAGGAGAGCCTCCTCCCGTGTGAAGGATCTTGTTGATATTGCAATCTACACGGTGACATGCTCCATAGATGTAGGAAAGCTGCGGGAGTGCTTGTTGCAGGAAGGCGCCGTGCGCGGCATCGCCCTGCCTGAGACGTTCTGCATTCCAGATGAATGGGGCGCGCCTCATGAGCGGCAGTACGAGAGGCTATGCTCCCAGACCGGCCTGCCCCATTCGCTTCGGAGCATTGAAGCGGCAGTCGAACTTGCAGGTAAACTTTTCAACCCTGTGTATGCCGGTTTTACAGATGGTATGACCTGGAATCCGGTAACGTGCGATTGGGGGTAAACATCCACGTCCTCAAATGGGCAGTGCTTCCAGTCGGGCAAATTGAGGGCACATGGAAAATCTCCGGGTTTATTGAGGGAGGAACCCATTGAGCCTCGCTCTAGTTTTACAAGGAAGAGATGCTCCCCGGTGGGTTCTTTCAGTCTGCAGTTCGGCATGCAATAAAAGGGGTGTTGCACCATGTGGCTGTGGCGGTGTGGTGAGAGGCTTCCGCGAGCATTCGCGCAGCAATGGGATGCCCAATCAGATGTTGTTGCTATGGCGCAAAGCGTCTCGTCTAGCTCGTCTTTCCTGACATGCAGAAGTCTCCCAATCCTTATGACGGGAACCTCCTGCCGCTCGGTGAGCTTGTAGACAACGTATTCGATACGAGCAGGTAGTCCGCGGCCTTCGGCAAGTCCATGAAGACGTCGGGCAGGTCGTTCGCGTCGGATGTCAAAAATGCAGCAGATCCTCGTATCTCCGCCCCGGCATTCTCGTGACTTTCTGTATAATTATCCATAGTCCCGTGGGTGCTGGGAACGTGTCGCGTGGCCTCTGGAGAATGTCTTCTTTCGTAGGGTGTCTTACTGTCCTCTCGTCTTGCATCTGGTGCCCTCGAGGTGCAACAAGGCTCGAGGAGTCGCGTCTTTTCAACATTACAATCAGAAAGATACCTGTTGGGAGGCGTAATGTTGTAAAGCCTGACGAGACGTTAGGCCTTGCTAAGGCTCGCTAGGTCATGGTTGGTCGAAAAAATCGATTCAATTATCTATCGCTCACCGCTTCCGTAACTCGATATGGGGGGCGTGTTTTATAATGGAAAGAAAGGATTGCAAAACTTTTGTTGTGTGCAATACGCAACACGTTCTAGTTGGAAAACATAGGAGTTTGGATGGCAAGCAATATTTCCTCGATACATGGCGTTCATGTATGCAACGGAGCTTTCTCCGACGGCTGCGATATCAATCTTTTTGTGGATGATGCACCGGCACGGCGCACCTCGATTGTCTTTGGTCACAACGGCTCTGGAAAATCGACCATAGCGCGCGAAATAGACGCCATCAGAGCAGGGGGCGGTAATGGATATTTTTATGATTCGGCTAATCAAGAATTAGATCTGGACGATGCGGACCGTAAGCGAATAAGGGTCTTCAGCGAAGAGTACATTGAGTCGAAAACACGCATCGATGATGATGGTCTTGAGGCGTTTGCGATGCTTGGCGAACAAGTCGAAGCAGCGGACGAAATCAAGAAGATCGATGACCAGATCGATAGCATTAGCACCGAAAACGAGAAGCTGGCAAAAATAATTGACGGGTTTACGAAAGGCAAGAATTCTCTTGAAGCTCTGAAGGAAGCAGCGAGGGAGGCTGCAAAGAGAGGTGGGTGGAGATCTAGGGCAGAGAAGGTAGACGGCAAAGCCCCAAATCTCACACCTAATCGATGGGGTGAAATATGTAAATCGGCGTCTGGACAGCCACGCGAATCTCTGGAAAAACAGTTCAACGACAAACTGGTGGAATACAAAAAGGCGAGCGGAGCCGGTGACAGCCATCTGCCTGAGCTTTCGCTGATAGATGTCGAGCGATACAACGAAGCGCGAATTCTAGAGCTTCTAGCAAAATGCGTAGAAAATCCTACACTCAGCGACCGTGAGAAGCGGATTCTCGAACTTGTTCAAAGCGGAGATCAGCTTCTGGTTGAGAAGTCAGCTAAGGTTTTCTCCAATTCGGAGACTGATGCGTGCCCAATGTGTCTACGAGAGATTTCCACCCAGGAAAAGGCCTCGATTGTCGATAGCGTGCAAAAGGTGCTCAGCAAGGAAGTTGACAAATTCAAAGCGGAGCTCAGACAAGCGTCCTTGCAAGATATTACTCAGCAGACTGTCGCCGAACAGGTATCTGCCTCGCTGAGTACCGACTTGCCTAGGGTCGAGCAAATGGTGATTAGCCTGGTAAGGAACTACAACGACTTGTTAGCGGAGAGGGAGTCAAACGTCTATTCCCCAAAAACCATTGAACCCCTGGGGTTGTCGGAAGCACTTAATGACTTGAACGAAGTGATTAAGCGCATCAATGAGGAAGTTGCATCGATAAACAAAGCCATAGATGAGAAGGCGGAAATCCATAGTACGCTCCTTGGCTTGAATAATGCGATCGCCGCAGTGGATGCGCTCCCAATGATAAAAGGGAGCGAAGAGGCGGCTGAAAATCTCGCTAAGGCCAGGGCTAGCCAAAAGAAGAACAACGATACCCTCAAATCTCTGGTTCAGAGCAGGGCAGCACAGGAAGCCAGAATGCGGAGGGTCGACATCGCGGTCGATGTGATCAACGCTTATCTTGCGAACGTCTATTTCGACACCAAAAAATTCCAGCTTCAACCGAATGGTGATAAGTACAAGATTATCTCGAACGGCTATCCCGTAAAGCCGAAGGACATCTCGACAGGTGAGAGAAACATTCTTGCCCTCTGCTACTTCTTCTCTGAGGGCGGAAAGGACAGGGAGAAGAATCACGAGGATGACGACCCACAGTACCTCGTTCTCGATGATCCAATTTCTAGCTTCGACATGGAGAACAGAATAGGGGTCTGTTCGCTGATCAGAGAACGCTCCGAGCACCTTTTGAGAGCGAATGCAGAGAGCCGCATTACAGTCATGACTCATGACGGGGGCGTTGTGGAAGAGCTGACAAATATCTTCTCGGACATAAGTGACACTTTCGACGGGAAAAAAATCAAGACTGACCTGCTTGAGCTTAGGGGAAGGTCTTCTGAACCACGCGGCGAGAAAAGCAGCGAATATGTTGTTCTGCTAGAGCGCGCATATAAATTTGCCAGTGCCGAGAATATCGACCCGAACGAGTCGTACGTGATTGGCAACATACTCAGGAGGATTCTAGAGGGATACAGCACCTTCAACTACGGAATAGGAACGTCTCGACTGTCTCGCGACCCAGACCTGCGAGAGCGCCTCGGTGACCAACTACCCTTCCTTGAATATGCCATGTATCGCCTTGCTTTCAACGATGCCAGCCACATGGAGAAGCGCGTAAAGGCGTTCAATCCCACAAACGCCTTTGAACGGTACAGCGAAGAGGAGAAAAAGAGATGCGCTCAATGTGTCATGGTTATTCTCGACAAGCTCGACCCTGTACATCTGAAAAAGCATCTTGGTAGTTGCCAGGTTAGTAAGCAGGAAATTGAGAATCACTTGAGTGAGTGGTCCGATCGATTTACTCCTGCGGCATCATGATACGCGTTGTTCAGCAAGAAATGTAGTCGCTACCGTGATGCCTAGTGGTATTTCCCTAGATCAGAGCCGTCACTCTTCGCTCACGAGTCGTCACTCTTGGGTCGGGGAGTGCCCTACCCCGTTAGCACCGTTTTTGTCCATGTAGTCAGTTGCGTGCAATCGAAATGTGTTTTCGCCGTTCAAACGGTTACTCTTCAGTCGGGTGAAAATACTCTTCCCGGGTGACTACAGAACATGTAGTCACCACTGACTACACAGAAACGGGCTCTGCAACGATTAAGCGGGAATAAACGTGTGACTCTCCTGATGCGGATTACCATGTCAAGCCGTACGATGGTTTAGGGGTGGTTTGGAATGCAACGGTTTGAAAACAACGTCTTTGACACAGCTTTATTGTTTGAAGGCGGAGCCATGCGTGGCAGTTACAGCGGGGGAGCAGTAAACGCCCTGTTGGAGGCCGAAGTTTATGTGGACTACGTGGCAGGGATCTCCGCGGGGGCAACCTGCCTGGTGAACTATCTGGCCCGGTTGCCCCAACGCTCCCGGCGCTGCTTTATTGATGTTTCTACCGATCCTGCTTTTGGCGGCTGGAAGACCGCCATCAAAGGCAAAGGGATTTTTGACACTCACCACATGTACTACGACATGACTGAGCCAGGGGGAATGCTGGAACTGGACTATGAACGGTTTGCGGCCAATCCGGCGGCGTGGCGTGTTGGGGTGTACAACGCTGAGCGTGGCGAAAATGTCTATTTCAGTTCAGACCAGGTGGACACGGTACAAAAGCTCACCCATGTGTGCAAGGCTTCGGGATCCATGCCGATTGCCACCCCGGTCACCTACATCGCCGGGGAGGCCTGCATGGACGGTGCCATAGGCCCCAGCGGCGGGATTCCCCTGGACGTGGCTCAGGCAGATGGTTACGAAAAGTTCCTGGTCATCCTGACGCGACCGCGGGATTATGTGAAGGAAAACCGTCTGCCCGATTGGACCTATCGGTCTTTGCTGGCACGTTATCCGCGGGCGGCCCAGGCCTTGGTAGACCGTCCCGCGAATTACAACCGGACCCGGGCGGAACTGGAGCGCTTGGAAGCTGAGGGCAAGGCCTACGTGTTTTATCCCGAACATATGGGAGTTGCGAATTTCGAAGATAATCCCGCCAAGCTGGAAGAAAATTTTGCGGCCGGATACGAACAGATGCAACGTGAACTCCCAAAGGTTAAAGAGTTCTTAGGGCTGTAAAGTCGCGTGGTAGATTGCGTGAACTGTCAGAATTCCAACACGCGGATATAATTGGGGAGTGAAAGATAGCTGGCGGGTGTTCACTCGTGATGTGAAGCGGATTATTGCGGTTCCGCGGTCCCTGATTATCATCATCGGCATCTTAGTCACCCCAGCCCTCTACACTTGGCTGAATATTGCGGCCTTTTGGAACCCCTATAAGGCGACGGAAAACCTGCCCATAGCGGTGGTGAATAATGATGTGGGGGCGGCATCTGCACTGACTGGTCAGCTCAATATTGGCGACCTCATAGTCGAGCAACTCTCGGAGAATGAACAGCTCGGCTGGCAGTTCACGGACCAGGACACGGCCAACCACAAGATCAGAGCCGGGGAAGTCTATGCGACTTTAGTTATCCCCAAGACCTTTAGTAAAGATTTGGTCGATATCTTCAGCGGTCAACGCCACCAGCCGACCATCGAATACTATGTGAACGAAAAGAAAGGCGCTATTGCGCCAAAAATTACCGATGCGGGAGCAAATGAACTCGACATCCAAATCACGTCTACTTTCCGAGGCCAGGTAGGCGAGGCCATTGCGCAGGCTTTGCGCGATGGTGGGTTAGAGATTGACGCGAATGTTGTCGGTGCTCAGGGTAGTGCTTTAGATGCTTTGGGTGGTATCAACCGGGACCTGGCTGATACGCAAGTCGCCTTGGATTCCGCCAGTACGTCTCTGAAGGGTTCCTTACAGACTATGAAAAAAGTCCGGGCTGCGCTGGGCGCAGCTGACCCGACATTGGCTGATGTTTCCGCGGCTTTGAGCGACGCCCAAGACATTTTAGTAACGGTCGTTTCTGATGCTTCCGAATTCGCGGCCACGGCGGGGCAAGCCAGTATTGAAGCCCAAAAAGCGCTCAATGAGTCCTCGGCGGCCGCGGGTTCGGCGGTATCGAATGCGACGAGCAAACTCACCGAAATGAACTTGCAGCTGCAATCCGGTATTCAGCGGGCGAATGCTTCGACTACGAAAATGCGCGAGCAGATTGCGGTTTTGAAAGGTTACCCGCAGGCCCAAAAGCTCGCTGCGAAGTTGAATTCCCAGTTGAACGACATGCAGAATCTGCTCGCTAAGGTCGGGAAAACCGGATCAGAGGCGGTAAAGACCAGCGAGGATTTGCAGGCGCTAATGAAAGCCTTCGATCAGGCTCAGACCGATGCGCAAAGAGTTACCACTGGTCTGCGTGAACAGTCCAATCAGGCGGCATCCACGTTAAACGCCCGGGTGACGCAGCTGTCGGCACAGCTGGGAGCCATCAAATCCGCGGTGGGCGTTGCAAGAATATCCCTTACGGAAATTTCAGCACTGACCCGCGGAGTTGATGACCAGATTGTGGATATGCAAAACGTGCTTGGCCAGGTGCAGGGCAACCTGAATGGGCTGGCCAGTACGGCTCGCGGGGCGCAAACCGATGTGGCGACTCTGGCCACCGCGCTACGGACGGGACCCTTGGAAAAAGTCATTGGCTTGGACCCGACCAATATCGGACGCTACCTGACCTCACCTGTGGAATTCGACCAACAAACGCTCTTTCCCATCAACTCTTATGGTTCGGGAATGGCGGCCATGTTTATCAATCTTTCCCTGTGGATTGGTGCGCTTATCCTGGTCATTATTTTCCGGGTAGAAGTCGATAAAGAGGGATTTGGCTGGTTGAGTTTGCGCTCGGCTTATCTGGGACGATTTATGCTCTCCGGTGTGCTGTCTATAGGGCAGGGGTTGATTGTCAGCGTGGGCAGCTTGCTGATGGGAGTTCAGGCGGTCAATGCCCCCGCTTTCATTGCTACATCCATGCTGATTGGGCCGTGTTATTTGGCAATTATCTATGCCTTAGCGGCCGCGCTCAGTCACGTGGGCCGTGCCCTGGCAATCTTGCTGGTGGTGTTGCAGATTCCCGGTGCCTCGGGCATCTATCCTATTGAGCTCATGCCCGGATTTTTCCGCCAGCTTTCTCCGATGCTCCCGTTTTCTTACGGCATTGACGCGATGCGAGAAACTATCGGCGGGTTCTATGACGGGCGTTTCTGGCATGTTATGGCGGTTTTATTGCTTATGAGCGTCACGGTGTTCCTGTTGGGGTTTGTGGGGAGGCGCCGCTTGGGACACTTCACCCAGCTGTTCTATGACGATCTGGCCCGCACTGAACTGGTCGTGAATGAAGACGTGCAGCTGCAAAGCCCCAGTTACCGATTGAGTAACATCATTGCGCTGCTGGGCAACCGGAAAGAATTTTCCACCCGCATCAATCGACGTCAGGAAAAGTTCAATGCCCGTTATCACGCTTTGATTAATGGATTGAGCAGCGTGGGGATTTTGGGACTGGTTGTGCTGGGGATGATTTCCCGGCTCACCTCCGCCAGTAAGCCAGTGCTTCTGGGCATAGTAGCGATTTGGGGACTGGTCATTATTGGGGCACTGGTTAACGTGGTCGCGCTAAAGAGCTCCATAGAACGGGCCGAAAGGCTGTCGCATCTGACAGAAGATGAGCTTTTCGAGAGCCTCGCCCGCCAGCGAGAAGCAAATTCAACCAAAACCACTAACCGGTCGGAGAGCCTGAACAGCGGACATAACTCGAGCCGCAGTGAACGCCGCCTTATTACCGCGTCAGAGCAGGAAGACGACGCGGCGGAAAGTGCCGCAGTGGAACCCGTTCTGGGGACCGCCGTCGGAACATTGGAAGAACCCCGGGACGAAAATGCGGGGAACAACCCCGAGGAAATTCAGAAGGAAACCGTGGACCAATCTGCTGATGGAATCCCGGCCGAACCCCAGGATCAAGCCAGGACCGATGCCGCGGATCAAAGTACCGAGAAACCTACGGGCGAAACCGATGCCTCAGCAACCGGGGAGGCAGCACTATGAACAAAGTACTTTTTATCATTCGTGACGACTTTCGCCAGATTCGCAGCAGCGTCATGGTTCGGATTTTCATGGTTCTATTGATTGCCGTGCCCTTGTTTTTCACCTGGTTCAACGTACTGGCGACTTGGGATCCCTTCTCGAATTCGGGACGCTTGCAGATTGCCGTGGCCAGCACCGATGAGGGCTACACCAGCAAGCTCCTGAACGTCAAAGTCAATGTGGGGGACACGGTACTCAAGGAACTGGCCGTGAATGACCAGTTCGATTGGGTGCTGACCAGCAAAGATCAGGCTTTGGAAGGTGCGCGCTCAGGGGAGTATTACGCGGCAATTGTGTTGCCGGAGGATTTTTCGCAGTCCATGTTCACGTTCTATGCCGGCGGGGCTGCTCCGGCGGATATCACGCTGTACACCAACGAAAAGAAGAACCCGCTGTCCGCCAACCTCACCACGCAAGGCGCTCAGGGTGTCACCGCGCAAATCAACACGACTTTTTCGCGAACCTTGGCCGAAGTCGCCGTGGGTATTGCCGAGGACGTGTCCTCCTACCTGGACACTGCCGACACTCAGGCGGCCTTGGATCGGCTGAGCAACCGCCTCGAATCCCTCTGTGCACAATTGAATTCCGGGGCGAATACAGTCAGTTCTCTGTCTACCTTGATAGGTTCGGCGGTGCCGCTGGCCACAGGGGCAAAACAGCTGGCTGCGGGGGTGCAGGACTCTTTCGATGGGGCTGTTGGCGATGCATTTGGTTCCGGGGTCAAAAGTACGGGGGGGACAGATAATCCTTTCGCGGTCGTTTCCTCTGGGCTCGATGATGCTGTGAGCCTGGCGGCAGACAATATTTCCAACCTGCAAAATCAGTTGGACAATTTGCTGGATTCGGCCAACAGCACTACCCAAAGCAGTGCTGTCGCAGTCGAACAGCTGCAGAACTTGTTGGACAAACAAATCATTGGCTTCCAAAAGACTCGGGACGAAATCGAGCAGTCATTGGGCTCGGACGGGGCGGATTTGCTGGGGAAGGATCCGACCGTTGACCGGTTCCTGGCCGATATGGACGCGGTGATTGCTCGCCAACAAAGCCTGTCGGAACGACTGGGCAGTATTGCAGCTGACATGCGCCGGGGGGTAACTCTCGATTCTGACCTGAGAGAGTCGGCCCACCGTGCCATAGCGGACGCGCAACGGGCTATTGACACGGCCCGGTCCAACTATGAGAAAAATTTGCAGCCAAAGATTGAAAGCCTGCGTGAAAACCTGGATTCTGCCGGAGAGGATGTGAAAGTTTTCCGTTCATATTTGGAGGCGATACAAGCCGACCTGTCGGAAAGTGCGGGTGGGATGATTGAGAGTATGCGCCGCTCCCAAAAGACCCTGGCAGATACCGCGCAAAGGATGCGTGACGGGGCCAACCGCTTGGACCAGGCTCGTGAACAGATTGCGTCCACCCGGGAGGAAGGGGACTTGGACCAAATCGCAACGACGTTGGGAGCTGACCCCAAGGGATTTGCTCGCCTGATTTCTTCCCCCGTAGCAGTACAACGTAATGCTGTGTTCCCAGTCGCCACTTTCGGGGTGGGCATGGCTCCGCTTTTCACCGTCATAGCCCTGTGGGTTGGGGCGCTCCTGGCGGGGGTTTTCCTGCGTACTGGCGTTTCTCCGAACGTGGGCCAACGCTTCCTGGACAGCGTTGCAGACCGGAAACATCGTGACGCAGCCGCTGCGGCAGATACGGACGCTGCGGAATCGTCTCGGTCAGTTGAACCAGGCACGAAACTTGACGAAACAGCACCGACTCCAGCTGCGAAATCAGCCGTGAAAGCCGCAGAGAAAAAGCCTGTCTTCACCGGGGCTCAGGAGTACCTGGGACGTTACTTCATGTTCTGGGCAATTGGGATGGCTCAATCCACATTGCTGATGGTCGGGCTGATTGTGTTCGTGGAGATTGAACCGGCTCACCCCTTCCTGCTGATTTTGGCGGGATGGATCATTTCCACCGTCTTTACCAATATCGTTTATACGCTGGTCGTGGCGCTTTCCAATGCGGGCAAAGCCTTAGCGGTGGTGTTACTGGTACTACAGATTTCTGCCGCTGGCGGGGCCTATCCGCTGGAACTGCTACCGCAGTGGTTCCAAAACATCAGTCCCTGGCTGCCGGCCACGTATGCGATTAACTTGATGCGTTCGGATATCGCCGGGATTTATGCGGGGGACTTTACCTACAACCTGGTGATAATCCTGGTGTTCCTAATTCCGAACTTGGTACTCGGGTTGGTTTTGCGGCATACGATTGCCGGGCGGATTCACGATATGACCAAGGCGATTGAAAAAACGAAAGTCATGTAATCGGGACTAACCAAACTGCGGTGAACCAGGTGTCATTGCGCATCGCGACCGGAGAACATCGGGAAATGAAAAACCGCATCGAATGCAATTGTTTTCGCCCATTGGCTGTGGTTTTTTTACCGTGATGCAGTTCCTTGCCGGCCAGTGAGCCAGTCAATGACGTGGACCACGCGGATGCCGTCGGGGCGGATTCCGGTATGTAAATAATCAGTGGTCAACAGTAATTTGGGAAAAGCATCTTCAATAGCCTGTAGTGGTGTGAGCTCCCGGGTCATGACTTTTTCGTTGCTAACGTCATCGGTGACTTGGAAATAAACGCGTTCGCCATTCTTTTCCGCCACGAAGTCCACTTCCCCTTTGGGCAGCGCACCAACAGTGACAGTGAAGCCACGACGCCGCAGCTCTAGATAAACCAGGTTTTCTAACTGGTAGCCGACATCAGTAGGAGCGAAACCGGTGGTCAGGTTCCGTAATCCCGTGTCGACGGGATAGAACTTGCGTAACGGTCGCAGAATTTCTTTGCCGCGCAGCCCAATCTGTTCGACCGGATATATCAATAGCGCTCGGGTCAGGGCATCAAGATAGGAGTCGAGGGTAACCCCAGATACGCGATAGCCCGAGCTTTTCAGCGTGTTCACGATGGAACGAGTGGAGAACAGGGACCCGGAAGTGGAAAACACATAACGGACCAACTTTTCTAAGACGTTTAATTCGCGCACCTGGAGTCGGGCTGCCACGTCGCGCAGGATTACGGAATCAAAGATGGTTGTGAGCTCTCTAGTCACGGTTTCCGTGTCTAATCCGGGAAGTTGGAACAGTCCTGGCATGCCTCCAAAGCGCAGGTAATCGGCAAACAGGGCTTCTTTACTGCGGGCGGTTTCCTGGTAGGTGGTTACGAAATCTAGATATTCCTGGAAAGACAGTGGGTAAATCTCAAGGACTACATAGCGTCCACTGAGTAGAGTTGCTAAATCACCGCTCAAAACATAAGCGTTGGAGCCGGTGAGATACACGTCCACTCCGGGACGGGTATGTAATCCACGGACGATTTTTTCCCAACCAGTAACATCTTGGACTTCATCTAGCAGCACGTAGAAGGGCTTGTTGGGGTCGGCGGCATCGAAGGCTTGCCGTAAATCTGCTTGCAGCCATTGTGCATTCAAATCAAGTGGCAGGGAAAAATCGTCGAAGCGCCGCAGGTAAATGTGGCTTTCCGGTACTCCGGAATCCAGCAGTTCCTGTTTCCACAGTCGCAGCAGAGTCGACTTTCCGCAGCGACGCACTCCAGAGAGTACCTTTATCGATTCGGTATCACGGTAGCGTCGCAGCAGATCAAGATATTGAGGGCGTGCCAAGTCGCGAGAATACGAATGCGGTATGGTGGAATTGCTAATCATACTTTACATTTTAGCTTTTTTACACATAAATGAAAAGTATAATTTGCATTTGAAAGGGTCTGGGTAGGAGGCTTTTTTGCTTGCTCGTGGACTTGACTTCTCATTGTTGTAGGCAAGGCACCACACAAGTTCAGTCTTCGCTCGCGTCAGATAGTCGTCGTCCCCAGCCTGCCCGCCTTTGTTGTCTAAAAGGAGGATTTTCAAAAGGGATTTAGTTCACCAATGCCGGGGTGGTGGTGTTTTTGCAGCAGTGCCCGACATCGGGTTTGTTGTGTCCGTTGCGGTGTTCGCCGGGGTTTGGCTCGCAGCTTGGTGGGCGGCTTCGCGTTCAGCCAGGCGGCGGTAGATGACCGAGAGCAGCGCTCCGGACAGGTTGTGCCAGATGGAGAAGATGGCGCCGGGCAGTGCGGTTTCAGGGGTCATAGCAAAGTGGGTCTTGGCCAGGGTGGCGGCCATACCAGAGTTCTGCATTCCGACTTCAATCGAAACCGTACGAGCCACCCGATTGTCCCCCCGAAGTAGTGCGAGGCTGCCCAGGTAGTCCCAAGAGGGGATAATTGGGCATAATTGAATGCGGATGGCTAAAAATCGAGAAGAAATGAGGCATGTCATGAAGCAGTTTGTCACTGAAGATTCGTTTTGGGAATTGTTTCCTGAGGCACGGATAGGCATTGTTGTGGCTCAGAATATGCGCCAAGTCGCGGAAGTGCCAGAAGAGGACGCGAAGACTATTCAGCAGCTCCTTGCCGAGGCAAACCGTACTGCCAAAAAACACCTCACCTCAGACACTATCTCCCAAAATGAAGTGGTGGCTGTGTGGCGCGAAGCTTTTCAGAAGTTCAAAACTAAGAAAGGCGCCCGCTGCTCAATTGAGAATTTGTTGAAGCGTGTATTAAAGGGAAACCCTGTCGGCTCAATTAATCCGACAGAAGACATTTACAACATTATTTCTCTGAAATATGCACTTCCGGTGGGAGGAGAGGATATCGACGCTATGGATGGAAACATTCGTCTCGGCATCACTCAAGGTTCAGACGCTTTCACCGCCCTGGGAGAAGAGGAGGAATCGCCAACCTTAGAGGGGGAATTGTGCTACCGCGATGATGCGGGAGCCATTTGTCGCTGCTGGAACTGGCGCGATGGCATCCGCACTGCTCTAAGGGACGATTCAAACAAAGCTTTCTTGATTATTGAATGCGTAGATCCTCTGCGCGCTCAGGATTTGCAATCCGCAATCGATGAGCTTTCGGAATTGATGTCTAAATACCTCAAAGCCGATATCTTTTGTAAAGAAATAATCACACGGGACAACCCCACCATCGTGATTGATGGTGCCAAGTGAAACCGATTCATATCTGAATGCCGGAGAACTCTGGTCTCGCAAACTGCCATCCAGCAAACATCGCGCGGCCAGAGTTCAATCCGGTGAACGTCCCCAAGTGCTCCGGGGCGTCAGGCTGCGACTATATCGTCAAAGAAGTGGATAATGCCCCAGATCACCGTTTCTTTGAGGTCCGTGTAGTTGTGAATTTCGTGGCGATATCCGAAATAGAGCTGCGCCTGGGTCTGGTGACCCGTATCTTCCAGCCAGTTCACGACCTCCATGAACCCGGTGCCGTACATGCCGATGGGATCCTCAGAGCCGGCAATCAGGTAAACCGGCAGGTCCTTTGGGACCGCCTCGGCCCACTGGGGACCTTCGACCTGTTTCAGCATTTGTGCAAAGTCGAGCAGACTGCGGTTCGTCGTGGGCTTGGTAAATGCATCAAAAGGATCCTCGGCATGGTCCTTTTGCACGTAAGGATCCTCACAAATCCACTCGTTGCCAATCTTTACGCCCTCGGGAATGCGCGAAAATGCAAATCCCAGCAGCTGTTGTAGATACTGAGGGTCGCTATCCTCACCCCGACCTGCATCGACTACGCCACGCAGCTGCTCAATGACCTGATCGGTTTCGGGGAAGCGTCCCGTCACACCGCACAAGGTGATTCCCGCGAGTTCGTCGCCGTATTTCACCATGTAGTCTCGTCCAATCATCGACCCCATCGAGTGGCCGAAAAAGAACAGGGGCAGGTCCGGGTATTTTTCTTTCACAAGCACGGATAGGCGGTGTTCGTCCTCCATCATCGTGTGTGGGCCCTTGTCGCCCCAGTCGCCCCAACGGTCGTTCTCTACAGCGGTTTTCCCGTGACCAACGTGGTCGTCAGCAGCCACGATGTAGCCCGCCTCCAGCAGATTGACGATGAGGTGCAGATAGCGGCGGGAATGTTCGCCGAAACCGTGAACAAGCTGGATAATGCCTTTCGGCTGCGCCGCCGGAACGTAAATCCAGCCGTAAACAGTGTCTCGTTCGTTGAAAGAGGGGAAAGTAATCTCGTGCAGCATTGCGCGTCCTTTCGTGGGTTGCGTATCGGGTGGACGCTTCCATCCTCACACATTTCGGGTCGATCCACGCCGGGTTTGAGGGCATCCGATACCGCAGTGCGAACAATCTTCGCAAAAAACTAGCGTCACTTGACTGGGGCACGTGAACTACCGTGAGTAGTATTTAGAAACCGCTGACTAGCTGCGGTAATGCGCCAAATACTACTGAAATACTAATTTTTCCAAAATTAGTATTTGCGGCGAGGAGGCCAGTTCCACGCACGTCGGCGGAGCATTCAAGTTGATTTTGTAAATTGTGTGATGACAGCTCTTTGAAAGTGGTGTAGAATTAAACGCGAACTGATTCTCAGTAAGGGACACCATGTTTGTGTACCTGAATTCTCCGCGGGGTTTCGGCCCCGCAACTTCTTTTAACCGATTTACCCCATTTCTGAATGATTTTTTAGTAATAATGATTCCATGGATAGTCGCAAATATCGTGTGGGCATAGATGTTGGAACTAACTCGGTGGGTTTTGCTGCCGTGGAGGAAGACGATGCGGGTTCTCCTATCAGGTTTCTGAACACTATGGTTGTCATTCACGATTCTGGTGTCGATCCCAAACAGAAGGATCCTGTCATCACTCGTCTCGCTTCCGCAGGAACAGCAAGGCGCACGCGACGACTATATCGAACGCGTAGACAAAGATTACGCGAGTTGGATGATTTCATCTCCAACGAACTTGGTTATCCCCTGGTGAATCTGGAAAACTTTGCAGACCCCTACGAGCCTTGGAAAGTTCGTGCTGACCTCGCAACGATAAAACTTCCTGCCGATGAACTTCCCGAAGCGATGTCTATTGCACTCCGGCATATGGCACGTCACCGGGGCTGGCGCAGTCCTTATCAAAGAGTGGAAGCTCTCCACCTACAAGCCGAAATATCAGAAGAGTTTGCCGCCCTTAAAAAGCGGGTCATGAAGAAAACCGGAGATGTCTTCAGCGATGACGCGACACCAGCTGAAGTTTTGGTGGACTTGATGGGCAGGCAAAAGATTCGCGGCACCGATGGAGTGCTCTTTGGAAAACTGCGTCAGAGCGACAATGCCAATGAGCTGCGCAAAATTGCTTCTCTTCAGGGGATTGACGATGAAACCCTGAATCGCATTATTAATAGAGTCTTTTTCAGTAAGTCACCAAAAGGTAAGGCATCGGAACGCGTTGGAATGGATGCTTTACCGGGACAAGGCTCAAAGCCTCGCGCTTTAAAAGCCATGCCATCTTTTCAAAAGTTCCGCATAGTTTCGGTCATCTGCAACCTGCGTATAAAGGATTCTGGAGGTGACGCTCGCCCTCTATCTATGGAGGAAAAGGAAAAACTTATTGATTATCTTATGTCCAGTACAACTGATGACCATGTCACTTGGACAGATGTTGCCGATTTGCTTCACGTTAAGCGTTCTAATCTTCAGGGAACGGCAAAGGAAGGCCCCGATGGTGAGCGTCCCTATACTCGTCCCCCGGTCAATTCGACGTGGAGCAAAATCAAGGATTCAAAAATAAAAAGTCTGGTTACCTTGTGGAAAACTGAGGATGTAGACGTGCAGTCTGCGATTGTAGAGGCCTTGTCCAACGCTTCTCTTCTGGAGGATACTCGCCCGGGAGCAGACATAGTGATTGCTTATTTAGAGTCTTTGGATGATAAAGAGCTCGGGAGCCTGGACAAAGTCGGGCTTCCTGCGGGAAGGGCATCGTATTCGGAAGATTCTCTCGAGCGCCTTACCGAGAGAATGTTGCAAGATGATTGTGATTTGTTTGAAGCCCGTAAGTGTGCGTTTGGCGTAGCCGATGATTGGAAACCGCCTGCTGACCCCATTTACGCCCCGGTGGGCAACCCCGGAGTCGATCGTGTACTAAAAATTGTGGGTCTTCGGAATATATAGTGGAATTACTTTCTTAATAGTTTAAAAACAACTGGTGTTTAAATCGGATTTTCTGGTGGGATGTTAGGATAA
>NZ_CABTWO010000014.1 GCF_902488535.1 uncultured Mobiluncus sp.
ATGAACCGGGAATGTTATTCCCGAATATTCTTTGGGGAGAGCGTTGAATTGTTCTTTTCCCGCCCTCGTGCAGCCGATTACTCGGCCTTTTCGTCGGTTTCGTCGCTCGCGGCGGCGGGTTCAGCAGGCGTTTCCTCGGCGGGCTTTTCCTCCGCAGAAGCGTCTTCGGCGGGCTGTTCCGCGGCGGGAGCTTTCGCGTCGTCACCGGCCAGCAGTTCGCGTTCCCACTCAGCCATCGGTTCGGCGCTTTCCGGGTTCTCTCCCAGCTGCTTCTTGGAGCGAGCCACCAGACCCTCCGCGCAAGCGTCCGCAATCACCTTGGTCAGCAAATCGACCGCGCGAATCGCGTCGTCGTTGCCGGGAATGCCGTAATCCACCTCGTCAGGGTCACAGTTCGTGTCCAGAATGGCCACGACCGGAATCCCTAGCTTCTGGGCTTCCGCAATCGCCAGGTGTTCTTTCTTGGTGTCAACCACCCAGATGGCCGAAGGGATCTTTGCCATGTCACGGATACCGCCCAAGGTCTTGGCCAGCTTGTCCTTTTCACGGCGCATCATCAACAGTTCCTTCTTCGTCAACCCCGAAGCGGAAGTGTCCTCAAAGTCGTACTGTTCCAGTTCCTTCAAACGCTGCAAACGCTTGTGAACCGTAGAGAAGTTGGTCAGCATTCCGCCCAGCCAACGTTCGTTCACGAACGGCATCCCCACGCGGGTAGCCTGTTCCTGAATGGACTCCTGAGCCTGTTTCTTGGTGCCAACGAACAGCATCGTGCCGCCGTGTGCCACGGTTTCCTTAACGAATTCGTATGCAATATCGATGTCAGCGATGGTTTGCTGCAAATCGAGAATGTAAATGCCAGAACGGTCGGTCAAAATAAACCGCTTCATCTTGGGGTTCCAGCGACGGGTCTGATGCCCGAAATGTACGCCGCTTTCCAAAAGCTGGCGCATGGTAACGACTGCCATGTGGCGTCCTTCTTTCAGTTATGGGACACAGCTGCCCCGGCGCGCGGGCGCTCCGGGGACGTCTACGTCCAATTTCGGTTAATGCCTGGTGTCCACTCGCTTTCCCCACCCCGTAGGGACCTGGAGGATTGCGCTCATCACAGCTATGCTGGCGGAAAAACCGGCAGCGCCGCGATTGCGAACACGCGAAGTCAGCTGCATGGGCAGCTGCGAGGGTTAACTTTACCAAAACTTCCTATGAAAAAGCCAATTCGGCGCGACTTGGCGCGGTTTTGGGGTTTATCCACAAGCGGGGCGAAATCGGGGTTTTCCACAGGTAAACATTTTTTCTCTGGTGTGGACGCTATCTTCGCGACACACTGCAGTCATGAGAAAAGTTTTCATCACCATCTGCTGTTGCCTGACCTTGAGTCTGACCGGTGGGTCCGCTTCGCCTGCCGCCGGCATCACCGCCGACTTACCCGCAGTTGCCAGTTCAGCGGCTCCAACAGCCTTTTCACCAGGGAAAACGTCGGGTCTGCGGGACTTTCTTTACTGGCCTACGGGTCACCCTACGGCTGTTCCGCGCAAATTCGACCCGCCCGCCCAAAAATGGCTGGCGGGACACCGCGGTATCGACCTGCGGGTCAGCCCCGGTCAAACCGTTTTTGCCGCAACTGACGCGACGGTACTCTATGCCGGTGACCTGGCAGGTCGGCCCGTGGTTTCTCTAGAGGACGCCGCCGGCCGGCGCTACACCTACGAGCCGGTGGAACCGTCAGTCGCGGTCGGAGATGACGTGACTCGCGGCGAAGCCATCGGGACGGCGTTAGGTGGACACTGTTCGGGGGGAGACAGCCTGCATTTCGGGGTCAAGGACGGTCCGGACGGTTACGTAGATCCCCTACGTTTGCTGGGGGGTAGGATTCGTCTGTTCCCGGTACACTAAGCGAGTCGCAGACACCGGGTGGATCCGAACGTTTACTTCTCAGTCGGGTCAGCGGAATACTGGGCAGGGGCTTTATAGATGCCGGTAATCAAGTTGTTACCGTCAACGTACTCCACACGGTACTGGGATACGGTGTTCGAGGGGGCGTCGTAGTTAATGACCTCGCCCTTCTCGGAGAGGGCAATAATCGGAGGCTCCTCGTTGCGAGCCACGACCCAAAAAACCGACCGGTTCTGCTTGGACTTTCCGACGGAAACATTGAGGATTTCCGTGCGCGGCACTCCGGTTTCCACGTGGGAATACTGCTTGGTGAAATCCCTGGACCACTGGGCCATATCCTGGCACTTCGTGCAGGCGTCGGTGTAAACCTGATCAGCGAAATGGGTGTCTTTCGACGCAAAACTGTAGTACATCGCGTAGGTAAAGTACTTCACCACGGTGGCTGCGCCGTCCACGGAAAACTCATGGAAAAACTTCGGCTCATCGAACGGCGCCACTTTCATCAGCTGATCCTTGGGAATGGTCTGCAGGTCTGAGGGAGAAGGTTTACCTTTAGTTGACGCGGTATAGCGCGGAGCAGGCGCTCCGGAAATCGGGTCTTGAGTCGTGTCCGGAGCGGCAGGATCGACCAAGGGGATATCCGCGGTCATCATTTCACGGGCGGTCCTCTCGGAGCCAGAAGCACCAACCGTAGTACCGCATCCAGTCAAAACGGCAGCGGAGAAAAGCATCACCAGCGATGCTTGTAAAATCCGCAGTTTCCCGACCATGACGCTCCTCCTGGGCACCATACCATACCCTATAGTACAGAAATCATTGTATGTGTTTTTGAAGGGAATTCATAGATAGAATCCAGCTATTTCCCAGCTTTGTAAGTACATTCCCAGGAAACTATCCCCCCAGTTCAAGAGCTCGATTTTTCGGCTTTTTAGAAAGTTATTGGGGAATTTTTTAAATTTGGGACTTTAGGCCCGGGGGTGCGCCTGCAGATACACCGCGCGGAGCTTGTCCATCGACAGGTGCGTATAGCGCTGGGTCGTGGCTAGGCTGGCGTGACCCAGGATTTCCTGGACACTGCGTAAATCCGCGCCGCCGTCCAAGAGGTGGGTGGCGGCGGTGTGACGCAGCCCGTGCGGCCCCAAGTCCGGTACTCCCGCCTGCGCGGTCAGGCGATGCAGCATACCGCGGACAATCCGCGTATCCAACGCCCCGCCTTTTGCCCCCAAAAACACTCGGTTCAGCGCTGGTTTTTCCGGATTCACCAGGGCGGTTCGGCCCTTTTCCAGGTACTCTTGCACCGCTAGTTCCGCGGGAATGCCGTAGGGCACGACCCGCTGTTTGTCGCCTTTTCCCGTCACCCGGATAGTGCGCTGGCTTTTGTTGATGTTGGCTAGTTCCAGCCCGGTCAGTTCGCTGACCCGAATGCCGGTGGCATAAAGCAGCTCCAACGCGGCCCAGTCGCGCAGTTTCACCGGATCGGGGGCAGCGGAATCTTCCCGATAAGCGGCGGCTCGAGCCGTTTCCAAGAGGTGTGCCGCGTCCGCGGCGGACAGAACCGTGGGCAGGGCATTATCCGGCCGCGTTGCCCGCAGGTTTTGCCCAGCATCGCCTGGGACTATGCCGCGGACCTGCGCCCACGACGCAAAAGTGCGGAAGGAGGCGACTCGGCGAGCCAGCGTGGCGCGGCTCATCCCCGCGCGGCTCATCGACCCCAGCCACGCCCGAATCCGGGCAGGATTAGCCAAATCAGCACGCAGCCGCGGCACTCCGGAGCCATCATCGGAATCCGAATCAGCCAGGAAAGCCATCAATTCTCGCAAATCCGTGAGATAGGCCCGCACTGTTTGCGGGGAAAGCCCCCGGTTTACGCTCAGCCATTGCCCAAAATCGGCGGTGATTTCCGAGGCTAAGTCTGCGGCTGGGTTATTTTCACTCACCCCTTGATTCTATCTGGCCAGAGCTGCCACCCCCAGACGATACCGCCCGTTGCGGGTTTCAACCTTGCCGTCCAACTCCATCAGACCCAGCTCACTTTGCACCGTGCGCGTCCCCAAACCGGCGGCACGAGCCACCTGCTCCAAGGATTTCCACGCCGTTTTAGACAGGGAATCAATGACTTTCACACCGTCACTGCTCAATCCGGCAAAGAGCGAGGGTGCCGGGATTTGTCCGGCGGAGTTGCGTTGGGGCTCAGCTGCTGCCGCCCCGCCACCGTGCACGTTTTGTTCCACCGCGTTCAGCGGAAACATGAGTTCCATGATTTCCTCCGCGTTCGTCACCAGGGCAGCGCCCTCACGAATCAGCCGGTGGCATCCTATCGAGGCAGCGGAAGTGACCGGTCCGGGCACCGCGGCGACCTGACGTCCCTGCTCAGCGCCATGATTGGCGGTAGACATGGCCCCGGAACGCTCGCCGGCTTCAACCACCACCACGACTTGGGACAGAGCCGAAATGATGCGGTTGCGGGTCAAAAACAGGTGTTTAGCGGGCCGCTGGGAGGGCGGGGCTTCGCTGACAATGGCCCCGGTTTGTTGAATCTGAGAAAACAGCCGCGCATTCATGGCCGGGTACAGCTCGCCCAGCCCGCCGGCTTGGACGCTGATGGTTTTCCCTCGCGAGGCCAGCGCCCCTTGGTGAGCGGCCGCGTCAATCCCATAGGCTCCGCCGCTGATGACCCAAATGCCACGCTCCCCCAGTTCATAAGCGATTTCCTGCGCTATGTCCGTTCCGTAGTGGGTCGCGCAGCGAGCCCCCACCAGCGCCACCGCCCCCTCTGGTGCCAGTGCCTGCAGAGCTCGCGGATTGCCCCGCACCCACAGAGCCAACGGCGCCACCATTCCCAGGTCGTTCGCCATCACGGGCCAAGCCGCGTCGCCAGGCACCACCAACGTCCCACCATCTCGGCTCAGCAGCTGATATTCCATCTCTAAGTTGAGTTCCCGCAGTCGCATAGCCCACCCCTCAATTTGCGCCACCGACGCCGGCAGCCTCGCGGGTTGAAACACGGTGCGAATCATCATGTCATCGATTTCCGGCATTTTCGCCGCCAAAAATTTCACCCGCTCCAAGGCTTCCATCACCCCGAAATGTCCGATGACCTGGCCCACGACGGGCTCCCCCGGCTGGGCAATAGCGGTCCAGATTGCCCGAGCCTGGCGTTCTTCCGAGCTCGGACCGGATGTGGCCGAATCCACCGATGACGGCGTGCCGTCTTTGGGCAGGTTCGACGGTTCCTCCGGCACGTCATCTGGCGTGTCCTTTTCAGTGTCTGTTGGCAGTTCCTCTGTAAGGCTCAACGTTTCCATGGGTTTCCTTTCATACGTGCAGACTGAATCCTTCGTTTTGACGCCGCAGCGTCATCGCGGTTCCCAGCTCCGCCAGCCCCGGAACAGTTTTTCCGCTCAAATCGGCAACGGTCCAGGCCAAGCGCAAGACGCGTTGAGCTCCCCGCATGGACAGGCGACCCTGTTCCACCACGGTGTCAACCCGTCCTATCAGCTCAGGAGTGAAACCGCCTTCGGGCTGACGTAAGAACGGTCCGGGAATTTCCCGATTCAAATCCCATCCCCGGTCTTTCCACCGCTCCCGCTGCACGTCACGAGCGCGTTGCACTCGCGCCGCGACCACCGCGGTGGTGTCAGCTGGTTTCGCTCCCGCTAGCGAGCCGCGGCCGGGAGATTCCACCTGAATTTGGATGTCCATCCGGTCCAACAGCGGCCCGCTCAACCGTTCCAGGTATCGTTTGCGGGAGTAGGGCGTGCAGGTACAGGTGGCCCGCCGACTGCCGGCATTGCCGCAAGGGCAGGGATTGGCTGCCATAATCAGCTGGAACCGTGCCGGATATTGGGCTGCTCCCGCCGCTCGATGCAGGGTGATTTCCCCGTTTTCCAACGGTTCCCGAAGGGAATCCAAAACCCGCGCCCCGAACTCGGGAGCCTCGTCCAGGAACAATACTCCGCGGTGAGCCAAGGAGGCGGCGCCCGGACGCGGCACTCCTGAGCCACCTCCCACCATCGCCGCCAGCGTTGCTGAATGATGCGGTGCTTGGAAGGGAGGTTGGCGGATTAGTCCGTCCTGTGGCGCTAACGTTCCGGCTAGGGAATGCAGGGCTGTGACCTCTACGGATTGTTCCACGTCCAGGGGTGGGAGGATTCCGGGCAGCCGCGAGGCCAGCATGGTTTTTCCCGAGCCGGGAGTGCCTATCATCAGCAGGTGGTGGCCTCCCGCGGCCGCCACTTCCATTGCTTGACAGGCGGCGGCTTGCCCGCGAATATCGGAAAAATCCCCACCCGTGCCAAGGGCGGGTGACGGGGTATTCTCCCCGTCCTCTGCCCCCGCCGGGTCTTCCGGCGGGGGCAGAGGCATCATCAAGTCTCCCCCCAATAACTCGATGACTTGCCCCAGGTGATGCACCCCCTCCACATCCACGCCAGGCACTAGGGAAGCCTCCGCAAGGTTCGCTTGTGGAACCAAAATCTTAGTTTTTCCGGTTTTCATGGCTCCGATGACACTGGGCAAAATGCCCCTGATTCCAATGACCCTACCGTCCAGCCCCAGCTCTCCCAGCATGATGCACTGCCCGGCTCGACTGCGAGAAATGACCCCCATCGCGGCCAAAACACTGACGGCCATCGCCAGGTCGTAGCCGGAGCCGGTTTTCGGTAGTGACGCCGGGGACAGATTCAACACAATCCGCGTTCCCGGCCATTCATACAGGCAACTGGTCACCGCAGCGCGAACTCGGTCTTTGGCTTCCCGCACCGCCGTATCCGGCAGCCCGACCAAGCTGTAGGCGGTCATTCCGTCGGAAATATGGGCTTCGACCCGCACCGGGCGCGCCTCCATCCCCACCAAACAAATCGACCAAGCAAATCCCGAGCTCATTTCAACCCCTGCAGATGTTTCACCACGGGTTCGCCGTGCCCGTCCCAATCCACGCTGCATAAGTCCAGGCTGATCGCCCGGTGTGCGGGGACAATGTCTCGCTGCGCCAGCCAAGACCCCATGACCCGGCGCATCCGGGCCAGCTTCTTCATGGTGATGGCCTCAATAGGCATCCCGTGCCGGTGATTGGAACGAGTCTTAACCTCCACGAACCCGAGGACTCCCTCGGGGCTGAGGGCGACTATGTCGACTTCCCCGGCTCGACATCGCCAATTCCGGTCCACAATCACGTATCCCGCAGCTTTCAGAGACTCAGCCGCGACTTCCTCTCCAGCCATGCCCAGCTGTCGATTGTGCAGGTTTCGCGGCTTAGAGGCATCAGGCCCCGCGGCCCGAAGCGCGGTGCTACCGGCTTTACAACGGCGACAGGCATCCGTTCCGGCACTGGCTTTATGACTGGTTTCAACGGTATTCGCGTAGCTCATGGACTCAGCTTCGCCCGCTCGACCCCACCGACCAAGCCCGAAAATCTTTACCTGTGGAAAACCGACTTATCCACAACCCCAAAAACAGCGAAAATCCGCCAATCTACCCAAGTTAATGAATTGTGGCTAGCGAAACTGGGGCTAAACCAGCCGCCCACGTCCTAGGGAATCTCAATTTCTGGCTTCGCCAGTTCCTCCACATTGACGTCTTTAAAGGTCAGGACCCGCACGTTTTGCACGAAACGCGAGGAGCGGTAGACATCCCAAACCCAGGCATCCTCCAAAGTAATCTCGAAGAACACGTCCCCACCGGCATTATTGTGCGTGGTGACATCAACCTTGTTCGCCAGATAAAAGCGCCGGTCGGTTTCCACGACATAGCTAAACAGGGAAATCACATCGCGATATTCTCGGTATAAATCCAGCTCCAGCCCATTTTCATAGGACTCAATATCGTCGTTGTTGACCATCACGCAACCTTTCGTACCCCTATACCCTACCGGAGCTTCCAAGTTTTGCGGTGCCAAACACTCGCACCCAATTCAGCCAGCGCCGCTCGATGGGCGGCAGTTCCGTAGCCCACATTTTTCGCCCAACCGTATCCGGGGTCGCACAAGCTCCGCATGAACGCATCCCGGTACACTTTCGCCAGTACGGACGCACCGGCAATTACGGCGGATTTCCCATCCCCCTTCACCAGAGTTTCCACGCTGACTTCCGGGGAACTCACCAGGTTTCCCGCACCGGCAAACAGGTCGGGCTGCGCCGGTGGGGCGAGATAGTCGAAGTTCCCGTCCAGCCCCAGCGTTTGCGGCAGATGCCCGCGGGCGTCCAACTCGTTTAGAGCGCGCCAACCCGCCAAACGCAACGCGGGCATAATCCCCAGTTCGTCGATTTCGGTATTCGAAGCCTGACCAATGGCAAAGTCCCTGACCCAGGCTCTGATGGGTTCTTGCAACGCCAAGCGGCGGCGTTCCGTAAGCTGCTTGGAATCGTTCAATCCGGCAGGAAATCCCTGGGGAAAATCCGGGTTTTCCAGGCTGAGCTGGTCTATCACCGTCACACCCACGCAAACCGGACCCGCCAAGGCGCCGCGCCCGACCTCGTCCATCCCCCCAATCAGGGGGAGGCGTCCCGCTGGCCCGCTATCACCGCGCTTCGCCAAAGCAGACAAAGCCGCGGTCTCCCAAGATAAATCAACCACTCAGCGCACCTCAACCCCCGTGGGGAGGCGTCTCGTTTGATTCGGAGTTGAATTCGTCAGCCGGGGCGGAAGGCTTGGGAATATTGTAAAAAGCGCAGCTGGGCGTGATGAACTTCATCCGTTCAATGGGCCAAATCACGACGAAAGCCCGCCCCACTACGTTCGATTCAGAGACAAAACCGTGGGAAGGCTTGTCCTGGTGCCAACGGGAATCGGCGGAATGCGGCCGATTGTCCCCCATCACCCACAGCGATTTCTTGGGCACGACCACAGAAAACTCGATGTCAGACGAGACCCCGGTCTGGGGAATGTAGTCCTCATCGATGGACTTGCCGTTGATGGTCATCAGTCCGTCCTCATCGCAGCAAGTCACGTCATCGCCAGGCAATCCAATCACACGTTTGATCAGATAACCTTGAGAGTCTTCAGGCAGCAAGCCCACGAAAATACCGAAACTCTTAATCTTGGTGGCAATCTGGAACGGAGTCTTGTCAGGAGGGCGTTTGCGCATCTGCTCGGCGGCGGTTTCGCTCCACCCTTCCACATCTTCAAAAACGATGATGTCGCCGCGGTTGATGTCTCCGTGCCGGGCGGAAAACTTGTTGACCAGCACAGAGTCGTTAATCATCAGGGTTTTTTCCATGGACTGCGACGGGATGTAAAAGGGCTGCAGCAGGAACAGTCGAATCAGCGAACTGATGGCCAGCGCCGTAATCACCACCGCGATGAACTCGAAGTACCACGGCAAATCCAACGCCATATGCGAGCGGTCTGAACCCTCTGGTCCGGGTCTCGCCCCTGGAGGCAGGGCGTTCATACCCGCCGGTCCGGGAATCCTATTGCCACGCCTCCGTTTCGTTCCGTTTTCCGCATCGTCGAGTTGGAAGTCGGTTTCGTCGTCCTCTTTGAGGAATTTTTGTTCTCCGGGAGTCTCGGGCAATTCCTCGTTTTCTGGCATCATACCGGGAAAAGGCATCGCACCATATGGCGGGAAAGGCATCCCGGGAAACGGCCCCATCCCCGCCGGAGGAAGTCCCCCTGGCCCCGGCATTAACGGCATCCCGTTGGGATTCATTCCGGGAAACTCTGCCCCGTCCGGTGGCGGTAACTGCAGAGGGTATCCTCCCAGGTAAGCCTCGGGCGGGAAAGGCATTCCTGCACCTCCCGGCCCATACGCCCCCTCTTCACCAGGAAGCGGCCCACCGGGAAACCCTTCGTAAACGGCAGGAAAAGGGCCGGGCATGGTTCCTGCCCCGGCAAACTGCGGATTCATGCCGAAGCCGTCCGGGGAGGCACCCGAGAACTGCACGTCTCGGGTGTCATTCTCAGGCTGCTGGGGCATCGTCATAACAAAAAGAATAGCCTAAAAGCCTAAAAGAAGCCCGAACATTTTCGGTCCGAGCTTCCTTTTAGGATGAATTTTTGCGGCAGACCCCGCCTTGACTTTCTGACTGTCTAGAGCCGGTTTTTTCGCTTTTCTCCGGGTGGGGGTCAGCGACTGCCGCGATGGCTGCGAGTTAGCGCTTTTCGACAACCTTAGCTGCCTTGCCGTGGCGATCACGCAGGTAGTACAGCTTGGCACGGCGCACATCGCCGCGGCTCACTACCTCAATCTTGTCGACGGTCGGGGCATGCAGCGGGAAAGTACGTTCCACACCGGTGCCGAAAGACAGCTTCCGCACGGTGAAGGTTTCCCCTACCCCGCCGCCGTGACGAGCGATAACTACGCCCTGGAAAATCTGAATACGGGAACGGTTCCCCTCGATAACCTTTACGTGCACCTTTACGGTGTCGCCCGGACGAAAATCCGGAACATCCTCACGCATTACGGCTTTGCCGATTTCCTCAACCAGAGGCTTCTGCATTGTTTCTCCTTGACGCTCCTGCCACAGGTCAAAAACGTCTCACTGCGGGCACCCTACGCCAGAGCGTCGTGCCGATTGTTTATCGCTCCGTATTCGGGTCCCCCTGTGGCAGGTTGCCCGCGAAGCCGTACCATTTTGCCACAAACCTAGGCCGGAACGCCACTTTTGCTGTTACGCGCTCAATTCATCCACCCAGTCATACCGAACCGGCGATGATTCATGAGCCGCGCGGAGCGGCATCGCGCCCGCAAAATTACGCACCCATCAGGCACTATCTCGGTCGAAAACCCGGCGCATCACCACGTCCTGGTTTTCCATGCCCCCCACGGTAAATGTTCGTTTTCCGACGCGCCTAAATCCGTGGTGTTTATAGAATTTTTGGGCCCGTTTGTTATAGATGGAGGTCCCCAAGCACACCCCTGGGACATCGCTGCCCCTCTCCAAGTCTGTCAATGCCGCTTCCAGCAGCGCCCCGGACAGCCCTGTGGAATGCAGGGCTTCGCGCACATAGCACTTCGACAGGTAAGCATCCCCGGCGACAATCCCCGCCTGCGCAGCTTCCACCTCGCTCAGCTGTATCTTCGCATAGGTATATCCCACCAGTTCACCGCCCATTTCTGCCACCCAGTAGCGATGTTCTTGCGGATTATCGAGACGCGCTTTCACCGCCTCTATATCGAACTCAACGGCTACGAACTGGGCGATAGCCTCAGTGCTGATGTAGGCCGGACAAGCTAAGGGGAATGTCTCCGACCCCAAAGCGGACAGCGCTAGGGCCTCTCCCCGGTCGGGCTGGCGAATCAGCAGGGGAACCGCAACCAAATCCGCAGCTCCCGCCCGCGCCTCACCTGCTGGTCGTGTCTCGCCTGCCGACCCCGCCTGGTGCGTCGCCCCTGCCTGACCCACCTCGTGCGCCCCGCGTGCCCCTCCTGCCTCGCCCAGCCGAGACAGACCGATAGCCTCCAAATCCTGGGGCGCCACGTAAAGCCACCCCAGCGAGGCCAGCTTTTCTCGCCCGCGCTTGCTCAGCAGCCCAGCATCCAATCCCGCCAGCAAATCCGGGCGACGCAGGCAGGTTTTTTCAATGGCTCGTTCCCGGCGCCAGGCTTCAATTTCGGCATGGTTTCCGCCTTTCAGCACCTCGGGAACGGCCAGGTCACGCCATACTTCGGGACGGGTATAGCAGGGGTATTCCAACAGCCCCGTCCCCTCATAAGACTCCTCCACCAAAGACTCCGGGTTACCCACCATGCCGTCGAGCAGCCGTCCTACGGCTTCAATCAGCGCCACGGCCGCAATTTCCCCGCCGTTGAGCACATAATCCCCCAAGGAATATTCAAACACTTCCAAGTCAGGATATCGTTGCTGGTCAGCATAGTGCTGGGCGACTCGCGAATCGATGCCCTCATACCGCCCGCAGGCGATAATGACATTGTCCGCGTTCGTGGCTATCTGCCGGACTTTTGCCTGGGTCAGCGGCACTCCGGAGGGCGTAGGAATCGCCAGGATAGTTTTCGGGTTCACCAGGCCGGTCGGGCGGCTTTCCGGGGCGCTGTCCGCAGGCTGGCCTGGCAGGTCGCCCCGTACAGCATCGATGGCTTTGCCCCAAATATCGGCCCGCATCACCATGCCGGCCCCCCCGCCGTAGGGAGTGTCATCGACGGAATGGTGTGGATCATCGGTGAAATCGCGCAGATTCGTGACGTCCCAGCTCAGCACCCCGTTTTGCGCCGCTTTGCCCAGCAGCGACAAACCGAGCACCTCAAAGAACTCGGGAAAAATCGTCAGAATCTGAAAACGCATCATCCTCACCTTTATTCAGAAAGTCTATCGACAACCTGACCGGAAAACGTCGGACCGTCCTAGTGCGGCGGAAACAATCCTCCGGGCGGATCCATCGTGACCACCTGATTATCTAAATCGACATCAGGAACGATTTCATAAACAAAAGGCACCAGGATTTTCTCCCCGCCCGCAGTCGTGACTTCCAACAGGTCTTGGGCTGGCGCCAACAACAGGTCGCTGACGGTGCCTAGCATTTTCCCCGCCAGGTCCACCGCTCGCAGCCCCACCAGTTCGTGGCGGTAAAATCCATCGTCGCTCCCACTTTGTTCGTGGCAGTCGGCGGTTTGCGTATCGGCGGTGCCGGGTTCGGGTGAGTCTCCGGCCTCGGTGCACAAGGCCGGGTCGTCAGTTTCTATATACAGTTTCGTTCCGCTGAGGGTTTCGGCGCCGTTACGATCGGGGATTTCCCGGAAAGACACCACGAAGTGTTTACCGCTCATCCGCGCTCGGTTTACTGTCAGCGTAGCCGGGGTTTTCCGGCTGGTTAACAAGACTGTACCGGGGGCAAATCGAGAACTCGGGTCGTCCGTGTGCAGGGCGACCCGGACTTCACCGCGAACCCCGCTGGCGCGCCCGATGACCCCAACCGTGAGTTTCACCGCTGACCCTTTCCCGAAACGATACGTGCGTTAAAAAGTTTGACCCCCGCTATCGGCGGGGATCAAACCAAATGACTACTTAGTGCCGATCTTGGTCGATGACATCGACGCGGACACTGCCCTGCGTGGACAGTGCCGAAGCCACCGTACGCAGCGCTTTTGCGGTGCGACCGTTACGGCCAATAACTCGACCCAAATCCGAGGGGGCAACGTGCACTTCCAGGAGCTTGCCGCGGCGCAAAGACTTTTCGCTCACGCGCACGGCTTCTGGCTCGTCGACGATGCCGCTGACCAAATGTTCCAGAGAATCTGCAAGCATCGACATTATTGCGCCGCTTCCTCAGTCTTTTCTTCTGCCGGGGCTTCCTCTGCCTTTTCCTCGGCCTTCGCGGCCTCAGCTTCCTCAGCCTTCGCGGCCTCTTCGGCTTCCTTCTTGGCCTTGGCTTCGGCTTCGGCCTTCTTTGCCTTCGCCTTTTCCGCGGCGTCGTCCGCAGCCTTCACCGCGGCCTCCACATCGGCTCCGGTGTCCTTCACCTGAATACGGTTCTCAACGACCTTGGCGCCCTTGAACGTCGCCCAATCGCCGGACAACACCAGGAAACGGTGTACCGCGTCGGACGGTTGCGCCCCTACGCTCAACCAGTACTGGATGCGCTCCGAGTTCAGTTCAATCAAAGACGGCTGCTGGTTGGGGTCGTACTTGCCGACCTCCTCGATGACACGACCGTCGCGCTTCTTGCGGCTGTCGACCACGACCACCCGGTAAATGGGGTGGTGAATCTTGCCAATTCGCTTCAAACGAATACGTACTGCCACTGTTGTGACTCTCCTTGTAATTCATGTCGCGAGCGCACAAAACCCCAGGTAGGGAAACACTAAAGCCTTGTTTTGCTCAAAATCCGGGGCCGTGGCCACGAGAGGGCGGCGACCAAAGCCCAGTACAACGTTCCATTATGCCCGATTTCTCACGATTTTTAAAATTCAACAGCCCTACCGGTTTAGTTTCCGCTTTCGCACCGGTGGCGCGGACGGTTCCGCGGGCAGAGCAGGGTTTTTGCGGGGCTGGAAACGTGAGAAAATACCAAACGAACGCAGCCTGCAAAGGCATAGAAAGGATTAAGTGATGGGTAATAAGCGTGTGGGGATTTTGACCGCTGGCGGGGACGCACCCGGCTTAAACGCGGCAATCCGGGGTTTTGGACGCACCGCCATCGGCGAATATGGAATGAAACTCATCGGGTTTCAAAACGGGTTTCGGGGTTTAGCCCTGGACAAGCACATCGAGTTGAATTCTGACTCGCTTTCCGGCATTTTGACCGTGGGAGGCACCATTTTGGGCACTTCTCGGGACAAGGTGCATCGTCTGAATTTGGACGGTAGGGAACGCGATATGATCGCGGAAATCGCCAAGGTTTATGATCGTAACAAATTGGACGCCCTGGTGACTTTGGGCGGTGGGGGGACCGCCAAGAATGCCCTGCGCCTGCAAAAGGCGGGGCTGAACGTGGTACACCTGCCCAAGACTATTGACAACGATATCTGGGGCACCGATGATTCTTTCGGCTTTGCTACCGCTTTGGAAATCGCCACTGAGGCGATTGACCGATTGCACTCCACCGCGCACAGCCACCACCGCATTATCTTGGTGGAAATTATGGGTCACAAGGCCGGTTGGCTGACTTTGGGGTCGGGTATCGCCGGGGGTGCCGACGTGATTTTGATTCCAGAAATCCCCTACACGATTGAGAGCATCACCAAGACTATTGAGCACCGCAAGAAAGCCGGTAAACATTTCTCGGTGGTGGCGGTAGCAGAGGGTGCAATGGACACCGAATATGCCGCACGTCTACGGGTAGCGGATCAGCTCATTAAAGACGCCGATTCCCCCGAGACTAAGGAAATGGCTCGCAATTCCAAAGTGTACTTGGTTGATTCTCACCGCGAGCACACGTTCACTTTGGCTCGCCAACTCGAGGCCGCTACCGGTTTAGAGACGCGCGTGACCATTCTGGGCTACGTCCAACGCGGCGGCACCCCGGTGGCGGCCGACCGCGTACTGGCGACCCGGCTGGGAGCCGTGGGTGCTGCGGCGGTCGCTGACGGAGCTTCCGGAGTCATGGTGGCGACGCGAGCCTGCGAAACCGAACTGGCGCCTCTGGAAGACATCGCTGGCAAAGTGAAATATGTGCCTACCGACCACGAGTGGGTGAAAGCCGCGCGGGGCGTGGAAGTCGGCCTGGGGGACTAATCCCTGTGCGCCGTCTTTGGCGGGAAAACACCCAATGCCTGCAGGAACCGCTCGCACACTCTTGAGGAACTGCCGGAACTTCCACAGTTTTTCACGCGCGATAAATCTTGCACAGATTTAACACGCCCCTGCCTATTTCGTTACAAATGCCGCTTAGGATGAGGCTACAACTTAACTTCATTGTCAAGCCGACTCTGCCTAGCAGTTGAGGGGGCCAAAATCCGGGGCGCGGTGGCGTCCCGGATTTTTTTCTAACCGCGGTTTTGTGCTGGTCTGCGCCGGCACCCGGTTTGGGCTGCGTTTCAATCGCGAATCCGGCCCGGCGCCGGGGTGACTTGGTGGAGTCTGGGCTGCGGTTCAGTCGAAAATGACTTGCCAGTTGGGGTCACGATGGGCTTTCAGGCACATCGCGACTTGTTCGGGAGTGGTTTTACCCAGAGACATTTCCGGCAACTCGTCCAGCCCAAACCAGCCAATCTCGGTGGTTTCGAGGTTCGGTTCAAAGGCACCGCCCAGCAAGGTGCATTCCACAAAAAACGCGTAAACATGAAATATACCTCTGCTGGGATTATGTTTGCGCTTGTCGATTAACGCCAGCAGCCTGTCGGTTTTCACCCGCATTCCGGATTCTTCGTAAGCCTCCTTGATGGTGTTTTCCCGGACACTCAACCCCTCGTCAATCCAGCCTCCCGGCATGGACCAGCGCCCATCCGAGCCTTCATGCACCAGCAGAATCTTGTCTCCGTCTACTCCCGGACGCCCCGAGCCGTCGCCAAAAATAGCGGCTCGCGAATCAACTTTCGGTGTGCGGTACCCATAGTCCTCCAGCAGCACGTCGCGTACCTGTTCGGGATTGTTGCCCGTGAGGCGTGCCAAGAGTTCCGCCGCCAGTTCACGAGTCTGGGTCGCCCGATCCCGGTCATAGTCGTCATGACCATAGAACTCGCCGGCCTGACCAATAGCCTGCAGCTCTAATATGAGGTCCACCACGTCTTTATTTACCGTTTCCACTTGCCTTTTTCCTCGTCGTCTTAATTTTCAAACCAATCAACACTAGGACGGAATCACGGGAAGGACCCATTTGTTCGAGCCGGGGCCGGCTTCGTCCGGGGCGTTGGCGGCAAGGTCATCAACGCAGCGCACGCGTTTGGCAGCGTCTCTGGCAGCGCTACGCGCCTCACCAGCCGCAGAGAGGGGCAAAACGCCGAGTTTCATCATGGTGTTCACCATCGGGGGTCCCATGTGTCCGCTGACCACGGCCGCAATGTCATGGTCGCGCATAAAACCCACAATCACAGCGTGCAGGCTGCCGTGCGGACCTTGCTCGTGCAAAATGTCCCAACCGACCTGGAATTCTTGCCATTCCGTGATTTCACCGGCGGCGTTGACGGTTGCCACCGCCATAGTCCGGGCTCGTCCCAGGCCACCTCCGACCTCACTGCCGGCCACATTAACCGCTATATTCAAAGTTTTCGCATCACTCATTTTTTTATCCTAATTTTCGGTATAAGTTATTTTCAGCAATCCTGGTAACGTCAACGGGAGCTCTGCCTTTCAGCACCACTTTTACCACCGCTTTCCGGTTTAATCCTATGCCAGACCGAACCGTAATGCCGACCAAACACCGAGTGCCAACCCCCGGATGATTCACAGCGCTGTCCCGGCTAGGATGGTCATCATGAGTAAAACCCCAACCATTTTGGCTACCTCCGGCGGATACAAAAACGGCGAACGCATCTTTACAGAGTTCAACCACCTGGTGAAATATTCCCTCGAACTGTCCGGCACCACCCGTTCCAAACCGAAACTGGGCTACCTGGACACCGCGGCCGGAGACCAGCATTACCGGCTAGCTCAACGCTACGAAGCGGCTCGGCTGGCGGGGGTGGAACTGAACCCGCTGCAACTGTTTGTCATGCCCAACGTGGACGACATCGAAGGCTACCTCATGGAACAGGACGCGGTCTGGGTTGACGGGGGTTCGGTGGCAAACCTGCTGGCAGTGTGGCGGGTCCACGGTCTTGACGAAATTTTCCGCCGGGTCTGGGAGGCCGGCGTAGTCCTAGCTGGTGTTTCTGCCGGTTCTATCTGTTGGCACCGGGGCGGCACCACGGATTCTTTCGGGCCTGAACTTCGCGCCGTCACCAACGGTCTGGGGCTGATTCCCTATGACAACGGCGTGCACTACGACGTCGAAAAACGCCGCCGCCCCACGGTGCATCGCCTGGTCGCCGCGGGAACTTTAGGCAAAACCTATTGCACGGATAACAATGTGGGTTTGGTCTACCGCGGCACCGAACTGGCCGAAGCCGTCAGCGAAGTGCGGGGAAAGTCAGCTTGGGTCGTGACCAAGGATAACGGCGAAGTGGTCGAGGAACGCCTCGAAACCCGTTTCCTGGGATAGTTTCGGCCTCTAATCTTGCTGCCAAGACGCCCACAGTGAGGCATATTCACCACCGGCCGCCACGAGTTCATCGTGCGTCCCCAATTCCACGATTCTCCCGTCCAACATGACTGCCACCCGGTCAGCATCGTGGGCGGTATAGAGCCGGTGGGCGATAGCGATGACGCAGCGTCCTGCCAACACTCGCGACAGCGATTGTTCCAGCGACCGAGCCGCGGAGGGATCCATCAGAGAAGTTGCCTCATCCAGCACCAAAGTGTGCGGGTTCAACAGCACGATTCGCGCCAGGGCAAGCTGCTGGACCTGCGCCGGGTTCAGCTTCATTCCAGCGCCGCCGATTTCCGCATACAGCCCGGTTTTTTCCGTATCTGCCTGCGATTTCCCCTCCGGGACAGATTGTGCGGTAGGGGTCAGGGTATCGCTTCGCCCCAAGCCGCGAACCCAGTCCACTCCCACCGCGTCGAGCACCGCCCACAGTTCCTCATCACTCGCGTCGGGCCGCGCCAGACGCAGGTTGGAGGCAATAGTTCCGGTAAACACGTGCTGTTCTTGCGTAACCAAAGCGACCTGCTGGTGCAGTTCACTTTCGGGCAAGTCCACCAGCCGCACTCCTCCGACCGTCACGGACCCGCTGGTGGGCGGGTGAATACCCGCCAGCATCCGCCCAAAAGTGGACTTACCGGCGCCCGTTGGTCCGACAATCGCCAATGTTTCGCCCGCTCGGAGTTCCAGAGACACCTCGTGCAGCACATTTTGCCCCGCGCGGTAGGCATAGCTAACGTCCCGAGCCACTATCGCGGGGGTACCGGCGGGCGCGTGGGCACTGGCTTCCCGGTCCGGCTCGACTTGTGCGACCCCAAAAATTCGCGCCAGCGAAGTGTAGGCTTCCATGGAAACGTCTACCCAGAACGTTGCTTCCCACACCGGCCCACGCACTTGATAGGCATAGAGCGCAATCGTGGAAACAGCCCCGACAGTCAAGGCTCCGCTGGGCACCAGCCAGGCACCCAGCAACACGATAACTATTAGGGGAGACAGGGTGGCGCACACAATTCCCATGAACAACCAGGAACGCATCCAGGCACTGTAGCGCTCCTGACGCCAGATTTCGCGAATAATGACATCGAGCTGGGCAATCCGTTTTCCTGACAGCCCCAGAGCGTCAACCGTGTCCGCCTGATCCAGAGTTTCCGCTACCGAACCGGACAAATCCGCCCAAGATCGAGCTGAGGAGCGATAGGCGGGAACGGTCCGCGGCAAATACCACGCCATCAAGGGCCACACCCCCAATGGCCCGATGAGTAGCACGAATGCCAACAGCGGGGAGGTCAGAAATGCCGCCACGAACGTCACCACCAACGTTGTGGTAATCATCAGAATTGCGGCAATTCCCTGGCGAATCATAAATTGCAGGCGTTCAATGTCTCGCGTGGTGCGTCCCACCAGATCCCCGGTGCCGGCACTTTCCACAGTCGACAGAGGCAGGTGGATGACAGAGTCGACCAAGCCGTCGCGCAGGTGGGCAAAAATCCGCTCGCCCATCACCCGGGCGCGATATTCCGCCAGGAACGAAAATATCGCCGCCACCGCGACCACTACCAGGGCAATCACTATCTGTTGACCGACCCAGTCCCGGCTGGCCGCCCCGGCTTGAATGCGGTCAATCACGCGTCCCAGCAGCCACGGGAGGGTCACTCCCGCTAGGGATGACACCAGCTGCAGCCCCACCACGGCACCAATCGCGCCGCGATAGTCGTGAATCAGGTCTTTGACCCCTCGCACCACCAGTTTTCCGCTGGCCAGAGGCAGTTTCATGACGACTCACCCCCGCTTTGCACCGAGCGGTTGATAATAGCCAGGTACGCCGCGGCTGACGGGTCCCCCGACCGGGCTTTTTCCCGAAGCTCCCGGTGTGAACCGCGGACGATTTCCCGACCCGCGTCGTCGAGCACAATGACTTCATCACAATGCTCCAACACCAGCACTGACGCCGAGACGATGACGGTGGTTTTCCCGTGTCGCGCTTGTGCCAAACGCTGGGCGACCCGCGATTCCGTATGCGAATCGACCGCTGAAGTCGGCTCAATAGTAACCAGCACCGCGGGATCGGCTGCTACCGCGCGAGCCAGGGCGACACGCTGGCGCTGACCGCCCGAGAGAGTGCGCCCTTTTTCCGCTACTGCCCCGTCCAGGCCGCCATTCACGGATTCCACCACGTCATCAGCATCCGCCACGTGCAGCGCTGCCAACCATTGCGAATCGCGCTCATCAACTTCAGGAACAATGAGCGAGTCCTCTTGCCGGGTCGCGTTCTCGATGACGTCGCGCCACACCAGTTCGCGCACCCCCCGTTCGCGAGGTGCCGGCGTATTGGCCCCGCGCACCTGGTCTCGCAAGGTTCCGGCAAACAGCTGCGGGTCGGTATCTGACAGTATGATGGCGCGGCGCACTAGGTCGAGGGGCAGGGTTCTCGCGTCGGTTCCATCAATCAGAAGGGTCGGTTGCGCGCTGTCCTCTTGACGTGCCAGGCGCCGGGCCACCGCGGCGCTGGCGTCAGGATTGGCGCAGACCAGTCCGGTAATCAAGCCCGGTTTCACCGTTACCTCACTGACCGTGTCGGTGAGCTGGGCCAGACCAAAATCCTTTTCCCGCCACCGCGCTTGCGGCAAGGTATTTGGGTGCAGCGCGTCCCCGGAAACTTCCGCCATATCCTCGCTCACCAGGGAGGTCACGCCTTGAATCCGCGCGAGTTTGCGAACTCCGACCCAAGCTCTGGTGAATTCTTCCAACGACCGGGTGGCGACCACAATGGGATTGCGCAAAAATTGTGAAAACCCAAAGAACGCGACCAAACTGCCTACTGA
Source organism: uncultured Mobiluncus sp. (assembly GCF_902488535.1). GTDB lineage: Bacteria > Actinomycetota > Actinomycetes > Actinomycetales > Actinomycetaceae > Mobiluncus. The sequence goes on from NZ_CABTWO010000014.1 coordinate 20,292, forward strand.
CAGTTCATTGTGAAAATACAGAATCGCCCCGATACCCACCACTAGGGCAGTAAACAGCATGGGTATGACCGAACGCAGCATGCCCAGCAGCGCCGCGGGTAGGGCGACTCGAATCCCGGCATCGCGCACGCGAGCCGACTGCCCCTGATAGTGACGTCCGAACACGTCCTCGCCGCCGATGCCGCGCAGGACCCGCAACCCCGCCACCGCGTCAGCCGAGATTTCCGTCAGTTTGCCCTGTTCATCGCGGTTCTCGGTTTGCCGCCGCTGCAGTGGTTTACCCAACAGCCCTATCAGCAGCGTTACGATGGGCAACCCGATGAGTACCGTCCAGGCCAAAGGTGGCGAGGTGCGAAACATGATGACCAGAATCATGACGGTAGAGAGAATAGCGCCCACCATTTCGGGAATCCACAGCGCCGCCCGGCCAATCCGATCCACATCTGTCAGCATCGAAGTGACCACGTCACCGGATTCCAGTTCCCGGTTCACCGCGCGCCCATCGAAAGCTAACTTTCGACCGGCTACTCGCGCGGGGGTCGCCACCGCGGTCATCTGGACCGCAATCTCAGTGAGCTGTCCCGCCATTTGGGTCAGCGCCACGCCCAGGATAACCAGGGTCAGAACCGCCAACCGGATCCAGATTTCCCCGGTCAAACCGTGTTCTAACCCCGCATCCAGCACCATCCCCAGCGCCCACGGAACGCTGACCGACACCGCATAGTTCAGCCCCGTCACCAGGGAACCAAGCGCAAGCACGCCACCCATAGAAACAACGAGTTTTCGGGCATAGCGGTGGGGGTCAACAGGGTAAACGTCAGGTTCGCCCTGGGGGCTGCGCAGCGGCCAGCGCCAAGTGCGCGGGGTTCTCAGCAGAGGCGGCAGCGCAACGTGTTCTTCAACAGCACGCCGCTGCAAAAAATCGCGCGCGCGGGCATTATCTTCCACCTACGGAGTCGCCTCAGTGCCGCTGCCAGGGAAAGTAATCAAGCCCAGAGCATCGAGGATTTTGGGGAAATCCTCACGCAAAGAGGACCAAGCCACGATTGCGTCTATCTCATCGGCCGTCTGCTGGAGTCGGCAATGCAGTCCCCATAAGGTCGCCCAAGGAATTGCCGGGTTGGCTTCCTTGACATCGGAATGGACTTTCGCCGCTGATTCAACCAACACTGCTATGGCGTGATAAGCCGCGAAACGGGACTGAACCCCCGCCGGAGTCTTTTCCAAGAATGCCTGTGGGTCTCCGGAGGCGATGCCGGCACCCACGTCCAAAACCCGGGCCATATCCTCCACCCGCCACCGGGAGGCGGAAACATCGTAAGGGAAAAAGGACTTGGGGAATCCCCACTTTTGGAAATAGGGATACTCTTCAATCTCACGCGGTGAAAAAACATCCCCGAATCGGTATAAATCCACCAGCAGGGGTTTGAACTGCGACTTTTTGTCAGGCTTGGTGACTTCCCGAGGGCACCGATCAACTTTGGCGTTGCCCCACCCCGTGTCCACGGACACGTAGACCGTGGCGCTCAACACATTTTCGAGTTCGTTTTGCAAACCAATCAAATCCAACATTCCCAGTGGATTTGTGGTACTGACCAGGAAATCTATCGGGGTAAACGCATCATCTTGCCCGGTAGAGGCAGGTCCGAACAGAAAAATCTCATCGTACCCGTGCCGCGAAAAAATGCTGCGAACCACGTGACGCTTCATACTCATCAAAGTGTGTGACGGTACGCTCAGCGCTTTCGCCAAGGCGGTTTCTTCGGCAACAGAGATGCGCCGCTTGTGGTTTTCAAAAGCACTAATGTGGGACTGGGGAACTCCAGTCATCGCTGCCAGTTCCGCCTGGGTCAACCCCAGCACACCGCGTCGTAGACGCAAAAATGCACCGGGCCGCAAATCGCGTAACGCCATAAATTTCTGTTCCATAGAGAAATTATACTCCGTAAATGTATATAAAGGAATAATGTTTGTCAGTACATCAGGTCTTTCTGAGCCGGGTTGTCTGTGCCAGTGGGGACTGCCTGAAAATCAGCAGTAGCTCTCTGTGGACTTGCCTTCCAAAGCCCGGTTGACAGCTTTGCGGAATTCGTCGGTTTCCTCTTTCACCTGCGGATCGATTCCGTCCAAGCTGGCACTGATTTCTTTGGCAATGCGTGGGGAACAGGTACTTAACAACCGCTCCTTTTCGGTGGCGAAGTCCCACTGCGCCTCCGGCCAGTGCTGATCCAGACTAATCAGAGCCTGAGTCAACAGCTCGGTGGCGACCAAGCGGGTATACCACTTGTGATCTGAGGGAATGACATACCAGGGAGCCCATGGCGTCGAAGTCAGCGTAAACACCGCTTGGTATGCCTCTTGGTAAGCGTCCCAGTCCCGGCGAGTGTCAATGTCACCGGGCTGATACTTCCACCACTTATCACGGCGATCCAGGCGCTGCGCTAAGCGCCGTGCTTGCTCGTCGTGGGACACCATCAGCGCCAGCTTGACGATGGTGAAATGCTGGTCTTGCACCAGGTAGCGTTCCCAATCGTTAATGATGTCGTAGCGTCCGCCCCAAATTTCCGGAGGCACAATGTTACGCACTCGCTGCACCAACACGTCCTCGTAATGGGAGCGATCAAACACGCCAATCTTGCCGAAATGGGGCAGCTGTCGTTCGATACGGCACAAGAAGTGTTCACTGAGTTCCTGCTCGGTGGGCTTGCCAAAAGACGCGAGCTGAACGCCCTGGGGATCCACCATCCCCATCACGTGGCGCGAGATGCCGCCTTTTCCCGCGGTATCGAGCCCCTGAACCACCAGCAATATACGCCGATCATCGCCCATCTTAGAGCAAGCGAAATAGCGTTCCTGCAGTTCCGAAAGCAGTCGATGCCGGCCATCCTGAAATTTTTGGGCAGCGGCTTTACCAGCGGTCCACCCCGGGGTAGCGCCGGGATCAAAGTCTTTTAACTGAAACCCTTCCTGAACCCGCAGGGCCTCACCCGGCAGTGTTTTCCACTTATTTTTGGCCATTTTTACTCCTTGAAATATTGGTAAAACCACTGAAAACGAATGCTAAATCTCCGACACTCCGAAGTTTATCCGAAACAGCAGCCTTTTACAGATATCGCGCCAGAAAATCACGCGTCCGTTCCCGCTGCGGGTTACCGAACAGCTGCTCGGGCGGCCCCTGCTCAGCGATGACCCCATCTGCCATAAACACCACATTCTTGCTGACCGTGCGGGCGAAAGCCATCTCGTGGGTCACCACCAGCATCGTCATGCCTTCCTGGGCCAGCTTCTTAATGACCTCGATGACTTCCCCGACCATTTCCGGATCCAACGCCGAGGTCGGTTCATCAAACAACAGGACTTCCGGATCCATCGCCAGAGCGCGAGAAATGGCCACCCGCTGCTTTTGCCCACCGGACAACTGCCGCGGTTTCGCGTTCAAGAACGGGCTCATCCCGACTTTATCCAGATACTGCAGTGCTTTCTCATGCGATTCCTCGCGAGACCGACCCAGGACTTTCATCTGGCCAATCATGCAGTTCTTCAGCACGGTCATATTGTTGAACAGGTTGAACGATTGAAACACCATCCCCACTTTGGACCGATATTTCGCCTTTTTCATGGAATGGTCCAGGATATTTGTCCCGTGGTAGAGGATTTCACCCGAGGTGGGGGTTTCCAGCAAATTGATGCAACGCAGCAAAGTCGATTTCCCGGAGCCAGAGGCCCCGATAATGGACGCCACGTCCCCCGGCCGCACCGAAAAATCGATGTCTTTCAGCACCTCGTGAGTGCCGAAAGACTTTGAGAGGTGACGTACCGTGATGATTTCGTCGCTGGTGCTTGCCGTAGTGTTCGGTTCGCTCATGAGTTTTGTCCTCCCTCGGGGCGTGCCGGTTTTTCTGGAGCCGGTTTCCCGGTGGGCTTTGCCGGTCGTCCCGGACGTTTGGCGGGGTCGGGGAATGTGTAGTTTCCGGCGGCCATCACAAGTTGATCTTCATTCATCAATTCGTAATCGCTCTGTTCCTCGCCCGCCGCACCGGGCAACAGTTCGTAGGCATCGTCTCCGTCAATCTTCTTTTCCAGTTTCCGCAACAGGAAAGAGGACAGCAGAGTCAGCGTCAAATAGCCCACCATCTCGATGGTGGCGGAGGGGAAGTACTTGAAAACGGCACCCGACACCATCTTGTGAACTGAGAAGAACTCCGAGAAACCGATGATGAACATGACCGAAGTGTCTTTGATGTTGATGATGAAGTTGTTACCGATTTGCGGCAGCAGGTTGCGCAAAGCCTGAGGCAAGATGACATAGAGCATGGTCTGGAAGTGGGTCATGCCAATCGCCCTGGCTCCCTCGGTTTGCCCCGGATCGACGCTGATGATGCCCCCGCGCACGGATTCGGCGATGTAAGCGCCGGTGTTGATGGAGACAACGAAAATCGATACTCCCCACATGGACTGGAACTGCAGCGCATTATTCGTGAAGTAGGGCAGACCGTAATAAATGAATACGGCCTGCAAAATCATCGGAGTGCCGCGGAAAACTTCCACATAGATCCGGATGATGGCCCGGATAATCGCCAGAATGATCCGCTTGGGCAGGGGATCGGTTGGAGGATGGGGAATTGTGTTCAAGATTCCGCAGGCAAAACCGATCACGCAGCCCAGCAAGGTGGCGACAGTGGCGAGGACCACCGTGTTGACGATACCTGTCAAATACACGCCACCGTACTTGTTCAGCAGCGTTACGATGTCCTGCCACAGTGTCCACAGCATTTTTCTCTCCTGACGTGTTCCAGTGCGGTTGGCGGATTAATCCTCTTGGGGCTGAATCTTTACCGCATCCGCCATCATGGCATCGAAGTCTTTGGCGGTCTTGCCGGACAGGGCCTTGTTGATGGCATCCTTCAGAGCGGTGTTGCCTTTCTTAATGGACACGCCGATGTTAATGTCCTCGTCCGAAACTTGGAAGTCGTCGCCGTCGTCGGGGAAGTCCAAAATCTTCATGTCCGGGTAAGCAACCATAGCTCCTTGACCGGTGGGCATATCGGTAACCACGTAATCAACCTTGCCGGTTTCCAAAGCCACCAGCATCGCCGGTGCGGATTCGGCGGGAGCCTGCCGTTGGGCACCCTTAATTTGCGGAATCAAGGTGTCATACCAAACGGTGCCGGTTTGGCTGGTGGTCCGGCCTCCCGCCAGGTCAGCCAAGCCTTTCGCGTTGGCGAACTTAGAATCAGCCTTGGTCAGCACAATGATGCGGGCGTACAGATACGGCCCGGCAAAGTCCACGGTTTCCTCGCGTTCCTTGGTCATGGACTGACCCGCAATGGCGGCATCGATTTCCCCGGACTGTACCGCCGGAATCAGGGAATCCCACTCCAGCTGCTTGATTTCGAGTTTCCAGCCGTTCGCTTTCGCGATTTCCTTCGCGGTCATCACGTCGTAGCCATTGGCGTACAAGGCGGAATCTTTGATGGGCACCGCGTCGTTAGATTTATCGGGCTGCGCCCAGTTGTAGGGAGCGTAGGCAGCTTCCATACCGACGGTGAAAACACCGTCCTCCAGGCCGGGAATCGCCCCGTCTTTACCAGCTGTGTTATCAGCCGCGGGACCTGCCCCGCACGCGGCGAGGGAAAAAGCTGCAGCCAGCAGGGCCGCACCACTCAGTATCTTGTTCATCATTAGTCCTTTCAATCGTTGCAAACAACTTTCGAAAGCTCGAACATGCCACCAAAAAAGGGGTCATGCTCCATGACCCCATACCTTTGCGCGTATGCGTCATGACAGCTCTCCGCAATAGCGACAGTCGAACAGATATTTTCCGCTCGCCCGGACGCTTCCCCTCGGGAACGGTTCGTGTCCTCGGCAACCTCCCCTTTCGCTTCCGGGCATCCCCTAAAGGATTTCCCAGCCCTTATGGAAGCTAGTGATGTCGGCTGCGCCTCCGTCATGCTTATATTGCTCTCCAGTCTAGGGCTCTGGGGCGAAAGGTGCAAAAAAGTTAGTAAAATTCGAAGTTCCGCTACCGTTAGCGTCTCTCTCAGGCTCGATTGAGCGGTTCGGCGTCCTCGGCCGATGCACAAGTTCGGTGCGGCCGGTCGCCGGTAGGTTATTGCGGGGTGATGTTGACTTTATCGGTTGAACACCTTTCGGTGATAATTGACACGTGAACGCTTCCCTGATTCTTTCCACTCTCGCCCAAGCGTTGGTGCTCTTTGCGGTCACTAACATCGACCACTTGATGCTGCTGACCTTATGGTTTGTCCACGGTCACCAGCGCCCCGGCACAACGTTGCGTATCTGCGCAGGTCAATACCTCGGTTTCAGCGCTATTTTGGCAGCCACCGTGATCCTGAATCTGATTTCCGGTTTCGTCATTCCCGAAGCTCAGTTGCATCTGTTGGGTCTGATACCACTGATTCTGGGAGTGAAAGCTGGCATTGGGGAAATTTTGGAACGCCGGGAGTCAAACGATTCCAGGGACGCACAGTCAGCCGAATCAAAGCTGGAAGGCAAACCCGTCAGTGTTGGCGCGGTCGCCCTGGTCACCATCGCGAACGGAGGCGACGAAATCGGTGTTTATCTGCCGGTTTTTGCCTTGTCGGCCTGGTGGCAAGTCGCTATGTTCTGCGCGGTGTTTCTGGTGTTGGCGGGTGCGCTGTTGGCTCTGGCGTGGTTCATTACCGGACGTTTAGGGCTCGCGGAGGTTCTGGAACGATTCGAGGCGGTGCTCTTTCCGAGTGTGCTTATCCTGCTCGGGGTGCTCATCCTCGCCGGATGGCTCTAGGCGGCACACGTTTATCCGGCCAGCTTTGTGTCCCCAGCGCAAACCACTGCCAGCACCTCTTTTATCCGCAGAGATGCGGAAGCAAATGTTTCTGCCGCTGGACGATGCCATAAAAATTGAAAAGGGGCAAACAAATCGATGGCGCCAACTGATAGTGGAATCGTGTGGCAGCTTGACTTCATCATCCGTCGCGCGGCTCGGCGAGGGTAAGCGGCGGGTGTTCGGCGCGATACTCGTTTATCTGAGCATCCGGGTCGGGATAGCCCAGGGCCAGCCCGGTGATTAGCCCGTAGTCTTTGGGGATGCGAAACTCTGCTTCGAGAGGCGTCCGCCAGGTGGCGAGCGTTCCGATGGCAACGGTTCCGAGCCCCCGGTTCGCGGCCGCCAGCATGAGGGTGGACAGCATCAGCCCGGCATCCTGGGCGGAAAAGGGCAGCAGCGAGCGGTGGACAAACACGAAAATCCCCACCGGGGCCTGGAACAATTCGAGATTTTGGCGTACCTGTTGGGCTCGCCCGGGTTCGTCCCCGCGTCCAATCCCCAGGTGTGCATAGTAGCGTTTTCCGTTTGCTACCTGGCGTTTTCGCAGTTCAGGAGGGTATTTTCCCCAGGTTTTAAAGTCGGCTTTGGGTAGCTTGCCCTCCCGTAGCGCCCGTAGGAAGGCGCCGGGCCGTCCGCGTAGCATTCCGGATGCGGTTTCGGCGCGGCTGACATAGTCCGCCCGGATTCGCTCCAAGCGTTCCCCTGTGGCTACTGCCAGCACGTATCCGCGCGTGTTGGACCACGAGGCGCAGTGGCGTGCGTCATCCAAGACGGCTTGTAAAACCTCTGGTTCCACGGGCTTGTCAAGGTAGGCCCGCACGCTGTAGCGAGCCTGCAGCAGTTCAGAAAATTCCATGCGTTTTAGTCTAATGGAATTCCTGGCCAGCTCCACGGGGAGGCTGCATCCGCAAATACTTGGGCTACAACCCCAGCCACGCTCCTTGGGGACGGTTGGCATAAATCTCGCGATAGAAATCCTGGCGCTCTAACTTCGCGGCGGCCGCCTCATCCAGCAGCACCTTCACATTGTTGTGCAGCTGCAAAGCCGAACCGGTGCAAGAGATAGAAACCGGACCCTCCACCATGTCTCGAACCGCGTCAGCTTTGTTAGAGCCAGTGGCGATGAGCAGGATTTTTCGCGCCCGTAAAATCGTGCCGACCCCTTGCGTGAGCGCGTGCCTAGGCACCTTATCAATGTCTCCGTCAAAGAATCGGGCGTTGTCGCGGCGGGTTTGGGCGGTCAACACCGCGGGGTGCGTCAAGGACTTTAAGGACGTGCCTGGTTCGTTGAACGCAATATGCCCATCCGCTCCGATACCTAAAATCTGTATATCTATTCCACCGGCATCTACTATAGCCTGTTCGTAGCGCTGACACTCCGCTAACAGGTCCGGAGCCAGGCCGTCTTCTCCATATACCTCATTTGGGTCTATATCCGTAATGTCGGCAAATTCGCGGCGGATAAAGTTGTGGTAAGCCTCGGGGTGATCCTGGGGCAACCCCACGTACTCATCGAGCTGGAAAGCCTTTGCGTGGCGCAGAGACAAACTCCCCGCCTTAACCCGACGCGAAAGCTCTTGGTAAATCGGCAGCGGGGTGGAACCCGTCGCCACCCCCAGCACGGCGGTGGGTTTGTCCGAGTAGACCTCGCAGATTGCCTCCGCGGCGACAAGCGCCAAATCTTGCGCCGTTGGTTTAATAATGATTTCCATGATGATTACCTTCCGTTGTTTTCGATTTTCCGGCTAAGCTCCGAATTCCACCTCAACGCACTTGCTGACCGCGACGAAACACCTGTTGGACCTGTAGGGCGCTCGACTCAACCACGAAGTCCGCGTAGGCTCCCGGCGCCAACACCCCGATGTCGGTCCTGCCCAGCAAAGCCGCAGGTCGAGCGGTAGCGGCATGAATCGCCAACCAAATATCCACTCCTGCGGTATAAGTTGCAAAACGTATTGCCCGGGACAGGGTCAGGGTGGAACCGGCGATGGCTCCGTTAGATTTCAGCCGAGCCACCGCGTCGCGAACCTCGACCTCGAGGGGTCCCAGCAGGTAATCCCCGTCTGGTGAGCCCGCGGCCGCCATTGCATCGGTAACTAAAACCGTGTCGCGGCCTTTGGTGTCAAACACGAACTTCACGGTGGCCGGGTGGGAATGCACGCCGTCGGCGATGAGTTCTACCGGCAATCCCGGCGTTTCCAAAGCGGCCGCGATCGGGCCGGGCTGGCGGTGGTGAATCGGTTTCATCGCGTTGAACAGGTGGGTGACGTTTTGCGCCCCACTAGCGAGAGCGGCTTTCATTGTGTCGTAGTCGGCGTTCATATGTCCCGGTGCGGCGATGATTCCCCGTGACACCAGCCAGCGCACGGCCTGAAGCCCGCCGCGCCGCTCTATAGCGAGGGTCACCATTTTCACCGGACCGGCTTGGCACAAGCGTTGCACCTCGTCCAGAGCCGGGTCGCGCAGCAGCTGGGGGTCATGCGCACCCTTGTATTCCTCTGCCATCCACGGGCCCTCCAGGTGGATGCCCAAAATTTCGCCGGTATCATAGAGTGGCGTCAAATCTCGAATCTGGGATTCCAGGTGGTCCAAAGTGTCCGTGACCAGGCTGGCCATAATGGAAGTTGTCCCCTCGTGGCGGTGAGTGGCGATGACGGTGCGGGCTGATTCAACCCCGTTGGTGAAAGCCTCTCCCCCGCCGCCGTGAGAATGTATATCCACGAATCCGGGAGCGAGGATAGCCGTCCCGAAATCCACGTCGGCCCGGACTTGTGCGGCCGCCGTCCCGCTGAGGACCTCAGCGATACGGTCGTTTTCTACCCGCACCGCGCCGGGTCCCAACACCTGGTTGCCGTCAAATAACGTGTCTGCGCGATAAATCGTCATGTTGTTCCGGTTTCCTCTCAGTTTCTCCGCAAGTATTGTGAGCCGTGTGCTCCCTCATCAGCCGCCTTACCCGTGAATGGAGACAGGCAGCGCCCTAGGCAGCTAGGCTTTCGGCAGTTTGTCTACATACCATTCAGTGAGACGCCACGGGTGAGTGATGGCGGTGCCTACGCACGCCGCGTGAATCGGGTATTGGTAAACCGCAGCGAGGTCTTGGGGGCTGTGAATCCGGCCTTCCACCACGATTGGCGCGCGAACTGCCTGGCACACTGCGGCAATGAAATCGAAATCCGGTCCTGAAGTCGCGGCGCGGGCATATTGATACCCGGGGGTATAGCCCGACAATGTAGTGCCGATAAAGTCCGCTCCGGCCTGTTCAGCTGCCTTCGCGTCCTCAACGGACGCGCAGTCAGCCATGATAGCCACCCCGGGAAATTCCTCGTGCATCGCGCTCACCGCATCCGCGAAGGTCTCGCCCTCTCCCCGTTCGCGCAGGGTGGCGTCGATAGCGATGACATCCGCCCCGCTCAAGGCACAGGCGCGCGCGTGAGAAATCGAGGGCGTTATGTAAACTCCCTCGTGACCAAACTTAATGAGTCCAATCAGGGGCACCTCCACCGCCTGACGGCACGCCACAATGTCCGCAATCCCCTGGACGCGCACCGCGGCAGCTCCCCCCGCCACGACCGACTGCGCCACCGCGGCAGTGATGTCAGACCGCCGCATCGGCTCTCCTGGATATGCTTGGCAACTGACGATAAGCCGCCCCTTAATGGCGTCAATCACCGCTTGACGTTGCACATTCATTCATTTCCCCTTCCGTAGTTAGAGCGCAGTCTCGCGCCGGGTTCGTTCAGCCCTCAACTCGGTTCCAAATCTTTTTCGCGGCTCCCACCAGGGCAGCCGCATTGCCCAAAGTCGCTTTCACCAGCGGCACCTCATGAAGGATATTCACCAACTGTTCCTGATAAGCCGCCCGGAGGGGTTTCCACCAGATGTCCGTGCTGTTAGCCAAGCCTCCCCCGACAATCATGACTTCGGGGTCAACCGTATTGACGATAGATCCCAGGGCCCGCCCGGTTTCCGCAGCCACTTCCGTATAAATGCGCGCAGCCAGCGCATCTCCTGACAGAGCCCGTTTTTCCAGTTCACGAGTGCCGCCGACGGCAGGGTCCCCGCCGTTTTCCAAGTACCAGGCGAACAACCCCGGTCCCGAAGCCACGGTTTCCAGATGCGGCACGTCGCGTCCGCATGTGCAGGCTCGTTTGGTGGCTAGCAGGGTTGGCAGGTGTCCGAAATCACCGGCGGTTCCGTGCGGACCGACCAGGATTTCCCCGTTAATCATCAGAGCTCCGCCAATGCCGGTCCCCAGGGCCATCATGGCAACGTAGTTTTTCCCGGTTCCTGCACCTTTCCAGGCTTCTCCGCGCAGATGAGCATTCACATCGTTTTCTAAAGTGACGGGCAGACCCACCGCTGTTTCCACCAGCGATACGACCTCGGTGCCGGCCCAGTCCCGAATAGCATCGGTGGAGGCAATAATCCGCTGCCCCGCGAGGTCAACTACCCCGGCTGACCCAATCCCGACACCCACAATCCGGTCGATACCGCTCTCGTGAGCCTGCGCGCGGACCTGACCCACCAGGGCGTTGATCGCTCCGACCACGGCCGCACCACCCTCGTGAGCGGGCGTATCCGTTCGGCAAGGCAGGCTCAGATTGCCGTCCCGGTCCGCCAGGGCAGCAGCAATTTTCGTGCCGCCGAGGTCTATGGCGATGACGTAATCCGAGGTCATAGCCGGGTTCCTAGAGTAATCCGACTTTTTGCAAGACGCTGCGCACGTGCTCGACGTTTTCTCCGCTCAAAGGCGCCACGGGACGAGGCATCTCGTTAGACTCGAACACCCCCAGCAGCTGCAGCGCTGTCTTAAACGCGCCGATGCCGGCACCGAAGCCCTGTACGTCTTTGACCTGGACAATCGTCATCAAATCCGCCAGCCGGTCCTGTTCGAGGCGGACAGTCTCCCAGTCCTTAGCGAGAGCGGCTTTCCACTGACGCACGTAGCCGTCGGGATCGACGTTGCCCAAGCCGGGTACGCAGCCGTCCGCGCCGGACAGGTACGCCCCGTCCACCACGACCTCGTGACCGGTAAACAGCTGCAGCGGATGGCCGGCTTCGGCGTTCAATCGGGACAGGAAACGGAAACCGACATCGTCGCCGGAAGAATCCTTTACCCCATTGAGGACCCCGGCTTTCCCGAGGTCCATCACCAGGTCATTTGGCAGCTTCCAGTGTACGCATACGGGAATGTCATAAGCCCAAATGGGCAGGTCCGTGCATTCTCGCAAGATTTCGAAGTGCCGCCGAATTTCCCGCACCCCTTGCAGGGCATAGAACGGGGCGGTCGCCACCACCGCATCGACTCCGATGTCTTCGGCCTGGCGAATGTGTTCCACAACCCGGTCCGTCTCCGTGCTGATAACCCCCGCCATGATGGGGACGCGACCAGACACGATGCGTTTGGATTCGGCAAGGATTTGCCCGCGGCGTTCATCGGTTGAAAACGCCACTTCTCCCGACGATCCCAGGACAAACAAGCCATCGATACCGGCCGTAATCAGACGATTAATGTGCCTCTCTAGCGAAGGCACATCGAGTTCGCCGTTCTTTAGCGGGATGGTCAGGGGCGGGACGATGCCGCGAATTTTTTTAGACATACCTCAATTCTCCTATGTTTTAGTCGGGCCGCCAGTTGTCAATCCAACTGAGGATGCATCAGGGAAGGCGCGGCACCCAAAAGGCTACGAGTATAGGGGTCCGATGGGTGGTCAAAAATGGCTGCTGCGTCTCCTTCCTCAACTACCTTGCCTCCGTTCATCACCGCGATGCGATCCGAAATATAGCGCACGGTTTGAATGTCGTGCGAAATAAACACCATCGCCAACCCCAGTTCTTTCTTAAGGTCAGACAACAAGTTCAGAATCTGGGCGCGCACGGAAACATCGAGGGCGGACGTGGGTTCATCAGCAATGATGGCTTGCGGGTGCAGGGACAGAGCACGGGCAATTGCCACGCGCTGCCGCTGCCCTCCGGAAAGCTGACCGGGCAGGGCATTGAGAGCTGACAGCGGCAAGCCCACCAACCCCAGCAATTCTCGCACCCGTTTGTCCCGAGTTTCATTGGTGCCAATCCTGTGGACCCGCAACGGGTCAGCCAGCTGGTCATGGACGCTCATGCGCGGGTTCAGCGCGGTGGCCGGGTCTTGGAAAACCACGGACACAACCGAGCCGATGTGGCGTCGGTCCGCCGCGTTGCGCTTCGTGACGTCCTTGCCCATGAAGAACACTTTGCCCTTCGTAGCGACTTGGAGCCCGCACATGACGTTCGCGGTTGTGGACTTGCCACAGCCGGATTCGCCCACGATACCAAGGACTTTGCCGGGCATAATTTTCATGTCGACGCCCCGCACGGCCCGCACGTGGTTCGGCTTGAAAATCGAACCGGTACGCGCTTTGAATGTGACCTCCACTTCCTGCAATTCGATGATGGGGGTTTCGGGGTCAATAGTCCCTGGCGTTTCGTTTTCGATAACGCTTGCGTTTGCGGTTGTCTCGCTCATGCTTGGCCCTCCTTTCCACTCGCAGCGTATTCAGGTGCACGCTTATAGACCCCTTCCTTGTCGGGCAAGGCGGCGTAAATGTGCTCGGGACCGACCAGCAGGAATTCCAACGGAATGTCCATGCCATAGTCGGGGTGCGAGGAACGCGGCGCGAAACGGTCGCCCACCGGGAAGTCCTTGGGCGAAGGCACCGTGCCGGGTACCTGGTGTAAACGTCCGGAACCGGCTTCGATGGACAGCACCGCACCCAACAGGCCACGGGTGTATTCGTGGGTCGGATGTTGCAAAAGCTCGCTTGTTGGGGCTTGTTCCACAACCTGACCGGCGTACATGACGGTAATCTTGTGTGCGACTTCGGCGACCAAGGCCAGGTCGTGGGACACAAAGACCATGGCGAAACCGAGCTTGTTGCGCAGTTCGTTCAACAGGTCGATGACCTGCTTTTGGACGGTCACGTCCAAAGCAGTGGTCGGTTCGTCCGCGATGACCAACTTGGGGTCGCGCGTCAAGGCCATAGCGATAAGGACGCGCTGACGCTGACCACCGGAGAGTTCGTGCGGGTACGATTCCAGCGTGCGCTTGGGATCAAGGCCCACCAGCTCCAACAGTTCCTCGGCGGTGCGGGTGCCACCACGTTTAGTCAGCTGCTTCATTTGCGACCTGATGAGCATCGCCGGGTTCAACGAGGACAGGGCATCTTGATAAATCATCGCCATTTCGTGACCCAGCAGGGCGTGACGTTCCTTTATGTTCATCGTCAAGAGGTCTCGGCCCTGATAAAAGACTTCGCCGGTGATTTCAGCCTTGGGATCAATCAAGCCCATGATGGTCAGCGCGGTAATGGATTTACCACAACCGGATTCCCCGACCAGGCCCATGGTTTCACCCCGTCGCACCGAGAAGCTCACGTGGTCGACCACGTTTACGTCCCCGTGACGCGGGAACTTAATGCACAGGTCGCGCACCTCCAACAGCGGTTCACCTTCGAAGTCGTCACTCATGCGGTCACTGCGCTTGGATTCAACTTCCTTCAAGGCCGTCAAGCGGGCTTGCAGGGATTCAGCCTGTTCCTTGTAGGCGCGGCGCGGATCGAGCAGCAGCGCATCGGCTTCACGGTCAGCAGTATTTTGTTCCACCTTGACCGGAGCCGAAGCCGGAGGAGCCACCATTGCGTCGGTGATACCTTCGGACAGGATGTTCAGGCACAGCACGGTGATCATAATCAGGACGCCGGGGAAGAATGCGGTCCACCAGGCCCCAAAAATCAGGGAGCCGTTAGCGGATGCGTCAGCCAGGACGTTGCCCCAGGTCGCCACCGTGGCCGATTGCAGGCCAGCCCCGATGAAGCTCAGCGAGGCTTCTAGGATGATGGCGTCAGCGACCAAAACGGTGGCGAACACCAAGACCGGAGCGGCGGTGTTGCGAACCACGTGCTTGAACAAAATCCAGGGGGCGCGAGCACCGGAAACGATGACCGCACGGACGTAATCCTCACCATAAGCCGCCATCACATTGGCCCGGACGATACGAGCCAACTGCGGGGAATAAACGAAGGCGATGGAAAGCACCACCACGAAGGTGACGCCAACCTTGTTACCGGGATCAAGGGCGCGGCTGAAGGAAAGAACCGTAATGGCAGCCATAACAATGCCCGGGATAGCCATAATCACGTCCATAATGCGCATGATGATTTCGGAAATCCACTTGCGGACCACGGCTGCGACCGAACCGATGATGGCCCCGACAATCAGGGCAATCAGGGTTGCGCTCAAGCCGATGAACAGCGAGAAACGCGAGCCATACAGCAAGCGTGAGAGGATATCACGGCCGAGGTGGTCGGTACCGAAGAGATGCGCGGTTTCTGGCGCGGTGAACTTAGTGAAAAGATCCTTTTCGGTGTAGGGGGCAATCAGCGGTGCCACGATGGCAATCAGCACCACGATGGCAATGACAATGACCGAGATGCGAGCACCCACACTCATGTGCTTCCAGCGGTTAAAACGAACCTTTTTTCCGGATTCAACCGCTTCAATAGTTTTCTTCATTGCACCCATATCACACCGACCTAATCCTGGGATTGATGAGCAAGTAGAGGATGTCCACCACAATGTTCACGATGATGAAGGCTACGGCTACGACCAAGGCACAGCCTTGCACCAAAGCCGTGTAAGAGTTGTTCACACCGGAAATCAAAAGCTTGCCCATGGCGTTGATGTTGAAAATAATCTCGATAACGACTGCGCCACCCATCAGGTAACCCACGCGCAGACCCAAAACCGTTACCGGAGTAATCAGAGCGTTACGCAACACGTTACGGCCGATAACTATTGGTTTCGGAATGCCCGCACCAAGCGCCGTACGCACGTAATCACGATCGAGTTCCTCGACCACCGAGGTTCGCACCACACGGGTCATCTGACCGATAACGGGGATGGCCAAGGTGACTGCCGGTAGGAACATACAGGCGAACCACAGCGGAAAGTTCTCAAACATCCCGGGTAGTTGTTTACCTATGGACACTTTGAAGAAGGAGTTGTTCATGAATCCCATCACCAACAGCACGGCCAGCCAGAAGGACGGGGTGCCGATGCAGATGACGGAAATCACACGAATAACCTGGTCAGGCCAGCGGTCGCGGTAGATTGCAGCCAGCACACCCAGAGGGAATGAGACGACCAAAGCGATAAGCAAGCCCAAGAACGTCAGTTGCAACGTGATGGGCAGAGCCGCCCCAATAGCATCGATGACGGGGCGCTTGTCGGGAGCGTAAACCCCCAAGTCGCCATGACAAAGATTCCACAGATAACGTCCAAACTGGACGAAGAAGGGATCGTCGAACCCGTATTCTTGCCGGACTTTTTCGCGCATCTCCGGAGTGGCATCAACCGATACCAGACCCGCTTCGGGGCTAATCGGAGACAGCGACATGAGGAAGAACACCAGGAACGTGACGCCTAGCACCATAACGGGGAATGCGACTAAACGCCGTCCTATCAGCCTTAATAAGTTATTCAATGCATAGCTCCTCAGCCACTAGAAACGCCAGTTGGGTGACCCCTGAGTCAGATTTGTATCGGCCCCAGGGGCCACCAACCAGCGATGATTCAAGCGGTCTTAGCGGTTCAGCGTCACTTTACGGACACGTCAACGAGCTGCAGACCAGTCATGGACACCGGGGTAACGCCGTCAACTTCTGCGGGGTTGTAGCCGGTGAGCACGGTACGGTGGAACATCAGGTACATCGGAACCTCATCAGCGATGAAGTCCTGAGCTTCCTTCCACTTTGCTTTGGCTTCGTCACCATCCAGCTGCGAACCCTCAGTGATGATTTTCTGCAACTTCTGGAACTGATCCGGAGAGGAGACAGCCCAGCCATTGCGGGCTTGGGTCCACACATTGTCGGCGTACCACCAGTTCATCAACAGAGCCGGGTCGTTACCGAACACGGAGGGATCGCCGGGAGCCAGCAACACATCGAAGTTGCCGCCATCCACGAAGTCTTTGGAGTACACCGCCTTGGTAGCCTGGATGTCCACATTGGCGGTAATGCCAGCGGCCTTCAGGTTTTCGGCAATAGCCGGAGCCATGTTCTTAATCCAGTTGTCAACCACGACCAAGTGCACCTTCAGGTTGGAAGCACCGGCATCAGCCAGCATGGTCTTGGCCTTTTCAGGATTGAAAGAGTACTGGGTCGCAGCCTTGCTGTAATCCGGGTTGGTCTCGGGCAGGAACGAGGTGGCCACGGTACCGTTACCAGCCAGTTCATTCTTAACCAAAGAAGCGTAATCGATGGCGTTCAAGAAAGCCTGACGAACTTCCTTCTTATCGAAAGGAGCCTTTTGGGTGTTGAACAGGATGAAGCCGGTGGCGAAGCCCTTGGCGGGTTCAATCTTCCAGCCCTTAGCCTCGAGCTGTCCCACAGCATCCGGCTGCACGTCCTCCATGATGGAGATTTCGCCAGAGAGAGCCGCAGTCAGACGCGGAGCGGCATCGGTTTGCTCGGTCCAGTTAATCTTTTCAACCTTGGCGGGCTTGGGGCCGTTGTAGTTGGGGTTGACCACAGCCGAGATGGAGGTGTCGGTCTTGGATGCACAATCGTACATGTACGGACCGGTGCCAATCGGGCAGTTGGTCAAATCGTCCTTGGAAGCACCAGCCGGAACGACCTTAACGTTGGTGAAACGTTCCTTCCACTTCGGGAAGGGGTACTTAAGCTTGATGTTCACCGTCGTATCGTCGGCAGCGCTGACCGAGTCAACGAAAGACAGGAAGTCCTTGTAAAGGTTGCCTTCATAATCGGGGTCAATAGCCACAGCACGCTCGTAAGCCTTCACTACGTCAGCAGCCTTCACTTCCGTGCCATCGCTGAACTTGGCTCCATCGCGCAGTTTCACATTGTATTCGGTATCAGAGACCTTTTCCGGATCACCAGCAGCCAGGGCCGGGTATATCTTGAAGTTAGTCATATCGAATTGCCACAGACCCTCAACGACCTGCCAGTTGGAACCAACACCGAAGCCGGAGCTGTTGTTTGCGGGGTTGAAGTCAGTGGTTGCGTAGGCAGCCGCGACGTCCAGGGTGCCGCTAGGGCCGGTTTCCGGTTTGTCTCCAGCGTTGTCCTTCGGCGCGCCGCCTCCGCCACAAGCGCTCAGAGTCAGGGCGCAAGCTGCCGCAAATGCCGCTACGCCAGCCAGATGACGTTTCTTAAAAAGGGATGTCATATTTGTTGCTCTCCTCATTGAGTAGTAATTAATCCTTACGAACCGGATTACCTACAAGAGTAACAGGATACAACTTGTCTGACAAGCATTTTGAATTAATTTCTGAAAATTCACTGAATTCTATTGAAATGACAACGTTTTTCACTCCAGAACAGTCGTTCACAATTCTCTAAATAGTGATGTTATATTGATATGCCCTATAGCCTGTCTGATAACCTGCTATAGTTCCATCATGCTTTCAGAAACAGGTTCACCAGCAAAGAAGCTCCGAAAAAATCGAAGCACTGCCGTTGAGGACAGCTCAGAAAAAATTAAGAACTACATCACCCAAAACAATCTCTCACCTGGGGATTGTTTGCCCTCCGAATCTGATCTATGCACAATCCTCAACGTCTCGCGCTCCTCGGTCAGAGAGGCTTTACGGCGTTTAGAAGCATTACAAATTGTGGAAGTTCGCCGCGGGATCGGCGCTTTTGTCGGTTCACTGTCCATGTCGCCGCTGGTAGAAACCTTGGCATTCCGCACCGTTATGATGAGCCGAAATAATCTGGAAGGATTGCGCGAAATCGTGAAGGTTCGCCGTTACCTTGATTTAGGCATGGCTCAAAAGGTTTGTGACACTCTCAAAGGCGCACCTCAACCGGGTCTGGAAACTCTGGTGAAGTTGATGGAGCGGCGAGCCAAGGAAGGAAAGCTGTTTTCAGCTGAAGATTACGCATTTCACGACGGAATCTTAGCGCTGCTCAACAATGAGGTGATGCGCCAACTAGTGGGGTCATTTTGGAAAGTCAATGTTGCCTCACTTCCCCAATTGGGTAGTCCGTCTACGGAAAGCCTCATCGCCACAGCGACATCTCACCGGACTATGCTCGATGCTGCCGTTAACGGTGACGTTCACGCCTACCGTCAAGCCGTCATGCAACACTATGCTCCAGTTGAACAGACTCTGCACCTGACCTAAACCCCCAATGCATTTCGCGGAGATTCGGCACAACACCACTGTCTCCACCTACTTTTACCGAACTGAGCGGCGCGGGGAGGGCATAATTGAGTCATGAAAGCAATCATGACTGTAACCGGAATCGACCACACCGGGATTATTGCGGCGGTAGCGAATGCCTGCGCCGCGCAGAACGCCAATATCACCAACGTCTCCCAGACCTTGATGGGTTCGTACTTTACGATGATTATGCAGCTGGAGCTGGACGACGCCCCGACCTCCCTGACGAACTTGCAGGAGGCTATGACTGAGGTGGAAAAATCCCAGAACTTGGAAATCCGGGTGCAATCCGAGGCCATTTTCAACGTCATGCACACCCTGTAATCGCCCACTATCCCCACCACGAACCCCGAACCTGCCCCGGAAGATGACCGGGAACCCTTCTGAATCCCCTATTGGAGCAAGACAATGAGCTTAGACACCGAGCGACAAATCATGGAAACCATCCAGATGATTTCCGAGGACAAACTGGACGTGCGCACCGTCACGATGGGACTGTCGCTGCTGGATTGCGCTGATTCTGACGTGCCGCGCGCCTGCGCTCGTATCGAGGATCGCATTGTCAAGGCCGCGTCGCGCCTGGTGGCGACCGCCGGCGAGGTGTCTCGAGAGTTCGGGGTGCCGATTATCAACAAGCGGATTTCGGTCACGCCGATTTCCCTGGTGGCGGCCGCTTGCCGTACTTCTGACCCCTTGCCTTTTGCCCAAGCGTTGGATCGTGCCGGAAAAGCTGTCGGGGTCGACTTTGTGGGCGGATATTCCGCATTGGTCGAGGCCGGAGCCACCCACAGCGACCTGGCCCTGATTGATTCCATCCCCGAGGCCCTGGCCAGCACGGATATCGTGTGCTCTTCGATTAACATTGGTTCTACCCGCACGGGTATCAATATGACGGCGGCGCGGCGGATGGGTCAGGTGGTCGTGGATACGGCACAAGCGACCGCCGCGGCTGACGGGATTGGGGCGGCAAAGTTGGTCGTGTTCGCCAATGCGGTGGGCGACAATCCGTTCATGGCCGGGGCGTTCCACGGGGTCAGCCAGCCCGATGCGGTCATTTCAGTAGGGATTTCCGGGCCGGGAGTGGTGCAGCGCGCCTTGCAAACGGTGCGGGGGCGCCCTTTTGAAGAATGTGCCGAAGCCATCAAGAAATCAGCCTTTAAGATAACCCGGATGGGTCAGCTGGTGGGGCAGACCGTGGCGCAACGCCTGTCCGTGCCTTTTGGAATCGTGGATCTGTCTCTGGCTCCCACGGCGGAAGTCGGCGACTCCGTGGCAGCGATTCTGGAAGAAATGGGCGTCTCTGCGGTCGGCGCGCCGGGCACGACCGCCGCCCTATTCCTGCTCAATGACGCCGTGAAGAAGGGCGGGCTGATGGCTTGCTCGATGGTGGGCGGCTTGTCGGGGTCTTTCATCCCCGTTTCAGAGGACATCAATATGATTCACGGCGTGCAGCACGGTTCCATCACGATGGCAAAGCTGGAAGCCATGACGGCGATTTGTTCGGTGGGTCTGGACATGATTGCGATTCCCGGCGACACTTCCCCCGCCACGATTACCGGTTTAATCGCTGATGAGGCCGCTATTGGCATCGCTTCGGGCAAGACTACCGCGGTTCGGGTGATACCGGTTCCGGGCAAGGGCGTAGGCGACAGCGCCAACTTTGGAGGACTGTTGGGGTGGGCGCCGGTGATGGAGGTTTCCCGCTTTTCTTCCGCAGATTTCGCGGCTCGCGGCGGGAGGATTCCTGCCCCGGTGCATTCCTTTAGGAACTGATTTCCACCAGTTTTCACAAATTTTGCCTCTGCGTGTGTTTGCTTTCACCCGCGAAATACAATTTGCACTGACCTGTCAGTAAAGTTGCCCAGATGTCATGGAAACCTTGAATCTGACCAACGCACTTTCACCACGGCCCCATAATTCACGGCCTAACGCCCCACAATTCACGGCCTAGCGACCCGAAAGCCGCATCATATCAACAAATTCGCACAGGACATTAAAACGGTGATTAAGAGCGGGCGTAAGCACGAGGGAGGTCTCGCAAAAGCCCCGAAACGCGCCGCGCCCCCGCTAGTGCCAGCGGGAAAAGCCGCGCTCACCCCTAGTGAATGGTGACCTTGCCGATGACTTCGTGGGCTTTCGCGCGCGCCTGGTCGGTGTCAGCCCCGGTCGCCAGAGCGACAGCCATGCGTCTGCCCACGTGAGCCACCGGCTTGCCAAAGATTCTCAGCTGCGCGTCCGGGCAGACCTGCAGGGCCGCCTCCGCGCCGGTGTAGCGTGGTTGGTCTGACTCGACGGGAGACTTCAGAGGTACCGAGGCTCCGGCGCTGACATCGAGGAACATGGCCGTGTCCACAGGCAGCCCCAAAATCGCCCTGGCATGCAGGTCAAACTCATTTTGCGGCTGGGTAATCATGGTGACCATGCCGGTGTCGTGGGGGCGCGGGGAGAGTTCCGAGAAGTACACGTCCTCACCTTTGACAAACATCTCCACCCCAAAAATGCCCAACATCGGATTCTCGGCGTCAGCGTTTGCGGACTTCCCGCTCGCCGCGGCCGCCCGCGCGGTATCCTCCGCCAGAGCATCAAGGACCTTCTCGGCAGTGACCTGGGCTTTTTTGAGGATTTCAGGTTTCATCGCTTGGGGTTGCCAGGATTCCACGTAATCTCCGGAGGACTGCCGGTGTCCGATTGGCGCGCAAAAACTGGTGCGAACCTGAGTGAGGTCGTCTGGGTCCAGGTGGCGCACGCTCAACAGGGTGATTTCGTAGTCAAAAGCGATTTCACCCTCCACGATGACCCGCCCGGTGTCGGCACGCGCCCCGGAACAGGCCTCCTCCCACGCTGCGAGCAAGTCCTCGGCACGCTCCACGCGAGACTGGCCGTGCCCCGAAGACGACATGGTGGGCTTCACAAAACAGGGAAACCCGACCTTTTCGGCCCCCTCCTGCAGAGCTGCCAGCGAGTCGGCAAAAGCAAAAGGCGAGGTCGGGACTTGTGCGGTCGTGGCGGCCAGGGTGCGGATGCCCTGGCGGTCAAAAGTCAGTTCCACCACTCGTGAGGACGGGATGACCCGCGTTCCCTCCTCCGCGGCCGCAACCAGTGCGGTGGAGGCGAGCTTTTCAACTTCGGGAACAATCAGGTCAGGACGTTCCGCCGCAATCACAGCCGCGAGCGCGGCAGCATCGGTCATGTCCAACACGCGATGTTCGGTGGCAACCTGCATGGCGGGCGCCCCCGCGTAAGAATCGCAAGCGACGACCTGGCAGCCCAGTCGCTGCAGGGAAATCGTCAGTTCTTTGCCCAGCTCGCCCGCACCGAGCAGCAAGATTTTTACCGGAAAAGTCAGTGGAAAAACGCTCATGGAACTATCCTAGCTTTTCTCCACCGCTACTTTTACCGGCCTGCAGACAGGGCGGGGTGACGTTATTTCTTTTTCCCGGTAGCACCCATATAGATGCCGATGAGGATCATGGCGACGATAATCGACACAATCCACTGAATCCACTGCACGCCACCGTTGGCATTGGTGTAGCCAAACTGCCGCACCACCCAGCCGCCGATACCGGCGCCGAGCGCGCCGAGGATGATGGTCCACAGGATGCCGATAGGCTGCTCACCGCGCTTAAAGAGCCTCGCCAAAGCGCCAATCACCGCGCCGGTCACAATCATTCCAATGAGCTGTCCCATTAATCTTTCCTTTCTATATTGCCGTTCCAGATACGGAATCGGCCTTTTTCAGGCTATCAAATTCTTTCAAAAGGCGCAGAACAGGGATTTTGCCCCACAAGACGGGGCAGCACTCCGGCACCCGCACGCCCCCACTCCCTCCGTAAACTAGGGAATTCCCTGTTTCGCCGCCCTTTCGACTACGATAAGGGGAAAACTGTGGCATGAACCCGCCTCACCGGATTCTGAGCTAGATTAAGGAAACCTCGTGACAACCCCTCCCTCCTCCTCCGAGCAGCCCGTACTGACCAGCAACGCCGCTACTGAGCCCAGCCACCACGGAGCTCAGACCGCGCACCGTTTCGCTACCCACTGGGGTTTCGTACTGGCTTCGGTCGGATCTGCCGTAGGCATGGCCAACGTGTGGGGTTTCCCCTACAAAGTCGGCAACAACGGCGGGGGCGCTTTCCTGCTGATCTATATTTTCTTCGTCCTGCTGTTCACCTACGTGGGTCTGCCCGCCGAGTTCGCCAACGGCAGGCGCGCCCGCACCGGTACCTTGGGAACTTACCGGTCTGCCTGGGCCACTCGTGGGGACAGAGCCGCTAAGGTCGGAAGTGCGTTGGGCTGGTTGCCCTTGGCCGGTTCGCTATGTATCGCGATTGGGTACGCCGTCATTGTCGCCTACGTTTGCAAAGCGCTGTTCGATTCCCTGACCGGGACACTGATGAAAACTAATACCGAAAAATGGTTTGAAAGTTTTTCAGGAACAGGTTTCTCGGTGGTACCGTTCCACATCATTGTTGTAGTAGGGACGCTGATTACCCTGTTCCTCGGGGCGAAAAGTATCGAAAAAACTAACCGCATCATGATGCCGGTTTTCTTTATCATCTTTGTGATTTTGGCGATTCGCGTGGCTCTGATGCCGGGTGTCATCGAGGGCTACATCTTTATGTTGACCCCGCGTTGGGAGGCTCTCATCAACCCTATTGTCTGGGTGTGGGCGATGGGTCAGGCGTTCTTTTCTCTCTCGATTACCGGTAGCGGCATGATTGTTTACGGCGCTTACCTGCCCGATGACGAGGACGTGGTGAAAGTTTCGCAGCGCACCGGTTTCTTTGACACTCTCGCGGCGGTGGTGGCTGCCCTGGTCATTATCCCCGCGTGTTTCGCTTATAACACTGACGTCGGAGCCGGACCGGGTCTGCTGTTTGTGACCCTGCCCGCCATTATGCAAGATATTCCGCTCGGCCAGCTGTTCGCAGTGATTCTGTATGTCGCCATGATTTTTGCCGGAGTCAGTTCGCTGCAAAATATGTTTGAAGCCGTGGGCGAATCGCTACTGCACCGGTTCCCGCGCCTGAACCGCGCAGTCGTGTTGGTCGGCTTGTGCGTGCTCGCGCTCGGAGCGGGCCTGGGTATGGAAGCGATTAGCTCTTGGGGGCCGTGGATGGATTTGGTTTCCATTTACATCATTCCGTTGGGGGCGAGTTTGGGAGCCATCACCTGGTTCTGGGTCATGAAAAAGGACGAATTGTTAGAGGCGATTAATCGGGGAGCCACGCGTCCTCGCGGGACTTTCTGGCTATCGGTGGGGCGTTTCGTCTACGTTCCGGTGGCCATTATTTTGTGCGCCATCGCCCTCATCGGCAAGGTCGCGTTCTAGGGTTTTATCTTTGCAATAGGCCTATCTGCGGCTACGCAACGGCCAGAGCACCCCAGCCACCACGCTTGGCGTACCGATTTAGGCGCCACAAAATTTAGGATTAGAAGCGCTACAAATTTGGTATTATAGCGTTCACATTTTTCCTATTAAACCTGATGGGGCGGGATTTAGTGCCAGTTTTCGCGGTGCAGTTGGGCGCGTGAGGCCGGTTCTAGCTGGACTGTGGTGTGAAAAATCGAAATACCGTGATGGTTCTGCAGGCAGTTCTCTATCTGGCTCAAAATCTCTAAGCTGTGCCCGTCATGGAAGCATTCGTCAGCCAGCACCACGTGGGCGCTCAGCACCGGCAGGTCCGAGGAAACCGTGGAGGCGTGCAGGTCATGCACGGCTAAAACGTGAGGCAGCTCCAAAAGGTGTGCCCGCACCTGGTCCAAGTCCAAATCCCGCGGGGTGGATTCCAGCAAAATCGCCCCCGCCGGACGCAAAATCATGATGGCTCGAGGCACGATGAGCGCGGCGATGACCAGTGCCGCCACGGAATCAATCTGGGTCCACCCGGTCATGCGCATCACCACCGCGCTGACGATAACCGCTACGGAACCGAGGGAATCGTTCAAGACCTCGAGGAACGCGGCGCGCAGATTCAGGTTGTTTTGTCGGGAACTCAACAGGATGGTCAGGCTGATCAAGTTGCCGACCAAGCCGATAATGCCCACCACCAGCAGCGTCTGGGCCTCGATATGTTCGGGTTGTATCAGGCGTTTAATGGCTTCGATGGACGCAAACACACCGATGCAAATCAGCAGCAGGGACTGCAAAGCTGCCGAGATGACCTCGGCGCGCCGCCACCCCCACGTGAGCCGATCCGTCGCCGGACGCTGCTGCAAGCTGGCTGCCACCAGCGCAAAAGTCAGACCAGCGCAGTCGGTGAGCATATGCCCCAAGTCCACCAGCAGGGTCAGGCTGCCGGTTATGGCCGCGCCCACAATTTCTGCCAGCAACACCGTGAAAGTTACCGCCAGTGCTGCCCGGAGCTGTCCACGACCGGCCTTGTGCGAGTGAGTATGAGTGTGCGAATGGCCGCCCGAACCGTGCGGTTCGTGAGGGTTGCTGGACTCCTGACCCTCCTGATGATGCTGCATAAGCTTCCTTCCTGTGTTTTCTGCGTGAGCTCTGGCTACGCCTTTACTTAGTCTAGCCTAAGTCACAGGGTTTGCTTTTCGGTGTTTCATGTTAAAAAGCTGGTGCCAAAGCCCGGGTGAGTCTGGCCTTGTGGACAGTCACCCGACGCTTTGGCACCAAGCTAAAGGAAGGCGTCGAAATTTAGTTTTCGTGACGGCGGCGAGCCAACACCAGCAACCACGCTCCAGCAAAAGCCGTGAGCCCAGCCACCAAAGACACAGTCTGGGCAGCCTGACCAGTACGTGCCAACGCCGGGGCCGAACTATCCGTACCCGCCAAGACCGGCGCCGCAGGCGTCGACATCTGCACGGCTACCGGCTGGTTTGCCGAGCCGGGAGCGTGAGGACTCTCCGTCACGCCCGCCACCAGCGGAGTCAGTAGCGAGGCTCCGCTCTCTGCCGGGTTCATCGGATCTTGGGGAGTCTCAGTCATACCAGCCACCAGAGGGGTGGGGAAGGTTGTCGTGCTCGAGGTCGGGGGCACCAGTGCAGGCAGCGGAGGCGTCACCTCACTGGGGACGGAAGGCACCATACTTGGGAAGGAGGGCACCACGCTCGGCCCGGCCGGAATCTCCTCACGCACCGGCGGCACCTGCTCGCTCTGGACCGGAGGGTTGTCCGCCGGATAGTTCATGGACTGGTAACCGGGGATGTTAGCGTTCGAATCCAGAGCTACTGGCGCAGCCTCCTGGTCCAAACTCAACTCATCCGCGAAAGCAGCCGGGGCAGAGGCAACCCCTCCTGCGACCACCAAACTGGCAAACGATGCCATAGCAAATAAACGA
Organism: uncultured Mobiluncus sp.; assembly: GCF_902488535.1. Taxonomy (GTDB): domain Bacteria; phylum Actinomycetota; class Actinomycetes; order Actinomycetales; family Actinomycetaceae; genus Mobiluncus. Next base: position 46,645 of record NZ_CABTWO010000014.1, read on the forward strand.
TTTCTCAACATGGGCAAATTCTTCACAACAATAGCCTTCCTAAAATTCGATGAAATCCGTTTCCCGCTACATATCAGTAAAAACCGCGGTAGCTTCGGAGCAACCCACGTCGAATTTAGGCGTAGACCACCCGCGCCGTCCTGGCGCTATCTTGCGACTTCGTCAAATTCCCTGGCAGAAATGCCCCTGACTCATGCGCCTCTAAGGTTTTCCGTAACAAACCAAGCCAGAAGCTCGGCGGCGCGTCAGCTTTGACCTCAACAATCACAGAATCGGCCCTAAGGAAACCCTCATTAGTGAAAGCCTGGAAATGGCCTGCCTTGTCCAGACATTCCAACGATTTCTCAGCGTGGGGACGGGATAATCCCAGTTTGGGGAAACCGGATAGCTCAGCGGGAGACCCCTACACATCCGGGGTGAGAGCGGTGAAAACCCTATCACGGGGCTTTTCCGTTGGATAAAATGATTCCGCAAGGTGCGCCCCGTTTTGCGTATTCACTATGAACATTCCAGGAGAAGCCATGTCGAACCCTTACGATCCCGCCCAGTTCCCGCCGCCCCAGCAACCCCCACAGAATCCGAACCAAACAGCCGGCCAGATCCCGACCCAGACTACAGGCCAAATCCCCGTCCAAAACTCCGGCCTCCCCCCTCAGCAGTTCGCGGGCGCACCGAACTATTACGCTTCGCAGACTCCGGCGCAACCGAATAATGACACCGGCCTGGGGGCTTGGATGCTGACGATTTTCCTCGCTTCCCTGCCGATTGTAGGCATTGTCATGCTGCTCATCTGGTCTTTCGGGTCGGGAACCTCGCCCGCCAAGTCCAACTGGGCCAAAGCCACCCTGCTGTGGGCGCTGATAGTAATAGGGATTTATCTGTTGCTTATCGTGCTCACCGGGGGTTTGATTTTGAGCGCAGCATTAGATCACAGCTGAGCGGGTGCGCCGCCGGGCGCGATCAAGTGTCAAACTTTTGCTTTGCGGTAGCCCGCAGCTCTCGCATCAGCTTGAGAAGCAAAGCAGGCCTCCGGGTTGGTGCGGTTGTAGTACCTCTGACCGGGCATGTGATAAATCATGGAATTTGCGTTTCCCTTGATTGGGGCGTTGGCCGGGCAGTCCTTGCCGATTGGTTGTAAGCCGCCATTGCCAGAAGGCTGGGGTTTGGGTCGTGGCTGGGGCTGCGGGGCAGCCTGACATTGCAGATTGGAGTTGTCACTCAACGCACCAGTCCCTCCCACGAAAGTGACCGGCACTGCAGGTTGAACAGGTGAACAATTCTGCTGCGCTAACAGCAAGGGCATCTTTTGCAGACCGGCAGCGGGCACAATCGAGAGGGCATCCGGAAAATTCACTCCCGATGCCAGGAAAGCGCTGGCAGCGGGCTTTGCAGCAAAAATCTGAGACGCGGTTTCAAACCGGTTAGCGCCGTAAATCCGGTTCGGATTCGGCAGCCCCGCCAAGAATTCATCGGGAAGGGCACCCGGACCGCCCAGCACCGTAGTAGCCGTAGCGCCCAGCTGCTGAGCCACCGAAACCGCATACTGTTGCGCACCCGGACCGGTAAGCATAATCGGCACCCCCTCTTGTGCGGCCAACGCACCCCCGGCCAGCGCATCCGCAAAACCGGTGCCAGTCGCTAAATACAGCTTCCCGGCTTTTCCGAACTTCAGAGCAATTTTTTCGGCAGTCTCGTAACGGTTGGCTCCGGAAATTCGTTGCACCGTACCGAACTTCGCCAGCTGAGCCTCAACCTGCGCAGAGACCGCCCCGGCCCCGCCCAGAATCGTAATGCTGGGCGAACCGAGCTGCTGCAGGTAGGCCTGCTGTCCGGCAGTAATTTGCGAACCAACCAACAAAATGGGTGCCTGCTGGACAGATGCCCAAGGCCCGGCGGCCAAAGCGTCGGGGAAATTCGTTCCCGTAGCGACAAAGACGTTTTTCGCAGCGGGGAAGTACGTCTGAGCAATAGCCAGGGACGTTGCGTAACGGTCCGGGCCAGCAATACGGGTTCCCGCGGCTGAGGCGGGAATTTGCAGAGTTAGAGCAAGAGCAGCGGCGGCAACGCCGGCGAGAGTTTTCCTAAACATAAAACGAATTCTAGGATTTACGCCTCGAAAAAAGTGCCAATCGAAGCGAGGAATCTCTATGAACAGCTCCACCCTGCTCGGCTGACCGCCCGCGAAATTGGTTTCAACCAGCCTGATGAGCCTAGGCGAATTGTTACCGTTTCGACTGCACTAACAGCGTGAGTTCACTAATCTGTTGTTTCAGTTCGTTGATTTCAGCACTGGTGGCCGCCCGGTCTTGCTCATTTTTTTCATTCACCACGTCTACGACCCAAGAAGCTAAGGTCGCTGTCACGACACCAATAAGCGCCACCCCGCCTGTCATCAGGCATAACGCAACCACGCGGCCAGTGACGGAAATCGGATACAAGTCTCCGTAGCCTACTGTGGTAATCGTCTCGAAAGCCCACCAAATCGCCTGTGGAAAAGACGTAATCAGCGCATCCGAGACACCACGCTCCGCATCCAGCACAGCCAGCGCCGACACGAAAATCAGCAGTGCTGTGCTTGTCACCGAGTACAGGGCTATCTTGCCGCGAAAGGTCGAACCGGCCTTGCGACCGAGTACTTTCACGAAAGTTACGAGCCGCAGCAATCGCAGCGGCCGCAAGATTGGCAGCGCCACGATGAGCAAATCAAACAGGTGCGTGATGAACCACTTGAAACGCGGCTTCGCCAAGAAAAGCCGCACCACGTAATCAGCGACAAACGCGGCCCACACCACATTCATGATGAGCTCTGTAACGCTGGCGCCCCGGCCTTGTAGGTTACCGATAACTTCCCAGGCGTAGGCCCCCAAAAATAGGACCGCCAGAATCAACAGCGGCCAATCCGTGAAACGCTCCCATGTGTCCAACCTTTTAGATTCGCTCATAAGCCCATAATAATGCCGTTCACAAGGATGGTTCCGCGGTCTTTGGTGGGTAAAGGCGGCTGCTCAGGGGCCGAATTTCCCAAGGATTTAGCTGGATTAAGGGTTTATCAGGACATGATTCTTTGATAGAGTTTTGCTGGCGGGAGGTGGCTAAGTGAGCAGGAAATCGAAGATTTGGATTGCCAGTATCCTGGCAGTCATTTCCGTTGCCGCCGCAATCGGCGGAATCACCATGTACCTGGTCAACAAATGGGAAGTCATCATCACCCTGAAAGGCGACGCCACCAGAACTGTTGAATACGGCGACTCGTGGAAAGACCCGGGCGCCACCGCTTATGGGACCAGTACCCTATTCACCTTTACTCACGACGACCTCAAGCTGCACACCACCGGAAAAGTCGATACTTCCAAAGTCGGCACTTATGAAATCACTTATGCAGCGAAATACCGCGGAGTCGAGGGAAAAAAGACCCGCAAAGTGACGGTACGGGATTCTAAGCCGCCCGCCATCACCGTCGACGGCGGGGAACAGATTACCCTCCCCTACGGCCTACCCTGGCAGGACTCCTATTCCGCTACAGATAACGTGGACGGCGATTTGACCGCGAAAGTCCAGGTCGACGGCAAGGTTAACGTGAACGCAGCGGGGTCATATACGCTGCGCTACCAAGTCTCGGACTCCAGCGGAAACCAGGGCACAGCTACTCGCCAGGTCACCGTGATGCCGCCAGTTGCTCCCAACGCCGACCCGGCGGCAGGTTTGGACAAAGTTATCTATCTGACCTTCGATGATGGGCCTGGACCGGCGACGGCTCATCTGTTGGATATTTTGGCAGCCAAAGGGGTGAACGCGACGTTCTTTGTGACCAACACGATGGGGCACACGGACATGATTGGGCGCGCCTACCGAGAAGGGCACTCAATCGGGATTCACACCTATACCCACCAGTATTCCCAGATTTACGCCAGCGACGCCGCATACTGGGCGGACTTCGACCGCATGGCGCAGATAATTCGCGACCAGACCGGTCAGGACACCAAGCTGATGCGGTTCCCCGGGGGCAGCTCCAACACCGTGAGCCGCAGCTACTCGCCCGGAATCATGAGCCGGCTGACCAAGCTCATGGCCGTGAAAGGCTACACCTATTTTGACTGGAACGTGGACAGCGGAGACGCTTCGGGGCACACCAACGCCGCTTCGGTATTTCAAAATATTACCGCCGGAGTGCAGGGGAAATCGGTGTCAGTAGTCCTTTGCCACGACATCCACCCCACCACCGTCGACGCGATGCCCCAGGTCATCGACTGGGGCAAGCAAAACGGCTACACTTTCCTGCCGCTCGCCCCCGGCAGCTATCCCGCGCACCATCGGGTTGCGAACTAAGCTCGTTCGCGGCGTTCACAAGGGCGGTCGCGCGAGTTTACAAGGGAGGTTGCGGGGGTCACAAGGTCGGTTGCGGGTTCACCAGGGTGGTTACGCGGGTTTCCGGGAAAACCTTAGTTAGGTAATCTGTTGCCCCAAAAGCATTCTGTAAATTGGTTCACTCTTAAGCTGATTATGGGTTCCTTGCGCGACAACCCGACCATTGTCTAGAACGATGATGTAATCAGCGATGCGGATAGAAGCGAGACGATGTGCGATAACTATAGTCGTGCGGTCAGCCCTGGCATGTCTGATGTTGGCTGCAATAGATGCTTCCAGGAACGGATCAATGTTGGCTAACGGCTCATCGAGTATGAGCATGTCAGGGTGGCGGAGGAAAGCGCGGGCGATACCGATACGTTGACGTTCCCCCCCAGAGAGAGTGGTGCCTCGGTCGCCAATTCTTGCGCCCAGCCCACCTAACGCAGTGATTAGCTCACTAATGTCAGCTTCGCGTAGGGCTGCCCAAATATCCTCATCAGAGGCGTGGGGATTAGCTAGAGCTAGGTTGTCGCGGACAGTTCCCGCAAATATGTGGCAGTCTTGTGGAACCAGGGCGAGCCTTTCGCGATATTGGTTTGGTTGATAGGCGCGAAGGTTCTTTCCATCAAAACGCAACTCGCCTTGCTGCGGGTCAAGGTAGCGCATTGCGAGATTAGCGAGCGTAGTTTTTCCGGCTCCGGATTTACCGACGATGGCGATTGAGCGGCATGGAGTCGCCGTCAGACTCACTTTATGAATGACCGGAGTCTCATCCTGATACGCAAATTCCGCATCATCAATGACGAGGTGATTTGCTTCTGACTCATAAGTGGGGTGATTCGTTTCCGGCAGGGAAGGGACGGGATCCACCGCGTCCAGAATGACATTAATTCGACGGGCGCACGCGCTGATTTCCCCGACCCGTCCCAACATTCCCACCAGCGTTGTCGCTGGGGTGGGGATTAACCCTGCCAAAACTACCGATACTGGCAGCAAGGCTGAATCTATTTTCCCTACCAGCACCCATCCGGTCAGGACTACGAGCAGTATCGTCGAACCTATCGTGGTTACGGTGGTGGAAAAGGCTGATTCCCAAGACTTCCGCATCGTTTGGGAATTTTTCGTATCCTGCACTTGCCGCGTCAAGTCGAGGATAAATTCATTCTGTTTATCCACCATCCCTAAAGAACGTAACTCGCGCTGCCCTTGAATAGAATCCAGTACGGCTACGCGCAACTGCGCCAGTTGATTGCGCAGTCTTTTGCCTTGTCTACGCTGAATGGACATCAGAGCGAAAGGAAATGCAATCATGGCTGCGGTCACCACCAGCATTATCAGCCCCAGCGGACCAATCAAAGTCACCAGCACAGCAGTGAATAATGTAGGTGTGAAGATGGCGCAAATCGCGGTGGAAGCCGTGTGCGCGTAAAACCATTCCAGCTGTTCCGCGTCATTCATGGCTGCCGAGGCGACGTCACCCGTGCGCTTTCCCTGCAGCCCCAGGGGGGCGATGCGTTCGATGGCGTTATAAATATGTACCCGCAAAGTATGCAAAATCCGGTACGCCACTTCATGTGACCACCAAACCTCAAAAAGCGTACTCGCCGCATGTACCGCAACCAGGGTGAACATCACCACAAATAACAGGTGCAGGGGGGTCGTTGAGTTCAGTATGAATTCCGTCGAAATCCACACTGAACTAACTGCCACGCCCACTACGCTAATTTGTGCAAGTGCGGTCACGATGGTGGCAGCGATGAAAAGCGGGACGCACTCGTGCAACCGCTTCATCAGGACGAGGAAATCACTAAATACCGAGTTCATCGCAGGCTACTCTCCTAACTGCGCGCTAATCAATCGTGACCAGGCATTATCTTCCTGGGATAACGTCTGGGGATTGCCAGCGCAGAGCACTTGCCCATCACCCATCACAATGACATGGTCTGTTTGTTTCGCCGCATCAATCCGATGGGTGACGAGAATTAAAGTTAAGTCGGGATAGGCGCGACGGATATTTGCCAACACAGTTGTTTCTGTTTGGGTGTCGAGCCCGGAAGTTGATTCATCCAGCACCAACAGAGGACATTGGCGAATGAGAGCTCGGGCAATTGCCAGGCGCTGTTTTTGCCCTCCTGACAGGTTTTTAGCGTGTTCTTCGATATTGAGATTAAGGATGCTGGCGCCCTCCCGTTCCACATCGTAATCGGGATGCAAGTTTGTGGCACAAGCCAGGTCGAGTGCCGTCATCATCTCGGTTTCGTTTGCCGTTGGGTTAGCTTCGGAGAGGATTGACCTTACCGTGCCGGGGAAAATAATGGGGTCTTGTGGAACCAAAGTTACCGTGCGGGCAATGTCTAAACCATCTGCCGGAACTCCTCCAATGGTGATAGTGCCACTATCGGGACGGTCGAACCCCATCAATAACCCTAGTGCGGTGGACTTTCCGGCACCCGATAGCCCTACCAATGCGGTGGTTTTTCCCGGAGGGGCAGCGAACGTGACTTTCACAAGTGCCGGTTTTGTGGCGCCCCGATACGTGTAAGAGGTGTTAGTAAAGGCGACGGCGCTACTTTCCGGGACGGTTTGGTCAGTGTGAACTTTGACGGGCTGGGCTGAGGTTTGGTCAAATAGCTCACTCATAGCGGGCAGGGCGGAAATTCCAAAAAAAGCCTCATGCCAACACGAAGATAATGCGGTAAATGGACGAAACAGCTCAATGGATAACAACGTAATCACAAACAGGCTACTGATTGGCATCGCTTCTAAGCGAATCAAAGAGATTGCTATCGCCAGCCCGAGGGCAGGACCGAGCACTTTCATCATTCCGGACAGACCTGTCTCTCCCAACGAGAGTCGCAGCTGACCCATGGTTGTCTTCAACAGCTGACTCGATTGCTTCTCTAATTGTTCGCCATGATTTTTCGCTGCCCCGAATGATTTCAAAGTACGCATTCCCATCATGGCATCGACGAAATCAGCATTGAGATTTTCGTATGCTATCCAATGCGATTGCCCACGGTCAGCCAAGGCTTTATCCCACAGCCGTGGAATAGCGACGATAGCAATCCCGCAAGCTAACAGTACTCCCGCAATTACAGGGCTAATGCTGGCTATAGCTCCAGTTAGCGCTAGAGCAGTTATCGTCGTGACTGCTAATTGGGCGAAATATTTAACAAAATAGGGTTCTATCGCCTCAACCCCGTCGGTGAGCACGGACTGGATTTGCCCCGAACGCCCCATCCCGCCCTGCATCGGACCGCGCGCATCAAGTTCCTTTAACAGAGCCTGGCGTAATCGACTTTTTACCACCAAACCGGCGCGATTTTGCAAAAGCTGACCTGAGACTTCTAGCATCGGCCGAATTATCAAGAGGATTGCGATAGCAATAATTAATCCCACAATGGTGGGGATACATCGGGTATCAAGAAGCTCATTGAACAACGTCGCGTTGCAAATCGCTGTTGAAATATATATTGCGGAAACCAGGACTCCGACCAAGACGGCAGGGGCCAGTAGCCACACGGACACTCCTGCGGCGCGCATCACTAAACGTTGCTTGGTAAACACGATTACCTATCTCTCTCCAACTCTAACGATTCCGAGCGTGTCCATTACGCTTCTACTTCCATCAACCCAACCTTACCTTTAAGTATTACTTAGGTTATGCTAACCTTAGTGTAACTCATGCAGTTTCTCCTAGACCTCGAGAGACACCACAACGTTTAGAACCAGAGGAGGTTCGGTGGGAAAACCGTTTTCACACCACGCGAGGACAGACCTATTGCCCATCTCACTATCGTTTGGACGTAAAGCGCATGTAATCCCCCCGGCACCATCTGTTAGCAGTGTGATTTGCGATGTTGACCAATCGCAAGCATTGCCCATAAATTCGAAGGATACCCACGCAATATGTTGACGAAACACAGGCAACGTCTGATTTTGGGGATTGCTCTGATACTCGCCTTGGTCTGCTCCATCGTAGTTGCGGTCATCGTAGGTGCCACCGATGTTTCCTTATCCGCCGCGCTGGAAGGCATCAATGCTACGCTCACGGGACGCGCCACGAACGATGTTGATACTCAAATTATCGGACAAGTGAGGTTTCCCCGAGCGGTTCTCGGTGCAATCGTTGGCGCCGGGTTGGGTACCTGCGGCGTAATCACCCAGTCATTGCTGCGTAATCCCCTCGGGGATCCCTACATTCTGGGTATTTCCTCGGGGGCTTCCACCGGTGCGGCAACTGTGATTGTATTCGGAGCGTCAAGCACCATCCTCTCCGCACTGGGAATAACCATCGGTGCTTTCTTGGGAGCGCTAATCTCTATCTTCCTGGTGACTCTGCTGGCTTCTGCCGGGGGGAGAATCACTCCTACCCGCATCATATTTGCCGGTATGGCGGTGACATATTTCTTTTCTGCGGCAACCAGCCTCATCACTCTCATGGCTAAGACTGCCGCGGGAACCAAATCCGTCATGTTTTGGACTTTAGGATCACTTTCTAACGCGAGCTGGCATGACGTCGCTCTCGCCGGCATTGTGGTAGCGGCTGCAATAACTAGTTTTATGATTTGGGGCAGACGAGTCGACATCCTCAATTTGGGAGACGACGCGGCAATCTCGCTGGGGACCAGTCCACGAATTTACCGAAACCTGTTGTTTCTCATAGTGGCCCTGAGTATCGCTGTATTAGTCTCACTGACCGGCGCAATCGGGTTCGTCGGACTTGTGGTTCCCCATGTCGCTAAACAACTTGTCGGCTCCCCCACCCGGGCGGCGTTACCAATCGCAGCCCTCTGCGGTGCGTTACTCGTAGTCATTGCAGACACCTGTACCCGCATCGTAATTCGCCCTGCTGAAATACCTATCGGAATTCTGACCGCGCTGGTGGGAACCCCGATGCTGATGGCTTTAATCAAAAAATACTCAAAATAGAAAGGAATATCCATGAATAAAACACAAATCGTTGGTGGCGCACTCGGCGTATGCCTTGCTGCCAGCATGATGGCAGGCTGCTCGGGAGCTCATCACTCCGCCAGCGGTAGCTCTGACGATTCTATAACCATCAAAAATTGTGGTGTTGAAACAACTTTTAAGACTCACCCGCAGAAAGTTGTCTCGATGGGTGTGACCGGTCTCGCCTACCTGTATGCTGCCGGGGCAGAGAAATCCATCATTGGTCGGGCTAATGAGTGGGGTGAGGAACCTCCGGCGTGGATTGGAAAGAAAGCCGACCAGAGTAAAGTGCTGTCTACGGAATCAATCTCCCTGGAAGGACTTATGAAGCTAAAGCCAGATTTGGCTTACGGTGGCGGATTCAGCTCCGAAAACACTGCTCCGAAATCCGTAACAGAAAAGGGAATCCCTGCCGTCGTGGACGCGAGCGAGTGCTCCTATTTCTATCCAGATCAGAAAGATGACGAGTCGTTCGACACCATCTTGGGTGAAATTACCCAGCTCGGGAAAATCATGGGAACTTCCGAAAAAGCTGATGCAACAGTTTCTGAACTCAAATCAAAACTGGCGCAAATTAGCTCAGAGAAAATTGGTGACGGTCGCAAGGTTTCCTACGCCTACTACTACGGCGAAGACGCTGACCTATTCAGCTACGGCGATAAAGGAGTCATGGGAGAAATCAATAAGACACTTGATTTAACTACTGCCATCGACCCAAACTATCACCCGCACCAAGGTCCAATCGCGCCTGAGGCATTTGTTAAATCCGATCCCGATGTCATCATCTTGCTCACGGGTATGGGTGGCGCCACCAAAGAAAGTTCGCTGGCGCGATTGGAAAAGATTCCCGGCTTCAAAGACATGAAAGCCGTCAAAAATGGCAACATAATCTACGCCGAATCAGCAGTCGCATATGCCTCACCCACGGCAATCTATGGAACGTTCGAACTGGCTGACCAGTTGAAAAAACTAGAGAAGTAAACAGATGAATGATTCTCCCCTCAAGATAGAAAATGCGAGCGTTCGCTTCGGCGAGAAGCTCATACTCAAGCAAGTGTCCTTTGACGTCCCGCCCGGACAAATCTTGGGCATTGCGGGACCTAATGGTTCCGGAAAAACTACCCTGATGAGGACCATGTTTGCAGCGCAAAAGCTATCTGAGGGGAGAATCGTCCTCAATGGTCAGGACCTGGACAAGCTCCGCCCCGGTCAAGTCGCCAGGCGTATCGCGGTCGTCTCCCAGTTCGAGCCTGACATGGAAAGAACTCGCGTCATCGACGTAGTGTTACTCGGTCGCGCCCCACATCTTCGTGATGTGCAGGGCTATTGCGCGGCTGACCAGGAGATTGCACAGGAGGCGCTCAGTGCGGTCGGCATGAATTACGCACCAGACCGTTACATAGACACGCTTTCCGGCGGGGAACGCCAACGCGTGCTTATCGCGCGCGCACTCGCTCAACAGTGCAAATGCATCCTCTTAGATGAACCCACCAACCATCTGGATGTGAAATACCAGCACCAAATTTTGAGCATCATTAAAACCGTCAGCGATACTGCGGTCATCATCTTGCACGACCTCAATCTCGTCGCTCGATACTGCGACCAGGCAATTATCATCAAAGACGGTCAGCTTTACACCAAAGGCGCTCCCAAAGAAATCCTCACCCCCGAACTCATTCATGAAGTCTATGGAGTCACCGCGACCGAGGTCGACGAGGAAGGCACCAAACAGTTCACGTTCAAGCCTTGCCTGGGATAAATCCAGACAGAAACGGTAGGTAACAGCGCTGCTGGGCGCGAGGATTGCGCAGACAGGCGGGGGCTTAAAAACGAACCACGCGCGAGGCTGTTGCGCAAATCACGTGCGGGGCTTGATGAGTACCGAGAGCTAATCCAAAGTCTTCCAAAAGCTACCCTCCCACGAGGTGGATGTTTCCCTGACCACAAATTTACTGTTCTCTTACGGACTGAAAGTACGCGAAGTCAGCGAATCCTATGCGGTGGTGATGCAGTCGTGACAGCTCATGATGGGCTAAATGGCATCGTCGGCTATCGCAATTGCGCGACTATCGAGTTAGGAAATGACTGACACGGACTCCCTTTCTCTAGGCCTCGCGGTAAGCTCGCTCGATAAGCGGTTGAGCTTTCACGAAATCCGCAGTGTCGGCGATGGTGAGCTCGACGTTGCCAGTCCCCCAGTGCCCAATCTCGCTCACATCCCGGGAAAATCCCTGCTCGAACTTCATGGGAGAGGTTTCAAGGTCAAGTTTGAGGAACACGCGCAGGCGCGTGGTTTGTAACTCTACGCACATAAAGTTCTTAATCAACTTAAAAGCGGTGTAGAGCTTGAGTACGTTCTCGCTCACATCGTCGCCGAGACTGAGCGCAAAATCGCGAATCGAGTCATACAGCGTTCGTAGTCCCGGCGTCGCGGCATCATATAGTTCGGTGAAGGTTTTATCATGACCCCCGCGATGTGCAGTAACAGCAGAATCGGTCTCAGCGGGAATGGGGTCGGCAACGTTTTCATTTACATGCTCAGATCGGAAGAGCACACGTCTGA
>NZ_CABTWO010000015.1 GCF_902488535.1 uncultured Mobiluncus sp.
CCTTGAATGGCCATCAAACGGTCCACCTTGCTGTTGACGCGCTCCAGAGCTTCCTGAACGACCGGGTCGTCCTCGCTCAACTTCGGCATCGCCCCGTGGGACAGGTAGTCCGAAATCGTGGCCGGCAACACGAAGTAGCCGTCAGACAAACCTTGCATCAAAGCGGAAGCGCCCAAGCGGTTCGCGCCGTGATCCGAGAAGTTCGCCTCACCCGCCACGTACAGGCCTTCGATGTTGCTCATCAGGTCGTAATCGACCCACAAGCCACCCATCGTGTAGTGCACCGCGGGGTAGATACGCATCGGCACTTCGTAAGGATTGTCTCCGGTAATGCGCTGGTACATATCGAAAAGGTTGCCGTACTTTTCCGAAACCTTATTTCGACCCATGCGCTCGATGGCTTCGCTGAAGTCCAGGTAGACGCCGCGAGCCACGCCGTTAATCTTTGGTCCGACGCCACGGCCTTCGTCACACATGTTCTTGGCCTGACGAGACGCGATATCGCGCGGCACCAGGTTACCGAAGGAGGGGTAGATACGCTCTAGGTAGTAGTCGCGATCTTCCTCGGGGATTTCACGAGGATCCTTGCTGCAGTCCTCCGCTTTCTTTGGTACCCAGATGCGGCCATCGTTACGCAGCGACTCACTCATGAGCGTCAGCTTGGACTGGAAGTTGCCATGCTGGGGAATGCAGGTCGGGTGGATTTGGGTGTAGCAGGGGTTAGCCATGTAGGCGCCATGTTTGAACGCCTTCCACGCCGCGGAAACGTTGCAGCCCATCGCGTTGGTGGAGAGGAAGAACACGTTGCCGTAGCCACCACTCGCCAAGACCACCGCGTCAGCAATCCAGGTCTCAATTTTACCGGTGGTGAGGTCGCGGGTCACGATACCGCGCGCCTTGCCGTCCTTGATGATGAGGTCCATCATTTCGTGACGCTGGTGCGGAATAACCGTGCCGGCCTTAACCTGGCGGCTCAGAGCCTGGTAGGCACCAATCAGCAGCTGCTGACCGGTCTGGCCACGCGCATAGAACGTACGCGCAACCTGCACGCCACCAAAGGAACGGTTGTCCAGCAAACCGCCGTATTCGCGGGCGAAAGGCACGCCCTGGGCGACGCACTGGTCGATAATGTTGCGGCTGACTTCCGCCAGACGGTAGACGTTATTCTCGCGGCTGCGGTAGTCACCGCCCTTGACCGTGTCATAGAACAAGCGGAAAATCGAGTCGTTGTCGTTGCGGTAGTTCTTTGCCGCGTTGATACCGCCCTGAGCCGCAATCGAGTGCGCCCGGCGGGCTGTGTCTTGATAGAAAAACGCGTCCACGTGGTAGCCAAGCTCGCCCAAAGAAGCGGACGCCGCGCCACCGGCCAGACCGGTGCCGACCACAATAATGTGCAGCTTGCGTCGGTTAGTGGGGTTCACCAGCCCGCCGCGGAACTTGCGGGTAGACCAGCGTTCAGTGATAGGAACATCCATCGGTGCCCGAGTATCGGCGATTTTCTCGCCTTCGGTGTAGTAACCGTCAATCAGTTCAGTCATTGTCTTTCCTTACCTTCCTTACGCCAGCATCGGCATTCCGGCGAGAATAGCCACCGGCGGAGCCAGGAACATAGCGAACACCAGCAGGCCAACCAGACCCGAAATAATCTGAACTGTGTACTGGGTGTTACGACGCAACCAGCCAATGGTTTGCAGAGCAGACCACACGCCGTGAGCGATGTGAAGGCACAGCGCCCCCACCGCGATGGCGTAAATCAGCACCATCCACCAATTCGAGAACGTCGTGAACATCATGGCGTAAGGATTACCCTCCATCACGGAGATAATCCCCGGCCCGGCAGCGTCAACGACATTTCCCGCCGGATCCAAGAACACCTGGTGGGAAGCGTAGGCGGCCGCGTCGCCGACCTTGGCTAGCTTCAAGGTGAAGTGGGAGATGTGAAAAATCAAGAACAGCAACAGGATAATGCCGCCCCATCTGACGGTGCGTCCCGCGTAAGCAGTCGCCAACGACTTCTTAACCATGTAGCGAGAACCGCGCGCTAGTCCGGCGCGATGCCACAGGGCCATAGCGGAAATAATGTGCACCAGGGCGAAAACTACCAGCAAAACCCTGAGAATCCACAACAACCCTTCATAGGGCAGTATGGGCATGAGGAATGTGCGCAAGTGCAGCGCATAATCGTTGTAAACGGTCGCCCCGGAGAACACTTTGAGGTTCCCGTAGGCGTGCAAAATCACGAACCCCACAAAAAACATGCCAGTGATTGCCATGGCTTGTTTGATGATAACGGTGGTCTTGATTGCTTTGTTATCTGTAGTTAGTGTTGTATTGGCCACGAAGTCGAGCCTATAAGATTTTCCGAGGGCGACTGGACTGAATCGGGTCGAGAGTTTCATTTTACTTCCCTCAAAAACGCTTTTACCTGGATGTTTACCTGGGCACTCAGGCCAAAAGTCCCGATTTATCCCGGGGTGTGGGCTCGCGCGCGGCCAACGGGGGCAAAATTTTTACGAAACATTTGAGTTAGAAAAACATTTTCACCATGATGACGCCGTCCTCCACCGGGTTTTGAAACCACTGCGGCAAACGTGCCCACACGTGGAATCCTTGACTCCCATAGAGCTCCTGGGCTGCCGAGTTACCGGAGCGGACCTCTAACACAGCTCCCGCATAACCCCGAGCGTGTCCGCGACTTAGACCGTCTGTCAGCAGCTGCGTGGCGTAGCCTTTTCCCCGCCAAGCCGGTCGGGTCGCGAGTGAGAGAACCCGCAATAGCCTGCCCCCACGCGCTTGGGAAGTAACCGCTTGATGACGCTCAGCAGGAGGAAGGTCGCCAACAGGAACGCTCATTTCCCCCAAACCCCACACGGCCCACGCCACGAAATCCTCGGATTCGCTGAAAATCAACCTGAAGCTGATATCTGGATGTGCCAGCAGGGACGCGATGGTGTCACGGTCCCAAGCGTCGAGCGCGAAGCACTCCTGTTCGGCGCGTTCCAGGTCTGGCGCATCCTCAATCGAACCGTCACGAATCATGGTTCACCAGCGATTTTAGCGCCAGCTATGGCTTTTTTTGGATATCCGGTCGCCGTAGATACTGCGGCTCGGTGCTCAGCAAGGCCAGTTCCCGTTGCGCCTCTGGGTCCCCTTCCGCACTGTTCACAAGGGAGGTCGCCGCCCTTGCCAGGTCCTCAAACCTAACGTCTACGGTCTGGCCGCTGACCTGGGCGACGGCGTTTCCAACCAGGAAAACCCCGGCGTCGGCAAACCCCGCAAAGTCGCGGTCCCACCCTTGGGTAACGTCCTCTAAATGGGAGGCAGGACCAACCCAATCGGTTCCGCATTGCATCAAGCTACCGCCCGTCGGGTCGGGTTTGAACAGCCCGGCATAGACTTCGTGGCGGCGGGCATCCATCAAAGATACTATCCAGTGCGGCGCCCGCCCCCCCGTCTGAGCGGGAGAGCCGGGGCCGGACAGTACCGCCGCGCCAGCCTGCGCCTGGAGGCGCAGCTCATCCACCCCCACCACCGGGATATCCCAGGCAAACCCCAAGGTCCGAGCCGTGACCAGGCCGACTCGCAGCCCGGTGAACGGGGCAGGCCCTCGCGAAACCACAATCTTTTGCGGTCTACCGCCTTCCTGGACCACGGCATCAACCAGGGACGAGAGGGCTTCCACTTGGGCTTTTCCGTCAGGATTCACCTTCACCAGCACGTCGCTGAGGTTCTCGGGATTCACCAGGGCAACCCCCGCCCCGGCACAGGTATCGATAAACAGGTAACTCACAGGGACAATCCTAATGCGCCTCGCCCTTAGAACCGGACACCGTTAAAGTCGGGATGGCGGAAGTCGGCGGAGGCGTCGGCACCATAATCAGCTCGGGGTCAGGCAGGGAAAGCACTTCGGCAGCATCTTCCGTGCGGGATTGCCAACGGAAAGTCAGCCACACCACCAGCAGTGCGATACCGACAATAACGACAGCTAGGACGACCACCCACACCAAGGTGTTATTGCTGGTTGGCAGTGCTTCCGAAGTTGGTGTGGGAGTGGGGCTGACCGTCCCCCACCAAGACTGCACAGCTTCTTGCACCTGGTCCAAATTCACTTCCCCGCCCAGACGAGCCCGCGCCGCGTTAGAAACCGGCAACAACCGTTCCTCATTTAACGTGAACCACCCGCGTATAACCGGGTCATAAACAGGGCGGTTGGGATGGGCGGAATCTGGCGCGGTTGCCAGCAAAGCGTGGGCTAAATCCGGCAGCACATAGCAGGCTCCCGGATCCTCCAACCGGACGGGGAGATGGGAATTTTTCGGTTCCTCAACAGAACCGGTAATGTCCAGCTGGATATTTTCTCGCAAGCTCGACGTTGGTTCGGGCGCACCGGTGGGGACTTTCGGGGCCAACGCAGCTCCGCTGGTAGGCACAGAGAGGGGATAAAGATTCTTTTTATCCTCGGTATAGACCACTACCCCGAGTTCTCTGGCATCGATACTCACCGGAGCCACCCACATCTCAATGGGTGTCACGGCGTTTTCCGGAGCGTAGGTGCCCCGCAGCAGTCGAGCAGACCAAGTCATTACCTGGGTTGGATTCCCCACCTCAATCTGAGCTTCCGGGGGAACTTTCGCGCTGTCGGGGAGGTATTCGCGCAATGATTGCCCCAAAGCCGGGGCCTTGGTAGCAAACCAAACGCGAACATTGTCGGGAAGGTCACTCTGAGCCCCTTTCGGCAGCCGTCCCGCCGTAATCCCTACGTCCTGAGTCACGCCCCTGACCGAACTAGCGAACGAAAGCCCTGGCGCACGACCAGCTACGGCTTGCCCGACATTTGGCGCAGCAAAACTCATCACCACCGCGGTCAGCAGCACGAAAACCCAGCCCAGTACGGGCTTACGGACTCGGCGTATCTGAAACACTCTCAGCATCGGTTTCTCTATCAGCCTAGTTACGAATCCGCCCCGGGTTGGCACGTTTCCGCAGCAACACCGGGTGCGGCACTCGGGCTTTCCTGCGCGCGCAGAGCCTGCCACTTCTGCACCAAACCTGACAGGTCCCAAGCCCCCTCGAGACTGTGAAAGACGACCCGGCAGGTCGTATCTTCGGGCAGGTCCACGATGGTTCCCGTGATGGGGTCTGCGGCGTTTTCAGGCCGACTCAAGGAGAGCTTCAGGCAGTGGGAACTGAGCCCCTCCACCTTGTCGGTACCCCATTCGACCACCACCACCGCGGTCTCTAACGCGGATTCCAGATCCAGTGTTTCCACATCGTCCCCGCCCGTCAGACGATAGGCATCCACGTGAACCAAGTTTGGTCCCGGCACGTCGGGGGATTTCGTGTGATTGCGGGCAATGATGAAGGTTGGGGAGGTGACCCGCTGGTTGACGCGCAAACCGGCGCCGATGCCTTGGGTCAAAGTGGTTTTTCCAGCGCCCAGTTCCCCTTCCAGAATCACCACATCGCCGGCTTGCAGAAATGGGGCTAGGGCTTGGCCCAACAGACGAGTATCGTCAGCGGATTTCGTTTCGACTTCCAACAGCAAATTCCCCTCGCGGCTCATCGCGTACCTCCTTAAAATAATTCAACAGTCCCTGCGTTAGCTCTCGGAGCTCAGCTCTCGGGCTGGTCCTCGACATAAACCCGTGGCACGCTGGGGGAAATGCTGGTAATGACTTCATAGTTGATGGTATCGGTCCATTCCGCCCAGTCGTCGGCGGTTGGCAGCGGGGGGACTCCCGGAATACCCCCGAACAAGCGGTCATTGGCGTCCCCAAAAATAATCGCTAGTTCGCCCGGCTCGACCGGGCAAGGCACAGGGGCGCCGGAATCGTCCACCGCCGGACCCAGGTCAACCACGATTTGATCCATCGGAATCCGTCCCACAATCGGGGCCCGCCGGCCTTTAATCCAGGTTTCACCGCGATTTTTTGCCAGGCGATGCAGGCCGTCGGCGTATCCAATCGGCAGCAGCCCCAACCAGCGCGGTCCCGGCGCGACCCATTCCCCGCCGTAGGAAACCGCGGCGCCTTCTTCCACCCTTTTGACCTGAACCACGTTCGTTTCCAGTCGCATCACCGGACGCACCCCCAGCTGCCACGACGACGCGATTTCGGGATTCGGACTCAACCCATATCCCGAAATCCCCACTCTGACCAGGTCATAGTGACTCTCGGGATACCAAATGATTCCCGCGGTGGCGGCAATGTGGCGCAGTTTCGGGCGCAAACCCGTCTCTTGGGCGACTTCCCAAGCCCAGTCAAAGGCACTTAGTTGCGACTTGGTGAAAGCCTCAGCCGCGGCGGTGTCTTCGTCCGCGCGCGCCAAATGGGACCAGATAGCGCTGACTTCAATGAGCCCGGCACGTTCCCGAGCCCGAGCCAGCTTGCACAGCACCGGAAAATCTTGATTTGTCGCTCCGGCCCGGCACAGTCCGGTATCAACTTTCAGGTGTACCCGGCAGCGCAGCCCGGCCGCGTCACAGGCTCGCGAAACCTGATCCAGCTGATCCAAGGTGGAAACCGAAATGTCGATTTCCGCTTTCACGACCTGCTGCAAATCCGTTTGCGGGGTGTAGAGCCAGGTCAGGATACGGGGGCGGGCGGCGGTGGGCAGTCCCATCGCGTCAATCTGATACAGACGCGAACGCATTAGGGCAGAAGTGGGCGTGTCGACCAGGTGGTCGCGAGGCACACCTTGCTTATCGAGGTATTTGCGCAGCCGGAAAGCCTCGCTCGCTTTGGCAACACCCAACCATTGAGCACCGGCGTCGAGTGCGGCCAGCGCCATGCGCTCGATACCGTGTCCGTAAGCATTAGCTTTCACAATCGCCATTTGTTGACAGTGCGGGGCAAAATGCCTCATTTGGGCAAGATTTTCTCGATATGCACTGAGATTCACCACGGCGCGTACCGGCCATTGGGGAACATCCACGTTGGTCATAATCTTCCTTTACAAAATTGTTTTCGCACTTCTTAGTTTGTCACGTTTAGGGGGACCGGGATAGTTTATAGCCCAGCCAAAGCCCGGGGAATCGCCTTGATAATGGCGGTGGCACGAGGCGTGGGCGCGGCTAAACGGCCCGCTTCGGCGTGCAGCCAGGCCGCGACAGCTGCCAGTTGTCCCAAATCCAAACTTTCTCCGGTTTTCTGGGCCCGAGCATTCGCAGCGGCGAAAACGTACCCCAAAATTCCCGCCAGCACATCCCCGGAGCCCGCCGTTGCCAAGTCTCGCGTACCGTGGGTCAGGGAATAAACCTGTCCCCCCGGATTGGCAATAGTGGTGGTCGGTCCTTTCAAAAGGACGGTGGCGTGCGTGTCCGCGGCAAGCTGTAATGCCCAGTCATAAGGGTTGGCTTCGATGGTTTCTCGGGTGGTTTCCTGACCGAGTTGGGCGGCCAGGGCAGCCGCCTCACCAGCATGGGGGGTCAGCAGGCAGCTTGCGTCCGGTTGGATTTCCGTCCCGATAAGTTCCAGCGCACTGGCATCGAGAATCACCAATTCACCGGGGTCGCGGCGACGCCACGCGTCAAGCATTTGTTCGCGCTGCCGCGGCGAGCCGGCCGCAAAACCAGGACCGATAATGCGGGCTTGGCACCGGCCTTCTCCCAGTACAACTTCCGGGCAGGCCTGCAACACTACCGATTGCACCGCGGGCTCACCGAGGTAGCGCACAAAAGACTCCCCCGCGTTCAAGGCAGCACTGGTCACCAAAACGCCGGCACCGGGATAGCGCGCGGACCCCGCCATTACGCCCAAAACTCCGCGGGAATATTTGTGATCCGCGAACTCCGGCCGGGGCCACAGTTCGCGCACGTCAGCGCGTTCAATCAGACCCACGCCGGGCTGCATCGTCTGCAGGGGCAGTCCGATATCTTGAACCTGCAGGCGTCCTATCGTGAGCGCGCCGGGACCAACCAGCATTCCGGTTTTCACCGCCCCCATCGTCACGGTCAGGTCAGCTGACAGCAGCCCCTGATCCGGGCCTAAATCAGCACCCCGGTACAAATCCAGGCCGGAGGGATGATCGCAGGCCACCACCAGGGGGGAGCACTCCTCCGGCCACTGGCTGAGCAACTCGCTGATGCCCCGGACTAGGGATAGCGCGGGTTCCCGCAGGGGCGGACGGGCTCCGATACCGATAATGGCGTCAATGATGGCAACCGGTTTCCACGCCTTTATCGTGTTCAGAGCCTCCCCGACTGTCTCGGGCAGCACACTGGGCCAAAACTCTACCCCGGCTTGCCGTGCGGCCGCCGCACCGCGCTCGTGAATATGTTTCGAAGTTGGCAGGACCGCGACCGGATAGCCGCGCCGTCGCAGATACGCAGCTCCGTACAGGCCATCGCCGCCGTTGTTGCCGGCTCCGACCAAGACCAGAACGCGCCGGCGTCCCCGGGGAACCGGCGGTGCCACAATGCCCGTATCAGCCCCGGACAAGGCCCGATGCGTGTGGTGAGCCAGCGCGTAGGCAGCTCGCCGCATCAGCGCATCCGGGCCTTGCTCTCGGTCAGCCTGAGCGACCAGAGGTTTTTCCGTTTGTGCAATCAAATCTGGCGCATATCCCCAAATCACGATTTCAGCCTAGACGAAAATCAGTACATAGTCAGAGACTTAGATACGCTTGCGGTTTTCAACCGGCAGGAAAACTAGGTAATCTTAAAGTTAGGAAAGCCCGATGACTATACAGCGGGGTCACTGTGTACATGAAAGGTAGCCATGTCGAAAAAAGACAACCTTCAACTTTGGCTTCTTTCCACCCCAAAACGCCTCGTAGTAGGAATGTTTCTGCTGGCTGGGGCAGGGATTGTCCTGGTGCTGGTGACGCTGTTCATAGTCGCGCCGCAAATCGCTGCCATGCCTAACCGGGACCCCGACGAAACGGGTAGCTCTCAACCCACCGAAAAAATCACTTCCCCGCTTCTGGTGGAAGTCACCGGGTCTAACTTCCGCACCAACTCCACTCTGAAGCTGGCTCCCGCACAGTCCACCCCCTCAGACAACCCCGATTCGCCCTCGTCGCAAGCAGGCACCAATGAGGAGCCGTCAGAAAATCCTGATTCTCGCTCGGCGACGCTCAATCTCGATGGTGTTGAAGACCTCACATATCCCGAATCCTTCAGCAACGTTTCCGAGGCTTCTGTGCGACCCACCCCGAGCCGCGCCCTGAAACAGACCTCGACGCCCACCCGTTCTGCTGCGGCGAACCTTAAGAAAGAAACCATCGAGTCCGGCGACCCCGTCGAGTTCACCGGAATGCAGGCCTTCTTTAAGGATCTAAAAACCGGAAATTTTGGCGCGATGCAACGCAGCTGCTGGCTGATTACCCCGGAAGTGTTCACCGATCGTTACACGACTCCGCCCGCCCAACAGGCTCTGCTGCACGCCTTGTCACAGACCCCGAAAGTTACCGAGGACGGCGTGTCTTGGAAAGACTCCAGCGTGGAGTTGCGAACCAGCTGGAGCGAGTTAGCTGACCGGTATTCCTGCCCGACGGCGATTTATGGCGGAAAGATGGATTCGGTCACTCCAGAGGACGTGTCTTACCTGCTGGCACGGATTATGGCTCGTTCCAGCTATCCATTCAATGGCGCTGACACGGAGGAAAACTATCCGACGCTGTGCGAGAAATGGAGTCCCCCGCCAGGCATCACGAAATACACCCCGGAGGCTTCCCGGAAACTACGCTATGACGAGGAAGGACGCTTGGACGACGACACGTTCAAAACGTTGCAGGATTTGCGTTCCGAGTCCATTCACCTGTACGCGGTGAAAAACACCTACCCCATGTATATCCGAGCGGCGCACTCGCAGTTGGAAGAGCCTTCCGCATACTTCTACCGCGACAAGGACGGCAGTATGTGCCTGGGGTCGGTGGTCAAAAGTCATGAATGAAAATTTTGGCGCTCCCACTACCGAGTTGATGGAAGAATTCCTGACAGATCCTCACGGCACTCAAGAAAAGCTGCGCGATTATCAATACGGTTCGGCTATGCGCGAGATTATGGCTGCCCGCCCGCATCACACTTCCGCGGGCCTCGAGGAAACTGCCTCACCTTTTGTTATGTTCACCAGGGAACAGTGGTCGGCTCTGTCGGATCAGACCCCTCTGCCGCTGAACCAGGCTGACGTGGAGCGTTTGCGCGCTTTGGGCGACCCTATCGACCTGGCTGAGGTTGACGCGATTTATCGACCTTTGACCGCCCTGCTCCAGATTTATGCCGCCGGGACGACCAACATTCGTTCCCGGCGCGCTGATTTCTTGGGTGAATCAGCGGTTCAGCACACTCCTTTTGTGATTGGGGTGGCCGGTTCAGTCGCTGTGGGAAAGTCCTCTCTGGCTCGGCTGTTGCGCGAGTTGATGAGTCGCTGGCCGGGCACTCCCCGGGTCGATTTGGTCACCACGGACGGATTTTTGTACCCCAATGCTGAGCTGGTGGCGCGCGGGATTATGGACCGCAAGGGTTTTCCTGAATCTTATGACCGTCGTGGGTTGCTGCGTTTTCTGGCGGCGGTAAAGTCCGGGGCTCCCGAGGTAGCCGCCCCCGTATATTCGCACGTCACCTACGATATTGTGCCCGGTAAGTCCCAGATGGTTTGCGCCCCGGACGTCCTCATCTTGGAGGGGTTGAACGTGTTAGCCCCGCCTCTGATTGCCGAAGGCGGCAAAAATTCTCTGGCAGTGTCGGATTTCTTTGATTTCTCTATCTATCTGCACGCCCGCCCCGCGGACATCGAGCAGTGGTATCTGTCCCGTTTCCAGCAGTTGCGCGCGACCGCTTTCAAACAACCCGACTCTTTCTTCCGTGAGATTGCCGCCTGGACCGACGAACAGGCAGACTTTCACGCCCGCCAAATTTGGCGAGAAGTCAACCTGAAAAACCTACAGGAAAACGTAGCACCGACCCGTTCCCGGGCAACGTTAATCCTGGAAAAGAATGCCGACCATCGGGTTCACCGCCTGCATTTGCGAAAAATCTAGAACTCAATAGTCTTGGTGCCAGCGTTTTCGTTGTCGGTACCGGTTTTAGGGTCGGTTTCGGGGGCGGTTTCGTCCTTGGGGTCCCAAAATTTCGCCTGCCACCAACTGACGACCCGATCCAGAATCAGGCTCAAAAGCACTCCGCCGGTCATGCCCACCACCACGGATAAAAGCGGATTAATGGGTCCAAGGATACGACCGGACAGGTATCCGATGGTCATACCGTAGGCCACCCAGCACAGCACGGCAGCAAAGTCGGTGCGCAAAAATCTTGGATAACCAAACTTGGTTGCACCCGCACACATGTTCACTGCTACCCGGCCCCCGGGAATAAACCGGGCCGCGAAAATAAACGAAGTACCACGTTTGTGCAACATGCGACGGGCCAAATCATAGGCCGGTTTGCCTTTCCCTTCGTTCAGGAATTTGATGCGTTCCACCGGAATAAGGGTTCCCAGCCAGAATGCAAAAGAATCCCCCAGCATGGCCCCCACCACTGCACACACAAAAATCAGCGGCAGCGGCACAACTTCACCGGGAGCGGAAGCGAAATACCAGGATGTCAGCCCAATCACAATCGATTCAGCGGGCAGCGGCGGAAAGAAAGCGTCCATAAAACACAAGCCCGCCAAGACCAACAAAGCCAGGGGTGAACCGGCAAAACCGTGAATCCACTCGATTATCTTCTCGCCTAAACCTGGGGTGGCGCTACCGACCGAAAACGCGACAACCTCACCAAAGGCGACAGAAGAGACTATTGAAGGGAAAACAACCACCAAAAACGCACCTTATTCAACCGTGACCGACTTAGCCAAGTTACGCGGCTGGTCAACATCATAACCGAGGCTGTCGGCCATGCGCAGCGCCAGCAACTGCAACGGAATCACGTCTACCAGGGGACGCATCAACGTGGGTGTGGGAGGCACCCGCCACACCACGTCCGCAAACTCGTTCACGGAATCATCCCCGTCTTCGGCCACCACCAGAGTCACCGCCCCACGCGCCCGGACTTCTTCGATATTGGATACGACTTTGCGGTGCAACTCGGGTCGGCGCGGGGTGGGAACAATAATGACAACCGGCTGTCCGGACTCCACCAGGGCAATAGGCCCGTGCTTCAGTTCTCCGGCTGCGAAGCCTTCGGCGTGCAGATAGGCGATTTCTTTCAGTTTCAGCGCCCCTTCCAGTGCCACCGGGAAACCGACGTGACGCCCCAGGAAAATCACTGATTTAATGTCGTCAAGGTTCGCGCCTAAGTCAGCGGAGCCCGCGTAACGGTCCAAAACGGTCTGCATCCGCGCCGGCATCTGACCAAGTTTTTCCAGGTAATCCGCGATTTCGTCGGCGTATTTGTTGCCGCGAACCTGAGCTAGGTACAAACCTAACAGGTAACACGCCGCTATCTGGGCGGTAAACGCCTTGGTGGAGGCCACCGCAATCTCCGGCCCGGCGTGGGTCAGCAATACCGCGTCAGCCTCGCGAGAAATTGTGGAGCCGGGCGTATTCACGATGGCCAGGACCCGTGCGCCCTGTTCGCGGGCGTGACGGATAGCCATAATCGTGTCCATGGTTTCCCCGGACTGCGAAATCGCCACCACCAGGGTGCGCCGGCTCACTACCGGGTCCCGATAACGAAACTCGTGGGCCAGTTCCACCTCACACGGAATCCGGCACCAGTGTTCGATAGCGTAGCGAGCCACCTGCCCGGCGTACGAGGCCGTACCGCAGGCCACAATAATCACCGAAGTAATGGAGCGGAACACTTCGGCTTCAATCCGCAGTTCGTCCAAGGTCAGCGCCTCGGCGGCATCCAGCCGTCCCGCGATGGTGTCCCCCACCGCCCGCGGCTGTTCCCGGATTTCCTTTTCCATAAACGTGTCGAAGCCTTCTTTGGTGACGCGGTCGGTCGCGAAATCGACTTCAAAAGCCCGTTTGCGCTGGGCGGGATCCTTGGCGATAACGTCCAGGCCTTGCGTGTGCAGGATTTCGCTACCCTGCTCGTCCATAACCAGCACTCCGGCCGGGGTTACGACCACCACTTCATCCTGACCGATTTCCAGAGCCTGTTTCGTGCGCGCCGCGAAAGCCAACACATCAGAGCCGAGGAAGTTCGTCCCTTGTGACAACCCCAGTACCAACGGAGACGACCGCCGCGCCGCCACAATCACACCCGGCGCGTCCACGTGCTGCACCAGCAGGGTGAACGAACCCTCCAAATCCCTGGTGACCTTTAGCATCGCCCGCGCCAAACGGGTCGCCCCCGCCGCGCAGCTCAAGTTCGGATCCAGGCTGTGCAAGGGGATAGTTCCCGGGGTAATCGACTGTTCACCAGCGTTTTCCCCGGCATGCCCGCCCGGTTCGGCCAGGTAGGCACGTTCCAGCAGGTGAGCGACCACTTCGGTGTCAGTTTCGCTGACGCATTTGATGCCCAGCGCTTCCAGGTGGGCGCGGTAAGGTTCCGCGTTCTCGATAATGCCGTTGTGTATCAGCGCCAATTTGCCGTCATAAGACAGGTGGGGATGGGCATTTTCACGAGTGACGCCCCCGTGGGTGGCCCAACGGGTGTGCCCAATCGCGGTGGTAGCGTTGGGTAAAGGGCGCTTTTCTAAGGTTTTGCGCAGTTCGGAGAGTTTTCCGACTTCCTTTTCGACCGTAATTTCGGGACTCGCACTGGTCGCGTCGACCACCGCAATTCCGGCTGAATCATAGCCGCGGTATTCCAGGCGGGACAGTCCTTCCAGGACAGTTTCCTCAGCGAACTTGGAGCTCTGGGACCCGACGGCACCGACAATTCCACACACATTTCCTCGCTTTCACAGCGCGGTTTTACAGCGCTAATAGTTCCTGTACCCGGCCGGCGAGGGTTTGAGCCTCCGCATCGGCCTGTTCCTGAGTCGCGGCTTCTACCATGACCCGAACCAGGGGTTCAGTACCGGAAGAACGCAGCAGCACTCGACCGGTATCCCCTAGACGCGCTTCGGCCTGCGCGACGTCCTCGGCCAAGCGCGGATCGTCCACGCGGGTCTTGTCCACTCCGGGAACATTAATCAGGGTTTGGGGCAATTTTTGGATGGGCGACACGAGTTCGCTCAGAGGGGCCTGGTGGGAGGCCACAGTCGCCGCCACTTGCAGAGCGGTGAGGATGCCGTCGCCGGTGGTGGCGTAGCGGGCATTGATAACGTGTCCGGACTGTTCTCCGCCCAAAATGTAGCCGTGGGCGCGCATTTCCTCCAGCACGTAGCGGTCCCCTACCGCGGTGGTGGGAGTCTTGATTCCTACCTGCTGCATCGCTAAACGCAGCCCGAGATTACTCATCACGGTCAGTACCAGGGTGTCATCAGTAAGTATTCCCGCCCGGTGCATGTCCAAGGCCAGCATCCCCATGATCTGGTCGCCATCTACCAGGTTTCCGGCACCGTCCACCGCCAGGCAGCGGTCCGCGTCCCCGTCGAACGCCACCCCGAAGTCTGCCCCGGCGGCCACCACCATGGATTTCAGCTGCTTGGGGTGGGTCGAACCACAGTTCAGGTTGATGTTGCGCCCATCGGGGGAAGCGTTAATCACGATGACGTCCGCGCCGGCTTCACGCAGCGCCCGCGGACCAATTTCCGAAGCTGCCCCGTTGGCACAGTCCACCACGATTTTCAGCCCGTGCAAAGACACCGGAACGGTGTCTACCAGGTGATTGACATAGGCATCGTCGGCGGCTTTGCCGTTGGCGACCACATCGCCGACCCCGGAGCCGAGGGGGCGTTCCCAATCCTGGCCCAACATGGCTTGGACCCGGTCCTCCATTTCGTCAGGGAGTTTGTAACCACCGCGGGCAAAAAACTTGATGCCGTTGTCCTGCATAGGGTTGTGCGACGCACTGATGACCACGCCCAACTCGATGTCTTGGGATTCGGTGAGGTAGGCGACGCCCGGAGTCGGGATGACGCCGACACGAGTAACATCCATACCGGCGCTGGACAGTCCCGCCGCCAGGGCGTGATCCAGGAATTGTCCCGAAACGCGCGTATCACGGCCAATAATGGCTCGCGGCTTAGCTGGTTCTTCGGGTATCAGCCGAGGACGCTTAATCCCGGTGCGCGATTCCGTCATAGCCGACTCGCGTTGCTCTTTCAGTAGGTCTTTCACGATGGGCATCTGGCCGGTGGCCATAATTTTTTCTTCAACCACCAGGCGAGCCGCAGCCACCCCCAAGTTCAAAGCCAGTTCCGCGGTGATGTCTTCGTTGGCCAGTCCGCGAACCCCGTCAGTACCGAAAAGTCTTTGCGACATAGTTTCTGCCTTTCTAGTTTCCTAACTTCACCATTATTCCACGGTTCGCAAACGGGAAATAAATCAGAACCTAAAAACTAGCGAAATACCATTCTCTCATGCGGATTTTGCCAGGGCCGCGGGCAAAAAACTGGTGGGGTCCTCCATGAGAACCCCACCAGCATAAGTCTCGATTCGATTTAGCGCTTCGAGTACTGCGGCGCCTTGCGAGCCTTCTTAAGACCAGCCTTCTTGCGTTCCACGGCGCGAGCGTCGCGGGTCAGGAAGCCGGCTTTCTTAAGTGCGGGACGGTTAGCGTCACGATCGATTTCGTTCAGCGCA
The DNA here is from genome assembly GCF_902488535.1 of uncultured Mobiluncus sp. Lineage (GTDB taxonomy): Bacteria > Actinomycetota > Actinomycetes > Actinomycetales > Actinomycetaceae > Mobiluncus. Next base: position 15,583 of record NZ_CABTWO010000015.1, read on the forward strand.
CGGGACACGCCCAAGCGCAGCGCACCGGCCTGGCCGGAAATGCCGCCGCCATCAATGCGAGCCTTGACGTCGAAACGACCCTGCAAGTCCAACAGCACGAAAGGTGCCATCACCAATTGCTGGTGCAACTTGTTGGGGAAGTAATCTTCCAGGCTACGGCCGTTGATAGTCCAATTGCCGCTACCCGGAACCAAACGCACGCGGGCTACGGCTTCTTTACGGCGCCCTAGCCCCATGCCTTTGTCAATACGAGAATTCCCACGACCCGGTTCATCCTGAGCCGCCGGAGTCTCGGTGGTGTATTCGCTGGGGACATCCTCCAGCTCTTCGATTTCTGCAGTGGTCTTCGCCACGATACTCCTTGAGGTTTTGCGAACCGCGTTTATTGCGCGATTTGCGTGAGTTCAAAAACTTCCGGGTTCTGGCCGGCGTGCGGATGTTCCGGTCCGGCGTAAACCTTCAGCTTCGTCATTTGCTGTTTAGAGAGGCGGTTATGAGGCATCATTCCCCTAACTGCCTTCTCGATGATTTTCTCGGGTTGCTTGTCCCGCATTTCCTGGTAAGAGGTCGCCTTCAAGCCACCGGGGAAACCCGAGTGGTGGTAGGCAGTCTTTTCAGTCCATTTGTTGCCGGTCAACACGACCTTTTCCGCGTTGATAACAATGACGTAGTCTCCGTTATCAAAGTTGGGAGCGAAGGTCGGCTTGTGCTTGCCGCGCAGCAAGGTAGCTACCTGGGAAGCCAAACGTCCCAGCACGATGCCATCAGCATCAACTACGTGCCACTTCGCGTCAGCGTCACCAGCCTTGGGTGAATAAGTACGCACTTCTCTAGCCTTCAATTCTTAATCGTCGGTCTCATCACTTTTGTGATGATGAAAGTTTGCGTGTGCCCCGGGATGACAGCGGTATGAGTGGGAATGGTCACCAACTCGAGGGCATACAACCGTTTAATCTTAGCGATTTCGCCCGCCTGGGTCAAAATCACGGTATCTGCACAGAAAAGGACCTGAGCGGCACCTCACTTGTACCTATCTGGCAAGCGCTCAGGACGGGGCTGCATTAGTTGTGTTCAGGCGCCTCGTCCCCAGCAGGGCGAGTCTTGAGCTTGGACAACTCCCCGATGAGTACAGTCACCTGTTTAGAAAGAGCGCTCGCGTCCTGAGAAAGTTCATCAACATCAGACTGAGCCTTGGTGACGTTCGTGCAATAATCCTCCAGGTTCTCCAGGACGACACCTGAGTCATTCGCCGCGCTGGAGATTGCCTGCGCAATATTTTGTGTGACAGCGTTCTGTTCCTCAACCGCGGCCGAAATGGTGGTTTGGTAGTCATTGACTTGTGAAATTACCCCAGCAATTTCGTCGATAGCGGCGACAGTTTGCTGGGTTTTTTCCTGGATGTCATTAATCATCACAGCAATCTGGCTCGTCGCCTTGGCTGTTTCTGCCGCCAAATCCTTGACCTCGCTGGCGACCACCGCAAAATCTTTCCCCGATTCGCCAGCTCGAGCGGCTTCAATAGTGGCGTTCAAGGCCAGCAGGTTCGTTTGCGCAGCAATGCTGGTCACCGTACCGATGACGGTCTCAACCTTTTGGGTAGAGTCCTGCAGTCGCAAGATGGTCTCCTGGGCGTTGCGGGACACCTCGGTGGCCTCGTTAGCGGTACGGGAAGCCTCCGCGGAGCTGGCTGATATCTCTGCGATGGCGGCGTTCATTTCCTCAGATCCGCTGGCAACAGTTTGCAGATTTGCAACGATACCATTGAGAGACTCAGTCGTAGATTTCGCTAATTCCACCGTTTCCGCAGCGTTTGTGGCAGCTGTGGACGCGACCTGAACCACCCGGTTGGTTTGTTCGGCAGTCTTAGCCGCCAAGTTTTGCCCTTCGCTTAACACGTCGGTTAGCTCATCTTGTGAATACGCCAAGGCTCGGAGCATATCAGCGACTTCGTCGTTTGAGTTCGATGTCAGTCGCGGGGTCAAGTCACCATTTCGTAACGCCAGGACCGAAGAATGCAGTTTAGTGACGGAGGCGACAATCCCTCGACGCACCCGGTGCAGGATAAACGCCACCACCAGGAAAGCTATGACGATGTCGATAGCGTGAATAATGACGTTTTTCTCTACTAAGCCGTGGGTTTGTTGCAAAACCGTGTCACTGAGGGAGGACAGCGAGTTCTGCAGGGTATCTAATTCAGACAGGGTCGCTGCAATGACCGATTCGTCCACAGCCAGGCCCTCGCCGCTGTTCTCGGTTTGCGCAACCGCCTGCCGGTATGACTCCAGGCTGGAGTCTGCCTGCGCAAACTGTTTCCGCAGCTGTTCATCTCGCAATCCAGACTTAGAGAGAATGTCTTGAGCGGCGTTCAAGTCGGATACGGCCTGCTCGATAGTCTCTGTAATCGGCTGGGGTTCCAGATTCTGGGTGGGATTATGGCTGGCAAAATCGTTTTGCATGTAATCAGCTTGACTCTGCCTGACCAGATCGGATACGGCACTGACTTGGTCTGAAATCCGGATTAAATCCTGGTAGTTACGTACTTTCCCATAATAGATATCGTCAGTTATGGCGGAACAAATCACGAACGAGGCTATGCCCAGGATTCCCACAATCCCCATCAGCAGTACCTTAATCAGCACATTCAGGCGCAGCTGAGATTTTTTGTTCCCGCCTTGGCGGCTTTGCGGTCTCATCATGCTTCATTCACCCACTTGAACTGGGACAATGTCTCTCGGAGCGCTTCGAATTCCTGGGCGCTGAGCACCATGTCCTCGCTGGCTTCCTGCAGCTCCTTCACCGTCGCTTCAGTTTTGGCCTCAATGGTATAGAGGTTGTCTGTAACTCGTGCAGAATCGTCTGACACTTCCGTCACGGTTTGTGCCATAGATGAAATCGTCGCGGTTTGCTCCTCAATAGCCGCCGCCACGGTGGACTGAAAGTCATTAATGTTTGAGATAATTCCGGTTATCTCAGTAATCGCCTGCATCGCAGCTTGGGTATCTGACTGAATCTTGGTGATACTTTCAGACACTTCAACAGCTGCAGACTTGGTGCCCAAAGCCAAATCTTTCACTTCGGAGGCCACCACCGCGAACCCTCTCCCGGCTTCCCCGGCACGAGAAGCTTCGATGGTGGCGTTTAGGGCCAAAAGGTTGGTTTGCTCCGCCACCATTTTGATGGTTTCAATGACCGAACTGATTGCTTCGGAAGCCTTATCCAGTTCGCCCATGACTTCATTAGCCTGCGCGGTCAACGTGGTGGCCTGCGCGGCCGATTTCGCGGCTGTCGCGGCATTAGTTGAAATCTCGGTGACAGCGCTGCGCATTTGTTCAGTAGACGCGGCCACGTCGCCAATCTGGGTACTGACTTCCCTGGCATTGCCGGCTACCGAGGCTACTGTTTCCCGAGCGGCACTCGCTTTCGCGGCGACTTCCTGGCTCTGTTTCCGCAGCCCTTCGGCGCCTGCCGTTGTTTCCGTAGCGGTGGCGGAAATTCCGCTCAACAGAGTGCCCAGGTTTTTCACCGAGTCGTTCAACAGCACCGACATCGCACCAATCTCGTCACGGGAAACCTGACGTACCTGGTAGGTAAAATCTTTCGCGGACAAGCGGTTCAGGCCCTTGCTGATTTCCTTCGCGGAGCGAGAAATTGACAGGGACACCAATACAGAGACCAGCAGCACCGCCACCAAGCCGAGCAAACTCACCGCTAAACCTACATTGGAGTTCATAGAAGTGATGGTGTTCAGTTCGGCAACGTCAGTCTCATGTTTATGAGTCAAAGAATTTCTCAGGGAATCCAACTGGCTTTGTATCTCTGTGCTGACACTAGCCAGAGCTGCACCGTCAGGGTTGACGGGGAGCTGGGCGGCCAAATCCTGCAGGCGGGAAACATTTTCCCGCTGCTGAGGATCCAGTGGGGCTCCCTGCAATTTTGTGAGCTGCGCGGTGAAATCTTGGGTGGCCTGGAGATACTTTTCTTCATTAGTAACACCACGGGCAGCGCTGAAGCCGGATTGTCTGACTTCCTGGAACTGTTGAGCCATGGCGGAAAAATCGCGGGAGACCGTGGACGTCTGCGCGTAGGTAGAGACTCTGCTCTGAGTCGCCAGGGTTGAACCCCACGTAATCGCCACTACCGCTAGAGTGACCAGAAAACAGATGCCGCCGATTGACAGCAGCTTCTTGGAAATGGATAAGCCCGCCTTAGCCATAACGCCTCCTCAGCCTATTCTACAAGGTGCGATAGAGACATTTGTGGTTTCCGACACTAGCATTTATAGGACGTAAGCCGGCTTTGCCCTGCCCTCCGGCTGACGCACCGGAAATCGAGCTGAACCTGCCGACCATCACTATCCCGGGTGGAGCGGGGCTCTCGCCGCCGTGTCTATCCCAGTTTTCGGTGGTGCACGCCAGCACCTGATTGAGGCAAAATCAGTCCTTCAGTTTGGAGTATTTAAACTTGTAGACCCCGCGCATGATGGTGCCATCTAGCCGGCTAATCGGCTTGGCGGAGGTAACCTGAGCCACTAACGCCGCCAAGGCGTTCTTGCGTGCCACCGTGGCGACTGCCTCGGCCTCATCAAGGTCCGCTCCCAGGAAATACGTCGCCTTGTGCCCGTAAATCATGTTCTTGCCAAAGGTTCTGCCGACTTTCAAGCCAACCAGCTGGCTGAAATCATCCAGGTACGCCTTTAAACCACTCTCCCGGAACTTTAGGAACAGCGGATCGTCCGTCGCGACCACTGCTCCGGCGTCCTCTCGGCGCATGAAAATGTGGATAATCTGGGGCAGCAGCCCAAAGCCGTCGCGTTCAAATCGACGCACCCGCACCGCGCCGTCCGGCGCCTTCCAGCCGGTCATCTGTTCAAACTGAGTGCGGCAAGCCGCTTCCACCGCCTTTGCCAAATCCACCAGTTCACTCGCGTCCTGGCCAAACAGCACCGCCCCATGACCCTGCATCAAGATAGCCCTGGCCCCGGTTTCACGCAGCGAAGCCAACACGGCCTTATGCAGTTTCCCGGTGGAGGGCAACCCGTAATCCGCAATCGGCAGTGTCGCCGACCCGATGCGTTCTGCCAGCTCAGCTGGGATTTCTACCGGGGTGCCGCCCACGCTGAGAGCCGAGGCATAAGGCTGGTGGGTGTGGATAATGAACTGCACCTGGGGCAGTTCCCGATAGATCTCCGTGTGCAGCCCGCGCTCCCCGCTCGGCTTCAAATCCCCGGACCACTTACCCTCAAAGTCGACCTCGACCAGGTCGTCCGGGGTCATCGTCTCGTAATCACGCCCCGAAGGCGTGATGAGATACCGATCATCACCGCTGCGTTGAGACAAGTTGCCCCAGGTACGAGCCACCAAGCCTTCTCGTAGCAAGACGCGCGCGGTATCGATAATCACATTTCCGGTTTTATTATCTTGCCCAGTATTCCCGGTCATTTTCTGGTCCTTCCCTCGACACTGCGGCTGTCCGCGTCCGCCTATTTCTTTGTTACCGGCTTCTTTTCAACCTGTTGGAACACTCGCTCGAAACGGTTTAGCGCCTCGTCGATTAGCTCCGGGGTGTAGGCCGCGGAAGTGTACAGGCGCGAACCGGCCAAAGTAATCAGCCCTTCAGCAGTATAAGCCGCTCCCATGTATTCCATTTCTTTCTTGCGTTTCGACGTTTCGCGCAGCACGTGCGGGATCGTCCACGGTTTGCTCCAGTTAATGGAGAAGTGCATAGTTCCGACCGTCTCTAGGTGGCATACGGATCCTTCGTTCCAAGCCACGAAAGGCAGGTTGTACTGTTTAATCAGGTCCCGCAGCCCATCGGTCAGGCGGTTGCCCATTTCTCCGGCGTATTCGCAAGCATTCGTCTCAATGATGCGCTGAATCGTGTGGTAGCCCGCCACACAGCTAATCGGGGTGGCCGCCATCGTGCCGCCAATCAACGCCTTGTGAACCTTGTCTCCCGACTGAATCCCCGCCGCGAGGTACTTCATGTATTCGCGTTTGCCGCCCAAGCCGCCCGCGCCGGGATACCCTCCGGCGATGACCTTGCCAAACACCGTCAAATCAGAGTCAATCCCGAACAGCCCCGAAGCGCCCCGGTCTGAAATCCGGAAAGCGGTAACGACCTCGTCAAAAATCAGCAGCGCCCCATAGCGGCGGCACAGCCGTTCCACTCCCTTGAGGAAAGCCTGGTCGATGGGCCATGTCCCGGACTCCGGCCCGATGGGTTCAATCATGACTGCGGCCGTCCCGCCGTGGAGTTTCTTCATGCGCAGCTTGCGCTCCAGGTCGCCCAAGTCCCCCGGCATGAACTCGTCGACGTAGCGGAACATGGTCCAAGGCACCCCGTGGGCTTGGGTGAACTTAGAACCCGGAATCCTGATGCCGTAACCGAGCTGGTCGGACCAGCCGTGATAGGCCCCGCCCATCTTCAGAATGTGCTTCTTTTTGGTGGCCAGACGGGCGACGCGGATTGCCGCCATGCACGCCTCCGTGCCCGAACCCAGCATACGGAACATATCTACGGTCGGCACGCGTGAGGCGATGAGGTCTGCCAGCTTGTATTCGTACTCGTGGAACAGGCCGGTAGACGGCCCCCCATCATTCAACAATTTGATGACTTCTTCGCGAACTTCCGGCGGGTTGGAGCCCAGCACGGTCGGGCCGCCGGCCTGCAGGAAATCAAAGTAGACGTTGCCGTCGATGTCAGTCAGTTCGTGTCCGCTGGCTTTGGTGATGACCAACGGAAAAGGATGGTTGAACGCCAGATTGTGCTGTACGCCGCCGGGAATGCGGTTCTTTGCGGTTTCAATCATGGATTTCGAACCTGAACACTTCGCTTCGAAGTAATCTTGTTCGTAATTGCGCAAGGCTCCGGCACTAATGGAGTAAATTGGTTTCTTGATAAGGTCATCCAGTTGCTTGTTAATGGCGCGAGTGCTGGGTTGGTTAATCCGCATTTGATTGTCTCCTCACTGAGCTGAAATCATTGCCTCAATTCTATAACTCTTGAACGAAAGAAAACAGTATGTTGATACTTGCTTACGACGTCGGAACGTCAGGAGTAAAGACTTGTCTGTATCGGGCAGGGGCGGAACTGACCCTGGTGAACTCCCGCTTGGGCACATATGGCCTGACAATCCTTCCCAACGGGGGCGCCGAACAAGATCCGAACGAATGGTGGGACGCCATCGTCAAGACCACTCGGGAACTCACGCGAGAAAACCCGCGGGAAATGGCGGCGGTGCAAGCCATCAGTTTTTGCTCCCAGATGCAGGCTCTGGTTCTGGTAGACGAAGCGGGACACCACCTGCGCCCCGCTATGAGCTACATGGACCAGCGCGCCGCGGAACAAAAACGCCGCGGGTTGGAAACCGGCGTGAAAATTGCGGGGATGAATGCCAAGAAACTGCTGACCAGCCTCTATCGGACCTCCGCGGTTTCCGCTTCCGTGAAGGACCCGATGTGGAAGTACCTGTGGGTGCGTGACAATGAACCGGAGGTCTATGCCAAAGTCCACAAGTGGCTTGACGTCAAAGAATACCTCATTGCCCGCCTGACCGGACGTTTCGTCATGTCCGTAGATTCGGCGTTCGCAACTTTGCTCCTGGATGTGCGCGCCAACCGGCCCGCGTGGGCATCGCAGTTAGCTCGCACTTTTGGGGTCAACCCGGATCATCTGGCTCCCATCGTCACGTCTGCATCCGCGGTTGGGACGTTGCTTCCGGAAGTTGCTCAAGAGATCGGGCTGCCGCAAACTGCCACCGTTTATGCTGGTGGTGGGGATGCGTCACTCATCGGGGTAGGTGCCGGGGCTTGCGCGGTCAGCGACACCCATGTCTACTGGGGAACGTCGGGATGGGTTTCTACCGTCACCGATCAGCGCGTGGTGGATGTCAACTCCATGATCGCTACCGTCGATGGTGCCGATCCGGGCAAGTTCAACTATTTCGCCGAACTGGAAACGGCCGGAAAATGCTTCGAATGGGTCCGCAAACATTTGGCCGAGGACGAGATAGACGTCTATCTATCTCATAAGGATCAAGCCGCGGACGTGGAAACGAAGTACACCTCCCTTTACGAATACCTCTCCGAAATCATTGCGAAAGCCCCCGCTGGTAGCGGCGGCGTGATTTTCACCCCTTGGCTGCACGGAAACCGCTGCCCGTTTGAGGACGCCAATGCCCGCGCCATGTTTTTCAACATCTCGCTGGAAACCGGCAAAACCGAAATGCTGCGCTCCGTTATCGAAGGCGTGTGTTTCCATCTGCGCTGGTTCCTGGAAACTGAAGGTAAGAAAATCCAGACTTCCGAGGCGGTACGTTTCGTCGGTGGCGGAGCCCTCTCGCCGGTCACTTCCCAGATTCTGGCTGATGTGCTAGGTCGAACGGTAGAGACGGTAAAGGACCCGCAGAACGTGGGGTCAGTCGGAGCCGCCCTTGTCGCCCTAGTGGGGGCACACGAAGCCGATAACCTAGTTCAGGCCGCCCAGAAACTCGTGAAGGTCCAGAAGCGTTACCTGCCTAACCCGGAACATCGCGCTGTCTATGACCGCCAATACGAAGTGTTCAAAGGCTTGTATCGCGCCAACCGCAAAGCTTTCAGTCTGCTCAACAGTAACAACCAACCGAAATAACAAAGGATTAGTACCATGACACAGATGGATTCTCCAACCCCACCCGAACAGCCAGGCGACTCCCCCGATATTCCCCTGGGGGCACCGCCGTCTAGCGCTGAACAGACAGCCCCGCCCGCTGCCCCGAGTGACCCCGACGCGATTGTGGTCGGCCAAGCTTCCAAGGGCAAGGCCGCGCTCATCCAAGCCATCAAATTTACTTTGCTGTCCATCACCGCCGCTGGTGTCGAGGTCGCCAGCTTCGCGCTGATGGTGTGGATAAACTCTCTGACGGGGTGGTTCCCGTTCTGGGTGTCTCAATCGGTTTCCATCGCCCTGTCGGTTATCTACAACTTCACGGTGAACCGCCATTTCACCTTCAAGTCGGCGAATAATGTTCCCATCGCGATGCTCAAGGTCGCCTTGTTCTATGTGTTCTTTATCCCCCTGACGTCCTGGGGCGGGCAAATCCTGTCCGATATGGGGTGGGCGGACTGGCTGTTGAAGGGCATCAGTTTGCTGCTGAACTTCGTCGGCGAGTTCACCTGGTGGAAGTTCGTGGTGTTCCGTGGCTCGGAAAACACGAACGCTCTGGCGGTGAAGCAGGCCGAAAAGAGTCAGCGAAATAGCACTTCAGCAACAGAATAAACAGCCCTTAATCGCTGTCTCACTACAAGACTCGAAAAATATTCAGCTGTCTTCCGGCTGGCAACCGCAGTCTCGCCGGGAACGCGTGGTTTGTTGGCGGGCCAGTAGTTCCGCCGCGGTTTGCGGGTAGTCGACCTGGGTTAGTGTCAGTCCCAAGGCCGGGGCGACCGGGATTTCCGGGACGCGCACTTTGGCGGCCAACGCGCCCGCCAGCCAGGCCGTGTCGCGCTTGGCGCGTCCGACTTCGGTCAGCGCACCCACCAGGGAGCGCACCATAGAGTGACAAAAGGCATCGGCCTGCACCCGAATTTCTATGGTTCCCGGCGCGCTCCGCCGGGTTTCTAACTGTTGCAAGGTTCGGATTGTGGTGGCGCCCTCACGCGGTTTGCAGAAAGCCGCGAAGTCGTGTTCCCCCAGCAGTTCTGTGGCGCCCGCGTTCATGGCATCCGGGTCCAGCGGGGTTGGATACCACCAGCACCAGTTGCGGGTCAACGGGTTGCGCGCCGCCACGTCATCGACTATACGGTACACGTAATGCCGCGCTAGAGCGGAAAACCTCGCATCGAAACTTTCTGGTACCGCTGTGGCGGCAGTAACTACCAGCGCATCCGCAGCACCGGGAGGATAGGCGAGTGGGGAATCCTCCAGCGGGCTGGTTAGGTTCCCGCTCAGCACCGCCCGCAATACCGCCCCCAGCCGTGGTACCAAAGATTCTGGGGGAACGACGCAGTCCGCCGACTCCGGTACGGTGAAATGAGCCACTTGGCCGGTGGCATGCACCCCGGCATCGGTGCGTCCCGCCACCGTGAGTTCTACCGGTTGGCGAAAAATCACCGCCAGAGCGGACTGGAGGGCGCCTTGTACCGTCGGCAGTCCGGGTTGGGCGGCCCACCCGTGAAACGGCATCCCGTCGTAGCGGATATCCAGGCGTATGCGCATTGCTTCCCTCCTCAACCCTCTCGACGATGACCGCGCGTCATGCGGACTAAAACCGCGTTCACTCTAGGGCTGCTGGACATACTATCCATCCTTGCCGTTTTGCGGCGAATTTGTGGCGCATCTGATAAAAATCCGGAGGGCCAGGTCCTTGCGAACCCAGCCCTCCGGGAAAGATGAATCAGCTTACTCAGCCTTCTCTTCCGGGGTTTCCTCGGTCTTAGCCTCGGCCTGGTCTTCAGCAGGAGCCGCGGGCTTTTCCTCAGCAGCGTCCTTCGCTTCGGGCTGAGTTTCTTCCGGCTTGGCTTCTTCGGGCTTAGCGGCGGCCTTCTTTGGTGTGGCCGGCTTGGCCTTCTTCTTCTTTTCGACGCCCTCAAGCACCAAAGAGATTTCCGCCAGCGGAGCGTTGTCGCCCTTGCGGTTTCCCACCTTTATGACGCGAGTGTAACCACCCTCACGGTCTTTATCGATGGCAGGAGCGATTTCCTCAAACAACTTGGCGACAGTAGCCTTGTTGTGCAACTTCGACAGCACCTGGCGGCGAGAGTGCAAGTCACCGCGGCGAGCCTTGGTGATGAGCTTCTCAGCCAACGGCTGGAGACGCTTGGCACGAGCTTCAGTGGTGGTCACGGTTTCGTTATCAAACAGGGAGCAGGCCAGGTTCGCGAGCATAATCCGCTCATGAGAGGGGCTACCACCCAAACGGGGGCCTTTCGTGGGCTTAGGCATGATTCTTAATTCTCCTTAATATTGTCTCAAAAGTTAGTTTTCGTCACTGAACTGGGGCATATCTGCGCCTTCAAGGGCAGGCATCGGGGTATCTTTCAAAGACATTCCCATCCCAGCCAGTTTTTCCTTGATTTCATCAATGGATTTCTGACCAAAGTTGCGAATATCCAGCAGGTCCGCCTGGGAGCGAGCCACCAGGTCGCCTACCGTGTTGATACCTTCACGGGTCAGGCAGTTCAACGCACGGGAGGTCAAATCCAAGTCCTCGACCGACATAGCCAAATCTTCAGCCAGAGCCGCATCGTTTCCGGACGGCCCCAATTCGATGCCTTCGGCGTCTTGGTTCAAGTCCCGAGCCAGCCCAAACAGCTCCACCAAGGTCTTGCCTGCGGAAGCCATCGCGTCACGCGGAAGGATGGCTTTCTTGGTTTCCACATCGACGACCAAACGATCGAAGTCGGTGCGCTGTTCCACACGAGTGGCCTCCACTCGGTAGGACACCTTGAGGACCGGGGAATAGATGGAATCGACCGGAATGCGCGAAATCTCGGCTTCCGGGTCCTTGTTCTGAGACGCGGAAACGTAGCCGCGGCCGCGTTCCACTGTCAGTTCGATTTCCAGCTTGCCGTCTTTGTTCAACGTGGCAATGTGCTGTTCCGGGTTGTGTATCACCACGCCGGCCGGAGGCATAATGTCACCCACGGTGACTTCGCCTTCCCCGGTCTTGCGCAGATACATCACCACGGGCTCATCATTGTCCGAGGACAGGACGATTTCCTTGATGTTCAAAACGATCTGAGTCACGTCCTCTTTCACACCCGGCAGGGTTGTGAATTCGTGCAGAGCCCCCTCAATTTTGATGGAGGTCACTGCCGAACCCGGAATCGAGGACAGCAGGGTGCGACGCAGGGAGTTTCCCAGAGTGTACCCGAAACCCGGTTCCAAAGGCTCAATCGTGAAACGAGAGCGCTGGTCATTAATAACTTCTTCAGTCAGCTTCGGTTGCGCTTGAATAAGCACTGTTGATTTCCTTTCCGGCATCCGCCACCACACCGGTTCAGGCTCCAAATCCTTGGCGAGGGGATTTGAGTATTGTTGTTTGAAAGTAAATTTTCCGAATCCGTTTGAGCCGCCGCTCGTCCCTGGTGAGGTACGCCAACGGCTCAGCCGGCCCGGACAAGCGCAATCAGACGCGGCGACGCTTCGGAGGGCGGCAGCCGTTGTGGGCCTGAGGAGTTACATCCTGGATGGAACCAACTTCCAGACCGGTAGCAGTCAGGGTACGAATCGCGGTTTCACGACCAGAACCCGGCCCCTTAACAAACACGTCAACCTTCTTCAGGCCGAATTCCTGCGCACGGCGAGCTGCGGCTTCCGCAGCCAGCTGTGCTGCGAAGGGCGTGGACTTACGCGAGCCCTTGAAACCGACCTGGCCGGAGGACGACCAAGCAATAACCGCACCAGAAGGATCCGTGATGGACACAATGGTGTTGTTAAAAGTGGATTTGATATAAGCATTGCCTTCGGTAACGTTCTTACGTTCCTTGCGGCGCGATTTAGTGGCTTGAGGCTTACCTGCCATGATTTATCCCCCTTACTTCGCTTTCTTCTTACCGGCAACAGTGCGCTTGGGTCCCTTGCGGGAACGCGCATTAGTCTTGGTGCGCTGGCCGTGCACCGGCAAGCCCGCACGGTGACGACGCCCCTGATAGCAATTGATTTCAATCTTGCGGCGAATATCCGCGGCAACTTCACGACGCAAATCACCCTCGACCTTGTAGTTGGCCTGAATGAAATCGCGCAAGGCAATCAATTCGTCTTCAGTAAGATCCTTGGCCCGCGTATCCGGGCTCACGCCGGTCGCTTCCAAGGTTTCCATCGCACGGGTACGTCCAATCCCGTAAATATATGTTAAAGCGATTTCCATGCGCTTTTCGCGCGGCAAATCCACACCTACAAGGCGTGCCATGTGTTTCTCCTGTTTTCTTATTCAGAGGCCGTCACCCTGCCTCCCGCACTTTCAACAGCGCGGCCTCGGCCCCTGATACCGAGGGTTACGGCTCTCGTGACACCTGAAACTTCAGGTGAGACGACCAGCCGCTGGCGGGTGCTTGACCCAAACCGGGTCATGCGCCGAGAGCGACGCGTCGGGACTTAGCCCTGACGCTGCTTGTGGCGCGGGTTTTCGCAAATCACCATCACGCGACCGTGCCGGCGAATCACCTTGCACTTATCGCAGATGGGTTTGACGCTGGGGTTAACCTTCATCATTTCCTCCGAGTTAGGCCAGTTTATTTGTAGCGATATACTATACGGCCTCGAGTGAGGTCGTAAGGACTCAACTCGACTACCACACGATCCTCCGGCAGGATACGGATGTAATGCTGGCGCATTTTACCTGAAATATGCGCCAAAACCACATGTTCATTGGCCAGTTGCACCCGGAACATCGCATTAGGCAAGGCCTCTACTACTGTACCTTCGACCTCGATGACTCCGTCTTTTTTCCCCATAGGGCTAACCAATCCTCCGCAAAATGTCTTTTGGATCATCAGAATCCGTCATTAAGCAGGCACTCCCGCCGTCAGACAGTCCAAAGGATAATCCTAAACCTTTTTTCCACCAAACGCCAAATTTACCGAACCCCGCCGCTGCACTTGCAAACCAGCCAACTCGAGCGGGCAAAATACGGAAACATCCTGCTGGGGCTACTTCAGACCCTGGCGGCGCAACCGCTGTCGCGTGGTTTCCAGGTTTCCGGCCAAGGCCGCGGTCCGCAACCGCGCCGCTCGTGCCTGGCGTTGGGGGTCGCGGGCATTAATCATGGAAGTGCCAATTTGCCATCCGGCATAAATCAGCAGCAGCTGAGCGACAAAAATCAATAGGAATGAGACTGCCGGAGGGGGAAGCAGCGGGAACAGGATTCCGCAAAACGGAATCTTGTAACGTAGCGTGCCACGAACCATATCCAACGTTACCGTTTCGTCACTAGCCTCCGCTTGGGGGTTGTCAAACTTTACGCTGAACTGCATTTCGTCGCCGGATCCCATGACTTCGCTGACTCGCGCAATCTTATATTTCACCGCTTCGGTCGGCTGATAAGCAATGATTTCATCAGGGTTGAGCTGTTGAGCTCCCTGCTGGCGAATCTTTTGGAACAGCAGCAAATCTGATTGGGATAAAGTTGGGCGCATCGAATCGTCGGGAATGGTTGTGGCGACGTAACCTTGGGTTCGAGGAATCACGGTGGTCATGATGAAAGATACGCCCACCAGGATAAGGATGACCCAGCCAATCATGAAAAAGATGGCATTACGCAAAGGGTGCTGAGACTGCTTGTTCAGCAGCGAAACAATGCGGTTAGTCTGCATGCTCATGTCTGAGCTCACCTCCCTGGGCGTACTGGTATTTTACCTGTTAATGGCTGGTGGGTGTGGTCCTTCAACGAGCCTTCTTTGACTTCTTGGAAAAAAGCTTGGAAAAGAATCCCTGTTTGGCCGGTTCGGCCTCGGCTGGGCCGTCTTGCCCACCAGCGGCGAACAGTTCCTCATCAGCTCCTGGCGCGGCCTCCGAGCTCATGGTCGGTTCCCATTCGGGGAATCCCTCTTGCATAGCTTCGGGAATGTCGCCTTGAACTTGGGGAATCTCGAAAGGCAGTTCCTCCTCGCTAGCGTCGTGCTCAGCCCCGTCGGCTTGGACCAGCATATCCTCAGCGTTTTCGCCCAGATATGGCAGGTCAGCTGCATTAGGTTCGCTCTCTTCGTTTTCCGCAACGGTATCATTCCCGGTCATTTCATCTGACGTGGTTGTGGGCGCTGCAAAGAAAACTTCGGACTCTGAATCCACAACTGAGTCGACTTCTTCGAGATTGACCGCATCGGAATCTTGTGGAGAATCCGGTTCGGGTTCCTCCATCCCAATGGCCTCGCTGCCAGGCAAAGCCGTTTCCTCTGCAGTTTGGAGGTCCTCGGGCAGTTCAACGGGGATTTCGTCCGCAGGTTCGACCTGATTTTCCGTGTCAGTACCGGCGGGTTCCTCTAGCGGCTCGTCAAGACCGGGTTCCTCGGTAGTCTCGAGCTCGGTCGTCTCAAGTTCGGTTAACTCAAGTTCGGTCGTCTCAAGTTCGGGTTCCAGATCCTCCAACTCACCCAAATCCAAATCCGCCAAGTCCACGTCAGTTTCGGTGAAATCCTCCCCTATGTGGGCTGCCGACAAATCTGGGACTTGCTCAGGCAGTTCTTCAGGGAGTTCCTCAGGCAGATCTTCGGGGAGTCCCTCAGGGAGTTCCGCGAGCAAATCAGTTTCCGGAATATCTGCCGCTTCCAGGTCCTCAACCGGGGTTTCCTCGGAAAGTTCAGGGGTGGCCTCATCCGCCGACTCCGCGGAGGCGGAGTCTTGCAGGGTTAGCTCGGTTTCCAGCTGCGGCTCGTTGATTTCCGTTTCCTCCAGCAGCGCAGCTGCCGGCAGTTCCTCGGCGACTTCCGCGCCTTCGGGCAGCTCGGTTTGCTCAAGATTGGCCTCAAGTTCAGTTTCGGAAGCTACCTCAGCCGGTGCCTCATCTGACGTGGCCGCGAGCTGGTCTGGCTCCAACGAGGGGACTTCCGGGGCTTCCTCGGGGTTGACCTCCCAATGCGCCACTTCACCTTCGACATCGCCGACAAACAGTTCGTCGTCATTGCCTTCAGACTCCAGCACGTCGTCGTCATAGACGCGCTGACTCACTAAGTCTTCCACGGCGGAAATTTCTGCGGCGAGAGTCTGTTCGGTCGATTCACCCTCCGCTGGCTCAACGGGAAGCTCCTCAGGCAACTGTTCGGGCAGCTCCTCGGAAATCTCTTCCGGCAACTGCTCAAGCAAGTCCTCCGGCAGTTCCTCAGCCAAGTCCTGAGGCAACTGTTCAGGCAGCTCCTCGGAAATCTCTATTTCCTCTGCGTCAATGGCGGCAAGCTCTTCGGGCTCAGACCAAAGCTCGGTAACTTCCTGTGCGGCTTCCGGCGCTTCGCTCTCAGGCAACTCCTGGTCAGGGACAGGCGCATCCGTGTCCGCAGCAGGTTCGGCAGGAGCCATAGGCTCTCCGAGCAGAGGTAAGACTTCCTCGGGTACCTCAGTTTCAGAAGTGGCCATATCAGGAGCGTGAGTCAGGGGTACACCAACTTCCGGAGCCAGGGGCTGGGCTGCGTCCGCTGGAGCTGGGGCAGTTTCTGTCCAGGTCGCCTCGCTGGACTCCCAGTCGGCGGGAGTGGCAGGGGCTGCTTCCGGCACAGTCTCCGGTTCGGATTCCTCCGGCATTTCAGGTGCCGCTTCCGGCTGCGGCTGCGTCGCCTGCTCAGCCGGGGGCGGGGGTGGTGTCGTCGTCGCACGCGAGGCCGCGATGATATCCAGACCGGGAATCTCGGCTGCCGCCGGGTCGTTAGCCAGCGGTAACGGACGGCGTGACCCTGTTTCGAGAGCCTCGATGGCGCAATCCGCGATGGCTTTCCAGTCAAAACCAGCCTTGGCAAGTTCGGAAGTTTCGACCTCAGGCAAGGGAGTATTGGGGATTGACTGGTCAGTGCGCGCGGAACGCACGTGGCTGGCCAGTTCATCTAACAGTTCGGGCACACTGGGCAGCTGAGACGGCAAGGAAACACCGTTCGTGTAGATGTAACCGGGATTATGCTTGCGCACTTTGGCCCGCAAGCGCTCCACATCCTCGCGGCCCTGAGCCGTCAGAGTCGGGGGACGATACCCATCGTCTTCGGGAACAAACCGGGAAAACCGTTGCCCTCCCATGTCGAAACGAGAGGGGGTTGCGGGGTTGCTGCTTTCAGCCACGTTCTATTCTCCTTGCCATTCACAGTGCCGGACGGCACAGCTCTAATTATTCTATATTAGGCTCCCTAGGCGAAACCGAAATCCAGCACTAAAACTTGCCACTTTAAAAGGTCATTAGCCCAAACTGACAGTAAACCGAAACTAAGGAAAAGTGAAACTACAGAAAAAGACTCAACCGCGGGGTGCGATTGCCCGCGGTGAAAGACCGAAGGGAGCCAACCCGGCTCGTCCCCCGTCCGGAGCCGTCAAAACCCACACTCCGCCGGGCAGAACCGCGACCGTGTGCTCAAAGTGGGCCGCTCTGGACCCGTCTACAGTCACTGCCGTCCAACCGTCGGACAGTTCCTTGGTGACGGAACCGCCACGGGTCAGCATGGGTTCTATGGCCAGCACCATGCCCGGTTTAATCTTTGGGCCATGAGAACGGGTGGAATAGTTCAACACATCCGGAGCCTGGTGCATGGCGGTACCGATGCCATGACCCACATACTCCTCTACGATGCCGGCCTCCCAGCCGTAACGAAGCGTGTCTTCCGCCACGACTTTCTCAACAGCGTCACCAATTTCACCCAGGTGCTTGGCGTTTGCCAGGGCGGCTATCGCAGACCACAGGGCACGTTCGGTCGTGGAAAGCAGCTGCAAATCTTCGGGACGAGCATGTGCTTCACCGCCGCAAATCATTGAAAATGCGGCGTCGCCGTGCCATTGGCGCGAAGCGTTGTCCACAATGTAGGCGCCGCAATCAAAGCTCACCAAGTCGCCAAACTGCAGCACCCGATTGCCCGGAATCCCGTGGACGACCTGTTCGTTAATCGAAATACAGACCGTAGCGGGAAAACCGTCGTAACCCAAGAAGTTGGACTTCGCGCCCATGCGTTTGATGACGGCAGCGCTGATTTGATCCAGTTCTCCGGTGGTGATGCCCGGCTCACAAGCCTCCCGCAGGGCCTGGTGAATCGCGACAACCACCATTCCAGCACGACGCATTTTCAGGATTTGATTGGTGGACTTAATCTCAATGCGCCGGTCTTGGACTGACACCGAGCTATTTCCCTTCGATTTCTTCCATCACCGTAAGCAAACGCTGAGCAATCTCAGAAATGGTGCCCTCCCCATCGACCTTGCGCAACACACCCTCCTGCTCATAATAGTCCAGCAAGGGCCGCGTGGCTGTGAAAAACACCTCGAGGCGGTGCTCGATGACTTCAGGAGTGTCGTCGGTACGGCCTTCGATTTCGGCGCGCTTCAACAGCCGCCGCTCAACTTCCGCGGCGCTGACATCTAGATAAATCGCCGCGTCCACCCGCTCGTTGGTCTCAGCCAATACCGCTTTGAGCACCTTAGCCTGGGGAATGGAGCGAGGATAGCCGTCAAGCAGAAAGCCCGCCGTGGCATCGGTCTGACTGATGCGCTCGCAGACAATCCGGTCCGTGACGGAATCAGGAACAAACTCGCCCTTGTCGATATAAGACTCGATGAGCTTGCCCAGTTCAGTTTTTTCCGCCTTGTGTTTACGGAAAATATCTCCGGTAGAAATCCAAGGGATATTGAAGTGTGCGGCGATTTCTTTGGCGTGGGTCCCTTTACCCGCGCCGGGAGGGCCCATAATCACCAAATTTTTCGTCATGCCATGAATCCTTCGTAGTGGTGCTGATGCAGTTGGGCGTTGATGTCCTTCACGGTTTGCAGGCCAACGCCAACAATAATCAGAATTGTAGTACCACCGAAAGGTAATTGGGGCACGTTCATAGCGACCATCGCAATCTGGGGAATCAGAGCCACGATGGTCAAGTAGACCGCACCGGCCGTAGTGATTCGGGTCATCACGTAGTGCAGGTAGTCAGCCGTGGGACGCCCCGCGCGCAAACCGGGGACGAAGCCGCCGTACTTCTTCATGTTGTCCGCGACTTCCTCGGGGTTGAAAGTAATCGAGGTATAGAAGAACGCGAAAGCGAAAGTCAGCAAGCCGTAAACCACCAGGTAGAACCAGGAGCTGGAACGGAAGTTCATGCTAATCCACTGAATCCACTTGGCATTTTGGTCACCGAACTGGGCCAGCATCATCGGCAGGGACAGAATCGAGGACGCAAAAATGACCGGGATAACGCCGGACATATTAATCTTTAGCGGAATGTAGGTGGTGGTTCCGCCGTACATCCGGCGTCCCACCATGCGCTTGGCGTACTGCACCGGGATACGACGCATGGACTGTTCTACATAGACCACAGCCAAGGTCACCAGCAGAATCAGGGCTATAATCGCCAAGAACTTTTGAATACCGCCGTTACCTCCGGCGATGGCGAACAGCTTTCGCGGCAAGTTAGCGATGATAGAGGTGAAAATCAGGATGGACATACCGTTGCCGACACCTTTTTCGGTAATCAGCTCGCCCATCCACATAATCAAGCCGGTAGCGGCCGTCATCACCAGAATCTGGAGAATAAAAATCCAGGCGGAATCCGAGGGGATAATCTTTGCATTCGAGGCGCGGCCGAACAGTGTGCCAGTGCGCGCCGCGGTGATGATGGAAGTTGATTGCAGCACGCCCAAGGCAATAGTCAGGTAACGCGTGTACTGGGTCAGCTTCGCTTGACCGGTCTGACCTTCCTTGTGCAGGTCCTCAAAACGAGGAATGACTACGCGCAGTAGCTGGATGATAATCGAGGCCGTGATGTAGGGCATGATGCCCAGGGCGAAAACAGAGAGCTGCAGCAAAGCGCCGCCGGAAAACATGTTCACCAAGTCGAGCAGCGACCCGTTGTTCTGAACATCAGCGATGACCGACTTTAGCGCGGCATAGTCAACACCCGGCAGGGGGATAAACGAACCCCAGCGGAACAGAGCCATGATAAAGAAGGTGAACAACAGCTTCTTACGAAGATCAGGCGTTTTGAAAGCCTGAATAAAAGCGGTAAACAAGTGTCCTCCAAAGTTTTTCGGCACGTCGGTGAGCGCAGCTCACTTCCTAGCTAAACATGATACCGGTTCAACAGAGTTTGGTGGAAACGGCGGGGTACCGTTGGTGTACCCCGCCGTAATCCTTAACGAACGCGTGCGGTCAAGGACCCGCCTTGCGCCTCAACTTTCGTCTTAGCTGAGCTGGACCAAGCGTCTACAGTCAAGTCAAACTTGGCTGTCGCCTCGCCGGTTCCCAGCACCTTGACCAGGCAATTCTTGCGGACCAGACCCTTGTCAACCAAGTCGTCAACCGTCAAAGTGCCGCCCTCGGGGAACACTTCGGACAGGCGATCCAGGTTCACTACCTGGTACTCGACATGAAATGGGTTCTTAAAGCCACGCAACTTGGGCAGACGCATATGCATGGGCATCTGGCCACCCTCAAAGCCCAGGGGCACCTGGTAACGCGCCTTGGTGCCCTTGGTGCCGCGGCCCGAAGTTTTACCCTTCGAACCTTCACCGCGGCCGACACGAGTCCTGGCTTTGTTAGAGCCCGGAGCCGGACGCAAATCGTGCAGGTACGTCACCTGTACGTTGTCGCTGGCTGCAGCCTTTGTAGCGGCGGCTGCCGGCTTCTTGGCAGCGGCCGGAGCTTTCTTTGCCGCGGGCTTTTCCGCAGCGGTCTTTTCCTCTTCGCTCTCGCTCATCAGTCGACCTCCTCCACGCTAACTAGGTGGCGCACCTTATGAACCTGGCCGCGCACGGCCGGGTTATCGGGGTGTACCACAGACTGACGAATTTTCTTTAATCCCAAGGAAGCCACAGTCGCCCGCTGATCTCGCGAGGAACCAATCGTGGACTTCACCTGAGTGATTTTCAGGTTCTTAGCCATTACGCACTCACTCCTTCGGCAGCCAATTCAGCTTCGGCTTTAACCGCTTCGGCGCGCACCTGAGCTTCGCCTTCGGCACGAGCCCGCAGCATCCCGGCAGGAGCCACGCGCTCCAGCGGCAGGCCGCGGCGAGCCGCAACGGCCTCCGGCTGCTCCAGTTGTTTCAAAGCAGCCACGGCGCCGCGCACAATGTTCAACGCATTGTCAGAGCCCAAAGACTTGGACAAAACGTCGCGAATTCCGGCGCATTCCATAACCGCACGCACCGGACCGCCGGCGATTACACCGGTACCGGGGGAAGCAGGCTTGAGCAGCACTACACCCGCGGCGTCCTCACCGAGAACCTCGTGGACGATGGTGTGGCGAATCATCGGGACATGGAACATGGACTTCTTAGCCTCTTCCACACCCTTAGCGATTGCTGCCGGAACTTCCTTAGCCTTGCCGTAACCAACACCGACGGTACCTTCCCCGTCGCCAACCACAACCAGAGCGCAGAAGGACATGTTACGACCGCCCTTCACCACCTTGGACACGCGGTTGATGGTCACCACACGTTCAATGTATTTGTCATCAGCGCTGCCGCCACGACGATTGTCACGGCGGTCATCGCGTTCACGGCGATTTCCGCGGCGCTCCCGGCGACCGCCACGATCCTGGGCATCATTCGCACCCAGATCCGTGGTCTGGTCCACAGAGTCTGCGGTCTCGCCTGTAATCTGCTGTTCTTGTTCAGCCATTTTCTCAACTTTCCTTACAGACTCAGTCCGCCCTCGCGGGCACCTTCAGCCACAGCCGCGACGCGACCGTGATACATATTTCCACCGCGATCAAACACACACTGGGTGATTCCAGCGGCTTTGGCACGCTGTGCAATGAGTTTGCCAACTTCAGTCGCCTTGGCCACCTTGTTGTCCTTAGCACCGCGCAAAGCGTCTTCCATGGTGGAAGCGCTCACAATAGTCTTGTGCTCGTAATCGTTGACGAGCTGGGCGACCATGTGCCGGTTAGAACGGGTCACTACCAAACGCGGCTTTTCCGCCGACCCGAACATGTTCTTACGAACCCGCTGGTGGCGACGCAGACGCGACAGACGCTTGCCTTTACCCTTTACAGAATAAGCCATGATTACTTACCTGCCTTTCCGACCTTGCGGCGAACATTCTCACCCAGATAGCGCACACCTTTGCCCTTGTAAGGCTCCGGCGGACGAATCTTGCGCAGATTCGAGGCGACCTCGCCAACCAGTTCCTTCGAGGTACCCTCGACGGTAACCCGGTTGCCTTCCACCTTGAACGTGATGCCCTCCGGGGGCTCCACATTGACGGGGTGCGAAAAACCGAGCTGGAACTCCAGACCAGCACCCTTTTGATTGACACGGTAACCAGTGCCCTGGATCTCCAGAACCTTGGAATATCCGTTGGTGACACCCTCAACCATGTTGGCGATGAGGGTGCGAGTCAAGCCATGTAAAGAACGGGACTCACGTTCATCATCGGGACGGCTCACGACCACGGTCGACCCGTCAACCTTGGCGGTAATCGGGGCGGCCACGGACATGGTCAAGGTACCCTTGGGACCCTTGACAGAAACGTCTTGTCCATTGATGTTTACTTCCACACCGGCGGGAATTTCCACCGGAATCTTACCGATACGCGACATGTCAGCCTCCTTTACCAGATGTAGGCGATAACTTCTCCGCCTACACCCTTGTCGGCTGCCTCGCGGTCAGTGAGCATACCGGACGAGGACGAAATAATCGCCACGCCCAGGCCGCCCAGGACCTTCGGCAGTTTGGTGGACTTTGCATACACCCGCAAACCGGGCTTGGAGACGCGTTTCACACCGGAAATCGCGCGTTCACGTTTGGCGCCGTACTTTAAGTTAAGCGTCAAAGTTTTGCCGACTCGCGCTTCCTCGACTTCGTAGTCTTTGATGTAACCCTCAGTCTGAAGAATGTTCGCGATAGCGGCCTTCATTTTCGAGTACGGCATAGATACCGACTCGTGGTACGCCGAGCTGGCGTTGCGCAGACGTGTCAGCATGTCTGCTATGGGATCAGTCATTGTCATTGGGCTTGGGCCCTTTCTGAGGCGGTTTCGTAATCGACCTGCCCCCTAATGTGTTTACCAGGAAGACTTCTTAACGCCGGGGAGTTCGCCGTTATGGGCCATCTCACGCAGGCAGATACGGCACAAGCCAAACTTGCGATACACCGAATGAGGGCGACCACAGCGCTGGCACCGGGTGTAGGCACGCACCGCAAACTTGGGTTTACGGGCAGCCTTGTTCTTCAAAGCGGTTTTTGCCATTGTTAATCCTCCTTGAACGGGAAACCGAGGTACTTCAGCAGCGCCCGGCCTTCGTCATCAGTTGCGGCGGTGGTTACGACCGTGATGTCCATGCCGCGCACGTGGTCAATATCGTCTTGGTTGATTTCGTGGAACACGGACTGCTCGGTCAAACCGAAAGTATAGTTTCCGTGACCGTCAAACTGCTTGGAGCTCAGACCACGGAAGTCGCGGATACGCGGCAGAGCCGTGGACAGCAAACGATCGAGGAACTCCCACATCCGATCGCCGCGCAGGGTGACGTGAGCCCCAATCGGGGACCCTTCACGCAACTTGAACTGAGCGATGGACTTGCGAGCCTTGTCAACCACCGGCTTCTGGCCAGTAATGGTGGACAGGTCAGAGATAGCGCCTTCCATGAGCTTGTGGTCGTGCGCGGCGGCACCCACACCCATGTTCACGACGATCTTTTCCAAACCGCCAACTTGGTTGACATTCTGGTGCTGGAATTCCTTGAGCAGCTGGCCCTTGATTTCTTCGCGGTACTTGGTCTTAAGCCGCGGGGTGTATTTTTCCTCTGCCATTACAGATCCTTCCCGGTAGCTTTGGACACGCGAATCCGGACGGTCTTTTCTTTACCATCGCGATCGACGACCTCTTCGCGCATCCCCACCCGGGTACCCGCGATCTTCTTGGTCGTGTTGCCGAGCTTGGCCTTGGCGGCCGCGGGCTCGTAGTACATCACGTTGGAAATGTGGATGGAGGCCTCTTTCGTTTCGATGCCTCCAGTCGGACCCTGATGGGTCCGCCCCGCCTTATTGTGGTGCTTCATCATCATGATGCCCTCGACCACCACGCGTTCGCGCTTCCGGTCGATTCGCAGAATCCGGCCATGCTTGCCCTTGTCGCGGCCAGTTATCACCACGACTTCGTCGCCAACCTTCAACTTTGCTGCCATCAGATCACCTCCGGGGCGAGTGAAATAATACGCATGAACTTCTTTTCACGAAGTTCACGCCCGACGGGCCCGAAAATACGGGTGCCACGCGGCTCCTCATCGTTCTTGAGGATTACAGCGGCGTTCTCGTCGAAACGAATGTAGGAACCGTCCTTGCGGCGGGTTTCCTTTTTAGTGCGGACTACGACAGCCTTGACGACCTCACCCTTTTTCACGTTGCCGCCAGGGATAGCATCCTTGACGGTCGCGACAATGGTGTCGCCGATGCCGGCGTAGCGTCGCTTCGAGCCGCCCATCACACGGATGCAAAGGATTTCCTTAGCCCCCGTGTTGTCGGCGACCTTCAGTCGCGACTCCTGCTGAATCATCTTTTCTCCTTCGTCTGGCCGGTTCTCAATAGAGCCTTGCCGAACCTATCTTGCGTTGCAAGGGCGCACAAATCCCACCTCAAACGGGCGGAATTGAAACCCCTGGCTGACACAGACACATTTGTGAGAGGTCTCAGCCAAAAGCAACCCTCCAAGTTTAGTATTTATTGGCGGGGGTGGCAAACCGCAGCCAAACCGGTATTCGTCCCGTTGCGAAAACCGCTAAGCTGAGACTGTGTTTGATGATCTCTTACAAGCTAATGCTCAATACGCCAACAATTTCCCCTACCGTGGACTTCCCGGCGCTCCCGCGCATGGGTTGCTGATTGTGACTTGTATGGATTCCCGTCTTGATCCTCTCGAGATTTTTGGGCTAAAGGTTGGACAGGCCAAGGTTCTGCGCACTCCCGGCGGATTCTTGAAGCCCGGCACGTTGGCTGGTGCCATCGCAGCGGTTCATAAACTAAATGTGGACCGAATTATGGTGCTGGAACACACCAATTGCACCATGGCTTCCACTGACGAAGCGGGACTTCGAGCCATTATTGCCAAACAAGCTGGACAACCCGTTGGAGATTTGGTCTTTGGCGCAGACCCGAACCAAGACCAACATTTGCGTGATGACGTGGAGACTCTGCGCAACCACCCCCTGATTAAAGGGTTTGCCGAAGTTGGCGGATTTATGTATGACGTAGAGACCGGACAAGTCACCCAAGTGTGTTAAATTCCAGCTCGTTTAGCTGCTGCAACTTGATAGACTGCCTGGCATCCAAGCCCAGCAGTCCGATGCCATTTCTGCATCCCAGGTTCTCTGATACTGTTCAGGGTTTGCGCTGCTCAAAATTTCCTGAAGCCCGCTGTTATTGAAGGGTAGCAAAACGAGGAATTTTCCTGATAAATTTGACTCAGGTGTTGCTGTTTATTCTTTAGGAGGAATTATGTCCAACCCTTATCAACCCCAGCAGAGCAATCCCGGTCAAGTTCCCGGATCGCAACCCGGCCAGCCCATGCCTGGCCAGCCCATGCCCGGGCAACCGATGGGGCAACCAATTCCCGGCCAACCGATGGGGCAACCCATGCCCGGCCAGTTCGCCCGCCCTTATGAGCATCCCCAAGAACAGACCCTGATGGCACTGGCTATTATCGGCATCTTCTTTTGGCCTTGCTCACCTATCGCCTGGTATATGGGCAGCAAGGCGAAAAATGAGATGGTGGCCCAGAACATGGAACCCACCTCGAAACTAAAGACTTGGACCATAGTCGCTATGGTATTTACGATTTTGGGACTAGTTGTTATCGGTATCAATATCATCATGGCGGTTGTGGGAGGACTGGCGATTCTGGGAATGGCTAGCGACACGAGCGCGGGACTTTTGCCCGTTTTGAGCGCCATCTAAATCGATCTCGGTTCCATAACGAGCCCTTTTGATGGGTCTTACCTGCGGGTGAGGCCCATCATGGTTTTTATAACGCCCCAAGTCATCGCCTTTCTGGCTCCCCTACGAAGTCTTGTCTGTGTTGAAAAGACATTGGATTCTTCACGGGGCGACAGAACATAAAATAGATGTTTGCCCGGGCTGTAAGCCCGGGCAAACATCTATTTATTGCTCATTTTCCGAAAGGCACACCGCAACGCAAAATCACATTCGCCCACGGAGTATCCTCCCCAGTTCTGACTACAAAAGCTGCTTGCGCTACCTGGCGCTTGAGCTCTTCATGGGAAATTGTGTCATGAGTCCCAGGAATCTCCGCAAACCAAGATTCCACCTCGGTGCCGATAGCCTCAGAAGCATAACAGCACGCTTCTATTTCAACTTCTGACAACAGAGCCTGAAGCACCGGTTGGAAACGAGGCAAACCGAACACCACGCTCAAATCCACTACAGGAATATGCCGAGGAATCGGCAGGCCACAGTCCGCCAACACGAAGGTGTCTGTGTGGCCTAAACACGCAATCTGAGCCAGAAGACTGCGATTCAAAATGCCCTGTTTCTTCATCTGTTTCCTTTCAAAGCTGCGACAGCCTGCCAATACGAGGATTGCGCACCAGGATATTTTACCGTTTCGGAAGCAAATCGCGTTGCCGCTAATGCACTGTCGTGGAGGGACTGACCCTCAGCTAATTTAGCTGCGAGCACTCCGGTAAACGCGTCACCCGCTCCTACCGCGTCCACAGCTTGAACAGGGATGGCATCTAGATGAGAAACGCTAACATTAACTTCCGAAGTGTGTTCCCCCAACAGCGATCCTTGCGAACCGAGAGTCAAAACCACGGAGGGCACTCCGACTTCCAGCAATGCTTTCGCGACGTCAGCATCCTCAGCATTACTGAGATTCAATCCCAAGCAGCACGCCGCCAAACGTGACTCGTACTCGTTTACTACCAAAGGATTACTGTGCAAAAGCAACCACGGGTTAACAGCTATCGCCGGTGCGAGATTCAACACAACCCGCTTGCCGGAATCCACAAATCGTTTTGCAGCCTCCAGAATGCAGTCTTGCGGAATTTCTGCCTGCATCACCAGAACGTCAGCCTGGTGCAATGCCGGATTAATCCACTCGATTCCACCGCTATTCATGGCACCGTTGGCCCCGGGAACCACAATAATGAAGTTTTCACCTTGCTGTTCGACGGTTACAACCGCCAGACCGGTGGGAATGTCAACTTGACGCACAAAGCTCAAGTCCACACCCGCTCTTTGCAGAGATTCCACCACAACCTGTGCATTGGAATCATTACCAGCCTGTCCTACCATCATCACGTGGTGCCCGGTCAGGGCGGCAGCTAGAGCTTGGTTCGCTCCCTTACCTCCGGCACTGACTCCGCCACCCCCACCCAAAAGGGTCTCTCCCGGCTGGGGATGGCGAGCCACTGTCAAATTCAGGTCAGCATTCAGAGACCCGAAAACAGCTATTGTCACTTGATGTACTCCGCAACGTTGTCTTTGGTGACAGTCTTAACTTCCACCGGAACATTGGCATCAGCCTTGCCGGTTTCCAAGAACTTAATAGCTTGATCTACGGCAATTTTACCGAGTTCTTTGGGTTGCTGAGCGATCGTTCCAAGCATGGTTCCATCCTGCACAGCCTGCAAGCCATCATTCGTGCCATCAAAGCCAAAGACGAATACGTCTTTACCCGCCTTTTCCGCTAACGCTTTCAAAGCACCCAGTGCCATCTCATCGTTATGTGCAAATATAGCCTTCACATTAGGATTAGCCTGCAGCAGATTTGATGCCACGTCCAATCCCTCAGCACGGTCAAAGTTAGCGGTTTGGGAAGCAACTACCTTGATATTCGGGAAGGCCTTGATGCCTTCCTCGAAGCCTTGACCACGGTCACGAGTCGCGGAGGCACCTGGCACCCCTTGGAGCACAATGACGTCTCCTTTCTCGCCGATGGCCTTGGCAATCTGCTCCGCAGCAAGTTTGCCGCCAAGGACGTTATCTGAGGACACAAAAGAATCCAGCTTGCCGGTAGTGACACCGCGATCAACTGCAATAACGGGAATCTTTGCACCATTCAGCGCTTCAACAGAAGGTCCCGCCGCGTCGGAATCCACCGGGTTAATAATTACCGCACTCACGCCCTTACTGATGGCGTTCTGAGCCTGGTTAGCCTGGGTGGCCGAGTCATCCTGAGCATCAGAAATCTCCAGTGTGTACCCCTTTGATTCCGCTTCGGCCTTGGCACCGTCGCTCAGATCCACAAAGAAGGGATTGCTCAGAGTGGAAACTAACAATACGAGGTTTTTCCCACCTGAGGCATTGCCGTTCTCCCCTGAGGAGGCTCCATCATTGGCGGCATCGGTGCCGCCGCAAGCGCTCAGTCCTAGAATCCCTAGAGACAGAATCGCTCCAGATGCAAATAACTTGTGAAATTTTTTCATCATGTGTTTACCTTTCTGGGTGTTGTGTTCCGGGGGGTCCCTCGAAACATGTTGTTTATTTATTGCAATTTTTGAACCCACAAGGAATGGTTCCCTTTTTCCAGGGCAAGCCCGCTCCTTATGGTTTAGTGTGCAGATTCCTTGTTCTTCAGGGCATCAATACCCACTGCGACGGCGATGACCAGACCTATAACCACCTGTTGCCAGAAGGAAGGAACATTCATGATGTTGAGTCCGTTACGAATTACCGCCAGCAGAAGAGCCCCAACCAGAGTTCCGGAAACTTTACCTGAACCGCCGGCCAGAGATGCACCCCCAATCACGACCGCCGCAATCGCATCGAGCTCGTATCCCACACCGGCTTGTGCGCCAGCGGAATTGAGTCGACCAGCCATAACCATTCCAGCCACACCCGCATATAGTCCGCACAACGCAAACACGGTCACCTGCACCTTTTTCACGGGGATACCCGAAAGCCTAGCTGCCTCGATATTGCCACCGACGGCATACATGGCACGCCCCATTGCGGTTCGGTTGAGGATTACAGCCGCCACAACACCCGAGAGAGCAAATACGATAATCGGGACAGGAATCGGACCTATACTCCCCCCTAACATGTTTACCGCAGGTGAGGTGGGAATCGGTTTTCCTTGGGAAATCACCAGGGTGAGCCCACGAGCGATGGAGAGCATCGCCAGGGTAGCAATGAAAGACGGCAAACGAAAATACGCATTGCTAATTCCGTTTACTGCCCCGCACATGATTCCAGCCAGCAATCCAACTAGCAAAGCTAGCCAGCTGGGGATACCCATAACGGTAAAGGCGTAAGCACCCACCATGGCTGACAGGGCCAGCATGGAGCCAACGGACAGGTCAATGCCAGCTGCCACGATGACGAAAGTCATTCCAAACGCAAGAATTGCGGTGACCGCTGTTTGCACACCAATTTGGGTGAAGTTGTTCACCGAAAGGAACACCGGTGACGCTAGGCTCAAAACGATAGCCAAGATTACCAAACCGACCAGAGCTCCATTGTTGGCAAGGAAGGTTTTGACATTGACCAGCCCGTTAGACGGCTTCAATTCACGCTGAGCGCTTGGTTTCGTTACTGTTTGCATATTGGCCTTCTTTTCTAAATTTGTGACAACTCTGCGACATTGGAAACCGCCAGTGTCATGATTTCGTCTTGAGTGGTTCCTCTACCCGGAAGTTCCCCGGCAACTCGACCTTCCGACATCACCAGAATCCGGTCTGACATACCTAGTACCTCAGGCAATTCACTGGAAACCATCACCACCGCGCCACCATCGGACACGATTTGATTGATAAGTTCATAGATTTCGACTTTTGCGCCTACGTCGACCCCGCGAGTCGGCTCATCGAGAAGTAACACCTTCGATCCGGCCAACACCCACCGTCCAAACACTAGCTTTTGTTGGTTTCCTCCCGAAAGCTCTTTGACTTTCTGATCAATGCTTTCCATACGGACTCGCATCCGCTGGGACACTCCTTCAGCTTGTTTACGCAACATTCTTCGTTGGGCTATCCCGAAACGAGCGCTGGGCATGAGTTTTGCATAGCCGAGGTTTTCGCCAGCCGTTGCACCCAAAACCAAGCCCTGAGCTTTGCGGTCTTCCGGAACCATGCCCAGACCCAAAGAAATCTTTTTAGCAATCTGGGAGTTTGGAACTTCCTTTCCCTGAATTTGAATCACTCCAGAGTCAAATGTGTCGGCTCCCGCGATGGCTCTCAAGACCTCGGTTCTTCCTGCACCAACCAAGCCGGCGATTCCCAATACCTCTCCAGCACGAACATTGAAACTAACATCAGAGAAATTCCCTGCTGAACTTAGGTTTTTCACCTCCAGCATTATCTTTCCGGCTTTAACCTGGCGGGAGGGGAACTGTTCATCAATAGATCGTCCCACCATGAGACGCACCAGCTCAGGTTCCGGAGTCTTCGCGTCTACCTGCGCCACGAGGTTTCCATCCCGTAGCACCGAAACAGTGTCCCCGATTTCTGCTAGTTCGTTCAGGTGGTGAGAGATGAAAATCATCCCCACCCCTTGTGCCTTTAGTGAGCGCATCAGCTCAAATAAGACCTTTATCTCTTTTGTCGTCAAAGCAGCTGTGGGCTCATCAAGTATCAGTATTTTGGACTTTACGGATAGAGCCTTGGCGATTTCGACCAACTGCTGACCTGCAATCCCCAATTCGCCCACGGGCTGTTTGAGATTGAGTTTCATGCCTACCAAATCCAAAGCCTCTTGTGCCCGGCGATAAAGTTCACGTTTATCTAACACTCCGGCCTTGGTTGGGAGTCTGCCCAGCAAAAGGTTCTCTGCCACGCTCATCTTGGGGACGAGGTTGAGTTCTTGGTGAATTACCGAAATTCCGTATGACTCCGCGTCCTTAACGTTAGCTATTGTCACCGGTTTCCCATCCAGGAATAGTTCACCCTTATCTGCACTGTATATTCCGGCAATAATTTTGATGAGGGTGGATTTACCAGCACCGTTTTCTCCCAGCAAGACATGCACTTTCCCTGGTTCTACGCGCAGAGAAATGTCTTTTAACACCTCTACTGGTCCAAAAGATTTATAGATATGCTTTAGTTCCAACGTTGTCATCTGCGCTGCTCCTTACTTTGCCCGCGCTGTGGATTTGCGAAGTATGAGGGAAGTTGGCAAGTGAAGGCTTTGCGCTTCTTCCCCTGCAATTAGTTTTTGCAACTCCTGAACAGCCAGAGAACTCATTTCTTCAATATCCTGGTTAATCGTGGTCAACGGTGGATTGAGGTGTTCCATAATTGGCAGGTCGTCATAACCGATAATCGATAACTCCTGTGGCACGTGGATTCCCTGTTTGCCGAGGTAGCTGAGAATCGGCCACAGTCGCGGCGTGTAAGCGATGATGGCCGCGCTGACATTGGCTTCCAACAGCTCTTGCATCAACGCAACTGAGTGCTGTTCACCGTCTGATTTCGGATTCACCACGGTTTCCAGCCCCAGTTCAGCACCAATCTCTAGGAAGACCCGAAGACGCTGTTGCGCAGTTGAAGTATGTTCTGGACCCAACACCATCCCAATGCGTTTGTGTCCCAATCCCTGCAGGTGAATCAGCGCATCGCGAATTCCTGGGTACGCATCTGAATCTACTGTAGGTACCTCGTAACCTTCCATCGTGCGATCAACGAACACAACAGGAACTCCCGCTCGTTGCACCTGTTTTAGAGCTGAGGAATGGCGGCTTTGAATAACAAGAATCATCCCGTCAACTCGATGTTCCAAAGCTTGATATAGGAATTGCTCCTGTTGCTCAAAGTTCTCTGAGGCGTTGCCGATAATCATGGCATATCCTGCTTCTGCCAGGCTAGTTTGCAGTCCGTGGGCAAGGAGACCAAAGTACGGGTTACGTACGTCTGAAACAAGAACTGCCACGACCCGATTTTGTTTGGAACGCAGCGAACGAGCCAGTCCATTCGGAGTGTAGTGGAGCTTTTTAATCGCCGCGTAAACTTGCCTTTTAGCCTTTTCAGAAGCCGATTTTCCCGAAAGTACGCGCGAAACGGTAGCCACCGAAACCCCGGATTCCTCGGCTACGTCTTTAATGGTCACGTTAGCGCGCATTGACTCTCCACTCCATTGTGTAAACGATTACATGTAATCGTTTACACAATGTTGCCACACATAGAGAGCTGTGTCAAGAAAAACCAATAGGAAAATTTTTCCTGAAGAAACTCCCTGTTCAGAGAAGTTTGGCAGGGAAAATTCTGGGGTTAGACCAGGAAGAACGCTTCGGTAATACCCTCTAAATCTCCTGTTGACCAAGAATGGGCATCAGCAATCCGTTTGGCAAACCTATATACCCGCTTCTATAACCCGCAAAGCCGCGTGCAGCACTTCGGGAGTGGTCGCCAGGTTCAAACGGAAAGAGTTTTCAAAGCCCTTGCCCAAGTCCGCGCCATCGTTGACGATTAGGCCGCAATCCCGCAGGGTCTGGGCGGGGCAAGCTCCGAGGATTCCATCAGTTTCCCACCATGACAAATAGGTCGCCTCGGGCAGGAACACCCGGAAGTGCTCACCGTGATTGGCCAACCAGCCATGAACAGTTTCCCGATTTTCGACAATCTGCGCTTTGACTTCCCCCAACCATTCGCGGCTATCGCGAAAAGCACTGATGGATGCCAGCATCCCCCATGGGGTCGCCCCGGAGGCAAAAACTTGCAGCGGGGTGCGCAAACGTTGCCGCAGCGATTCGTCGGGAATGATCCACTGTGCACAGTGCAAACCAGGGATGTTCCACCCTTTTGAGGCAGCTGACGCAGTCACGGTCCGGGAAGCTGCCAGCTCTGAAAATTGAGCGAAGGGGTGGAGCTGTCCGTCCAAGACTAGCGGGGAGTGAATCTCATCCGAGAACACTAAGACGTCTGGGTAATCAGCCAAAATAGCGCACAATCCAGCCATCTCAGCGGGGCTCACGCACTTGCCCACGGGGTTCCAAGGATTGCACAGCACCAGCAGTCCCCCAGCCTGCGCCGAGCGGAAAACCTGCGAGATCCCCTCCAAGTTCAGCTGATACTGGCCAGTTTGCGCATCATAGTTGGACACGACCTGCACGACTTCGTGTCCCTGGTCTTGGGGCATCGTCAAAAATGGCATATAGGCAGGTGTCGGCACCACCACCGGAGCCTGCGGAGGAAGAATACTCATCACAGACTGCAGCACCGACAGTACATCGGAGGCCACGCCAACCGCATCAGGCTCGATTTGCCAGCCGAATTCAGCCGCATAAAATTCTCGCATTGCCTGGCCAACCTGCTGGGATAGACCTACGGGAGGGTAGCCGGTGATGGCGTCATCGAGGGCGGACTGCAGGGCATCCCTCACGGCTGGAGCAATCCCAAAGTCCATTTCCGCGACCCACATACCCAGGGCTCCGGGGTGGATACTCCACTTCAGGGATCGAGATTTTTTCAAGTCAGACAAAGACGGTAACGCAATCACCCCTATATTCTAGGGGGAAATGAGCGCCAAAATGAGGTCAAGCGCCGCACTTTCAACAGTCGGCCCCAGCGGCGCTGAAATAAGGACGCAGCCCAGACACATAATGTATCCGGGCCGCGTCCTATATCCAGATTGAAAGGTCTAAGAGACCTCAACCGAGTTTTAGTTGTGGAGAATTACTTGGCCTTTTCGGCAATCTCCACCAGGCGCCAGTGCTTAGTCTTGGACAGCGGGCGCGTTTCCATGATGACGACCAAGTCGCCGATACCGGCGAGGTTTTGCTCATCATGAACCGTAACCTTCTTGGTTTTGCGCATGACCTTTCCGTAAAGCGGGTGCTTCACGCGGTCTTCGAGCTGAACCACGATGGTTTTTTCCATGCGATCGGACACCACGTAGCCGCGGCGCACCTTACGGTGATTGCGTTCGGTCGTTTCGGTAGTCATTGTTTCGTCTGCCATTGATTACTCCTTAACGCTGGGCTCGGTACGAATGCCGAGTTCCCGCTCACGGTAAATGGTGTAGATACGGGCGACATCGCGGCGAACCGCCTTAATGCGGCCGTGGTCTTCGAGCTGACCGGTAGCTTGGGCGAAACGCAGGTTGAAAAGCTCCTGCTTCGCGTCCTTCAGCTTCATCGCGAGCTGCTCGTTGTCCATGGCATCCAAATCGTTAGGAGCCAGTCCTTTGGAACCTATCATGTTCATTCACCACCCTCTCGGGAAATAAAACGGGTCTTGATGGGCAGTTTGTGCTGGGCGCGAGACAGCGCTTCGCGGGCCAGTTCTTCGCTGACACCAGCGATTTCGAACAGCACACGGCCAGGCTTGACCGGAGCCACCCACCATTCGGGGGAACCTTTACCAGAACCCATACGAGTTTCCGCGGGCTTCTTGGTCAGCGGACGATCCGGGAAGATGTTAATCCAGATCTTGCCACCACGCTTGACGTGACGAGTCACGGCAATACGAGCCGCTTCAATCTGACGGTTAGTCAGGTAAGCGCCCTCCAGGGCTTGGATACCGTAATCGCCGAAAGCGATTTCGGTGCCGCCCTTAGCGTAGCCACGCCGGCCCGGACGGTGCTGGCGACGCCACTTAGTACGACGAGGAATCAGCATTGCTTATGCCTCCGTTTCTGTGGTTGCCCCGGCGGCGACGGTCGCGGCTTCGGGGGGTTCGTTTACGTTTTCGTTGGCCGCGTTGTCAGCAGGACGGTCGGCACGAGGACGGCGGGTCCCCGCGTGACGGTCGTTGCGGCGACCCGTGCGGCCGGCCTGTTCAGCCTGCATCCGGTTCCAATCCCGTTCGGTCATGTCACCCTTGTAAATCCAGACCTTTACACCGATACGACCAAAAGTGGTCCGCGCTTCGTAGAAGCCGTAGTCGATGTTGGCACGCAAGGTGTGCAACGGCACGCGGCCTTCCCGGTAGAACTCAGAGCGGGACATTTCAGCACCGCCCAAACGACCGGAGCACTGCACACGGATACCTTTGGCACCCGCACGCTGTGCGGACTGCATTCCTTTACGCATGGCGCGACGGAAAGACACGCGGGCGCTGAGCTGTTCAGCAATGGACTGAGCGACCAGCTGCGCATCCAAATCGGGGTTCTTAACCTCGCGGATGTTCAACTGCACCTGCTTGCCGGTCAGCTTCTCCAGCTGGGCGCGCAAACGATCCGCTTCCGCGCCGCGGCGTCCGATGACGATACCGGGACGAGCCGTGTACAGGTCAACAGACACACGATCGCGAGTCCGTTCGATTTCGACCTTGGAAATACCGGCACGTTCCAGCTTGTCCTGCATGAGACGACGAATCTCGACGTCTTCCTTCACGAAGTCGCGGTAACGCTGGCCGGACTTCGTAGAGTCAGCAAACCAACGGGAACGGTGTTCCGCGGTTATGCCCAGACGGAAACCAGTGGGATGTACTTTCTGACCCATTATTTACTCCGCTCCCTTCTCAGTGCTTTTCGCGGCAGGCTTTTTTGCCGCCGTGCTCTTCGTAGCTGTGGACTTCTTGGCCGCGCTCGACTTCGCAGTCGTGGACTTCGCGGTCGTAGCCTTGGTTCCTGCGGACTTAGTCGTGGTCGACTTAGTGGTCGAGGACTTCGCAGCCGTGGACTTGGTGGCCGTGGTCTTGCTCGTCGCGGACTTCGTTGCGGCCGGCTTCTTGGCAGGAGCCTTCTTGGCCGCAGTCGTGGACTTCGGAGCCGACTCTTCCTGAGCCTCTACCGGCTTAGCTGCCTTCTTAGTGACAGCGGCCGCAGCAGCCTTCTTTGCGGCGGAAGCCGAAATCCGATCAGCTTCCGGACGGCGCTGAGACGGCAAGTACGGAGCAGCAAGTTCCTTCTTGTCTTCCGCGTCCCCCACCACAATGGTCAGGTGAGAAGTACGCTTCAAGATACGCGCCCCACGCCCTTGTGCCCGAGCCCGGAAACGCTTCATCGTGGGTCCGTCATTGACGTA
The DNA here is from genome assembly GCF_902488535.1 of uncultured Mobiluncus sp. Taxonomy (GTDB): domain Bacteria; phylum Actinomycetota; class Actinomycetes; order Actinomycetales; family Actinomycetaceae; genus Mobiluncus. The sequence goes on from NZ_CABTWO010000015.1 coordinate 51,088, forward strand.
AGCCTCAACGATGTACATCTCATCGGAATCAAAAGACGTACCGGCGTTGCGAGCCGCCTGTTCGGCGTTAGCCAGGGCGGAAACCAAAGTCTTGCGAATCGGCAAGGCCGGCTTTTGCGGAGCAAACTTCAGCACGTCAAGCGCCTTGTTCGCTTCCATTCCGCGCACCTCATTCATGATGCGGCGAGCCTTTTGCGGCGTCACGCGCACATAGCGGGTATGAGCAGTAGCTTTCATGTTCTATCCCTCCCCCGCTTTTAGCGGCGACCTTTCTTGTCTTCCTTGTCGTGACCACGGAAAGTACGAGTCGGAGCGAATTCGCCCAGCTTGTGACCGACCATGGATTCGGTGATAAACACCGGCACGTGCTTGCGACCGTCGTGCACCGCGATGGTGTGACCCAGGAAATCCGGGGTAATCATCGAACGGCGCGACCAGGTCTTAATGACGTTCTTTGTGTTGGCCTCGTTTTGCGCGTCCACCTTCTTTTGCAGGTGAGCATCAACAAAGGGGCCTTTCTTCAAACTGCGTGGCATAAACAAACTCCCCTATCAGCGATTCTTGCCAGTCTTACGGCGACGGACAATGTACTGATTCGACGCCTTCTTCTTGCTACGAGTACGACCCTCGGGCTTGCCCCAGGGGCTCACCGGGTGACGGCCACCGGAAGTACGGCCTTCGCCACCACCGTGCGGGTGGTCAACCGGGTTCATAACCACACCACGGACCTTCGGACGGCGTCCCAACCAACGGGAGCGACCGGCCTTGCCCAAGTCGATGTTGGAATGATCGGAGTTGCCGACTTCGCCAATGGTGGCGCGGCAACGAGCATCCACGTTACGGATTTCGCCAGACGGCATCCGCAGCTGGGCATAACGCCCCTCTTTGGCGACCAGCTGGACAGAAACCCCAGCGGAGCGGGCAATCTTGGCCCCGCCGCCCGGACGCATCTCTACCGCGTGAATCGTGGTACCCAACGGAATGTTCTTCAGCGGCAAGTTGTTGCCGGGCTTGATGTCCGCGGTGGGACCCTGTTCGATGGAGTCGCCCTGCTTCAGCTTGGACGGAGCCAAGATGTAGCGCTTCTCGCCATCGGCGTAGTGCAGCAAAGCGATGCGCGCCGAACGGTTCGGATCATATTCAATATGAGCCACCTTGGCGGGAATACCATCCTTGTCGTGACGACGGAAGTCAATCAAGCGGTACTGGCGCTTATGGCCACCACCGCGACGACGAGAGGTAATCCGACCTTTGTTGTTGCGCCCACCGGTCTTGTGCAGCGGACGAACCAGGGACTTTTCCGGGTGGTCACGCGTGATTTCCGCGAAATCCGCCACGGAAGAACCACGACGGCCCGGAGTTGTTGGCTTGTACTTACGAATTCCCATGAGTTATCCCCCTTAGGCCTGCATCCCAAAGACGTCAATCGAGCCCTCTTTGAGGGTGACGATGGCGCGCTTGGTGTCGTTACGCTTGCCCCAGCCGGTACGGGTGCGCACGCGCTTGCCCTCACGGTTCTGGGTGTTGACGGAAGCAACCTTTACCTTAAAGATTTCTTCGATAGCCGACTTGATTTCGACCTTGTTCGCGTCGGGAGCCACCACGAAGGTGTACTGACCGTGGTCAATCAAGTTGTAGGCTTTTTCACTGACGACGGGTTTAATAATCACGTCGTGCGGGTTCTTAGTCTTTTCCAGGCTCACTTGTTTTCTCCTTTCCCAAGGAAGGAGTCCAACGCCGTAGCCGAGAACACCACATCGTCGTTAGCCAACACATCGTAGGTGTTCAGCTCACCGACGTACAGAGCGTGGTGCTCGCTGAGGTTGTTCACGCTCAACGCCACGACGTCATCAACTTCCGGGGTCAACACAATCAGGGCGCGACGATCATCGACAACACCCTGCAAAGCTGCCTTCGCGGCCTTGGTGGACGGGGCTTCCTTGACGCCGAAGTCGCTCAACACGTGGATACGCCCAGCGCGAGCCCGATCAGACAAGGCCTGGCGCAAAGCGGCTGCTTTCATCTTTTTCGGGGTGTTCTGGGAGTAGTCACGAGGCTGCGGACCGTGTACGGTACCGCCGCCAGCGAACTGCGGGGCGCGAATCGAACCCTGACGAGCCCGGCCAGTGCCCTTTTGACGCCACGGCTTCTTGCCGCCGCCGGCGACTTCACCACGAGTCTTGGTGGAGTGGGTCCCCTGACGAGCCGCCGCCAACTGGGCGTTTACGACCTGGTGTACCAAGGGATTGTTAAAGTCGAGGTCGAAAACCTCTCCGGGCAGCTCTACGGTGCCGGTTTTCTTGCCGACGCCATCAAAAATGTCTACGCTGCGGTTTTCAGTCATTGTTAGGCTCCCTTCACAGCAGAGCGGATCATGACGATGCCGCCTTTGGGGCCGGGAATCGCGCCGGTCAAAACGACCAGACCCTTTTCCGCGTCCACAGCCTGAACCTTCAAGTTCATGATGGTGCGACGGTTACCGCCCATGCGGCCGGCCATATTCAAGCCTTTGAACACGCGGCCCGGGGTGGCGCAAGCGCCGATAGAGCCGGGCTTGCGGTGGTTGCGGTGTGCACCGTGAGAAGAGGACACGCCCTGGAAACCGTGACGCTTCATCACCCCGGCAAAGCCTTTGCCTTTGGTGTTTCCGGAAACGTCAACTAGGACTCCCGCGTCAAAAACATCCGCGCCCAGTTCCTGACCGAGCTCGTAGGAGCTGGCGTCGTTGGTGCGAATTTCCGCGAGGTGACGGCGCGGCTCAACCCCGGCCTTGGCGAAGTGACCCGCCATCGGCTTGGTGACCTTGCGCTCGTCCATCTTGCCGAAGCCCAGCTGGACAGCGTCGTAGCCGTCAGTTTCATTAGTACGAATCTGGGTGACGACGTTCTTTTCGACCTGGACCACCGTCACGGGAATCAACTTGCCGTCTTCATCCCAGACCTGGGTCATGCCGAGCTTGCGCCCCAGTAATGCCTTTGCAGAGGCCATGGTGTCGTTAGTCATCGTGGTCCTCCTTACAGCTTAATCTCAATATTCACGTCTGCCGGCAGTTCGAGACGCATCAGCGAATCAACTGCGGAAGGCGTGGGGTCAATAATGTCAATCAGACGCTTGTGGGTGCGAACTTCAAATTGCTCCCGGCTGTCCTTATACTTGTGCGGCGACCGAATCACGACGTAAACGTTCTTTTCGGTCGGCAGGGGCACAGGTCCGACTACGGTAGCGCCAGCACTGGTTACCGTCTCGACGATTTTCTTCGCCGAGGAGTCAATGACCTCATGGTCATAAGACTTCAGCCGAATGCGGATTTTTTGTCCCGCCATGGGCTAACCTCTCTCTAACTGGTTCTTCACCGGTACACGCTTTCGGGTGTGTCGCATTTGTAAACGCAACACAAGCGAAATCTCGCACCGTTGGATTTCCATTCCACCTGACTTTTGCCAGGCAAGTGCGCACTGGGAGGCGTGAACCCGCCTCAAGATGCGCCGAGGAACTAGCTTACACTTATTGGTTCTCCCGTAGCAAATTCTCAAGCCTCGGAAACTGACGGACGCAGCCAAATCGTGGCACCCGGATTCCAGCCCATCAGTAAGCAAGGAATTCCATCGATTTGGTCTTGCAATCGGTAGGCAGCGTCAAAATAACCTCTAATCGACAATTTGATAGCATCATACGTATTACGCGCCGAATCTAAGTCAGCAGTAATCCATCTCTGGGGCGCACCATTAATATCATTCAAGGGGAACGGTGCTGATTTTACGAAAGGAAAATGTTTGCACAACAAAACCCAATCACTATAAGAATTAATTTCCAATAGTTTAATAGAGTTACTTTTATCGCGTGCCGTATTCGCTCTCTCCCATCCCGGAGTGACAATTAGGTATTCATCAGTCAGTATAGGCAGCCAGAGCTGCGAATTTACGTCGTACTTCCCTGGCAGAGTTACCCGATACGGAGGCTTTGCGTCAAAACTCCACCAGCCGGAATCTGCAGTATCAAAACCGTCATCATCAACAGCTTCCACATTGTAGGCAATTTCTGGCTGCTCATGCTCCCCGGTAAGTAAACGTTGCACGCGCTTGCCTAGCCGAGAAAATATTTCCCTATTGAGAGCTGAAAATGGCTGAGGAGACAAAGGAAGTTTATAAATCTTTTTCCATCCCCCCCAGGGGTATAAATCAAGAAAATCTTGGAGGAAAAAAATACCTCGATCATCAGAGATCGTTTCTATCTTGGTCAATGACCGAGAAATATACTCAAGTAAAGAACTGTCTGCCTCGGCGAAACGTTGATAAAAATCGTCGTCCGCTAGATACCCCACCATTTCGATTTCTGAAAACAGCACCCACAGCAGAGAAAGCGTCAGGCATGTCGCGTCAGACTTCGTTTCGCAAGATTGACTGTTCAGCTGCACTTAAGACCTTCCACCGTTGTGGAGCTATACAACGTATGCTTACATCCAAATTTATCAACAATATAATGACTATTGATTGCCCTCCAATCGTGTTTAGTCTGATCAACACACTTCCGAGCGATTCCTTTATTAGTAAAATCCTTCACATTAAGTCTGTAACCGCTATAGGCTGTTGGGTTCCCCCATCCATACCATTCTTTACGAAATATAACAGTGTCCATTTGAATATACTTTGCAACATTATCGCAATGCGTCTCTGGCTTGTTTCCAATGTAATTTTTTTGCATAGATATGCGTAGGTGTATGTTTTGAGTTGAAGCCGTGCATATTCCCTAAGTCGAACGCAATTGTCCATACGCATCCGATTGAAAACTTATAGCATCCCCGTTCGCAGGAAGCAATTCAGCTAATTCCAGTTGTTCTTGCTTTGACATAGAACTTACTGGACGATTTTCTACAAGAGCTAAACGCAGTTCATTACTTAGCATTTGAACATCTACAGTATTTTTATTTGCACCCACACCGCCGTAGGCAACTGCAACGTTCCCAGCCTGTAGCATACAGATACTAAATACAGTTAAGAATACAATTTTCTTGAACATTCTCTACCTCTTTCAAGCAGATACGGTCGGAACCGCTACGCCATTTTAGTCCAATACGTACCATGTTCGTACTGCATTTGGTGTACCTTCTTAGTGACACCACGTGTACCTAAATACCATCGTTGACTCTATGTATCGGCGTACCTTATGTATTTTGAGCGCGAGGGCGGTGTGGTGCCTCACATAGTTTGAGCGCGAAAATATATTGTTGGTATGAATGATGGAGTGGTTTCTATGGGTGCGCGTGTTGAGGTCACGAAGCGGTTACGCCGGGCGTATCGCGGGGCTTCGAAAAAGGAAAAAGGCATGGTGTTAGATAGTTTTTGTGAGTCTACGGGATTGTCCAGAGCTACCGCGAGGAGGTATCTGACCAGTGATGTCACTGGGAATCCTGGCGTGGTCAGGATTGATTACCGTAAGGCCAGGGCCACAAAGTATTCCACGGTGGCGAAGAGAACAC
>NZ_CABTWO010000016.1 GCF_902488535.1 uncultured Mobiluncus sp.
AGGGATTTAAGGGATTCTAAATTTTCTCCAAAGGCGGCTTGCAGTGCGCCCGGCTCAGGGCCGCGGCGCAAAATCCCTCGAGAACTCGACACAATAATCCGGTCTGCGGCTTTCCCAAAGACTTTGGCGACACTTTCAGCGTTTCCACCCTGAGCGCCAAAACCGGGCACCAGCAGGGGCGCATTCGCAGCATCCAGCAGCGACTCCAAACCGCGCATACGCTCCCCCACAGTGGCTCCGACGACCAACCCCACGTGGCCCCAGTACCCCGCTTGTGCCGCCTCACGATTTTCCGCACCCGCACGTTGCATAATATCCGCGGCTAGGGACCTCACCGGTGTTTCACCGTCGTCCATAATCATCGCCGACTGAATCGAGGCGGACTCCGGGTTGGAAGTCAAAGCCAAAACGAACGTCCCCTTGCCGTTCTGTTTCGCCAGGTCCAGTGCGGGACGCAGGGACTCAAATCCCAAGAACGGACTCAGCGTCATCGCGTCAGCCTCCAGCGGCCCTTCTGACAGGTACGCCCTCGCGTAAGCGCTCATAGTGGAACCGATGTCGCCACGCTTCACGTCCACAATGCTGAGTGCCCCAACATCGTGAATCGCCCGCAGAGTGGCGGTGAGCGCGGAAATCCCGGACGAGCCATATTCCTCAAACAGAGCCGATTGCGGTTTAAAGAATCCGCACAAATCGCCCAGCGCATCCAGCACTCGCATGGAAAAATCCCATACTCCCGCCCCACTGCGCGGTAACCCCCAAGCCTCCAGCAACTCCGGGTGAGGATCAATCCCCACGCACAAGGGTCCCTGGTTCGCTATGGTTTCCTGGCAACGTTTCCCGAATGGTTCAACCGGATTAGCTTCTGGCGCAGCGCTCATGACTTCCCTTTCTCAAGTGACATCAGGAAACCGCTCGGAGAGACAAAACCCGAGCTTCCTGAAAAGTCATTTTATGCCTTACCGGGCGTGCGGGTACCGGACTTCTCCATCTCAATTTGACGTTCCTGCAAAGACCGCACCGTAAAGGTCTGTCCCTGACTTAAGAAATCCATCACCTGCACGGCGACTTGCAGGGTCCGCATAGTCGTGATGATGACCTTGTTGGCGGTGGCAGCCGCGGTACGAATCCGGTATCCCGCTTCACGAGTGCCCTTGCCGCGTTCCGGAGTGTTGACGACCATGCCGACTTCCTCGGATTTTACGAAAGAGCTGAAGGCCGTGTCGGCTGACCCGTCGGTGAGCTGACGGTCCTTTTCCACTCGGGTAACCGGAATCCCGTTGCGTTCCAGGACCGATGCTGTCCCCTCGGTAGCCACCAGCTTGTAGCCCAGCTGGTGCAGGCGCGAACAGGGCAAAATAATGTGGCGTTTGTCCCGGTCAGATACCGTCACCACAATAGTCGTGCCCGGTTTGGGCAGTGCCCCGACCGTTGCCAGCTCCGACTTGGCATAGGCCATCGGCAGGTTCACACCCAAGCCCATTGCCTCGCCGGTCGAGCGCATTTCCGGTCCCAGAATCGTATCGACCATCGTGCCGCTAAAGGTGCGGAAACGCTTGAACGGAAGGACGACTTCCTTGACGGCAATGTCGGGATAGTTACTCCACTGGGCAAAGTCCACACCGGGCAGCATCCCGCACTGGCGCAACTGGGCGATGGTGGTGCCGGTCATGACTTTGGCGGCCGCCTTCGCCAGGGGAACTCCGGTCGCTTTCGCCACGAACGGAACCGTCCGCGACGCTCTGGGGTTTGCTTCGATAATATTGAGCACTCCCGCCGCCAGCGCGAACTGAATGTTGATGAGCCCGACAGTGCCCACGCCTTGGGCAATGGACTCGGTCGCGGCGCGTATCTGGTTAATTATCGTGCCCGAGAGCGTGGCGGGAGGCAGCACGCAAGCCGAGTCGCCGGAGTGAATGCCCGCCTCTTCGATGTGCTCCATCACGCCAGCCAGGTACAGCTCGTGACCGTCATAGAGCGCGTCCACATCGATTTCGATGGCGTCGTCCATGAAATGGTCAATGAGCAGCGGTCCGGCGCCGACTCCGGCCGAGTCCGGCCCCAATCGACTGAGGTAATCCTCGAAATGGTCGGCGTTGAAAATGATTTCCATGCCGCGTCCCCCCAGCACATAGGAGGGGCGAGCCAGCAGAGGGAACCCAATCTCGGCGGCGATGTCTCGCGCTCCGGCGTTCGTGGTGGCGGTGCCGTGAGCGGGTGCGGCCACCCCGGCGGCGGTATAGACCCGTTCGAACTCTTGCCGGTCCTCGGCCAGGTCAATCGCACGCGCCTGGGTGCCCAAAATTGGCACTCCGGCATCGGTGAGGCGCCGCGCCAGAGACAGCGGGGTTTGGCCTCCCAACTGGACAATCATCCCCGCTACCGGACCGCAAGCCAGTTCTGCCCGGTACACCTCATAGACGTCTTCAAAGGTCAAGGGCTCAAAGTACAGCCGAGACGCGATGTCATAATCGGTCGACACGGTCTCAGGGTTGCAGTTGACCATGATCGTGTCGTAGTCGTCTTTCAGCGTCAGGGCGGCGTGCACGCAAGAGTAGTCGAATTCGATACCCTGCCCGATACGGTTCGGCCCGGAACCCAAAATAATGACCGCCGGTTTCTCACGCGGCTGTACTTCGGTGCTGAGGTCGTAGGACGAATAATGATAAGGCGTGTTGGCACCGAATTCGCCGGCGCAAGTGTCGACTTTCTTGTACACCGGATGCAGGCCAAAGGCGTCGCGCACTTCCCGCACGGTGTCCTCAGAAATGCCCCTAATCTGGGCGATTTGCAGGTCTGAGAATCCGTGACGTTTCGCTTCGCGCAGCAGCTGGGGCTGCAAAGCGGGAGCTTCCCGCAGGCGCTTCGCCACCTCACAGAGGATAAACAGCTGGTCGATAAACCACGGATCTATCTTAGTTGCGGCATAGATGTCGGCAGCCGACGCTCCCCCGCGCATTGCCTGCACCACTTGGGTCAAGCGTCGCTCTGTGGGGGTAGCCATTTGTTCCAGCAGCTGCGCGGTTTGTTCCGGACTTGGAGCGGGCTGGGCGAAGTCAAAGCTGGACCCGCGCTTATCCAAGGAACGCAACGCCTTTTGCAGAGCCTCGGTAAAGTTTCTGCCGATGGCCATCGCTTCGCCCACCGACTTCATGGTGGTGGTCAGTGTCGGGTCAGCCGCGGGAAACTTTTCAAAAGCAAACCGCGGCGCTTTCACCACCACATAATCCAAGGTGGGCTCGAAGGACGCCGGGGTGGACAGCGTGATGTCGTTGGGAATCTCGTCCAAGGTGTAACCCACTGCCAGCCGAGCGGCGATTTTTGCAATCGGGAACCCCGTTGCTTTTGACGCCAGGGCCGAAGAACGCGACACCCGCGGGTTCATTTCAATAACGATAATCCGACCGGTCTGGGGGTGGACGGCGAACTGGATATTACACCCGCCCGTGTCCACACCGACCTCGCGAATGACGGCAATCCCGATATCGCGCAGCCGCTGCATTTCCCGATCAGTCAAAGTCATGGCGGGTGCCACCGTGATGGAATCCCCCGTATGCACCCCCACCGGGTCGAGGTTCTCGATAGAACACACCACCACTACGTTATCGGCACGATCCCGCATCAGTTCGAGCTCGTATTCTTTCCATCCAATGATGGCTTCTTCCAACAGAACTTCGTTCGTCAGCGAGTCGGACAGGCCAGCCAAGGCAATCCGCTCCAAATCCTGCTGATTATAGGCAATCCCGGAGCCCAGGCCCCCCATGGTAAACGACGGGCGCACCACGACGGGAAAACCGAGCTGCGCGACCGCCGCGTTGACCTCCTCTAGGGAATGGGCAATGAAAGACCGCGCCACTTCTGCGCCGCAGCGTTCCACGACTTTCTTAAATTCTTCCCGGTCCTCACCCGCGTTGATGGCTGCGGCGTTGGCACCAATGAGCTCGACCTGGTATTTGTCTAAAATCCCGGTTTCACTCAAGTTAATCGCCGCGTTCAAGGCCGTTTGTCCGCCCAGGGTGGGCAGCAGCGCGTCGGGGCGTTCCTTGGCGATAATCGATTCCAAAAATTCGGTGGTAATCGGTTCGATATAGGTGCAGTCGGCGACCTCCGGGTCGGTCATAATCGTGGCGGGGTTGGAGTTGACCAGGATGACTTTTAAGCCCTCGTTACGCAGCACTCGACAGGCTTGAGTACCCGAATAGTCAAACTCGGCCGCCTGACCGATGACAATCGGCCCGGAGCCGATGACCATAACAGAATGTAAATCTTGACGCAGCGGCATCAGGCCTCCGCCTTCCCGGTGGTATTTTCAGAGCGATGTTGCAACATCATCTGTAAAAAGTCGTTGAACAGGTGCGACGCGTCGTGGGGACCGGCGGCAGCTTCGGGGTGATATTGCACGGAAAAGGCCGGAATGTCCAAACATCTCAGACCTTCCACGATATTGTCGTTCAGTCCGATGTGGGTGACTTCCGCTCGGCCGTATTTTCCGTTGCAAAAGGGCGTTACCGAGACTTCTCCCAGCGGCATATCTACCGCGAAACCGTGGTTGTGGGCGGTAATTTCGACTTTGCCGGTGCGTCGATCCAATACCGGCTGGTTCACTCCTCGGTGACCGTAAACCAGCTTGTACGTTCCGTATCCCAGGGCGCGACCCAACAGCTGATTGCCGAAACAGATTCCGAAATACGGCAGTCCCGCGTCCAACACTTCGCGCAGCAACTCGATTTCATGGGTGGCCGCGCTAGGGTCGCCGGGCCCGTTTGAGAAAAACACCCCGTCCGGGTTGATGGACTGCAGGTCTTTCAGGGTCGAGTCCGCGGGAAACACGTGAATTTCCACGCCCAGGGAAGCCAAAATTTCCGGGGTGCGAGACTTGACCCCCAAGTCCAATGCCGCTAACACCGCCCGTGGGCTCCCACCGGTGAATTCACCGGTGGGAGCAATCACGTAGGGGGTTTTGGTAGAGACTTCGGCGCTGAGCGCCGCCCCCGCCATACGCGGGGAGTCTTGAATGATGGAACGCAAAGCCGCTACCGCATGGGGTTCCAGATTTTCGGCGCCGACCGGCAGGGCGTCGCCCGAAAAAATGCCTCCCCGCAAGGCACCGGCTTGACGAATATGCAAAGTCAAAGCCCGCGTATCCACATCGCTAATCCCCACGATGCCGTGACGCACCAGCTCCTCTTCCAGGTCGCTTTCGGCACGCCAGTTCGAGGCTCGGCGGGCCGGATCGCGCACAACATAACCCGCCACCCAAATCTGGTTAGATTCCGGGTCGGTCGTGTTCATGCCGGTGTTACCGATGTGTGGCGCGGTCATGACCAAGATTTGCCGATGATAGGAAGGATCCGTGAGAGATTCTTGATAGCCGGTCATTCCAGTGGAAAACACGACTTCACCCAAGGTTCGCCCGCTGGCTCCGAAGGCCTTGCCCGCTAGGGCAAAACCGTCCTCCAGAACCAGCACCGCGTCCGCCCGATCCATCGGGAGCGCGGGATGGGCAAAACCTTGCGGATTATTGCTTTGACTGAGCATTTCCGTCATGGTTCGGTTCTCAGCGCTGATCGAGCGGGATAGCCGTGGCGTCCTTAATCGTGAACTCGCCCTTCCACATGGTGTACCGCGCCTGACCGGGCAGTTCCATGCCCAGGTAGGGGGTGTTCGTAGACAGGGAATGCTGCGAGTCCAGGTCAATAGTGCGGCGCGTGGAGGGATCCCACAAGGTCAGGTTCGCCGGTTTTCCGGTGACGATGCCCTGGCCCTGTTCCTTGACCCGCCCGATGTGCGCCGGCGCGGTGGACATAACTCGCGCCACGTCCTCCCACGTGAACTTGCCGGAATCGACCATGACTTTCTGAACCACCGGCAGAGCGGTTTCCAAACCAATCATGCCGAAAGCCCCGGCTTGCCACTCGCAGTCCTTTTCCTCCAAAGGATGGGGCGCGTGGTCGGTACCAATACAGTCGATGGTGCCGTCCATCAGGCCGGCTACCACGGCTTCGGTGTCCGCAGCAGTACGCAGCGGCGGGTTGACCTTGTAACGCGGGTCGTAAGTCTTGGCCATGTCTTCGGTCAGCAAGATGTGGTGCGGGGTGGCTTCGGCAGTCACGGCAATGCCGCGGCTCTTGGCCCACCGCACAATGTCTACCGAGCCCGCGGTGGACACGTGACAGATGTGGACTCGTGAACCCACGTGAGAAGCCAACTGAATATCGCGCAGGATAATGGCTTCTTCCGCGACCGCCGGCCATCCGGGCATACCCATTACAGCTGACAGCGGAGACTCGTTCATCTGCGCATTTTCCGTCAGACGCGGGTCTTGAGCGTGCTGAGCGACCACACCATCAAAGGTCTTTACATATTCCAGAGCGCGGCGCATCAACACCGGGTCAGAGACGCATTTTCCATCGTCAGAGAACACCGAAACGTGTGCGTCCGAACGGTTCATGGACCCTAAGTCCGCCAGGTGTTCACCTTGCAGACCGGCGGAAACGGCACCGACTGGGCACACCTGCACCCAGCCCGCCAGATTCCCCAAGTGCACGACCTGCTCTACGATACCGGCGTTGTCTTGGACAGGAGTGGTGTTTGCCATCGCGTGGACGCAGGTGTAGCCGCCGTAAGCAGCCGAGAGCGTGCCGGAAGCGACCGTTTCCGCATCCTCACCGCCGGGTTCGCGCAGGTGAGTGTGCATATCGACCAGGCCCGGCAAAGCCACCAAGCCGTTGCCATCTATGGTCGTGGCACCGGCAGAAACAGCGTCCGCCGCGTCGGCACCTACACCCGCGAAAACGCCGTCCTTGACAGCAATGTCAGCCCCCTGACCGTTCGGCAGGGTTACGTTCTTAATCAAATATTCCTTCACAGCAGGCCTCCTTCCGGCGCGAGCAAAAGGTAGAGAGCAGCCATCCGGACACTCACGCCGTTTCCAACTTGTTCAACAATGACAGACTTTGCGGAATCTGCGGCTTGGGCGCAGATTTCCATACCGCGGTTCATCGGACCGGGGTGCATGATAACCGTGCGTTCGGGCAGGTTAGTGAAACGGGTGTTGTTCAAACCGTAAGCCCGGTGATATTCGACCACAGACGGGAAGTAGCCCCCGCCGGCAGAACTCATACGCTCGCGCTGCACCCGCAGCATCATCACCGCATCAGGATTGGTAGCCAAGGCCACATCCAAGTCGTAGGACACGTCACACTTCCAGTTTTCTACCCCAACCGGCATCAGGGTCGGCGGACCGACCAGGGTCACGTGGGCGCCCAAGGTCGACATCAAGTCCACGTTGGAGCGAGCAACACGAGAGTGCAGGATATCGCCTACGATGACTACGTGGGCGCCATTTAGGTCTTTACCTGCAAGGTCGCCGCCACTCAAACCGAGGTAGTGCCGGCGCAGAGTCATCGCGTCGAGCAGAGCCTGGGTGGGGTGTTGATGTTCGCCGTCACCAGCGTTGAGGACGGGCACGTCAGACCAGCCGGCGTTGGCCAACCGGTAGGCCGCCCCGGAGGAGGAATGGCGGATAACGATGCCGTCAACCCGCATGGCCTGCAGGGTCAAGGCCGTATCTTTCAGGGATTCGCCTTTCGCAACCGAGGAACCTTTCGCAGAAAAGTTGATGACGTCCGCGCTGAGGCGCTTGGCCGCGGTTTCAAAAGAAATCCGCGTCCGGGTGGAGTTCTCAAAAAAGAGGTTGACCACGGTTTTGCCGCGCAAGGTCGGCAGTTTTTTCACCTTTTGAGCCTGGGTCATCGCCATGGCTTCGGCAGTATCCAAAATTTTCAGGACATCTTCGTGGCTCAAATCAGCCGCAGAGAGCAAATGTCGCATGATTTTTATTCCTTCCCGTCTGCAATAATCACGGCGTCTTCGCCGTCACTGTCTTGAAGTTTTACGAGTACCTGTTCCGCCCGTGAAGTGGGCAGATTCTTTCCGATGTAGTCAGCGCGAATCGGAAGTTCGCGGTGACCGCGGTCCACCAGCACGGCTAACTGCACTTGGGCAGGGCGGCCGTGATCGTTCAACGCATCGAGCGCAGCCCGGATGGTTCGTCCGGAATAGAGCACGTCGTCGACGAGGATGACCGTTTTACCGTCAATGCCGGTTTTAGGCATCACGGTGGGTTTCGGTACGCGTATCGGTTGACGGGAAAGATCATCGCGGTACAGGGTGATGTCCAGGGTGCCAACCGGGACGTCTGTATCGGGATTATTTTCCTTTAAAAAATTCCCCAACCGATTGGCTAGCTCAACGCCACGGGTGGGGATTCCTAACAGAACGACATCTTCAAGACCCTGGTTTTTCTCCATAATCTCGAAGGCCAGTCGTTTCAGCGAACGGGCAATGTCAGCACTGCCCAACACTGTTTTTTCCATATTTTTCCTTTCTGCCTCACGGGGCAAAATTAAAGGTTTTATAGCGACTCCATAGTACACGTTTTTTCCCAAGCCTCCGAATCCCCCGCCCGTGCCGGTGCAAAACGGGTCGGGAATGCTGGAACTCTCGGGGGAAATTCAGAAAGATGCGAAATTTTCAACATCGAGCGTTTTCAGGCTAAACTCCTGGCAAAATCGCCGATAATAAAGACATGGACGAAAAACGCGAGCTGTTAATGCAGCTTCTATTCGGCAACGAGGACACGCCGGGGCTGAGCCAAGAGGTCACGCAACCCGACAACTCGCCAGAGGCCGCTGCTCGTTTCCAAAAGTGGGCCAAGGCACAACAGAAAGCCCAAACCATCAACGAAACTCTGGACAATTCGGAAAAATCCGCAGATATCCTGCGCGAAATGATGAATCGGGATTAACTGCAGACTCTATTCCAGGGTGTCTAAGTCAATCTGTTCCAAAACGCCGCCCGCTGCGGCGGTTTTTGCCGCGGTATCAAAGCTCTGCGGTACCGAAGACTCAAGTTTCGCAATCGCCTCGCCGCTCAAAGTTTGGTCGGCCTCGGTTTTGCTCAACGCATCTTTCATATCGTTGATAGCTCCCAACAGACCGTTGATAAACTTCGGTGACTCATCAGTGGAACGTTCCTCCGCGATTTGCATAGCGGCGGTGATGGCTACGGCTCCCTCCACGTCGGGATTGAACAGAATCTCCCAAGCTGCGACCCGCATAATAGCTAGGTCCACCTCGGGCATCCGCTGCAGCGGCCACGCTTTTGAATATGTCGCCAAAGCCGCATCAATCCGCTCTAAATGCTCGGCCACACCCTCCAAAATTTCGACAGCATAGGCCGGCAGCGGGGTCTGCGCGGTAGTCTCGTCCTGACGTAGCTGCGCCAGAGAAAATATGCCTTCAGGAGTGTCCCAACCCCGCACATGCGCCTCATAAAGCACATCAACGGCTCGAACCCGCTCCCGCGTGCGCCGCGGCAATTTATGTCCCACTGTCTCGTCCCCTCGCAAAAATGAGTGACGCGAGCCGGAAGCCTGCGCCCCGACTCGCGTCCACTGCAGTATTAATCGGTAACCCGCGAGATGTATTCGCCGGTGCGGGTATCGACCTTCACCTTGTCGCCAATATTTAAGAACAGCGGCACCTGAATGTCCCAGCCCGTCTCGAGGGTGGCCGGCTTGGTGCCCGCATTGGAGCGGTCGCCCTGCAAGCCTGGCTCGGTGTGCGAAATCTCTAACACAACCGAGGCCGGCAGCTCAATAAACAAAACATTGCCCTCGTTGAAAGCCAGGATGCATTTCTGGTTTTCCAACAGGAAGTGCGCGGCGTCCCCGACGATTTCGGGAGTGACGCTGACCATTTCAAAGGTCTTTTCGTCCATGAACATGTAGTCGGTACCGTCGTTGTACGAGTAGGTCATGTCGCGGCGATCCACGGTGGCGGTTTCAATCTTTAGTCCCGCGTTAAAGGTCCGGTCAACGATTTTGCCCGAAAGGATGTTCTTAATCTTGGTGCGCACGAAAGCCGGCCCCTTGCCGGGCTTCACATGTTGGAATTCGACACCCTGCCACAACTGGTTGTCAATCTTCATCACCAAACCGTTTTTCAAATCATTAGTCGTTGCCACGTTTCATCCTTCACAGTCTTAACAGTTAGCAAATCAGCTCAAACAGTCTACCGAAAAAGCGGGCCGTTGGCTAACTGCAGCCGTTTTCAGCGATAACTTTCAACAGTCTTTGCGCCAGTTCTGTTAAGGTTCCCTCGGTTGGCACCGTGTAATCACTGTGTGCCATTAGGTCCTCCCGGCGGTCTTTGGCCAGGCGGCGATAGGCAGCACGCCAAGGCAGGCCGTTAGGGTCGCTGAGTTTTTCCGGGTTCACGGCCTGCCACGACTGCTCCCAGGGCAAATCAAGAAAAAATACCGGATTCCCGGCCTGTCGAAAGTTCTCTACAGGTGCGGATGAACCGGTCTCGAGCACGTCAGAGGGCAACACAAAAATGGCGGGAGCGCAGCTCGGCGACCAAGCATCGAGACCCGAACCGGAAGCGACAGGTAGGCCAACGTCCGGTGAAATCGTTTGCGCCAACTGGCTCAGACGGGCTCCCGGCAGGGACACTAAAGCCAACGAACAGTGCAGTTTCACTGAGGAATTCCCGTCATTTGGGCGGCTTTGGACAAAGCATAGACATCGGCGACGGGAACAACCACGGGCTTGCCCCAATCTTCCAGCAGGACAAACCGCAGCTGCCCGCCGCGAACTTTTTTGTCGCTAAACATGATGGGTAACAGTTCCGCAAAAGCGTGGTCACTATAGGTGGTGGGCAGGCCAACTGCTTCCAGTTGGTCACGCAGGCGCGCGGCCAGATTTTTTGGCCCCCGCCCCAGCACCGCGGCGAGGTTCGCTGCAAACACCATCCCGATAGAAACCGCTAAACCGTGCGGGAAACGGTAGTTCTCTACCCGTTCTATGGCGTGTGCCAGAGTATGCCCGAAGTTCAAGTATTCCCGCTGGCCCGACTCATACAAATCGGCGGAAACTACGTCGGATTTCACCGTGACGGCCCGGCGAATAATGTCTCGCAGCGAGGAGGAATCCGGGTCCAGCAGCGCCGATGCGTTGTCCCGAGCAATGTCCAAAATCTGTTGGTCGCGGATAAACCCGCACTTCAGAGCCTCTGCCAGCCCCTCTCGCAGGTGGTCTGGCGAAAGGGTTCGCAAAGTCGTGAAATCCACCGCCACCCCGATAGGAGGATAAAACGCCCCGACCAAGTTTTTCCCGGTGCTCCAGTCAATGCCGGTCTTGCCTCCGATAGCAGCGTCAACCATCGCCAGCAAAGTGGTCGGCACCGTGATGAGGTCAATGCCGCGTAGCCAGGTCGCCGCGGCGAAACCTCCCAGATCAGTGGTGGCTCCCCCGCCTAGAGCCACAATCGCATCGCGGCGTTCCAAACCCGCGCTAGCGGCCGCCTCCCAAACCTCGGAAAGCACCGGGAGCTGCTTCGCGGCTTCTCCGTCAGGCAGCACTTTCACCATGGTTTGTTTACCCAATGAATCCAAGTGCTGCGCCAAACTGTTCGCCGCCGGGGCCACCGGGGGCGCACTGAGCAGCAAGACTTTTTTCGTGTGCGCCTTCATCAAGGCCGCGACCTGTGCGTTTAGGTCCCGCCCGAAGCTCACGGCATAGGGCTGGCCGGGGGTGGACACCCAGATACAGTCACCCTGGCGTTCTTCATAAGCAATGATTTCCCCAGCCAATTCGCTGCGTTTACTCTGCGCATCGATAATGACCGTGGCGGTGCTTTCATAGATGTCTTTCCGCTCCCGATACAGCTCATGCATCCGTTCTCGCAGGTCTCCCGCCAACAGGGGACGAACTTGGGCGTCTTTCTTTTGACCGGAACGCTCGGAACGTTGAATCTGGCGGTTCACCAGGAAGTCCGGGTCCGCTTTCAGGTAGTAAACGGTGTGTTCGCTCAGCAGTTCGCGAGTCGGGGCGTAGGTCGGAGCGCCGCCTCCCAGGGAAACAATCCGGGCTGAGCCCCGCAGCGCGTCGCGAACCACCGTGTATTCGAGGGCGCGAAAGCCCTGTTCTCCGAGTTCTTTAAAAATCCAGGGGATGGATTGACCGAAACGCTGCTGAATTTCCAGGTCGGTATCAATCCAGGTGGTGTGCAAAATTTGAGCCAGAATCCCGGCGGTTTTCGATTTGCCCGAAGTAGGCAATCCCATCAGAACGATTTTGCGCGTCATCAGAAAGTTGTCCTTTGCGTCACTTCATCGAGGTAGGCGCGTAAGTTTCGTGAACATTCCGCCACCGAGTCCCCGCCGGTTTTTTCCAGTAGAGCGTCAGCCAACACCAGCGCGACCTCGGCTTGGGCGATGACGGCAGCCGGCACTACCGCGGTCGTATCCGAACGCTGGTGCAGCCCGGTCGCCACGCTGCCATCAGCCAAATCCAGGGTCGGCAGGGCGTGGGGCACGGTAGAGATAGGTTTCACAGCGGCGGAAACCACGATCGGATTGCCGTTGGACATCCCACCTTCGATGCCACCAGCCAGGTTAGTCGGTCGCATTACCGTGCCCAAGCCCGTGTTTGCGTCGGCTGGCTGGTCACCGCGGTATAGGGGGTCGTGGGCTTGACTGCCCGGCAGGGAGGCTTGCAGGAAAGCCGCGCCGATTTCCACCCCTTTTACGGCTTGAATAGAGACCAGGGCGGCGGCCAGACGCGCGTCCAGCCGGCGGGCTCGGCTCACGTGAGACCCTAAACCGATAGGCACCCCGTAGGCGATGACCTGGACTACTCCCCCTAAGGTGTCGCCCGTGTGTTGCGCGTGGTCAATAGCCTGCACCATCTGTTCCGCCGTATGCGCATCCAGGCAACGTACCGGGTCATTGTCAAGATAATCCGCATCTTCCGGCTGCGGCATCGGCGCGTCCAGGGGAACCGAAACTGAACCAACGGAGGTCACATGAGACACTAAACGAATCCCCGCGACCTGATCCAACAACGCTTGTGCGAAAGCCCCCAGCGCCACTCGAGCGGCCGTTTCCCGAGCGGAGGAACGTTCCAACACGTTACGGGCGTCAGTGAATCCGTACTTCATCATGCCGGCAAAGTCGGCGTGTCCCGGCCGCGGTTTAGTAAGCTGCATGTTTCGCGCCACTTCGCGCTCGTCGCCACGACCCGCGTCTCGCAGCAGCGCCTGACGAGGTACCGGGTCGGGACTCATGACCGTCTGCCACTTAGGCCATTCTGTGTTTTTAATCTCAACAGCGATCGGGGAACCCAGCGTTTTGCCGTGGCGCAGCCCCGAAAGGATGGTTACTGCGTCTTGCTCGAAGTTTTGACGTGTTCCCCGGCCGTATCCTTTTCGCCGCTGGGCCAGGGTTTGGGTCAGGGTATCGGTGGTGATTTCAATCCCTGCCGGCAGGCCGCTGAGTACGGCAATCAGGGCGGCACCGTGTGATTCCCCGGCAGTGACACATTCCAACATGAGTTCATCTTGCCACATTTCACCACACATCCCGAACTGGACAGCTCCGTCCTCGTGGTGGCAAATCCCGGCTAGATGCCGACCATTATCGAGGGTAGGTGCACCACCCAAGTGATGAAGGCGCCCGTGATGAGCCACGGACTGAAAGCAATGTCATGGTCTAAGTCGAGCTTCTTAGAGATAACCAGGATTAGGGCAAATACACCGCCCAAAAGGGACGCCAGCAGCAGCATAGTCAGAGGCGCAAACCAGCCATAAAGACCTAGCCATGCGCTGAGCAGAGCCGCGAGCTTGACGTCTCCCATCCCTAAACCGATATTCGTGGCGAGAATCAGACCCAACCCCATGGCTAGCCCCAAACCCCAGACCCGCGCCAGTGCTTCGGGGCTATGCAGAATCAGGGCGACAATAGTCAGCACAGGCAGAAGCATCGCAGCCCCCAACTCCAACAAATGGTTAGGCAGCAGCCGGTAGCGGGCGTCAGTCAGGAACAACGCGCAGAAAGGGGCGGTACCCAAGTACACCGGAAGTGTGAGGAGGAAATGGGTGAAGCACAGACCGTGAGAAAAATAGTTAAGGATGAGCCACTGGATAACATTGAGGAGGACCGTAGCCAAGGTCAGGCACAGCGAAAACGGGAGGTAAAACAAATCCGGCAGTTCGATGTGACGCTGGCGCAGAATCTTGGTCGTGGCTGCACCCACCGCAAAACCCCAAATTCCGCTAACAATCCACGCCAGAACGTGCCAGAGCATAACTTCCCCCCTCCTGTGACGACACTGTGACTTGATAGGGAGCCGGCAAATGTTAAGACAATTTGTGCCGACATCATTCTAGTCCGCCGAGTTGACGTACTTCAGCAAAGCGGGACGCAAAATTGCGACGTTGATTTCCTGTCCGGTAAACAGCTTTACCTGCGCGACACCCTGGTGCAGCAGCATCTCCCATCCCGGAATGACCTGGGCTCCACAAGCTCCCGCCCAGCTGGCAAGGGGGGTTGGCCACGGCGCATAGGCCGCGTCTAGGAACGCCGCGTGCGGATTAATCCGCAGTTGCGCCAAGGGCAAGGCGTCTTGGAATGGGGCGGGAACAGTACTCATCACCAGGCCTGCCGAGCTTAGCGCCCGGTCGACATCCTCAGCCTGGTGCCACGCCACCGCCCCGACGCTCAAGCCCATTCGTTGGGCCGCCTGAAAAGCCGCGCCCGTTTGGGTGGTGGTTCGCGATATCACTGTCAGCTCTGTGGACCCCAGCTCCGTGAAAGCCGCCAGAGCCGAAGCCGCTGTGGAGCCTGACCCGAAAATAACCGCGCTGGACCCGGTCTCTAAGTTTGCCGCTACCGCGTGGCGGAATGCCTCGACAATGCCCCGGACATCAGTATTGAATCCGGTCCAATCTCCGCCCGCGGCGGGGACCAGGGTGTTCACCGCGCCGGTGACTTTGGCCAGGCCGTCAGCAAAAGTCGCAGCCTGCAGTGCCTCCGGTTTCAAAGGCATAGTCACCGCCAAGCCGCGCAACTGAGAATCTGCCGCGGCCAGAAATGCCTTGAGCGTTCCCAACCGAACACGCTGGCGGCGAAAATCCCAGTTCAAGCCTAGTTCACGATACGCCGCCAAGTGGATAACGGGAGACAAAGAATGCGAAATCGGGTCACCCAAAACCAAACAGTACGACACGACCCGCTACCCTTTACAAATATCGGGGTGATCCTTACAGAACTGCTTCAACAACTCCACGTTAGCTTCCTGTTCCTCCATGGTCGCGCTGAAACGTGTCTCTCCCGTGTTCAAATCCACCGTGGTGAAGTACAGCCAGTCGCCCGACGGCGGGTTGCGGGTGCCGTCAAAAGCATCCTGCCCCACGACCCCAATAGGACTAGGCGGCAGCCCCTTGTGGCGGTAGGTATTGTACGGATTCGAAGCGTCAGCGACCTCGGCAGCGGTCGGAATTTTCCGTGACTTCGAGGCTTCGCCCAAACCGTAGATAACCGTGGAATCCATATTCAAAAATCCGACGGTTTCCTTGCTGGCGTCCATCCGGTTTTCCAGCACTCGAGCAATCTTTCCGTAGTCCTGTTTTCGCAGGTCACTGCCCTCACGCTGCACGATAGACGCCTTGGTCAGGAACGTCTCCCACTGAGCCTCGGGAATTCCCGCGTCCCGCAGCCGCTTCACACTGGCGGCTACCATCTGGCGGATCGTTTCGGTCGCGTCCTGACCGGGGCCCACCAGGTAAGTTCCCGGAGCTAACCATCCCTCGATATCTCCGCCGGCGACCTTGGGCAGTCCCGGAGCGTTGGCAAAAGCCGCCTCAACGTCAGCGTCACTGAAACCGGCAGTAGTCACCAGTTGCTCTTTGACCTGCCACTTTGTCAGACCCGGACCGATTGTAATCTGATCGTCGACCCGGTTCGCTTTGTCAATCAAGATTGACAAAGCATTGACGGCAGACATGTGTTTGGCCATCGCATAGGTTCCGGGCTGAATCGCGGAACAGGCCGCTTCTTGATCCCGGCACGCATTAAAGAATGCCTGCGAAGATGCTACGACCTGCGCATTTACCAAAATATTGCCAATATCAGAGCCTAGGGCTCCCTCGGGAACGGTCACCATCACCTTGCCGGTGCCGCTGCCCTCATAGTCGGCACCCTTGGCGCTGAGCCAACGATTGAAAATAATCGCGCCAAAAACGATGGCCACCACCAGTAGTGCGACCACGATCGCCAGGATGACAAACGTGCGATTGCGCATGGTTTTGCGGCGCCGAATTCGAGAACGTTTGTCGCGCCGACGATTTTCACTCAAGGTAACTTCGGGTTGCTCGGCGGGGGCTACCTGTGTGTCCTGCAGCAGGGATTCCCAGGTCGCGTCTGCGGCTTGGGGTACACCCGAGTCCACACGGGGGAAAGACGGGGTGTCAGATTCCTCGTTGCGGCTGCGGCGGCTGGGAAGGGCGCGCGGGGTCGGTTCAACCACTACATTCGGGGGCGTGACCTGGACTGACGCGGGAGTAGGGGTCTGTGGGAGTGGCGCATCTTGGGGAAGTTCCGGTGTCGAGGGAGCCTGAGAGTCAGCCGAACTCAACGCAGCCTGAGCTTGTTGAGCTAAATACCGACGTCGGCGCCGCGGTCCCATCGATTCGAGGTCTTCAGTGTCTGCCATGTACTTCCCTTGTTAGGTGATTTAATCCATGATAACCAACTCGCCAGGTAAGTTCCCTGTTTGAGTCAAAGTTTCTAAAGCTCGCGTGAGGATGGTCACGGCGGCGATTTGGTCAACCATCTGCTTTTGGCGGCGCGTGCTCACTCCGGCCTCATGCAGCTTGGCGTGCGCATCAGCCGAGCTCAATCGTTCATCGATGAGACACACCGGCAGCGTACCCAGCCGCCTGACCAGACGCCGGGCGTAAGACCGCGCCATTCGGGCAGCCTCACCCTCTTTACCGCTCATCAGTTTCGGCAAGCCCACGAATACAGCCCTGGGATCGCTTTCAGCAATGATGTCCACCAGTTCATCCAGCTCGGAACCGTCCGGCCGTACCTGCAGAGTTTCCACCGGCAACGCCAGGGAAGTCCCCGCCACCGAGCGGGCGACACCCACGCGTGCCTTACCCACGTCTATGGCGAGAAAGTTTCCGGCAACCATCCTGTGCGCTATCCCCTCTTAGCGAGTCGGCCCGGCGCAAAGCCCAAACCGGCTCTTTGTTTACTTCGCGAGTACTGACTGCAAGGCGGCCACCACGGCGTTCAAACCGGTTTCGGGTTTCCCCGCGGGAGCTCCGCCGCCTTGCGCCAAGTCGTCCTTGCCGCCCCCGCCGCCTCCCATGGCTGCGGCACCGGCCTTCACCAATGCCCCGGCTTTCACACCCTTGTCACGAGCAGCTTCGTTGCTGGCCACAACCAGCATCGGTTTTTCACCGATAACGGCCGCTAGAGCGACCACCACCGGATCTGCGTTAGAGAACCGCCCGCACAAAGTGGTAGCCGCCTGACGCAAATCGTCCACAGAACCCGCCTGGACGACCTGGTGAATGACCTGCACACCGCCCAGCGTTTCGGCGGATCTAACGTAGTCGTCCAGATTGGACAACAATGCGGCCAAGCGGGTCTTTTCGAGTTCTTTTTCCGCGGTCTTGAGCCGCTCCATCAGGGACGTAATGCGTTCCACCAAGGTTTCCGGCTTGGCTCCGACCAGCTGGGTGACCTGAGACACCAACGCGTGTTCTTTGGCTTGGAATCCCGAAGCGCCATTTCCCACCAGGGCTTCGATACGGCGCACGCCGGAACCAATCGAGGATTCTCCCAGCACCGCAATAGAGCCGATATGCCCGGTCAGCGGTACGTGGGTGCCGCCGCAAAACTCCCGAGACCAGCCGTCGCCAATATCAACGATGCGCACAATCTTGCCGTACTTTTCCCCGAAAATGGCCTGGGCGCCGGTCTTTCGCGCCTCCTCAATGGGCATCTGGTAATCAGAAACGGTCATATTGGTCTGGACCCGTTCGTTAGCTTCCGCCTCGATGTCCGCCACCAAAGAATCCGGCAAAGCGCTCGCGTTGCGGAAATCAAAACGAACGTGCCACGGAGCATTTTCCGACCCGGCTTGGGTCGCCCCCTGCCCCAAGGAATCCAACAGAATCTGGTGAATGACGTGGGTTGACGTGTGAGCTCGGGCAATCGCACCGCGGCGCTCCACATCAATCGTAGCTTGGGCGTCCTCACCGAGGGCGACCTGGCCTTCCGTCAAAGTCCCCCGATGCATGGGCAGTCCCTTCACTGGAGCCTGCACATCAGCCACATCTAGCACTCCGCCTCCCGCGAAAGTCACCTGTCCTTGGTCAGCCAGCTGCCCGCCGGCTTCTGCATAGAACGGGGTTCGGTCCAGCAGGACCTCAACGGTAGCCGGAGCCGTCGCGACCGGTACCGGTTTGCCGTCCTGCAAAATACCGACCACCCGCGCCGGAGCGCTGGTTTCGGTGTATCCCAGGAACTCTACCGTATTGCTCTCACCAAGTTTTGCCGCCAGTTCATGGTAGACGTGAGCGTCGACGTGTCCGGTTTTCTTGGCCACCGCGTCCGCCCGGGCGCGCTGCTTTTGTTCGTTCATCAACTCGGTGAAACGTTTTTCGTCCACCTTCACCCCGGCCTCCGCCGCGATTTCCAGCGTCAGGGAAAGGGGGAAACCGTAGGTGTCGTGCAGTTGGAAGGCGTCGTCGCCGCTCAGAGCCGCGCCGGACTGTTTCGCTTTCGTCACCGCGGTATCCAAGATGACGGTTCCGGTGTCGAGGGTGCGGCGGAAAGCATCCTCTTCAGCGTAAGCGACGTCGGAAATGGTGTCCCAGTCCTTTTCCAGCTCGGGATAGGAGGCTTTCATTA
This sequence comes from uncultured Mobiluncus sp., assembly GCF_902488535.1. GTDB lineage: Bacteria > Actinomycetota > Actinomycetes > Actinomycetales > Actinomycetaceae > Mobiluncus. The sequence continues at coordinate 18,772 of NZ_CABTWO010000016.1, forward strand.
CGTTCATCGAGGCCGGCAGCAACTGCGGCATGACCGCCTCTGACACACCCAACAGCCGCATAGAACGCACCGCGCGGCGCATGAGGCGGCGCAACACATAGCCCCGTCCCTCATTGCTGGGACGAACTCCATCGCCAATCAGCATCAGGCTGGAACGCACGTGGTCAGCCACGATACGGAAATGCACATCCATCGGATCGGGGCCGGAAGTGTAGCGGCGCCCGGACATTTCCTGAGCGACTTCGATGACGGGGAACACCTCGTCAATTTCGTACATATTGTCTTTGCCCTGGAGGACAAAGGCCAGACGTTCCAGTCCCAAGCCCGTATCGATAGCGGTCTGGTCGAGCTTGCCCAACAGCGGGTAGTCTTTGCCGGAGCCTTCGCCGCGCAGGAATTCATCAAAAACCAGGTTCCACAGTTCCAGGTAGCGGTCGCCTTGCGTGTCAACTTCCGGACCGCCCTCGGGGCCGTATTGCGGACCGCGGTCCAGGTGAATTTCCGCACAAGGGCCGGCCGGGCCGGGTTGGCCGGTATCCCAAAAGATTTCTTCGCGCGGAAGTTTCTGGACGTGGGCGGGATCCAGACCGATTTGCTGGGTCCAGATGTCCCAAGCGGCTTCGTCTTGCTCCCAAATCGTGACCCAGAGCTTGTCACCGTCCAGGCCGTAGCCACCGTCCTTCTGACTGCCGGTCAGCAGGTCCCAAGCATAATGAGACGCGCCTTCCTTAAAGTAGTCGCCGAAGGAAAAGTTCCCGCACATCTGAAAGAAAGTACCGTGACGAGTGGTTTTCCCGACCTCGTCAATGTCGTTGGTGCGGATACACTTTTGCACCGAGGTGGCTCGCGGCCACGGCGCCGGCTCGGTTCCTACGATGTAGGGAATGAACGGAACCATGCCCGCAATGGTGAACAAAATCGAGGGGTCGGGCGAAATGAGCGGTACCGAGGGGCGAACCTCATGACCGTTCTTTGCAAAAAAATCCAGCCAACGCTGACGAACTTCCGCAGTACGCATCTATATGTATCTTTCCTTCGTATCCGGGCTGCTCCCGGTTTATCTGTCCTGGTCCCCCGGTCAGTTTGTTCCGGGCGGTTTTCGCTGATTATCGGTGAACTTCGCTAAAATTCCAGGTCGTCTTCCACAACGGAATCACGGTGACGTCCGCGTCCGACTCTGAACCCCGCACCATCGTCCTTCCGAGCGTTCCAAGTGTCGCGGGCCTGCTCGATTTCTGAATCACTGGAGCTCAGAGCCTCGATAAGTTCCCCCTCGCGCTGTGACATATCCGCACGGAACCGCTGGGTCATCTGATCGACAGTCTGACGGAACGGGGTAACGGTAAAGTACGCGGCCAAAGCCGCCCCCGCGGAAAGGAGCAGCGTCGTCCCGACCGCTTTCGCTGTATTCGACATCTCTCCCCCTACTTTGCTTTCTTCCTGTCGATACCCATGGCTTTACGCACCGCGTAGTTAAAAGCCGCGACCTTAATGAGCGGCCGGCCCAGCGTCGCGGTAAACAAGGTCGTCAGCGCCGAGAGATCCTCGACGGAGCGATTCGCCGCCGAAGTCATGGAATCGACCCGTACCAACTGATTGTTGACCTGGTCCAAAGACGTCTGTCCCTGTTTGACCGCCACCACCGCTTCGTCGGTGACAGTTTTGATGGATTGCTCCAGTTGGGAAAACACCCCGCCCAGTTTCCATAGCGGCACAGCTAAAAATAGCACCAATACCGCGAAAGCTACGGCGGCAATAATCCCGGCAATTTCACCAATCATGTCATTCTCCTGTCCCGGTGTAGTGACCCATTTTCCGAGCTGTTTGCACGAAACACACCGTAGATATTCTAACTTTAAACAATTGACCCCGGGAAAATCCCGGGGCCACTGAAAGTTTTAGCGGGAATAGTGCTCCACGACCAGTTGCACCTCACACTGAATCGGGACTTCTTCACGCTTAGGCTTGCGATCCAAGGTAAAGCGCAGCTTTTCCAAATCGACCTTAATGTAGTCAGGAACGGGAGGCAGCACATCGCGGTGAGAACCGCGGGCAGCCACCACGAAGGGGTCCTTTACCTGAGAGGACGGCTTGACCTGGACGGTTTGACCGGGACGCACCTTGTAAGAGGGACGGTCCACAATCTTGCCGTCAACCAAGATGTGACGGTGAGTTACCGCCTGACGAGCCTGGAACATGGTGCGGCCAAAACCGGCCCGCAACACCAGAGCATCAAGCCGGGTCTCCAGCAATTCCACCAGGTTGTCACCAGTCTGGCCTTCCATGCGGCGTGCCTCCTGGAAGGTTTTGACTAGCTGAGCCTCGCGGATTGCGTACTGGGCACGCAAACGCTGCTTTTCTTTCAAACGCACCGCGTAGTCAGATTCGCTGCGGCGACGGGCGCGGCCGTGTTCACCAGGTCCGTAGGGACGACGTTCAAAGTACCGCTTAGCTTTCGGGGTCAGCGGCATCCCCAAGGCGCGCGACAAACGCACCATTTTCCGAGAACGGTTTGCCATTTATATTCTTCCTGTCTTATTTCAAAGTCACCCCGCGAGGGCATCTCGGCGGGGAGGGGTCACCTTATTGGCTAAGACCCCAGGTGTCCGGGCATGAGCCAACCGAGGGTTGGTCATGATTCCGGGCAACTTGGCTATCTTACCGCATTTTTTGAATCTTGCGTATTTTTGCCAGCCTCTCACCCAGCGTTACTTCCCACCCGTGGGCGGAGGGCTCGTAATAAATCTTGTCCTTCAGCGGGTCAGGCAGGTATTGTTGCGCGACTATGCCGCGGGTGTCGTCGTGGGGATATTGATAGGTGCCCAGAGCTTTCCTATCGGCACTGGCCCCGGGATAATGCTGGTCGCGCAGATAGGTCGGCACTGTGCCGATATTGCCGGCCTCCACGTCAGCCAACGCGGTATTGATACCGACATACGCCCGATTCGACTTCGGTGCCGTCGCCACTGCGACCACCGCCTCAGCCAGCGGAATCCGTCCTTCCGGCATCCCAATCAACTGCACCGCTTGTGCGGCCGCAACCGCGAGGGGCAGCACGCTGGGGTCAGCCAACCCGACATCTTCCGCCGCCGCAATCACGACTCGGCGGGCAATGAACCGCGGATCTTCCCCGGCTTTAATCATCCGCGCCAAATAATGCAGGGCGGCATCGGGATCAGAGCCGCGCATCGACTTGATAAATGCCGAAGCCACATCATAATGCTCGTCAATGCCATAACGCACCACGGCCGTGTCTGCCGCCGCCGCAACATCGTCTTCGGTAATCTCGCTGGCCTCGCGGGAATCGGCTCCCCCGGCCGCCGCCTCCAACAGGGTCAGGACTTTGCGCCCGTCCGCTCCGGCTAATCTGATGAGGCTGTCCCTAGCGTCCGGGGTCAGGGTGTATTTTCCGTCCAGTCCGCGCTCGTCCGCCAAAGCCCGGTCCGTGATGGTTTCGATGTCCTGGTTCGTGAGAGGTTTCAGCGTCAGCAGCAGGGACCGAGACAACAGCGGAGAAATGACGGAAAAAGCTGGATTTTCCGTGGTGGCGGCCACCAGGATAACCCACCGGTTTTCGACTGCCGGCAGTAGCGAGTCCTGCTGCGATTTAGAAAACCGATGGACTTCGTCTAAAAACAAAATGGTTTCTTGACCGCTCAGGCTCAGTCGTCGTTTCGCCGCGTTAATGACCTCTCGGACTTCTTTCACTCCCGCATTGATGGCGGAAAGCTGGGCATATTCTCTGCCGCCTGCCTGCGCCACCAGATATGCCAAGGTCGTTTTGCCGGTTCCGGGCGGACCGTAGAGAATCACAGACGAAGTCATCTCGGTGTCTGCCCGCAGCAGCCGCTGTAACGGCGAATTGGGTGCCAACAGGTGTGACTGCCCCACCAGTTCTTCTACGCTGCGCGGACGCATCCGTACCGCCAAAGGGGCGTCCGGGCGAAACTCCGGACCCCCCCTGCCGGTGTCACTCAAGGAATCAAACAAGTCCATGAGACCACCCTAGTGAAAAATGCCCTAAGGTGTATGAGACAATGCATAACATGTTCCTGAAACTATATCGCCGTCTGAATCGACGCCCGCTGCCCACGGTGCTGATTTGGGCTTTGGTGATAGTCATCTGTGCAGCCTTTGCTTTGACCGGCTTTGGTTTTGGAAGTATGTGGAACCGTGTGGAAAACCGTCTGGTCTCTATCCCCGGTTCGGAATCCTACGTCGCGTCACAAATCTTGAATGACAGCCGCAGTTCCAACTATCAGGCTTACCTCATCGTCACCGGGGTGGACATGGATAAACAGCGCAAGGAAGTTAAGAACGTGCTGGACTCAGCGGCGGCGAGTTTCAGCGAGGTTCCCGGCGTTATTCCGGCAGGGGTGCTGTATCCGTTCGCGAAAGGCGATGATGTTAATAACCCCGATGCGAAAACTTTGATGGACCAGTTTATCGCCACGGATAAACACGGTTTCATGATGGTGGTGCTGCTGGACCTGACCCAGTTCCCCCAGCGCGCCGACGATATTCGCGCCATGACCGAGGATGCCTTGAGTGAAATTGCCGGCGATATGCGCTCTTTTGCGCCTCACGCCACAGGCATCGTCACAGATGAGGATCTGAATAACCAAGAAGTTGCCGCGAGCGCTCGTCAAGATTCTCTCAAAGCGAATCTCATTGCTTTGCTGGTGGTTTTCGCAGTGCTGTTCGGGGCGACGGGACGCCTACGCCTGGCTTTGCTCGCTTTCATCCCAAGCTTTTGCGGATGGATCGTGACGCGGACTATCGCCACTCTGGCTTCCCTCATCGTCAAGCCCGCTCCCGGCGACTCTGCCCTGGTCACCATGCTTTCACTAGGGGTGGTGACGGGTTACGCGGTGTTCCTCATCAGTCGCAGCCGCTCCCGTTTAGCAGTGGTGAAATACACCACCGAGATTCCACGTGTTTCCAAGCCTCGCGAACGCCGATTGCGCAAGCGCCGCGACTCTCTCACGCCTCTAGACGAAGTTTTTACCCATTCGGCTCCGGCCATGCTCATTTCCACGGCACTAATTGTGCTGGGTCTGATTATGGTAGCCATATTCCCGGCCAGTAGCCTGCGCTGGGTGGCTTTAGTCAGCATGTTCTCCATTCTGGGATGCTTCGCTATCGGGACTACGATGATTCCCCCGTTGCTGTACCTCGGTATCAGATGGCTGGAATACCCCCGTCCAGAATGGCATCGGCAGGCTTTCGCCGTGATTTCCTCCCGGCTGCATTCTCTAGGCGCCCGCCTGCAGACACCTTTTGCCTCACGGAAACGTGCCAAACCGATTTTGACCGGAGTCCTGGTGGTCGTTCTGGTGGTGCTGGCCATTCCTACCTTCGGAATTACCTGGCACACCTCGGGACAAACGACTTTTCCTCCGGGTACGAATGCGGCGAAATTTGAAGCCCTGCGCGCCGCCCACTACGGCACCACCGCGGCCACCCCGGATATCCGGGTTTTAGGGAAAACTACCGCCGCGAATATGCAAAGCTGGTCGGTGGCGGTGGGTAAAATCCCCGGTGTGGCAGCTATGACTGCTGGAAACACCGAAATCGCCGGGGACTATAGCGTTTTGGACGTGGATTTGAAACCTGGCGTTACCAACCGTCAAGCCGGCGGAATCGTGAAAACTATCCGCGAGCTGTCTTCGGATTTTCCGAAATGGATTACTGGCCAGGCCGCCAACCAAGTTGACTTTGCCGCCCAGCTAATCAGGTTCGTACCCCTGCTGGCTGGAGTTATGGTGTTGGCGACTTTCCTGGTCATTTTGCGAGCCACCAGGCGTGCCTGGGCAGCGCTGTGGGCGACTTTGCTGAACTCCTTGAACCTGCTGGTAGCTTTGGGACTGACGGCTTTAGTGTTCCAAGACGGTTGGGGCGCTTTCCTGCCCAAACTGGCGCGTTCCGGAGGGGTCGACCCTAACGTGGCAGTTCTGCTGGCAGGCTTCGGTTTCGCCCTATCCCTGGATTACCAGTTCTATGCCATGAACAAATCGAAACACCATCTGCCGGAGGAACTCGCGAACCTGGACGACGACCCACTGCTGAACGAGTTGACGCAAACCCGCGGTGCGCTATGGACCCGCTCTGTGGTCTACCTGGCGATTTTCCTGGCTTTCCTGCCGATGAACGCTATGCCCGTGAAACAGTCGGCTTTTGCTCTGGTTATTGTGGTGCTGCTCAACGTGCTGTTCAGCCGGCTGTTCCTCTCTCCCCTGCTGGAGCCTTACCCGGACCAAAAATCGCAAGACCCTGATTTGGTGTGGACCGACGATATTCCAAACCCGACCAATCCCAGCGCAACAGACGGCTCACCCGCGCTTGCGCAACCTCAGCACAGTGAAACCGCCGGGAACGCTAGCGAATAACCTACTGCAAGAAATCAACCGGACCGGCGCCCTCCCGGGTCACCACCGGAACATCGTCCTCCATGTTGATGACAGTAGTCGCCTGGTCCGAGCCAATCGGGGCGTCGACGATAACATCCAACAGGTGCCCCAGCTTGGCGATAACCTCAACCGGATCACTCAGCGGTTCCGTCTCGCCGGGCAGCAGCAAGGTGCAGGACAAGATAGCCTCCCCCAGGGCTTCTACCAGCGATAACGCGACCTTGTGCGCGGGAATCCGCACGCCTACGGTGTGCTTCTTTTTGTTCAGCGTGGCGCGCGGGACTTCCTTGGTGCCTTTCAAAATAAACGTGTACGGCCCCGGAGTCAGCGATTTAATCATCCGGTATTGAGAATTCGACACCATCACCAGCTGACCCAACTGGGCGAAATCGTGGCACACCAGGGTGAAATGGTGTTTATCATCGAGCTGGCGGATTTTCCGGATACGTTCCAGACCAGCCCCGTTTGCCAACGCACAGCCCAGCGCATATCCCGAATCTGTGGGATACGCCATAATGCCACCGTCCTGGATAATCTCTACAATCTGGTTCAACGAACGAGCCTGTGGATTATCCGGGTGCAGTTCAAAAATTTTTGCGTTCATAGTTCCCCCTTGGTGAAACGCTACCGACTGTCCCATCTATTTTAGAGGGGACAGTCGGCTGTGTAGATAAAACTATCGGTAATTTTTCCTCAGAAGGGTTTTACAGCGTTTTTTCGCTGTCTTCGGCTTCCTCAGCGTCCTCACCATCTTCGTCGTCCTCCGGCACGTAGTCCACGCCGGTTTCTTTGCGCTGTTCGTCCGTAATCGGGGCGGGCGCACCGGTGAGCGGATCTAAACCGTCGCCAGCCTTCGGGAAAGCGATAACGTCGCGAATAGACGGGGAACCCGTCAGCATTCCGGCGATGCGGTCCCATCCCAGAGCCAGGCCGCCGTGCGGCGGAGCGCCGTACTTGAAAGCGTCGAGCAGGAACCCAAAGCGTGCCTGCGCCTCCTCCTGCGAGAAGCCCATGACTTTAAACACCCGTTCCTGGATGTCACGACGATGGATACGGATGGAACCGCCTCCGAGTTCAACTCCGTTGCACACGATGTCATATGCGTAAGCTAAAGCGCTGCCCGGGTCGGTATCGAAAGTATCGAGGCATTCTGGCTTCGGCGAAGTAAACGCATGGTGGACAGCGGTCCAAGCGGAGTGGCCCAGCGCCACATCGCCTTCCGCTTCTGCCTCGCCGGAGGGCTTAAACAGCGGCGCGTCGACCACCCAGGTGAAAGCCCACGCTTTTTCATCGATGAGGTCGCAGCGTTTGCCAATCTCTAGGCGAGCTGCCCCCAACAACGTTTGTGAAGCGGTCTTGTCTCCGGCGGCAAAGAAAATGCAATCCCCCGGCTGGGCTCCTGTGGCAGCGGCCAAACCGGCCTTTTCCGCGTCAGAAATATTTTTGGCCACCGGGCCGGCAGTTTCGCCATTTTCATTCAATGTCACGTAGGCCAGACCCTTCGCGCCGCGGGCTTTGGCCCATTCCTGCCACTTGTCAAAAGTGCGGCGCGGCTGGGAACCGCCACCGGGCATGACTACTGCCCCCACGTAAGGAGCCTGGAAAATCTTAAACGGAGTGTCTTTGAAAAATTCGGTCAAATCAACGAGTTCATAGCCGAAGCGCAGATCCGGTTTGTCCGAACCGAAGCGATCCATGGCTTCCTGGAAAGGCATCCGCGGAATCGGAGTGGTCAGGTCATAGCCGATGACTTTCCAAATCTCTTTCAGCAGGTGTTCAGTTACCTCGATGACATCGTCTTGGTCGACGAAACTCATTTCCAGATCGAGCTGCGTGAATTCGGGTTGGCGATCGGCGCGGGAATCTTCGTCGCGGTAGCAACGAGCCAACTGGAAGTAACGCTCCATACCGCCGACCATCAACAGTTGCTTGAACAGCTGTGGCGACTGCGGCAGGGCGTACCACGAGCCGGGACGAATCCGCGCCGGAACCACGAAGTCGCGCGCCCCTTCCGGGGTAGAACGCGTCAGAGTCGGGGTTTCAATCTCGATGAATTCGTGTTCTTCCATAACCCGCCGGGCAATCTGAGAAATCTGCGAACGCAGCACCAAGTTGTCGTGCAGCTGACGGCGGCGCAAATCGACGAAACGGTAACGCAGCCGGATGTCTTCCCCGACATTGGAGTCCTCGGCGTGTTCAGAAACTTGGAATGGCAGGGTCGCACAGGTATTCAAAATCTCGACATCATCGGCCATGACTTCGATATCGCCGGTGGCAATTTCGGGGTTTTCGTTGCCTTCGGGACGCTTCCGCACTTTGCCTGTGACCTTGAGCACGTATTCGTTACGGACTTCCCGCACCACTTCTTCACTGACGACCAACTGGACAATCCCGGAGGCATCACGCAAATCCATGAAAGCTACCCCACCGTGGTCTCGGCGCCGATCCACCCAACCGCAGAGGGTGACGGTCTGACCATCGTGGTTCAGGTTCAATTCCGCACATTTGTGAGTTCGCAGCAACTTATGCCTTCCTTTGAAAGTTCGTCTCAAGTCAATCGGGGCGCAATACCCCGCACCCAGAAAGTGGGCTCTCTCAAGTTTAACGCCTATCTGAGCTTTGAGAAAACCCTGGAAGTACACCCCGACCGGGCGTCAGATGAAAGTCACCGGGATTCCGGGTCCCGCAAACGCATTTCAGAAACCAGTTCAGACAGTTGCGGATACAAATCTAAATTCTGATTCATTTTGACCAGGAAAGCCTGACGAGTCACTTCCAGGATGAGCGAACGGAATTTGTCGGCGCACTCTTTCCCGTAGTTTTGCGCCCCGCGATGCAGCATTTTGGCTCCCACCAGGCTCCACACCAGTGTGCCTGCGATGGCCGCAGCGAACACCACGAGGGGGAACGGTACGGGCCCGACCATCCACACGGCCGCACTGGTGCCGGCTCCGCCGAGGCACGCGACCCCCGCGACGAGGCTCCACAGCAGCCCCACCAGCAATGCCGCTAACCAAAACCAGTGTCCGTACCGCCATACCCGCCACCAGGCTCGGAGGGGACGAGCCGGGAATTTCCACGATTCCAAAGCTAGGTTGAGGGCGCTGACCAGGTTGCCGGACAGCTCCACCGCCTTGAGCTGGGCAAAATCCACCCATTTAGGTGGACGCTGCGCACTGGCAGCCACCGCGTAAGCACGAGCCGCGCTGGTGATTCCCGCCGCGTTGACGTGGGCGGAAAACTGGTTGCGCGTGTCGGTTTGCGGGGCTGTCTGTACAGAAGTGTGGGTGGTGTCTGTCGAGGAGTCAGCTACGGCTGGGGTCGCGCTATCGTCTGCCGTTTTTTCTGGGGAAGGGGCAGTCGAGTGAGCAACGAGTTTGTCCTCGGCGGCTTCGTCCACAGCAGTTTCACCCCCGGCGATTGCAGAATCTTGACTGGAGGGTGCCAGCGGCTTGATTCCCGCCAACCAGTTCAGCACCGGCCACAGCGTCCAAAAGCCTCCAGCGTGCAGGTATTGTTTGGAAAAGCTCGCTTGCGCAGCCGCGAGACCACTGACCTGAGCCACCTTATCCACCAGGGTGGTTTCGGCTGGTGATGCGGAAACGGACTGGGCCTGACCGGGCTGCTTTGCAGGCTCCTCTCCCGCCAGTTCCAAGTCCTGGCTCAGCCGCGTGGCAGCATGATGAATTGCAGCCTGTTCGCCCCTCCAGCGGGCTTCCGGCGCGTGGGTCAACCCAGCTACGGTTTCGCGGAATCTAGCCAAACTCGAATCATCGTAAACTGAAATCTGCAAGATTTCGGGACTGACCCCCAACCGTGCGGCGATGGTGGCGAGCTCTTGGTGCAGGGTTTGCACCTGAGTCTCAGTCAAACCCTCGGTGTGAGTCAGGACAAAGTACGAATTGCGGTGACGGGGAAACGCCGAAATTTGGCTGTGAAAAGCGGCATCGGCATATTTTTGGGAATCTGTGGTCCACAAAATTACATCCGCTGTTTCCAAGACCTGCGCCGTGGCCGCGGCCAGTTCCGGTACCAGCAACGTGTCGGGAACCTCCACCACAATCGGGTGACCACACTGCGCCGAAGGCGCTGAACGAATCTGGTAACTCTCGCCTGCAGCCTCCAAGCTTTCCCCAAACGGGGTGGACCCACCAGAGCAAAACTCCACGCTGACACTGCGCGTAATACCGCTCAGCTCTAAAAACGGTGCAGCCGCCACGTCCGCGTCAACATGGGCGACCAGCTCCGTCGTGGTCGGCCGGTGCGTCCCGGTCAGCACCAAGCTGTTACGACGAGCCAAAGTATTCACTACCGTGGATTTACCGGTGCCGCTAGGTCCGGCTACCGCCACCACGGTGACTCGGGGGTCCAGGGCATCCCGGCGTTCCAGCTGATTCTCTAACCGTCGCAAATCTTCGAGAGCCTGAGCTAGGAATGCCTCAGAGCCGGACGTGACCTGAGCGGCATCGAGACACTCCACCGCGCGGTGCAGGGCGGTTTGCATCCGATTTTTGCGTTGTTCGGGATTGTTCCGAGGCACTAGGACCACTCCTCTCGCAAGATACGCAACGTTTTTCGTCCCGCGGCAATCAGTTCAGAGTTGTCTGGATTGGGAATGCTTTGCCGTAGCGCAGCGATACGCTGGGAGACCCGACCGTGCAGTCCGCTGCGCAGCGCAGACCGGCTCCATGACCGCAGCCGCAAACGCTTCGAGGCGTCAAAAAAAGCTCCCAACAGCTCGTCAGCACCGGTGAACTGACAAGTTTCAGGCGAGGCGACCCCAGCAAAAAGGACCGCTAGGAAAAGCGTCTGGGACTCGTCTGTTGAGAGTTCCTGGTCCCGATTCCATCCAGCTTGGCGGCAGCATTCCGCAGGGGTTAAGGACCACTGTTCCATGAGTTCGCTGCCGTCCAGGGGCGGCGCAGTTTCGTCTGAAAAGCGGCCAGAGTCGGGTAGCGCGGAGTCATGGATACCCGCAGCAATGATTTGTTCCATCTGAAAGTCCAGGTTCGACACGCTGCTGGACACCGACCGTTGTACAGCATCCAGCGCCAAATCCGGGCGCACCCGCTGATTGAGCCACGCATTTTTCCATTTCAACCGCTGGCGTATCCAGCTGTTTTCAGCCCGGCGTTCCTCAAGTTGGCGACGCACGCAGGGTTCCAAAAGGTCAGCAGGCTCACCTTGGAACCAGGTGGATGCCGCAATCTGGGCCTCAACGAAATCCAGCAGTTGCTGTTCCAACTGGTCCACAGTTTGCTGTATTTCGTGGCACAGTTGCGTTTCAGCGGCGGCAGCATCGAACACTGTTTCGCTCAAATCCAAGACTTCTTGCAGGGAACCAAACAGGGTCTGGCGCGCCATAGCGGAATGCATCAAGGCGTCACCAGCCAGGTTATCGAGCCAGTTGCGCAGGGGTACTAAATCTTCGGCAGGCAGTTCTCCGTCGGCGATTTGGGTTTCCATAATGGCAAAAATCGGGACGTCTTCGAGGGTGCTGTCGGCGATTTCCGCGCTGAGATCCTGTTTTGCCGCCAAGAGGGAGCCTTGCGAGACCCGGTTCAGCACCGCGCCAATAGCGACATCGCGCCGAGCGGCTTTCCGCAGCAACTCCAGCCCCGGCTCGTCCCGGTAGCGGTTAGCGGTAGTCACGAAAATCCACAGGTCAGCGACTTCCAACAGGTGTTGGGCTAAATCTCGGTTCGTGTCCAGATAGGAATCCAAATCGGGACAGTCAATAAGGCACATCCCCGGAGTCATTTTTGCAGTCGAACGCAAAATGAGCTGCGGCTGCGGTGTCGTATCGGTATCCTCGCCCGCGGAGGCCCGTTCCGGCACGACAGACGTGGCCGCAGGGTCGTCCCATGTGTCGTCGTCTAGTAGGCGGATCTTTTCAAATCCTCCCAAAATACGGTCTGCCGACAGCCATAACTCGTCGTCGGGATGGTACACCAGTACCGGGGTGAGAGTTGTGGGACGCCTCACGGAAGTCGGTACTTGGGCACCGACCAAAGAGTTAAGAATGGTGGATTTACCCACCCCGGTGGAGCCCGCCAGCACCGCCACGAGAGGGCCGTCCAAATCGGTACCCCGCGCGCTGAGATGTTCACGCAGTCGGGAAATCGCCGTTTTTCGCAGCTTGATGGCATCAGCCTGCGCCGCTGGAAAACCAAATTTCAGGTCCTCCAGCTGCCCAGCCAACTCATCCAAAGATACCGCCGGCGATTCACTCATAGTTGGCAATCACCTGCGGTTTCAGAAGGTCGGGGGCGGGCGTGAACGTGTCGGCTTGGGCACTTTCCTGGGTTTCGTTAATCAGGTTCTTAACTTCCCCGGATTCCACAAACCACACGTAAGGGATGCCGCGAGTCACGGCGTATTTGATTTGTTTGCCGTACTTGGCGGCGGTGGGGCTGACTTCCGTGTTGATACCGCGGGCCCGCAGCTGCCAAGCCACCGCCTCAGCTTGTCCCCTGGTTTCCTCGCTATCCACCGCGACCAATACACAGGTCGGAACCGGGCGGGACACTTTCGCCCAATCATTAGCCAGAATAATCGAGATGAGCCGGGTCAAACCGATAGACATCCCCACCCCGGGAAAGTGGCGCTTACCTTGGGAAACCAAGTTATCGTAGCGGCCCCCGGAACAGATAGAACCGTAAGATTCAGCTCCCGTGATAAACGTTTCGTAAACCATGCCGGTGTAGTAATCGAGCCCGCGGGCAATCTTAAAGTCCGCTACCACGTTGCCGCGCTCGTGGTCGGGAACGCTACGCAGCATTCGCGCCACGTCCGCCAGGCCTTCCTCTAACATGTCGTCTTGCAGTCCCAGGTCGCGTACTTGCTGGATAACTTGTTCATCGGCACCGCAAATGTCCGCCAAGCTCACCAGAGTCTGCACCTGGGACGTATCGAGCCCGAGTTCACTCAGCATTTGTGTAAAGTCTTCGGGACGCACCTTGTCGTGTTTATCGATGACTTGCAGAACCTCGTCAACTTGCGAAATGCCCAGGGCGTTGCAGGCGCCCTGCAAAATCTTGCGGGAATTCACGTGTACCACCGGGGTGGGAATCGGCAGGGATTCCAAAGCTTGCGCCATAATCAGCGGGGCTTCAATCTCAAACTGGGGCGGTAATGTTTCCGCGGCCACCATATCGATATCGGCCTGAACGAACTCGCGGAAGCGACCCTCCTGGGGACGCTCGCCGCGCCACACCTTTTGAATTTGGTAACGCTTAAACGGGAAGCGCAACAGGTGAGAATTTTCCAGCACGTAACGGGCCAACGGCACCGTTAAGTCAAAGTGCAGCCCGTTCTTGCGGTCCTCTTTGCCTTCCTTGTCCTGCAGCCGAGACAGTACGTAGACCTCTTTGGAGGTTTCTCCCTTGCGTTCCAGCTCACTGAGAGGTTCGATGGCACGCGTCTCTAAGTGAGAAAAACCGTGCAGTTCAAACACCCTGGTTAAACGAGAAATTAACTCGTCCTCAAGGATTTTTTCCTCCGGGGTGAACTCAGGAAAACCTGACAGTGATGTCATCATGGGCATATTCTCTCATTTTCCCAAGTCATCTCAGAAATGGGTTGTTCGCGAGCTCCGCCGCCCAGGTGGTTGTCTCCCCGTGACCGGGCAGCAGCAGCGTGTCGGGGTTGACGCTGATTTTGAGGGTTCGCAAGGTTTCCGTCATCACTTCAGGGTCGGAATGAGGTAGGTCGGTGCGGCCAATCGAGCCTTTGAAAACCACGTCCCCAGAGAAGCAAAATGCCTGGTTGTCGCTGCCGTCAAAACCGAGTCCCTGACCGTGATCTTCGCCTTTCGCGGCGCCAAAGAACATCGTGCATCCGGGCGAGTGACCCGGAGCCGGCAGGGCACGCAGCATTAGATCGGGAATAATTTGCGCTCCCCCGCCAGAGAACAGTGCATCTGGCGGGGCCTGTACCGTGACGGGCTCCCACGCCCCGTCCATTTCAGTGAAGTATTTGTCTACCCCCAGTTGAACCCCCGGACCGGGAGCATCCATCCAGAAGTGATCCGGTTTCGCCAGATAAATAGGAGCCTGAGGGTTATAGGCAACCACCTGAGCGGTGTTCCACAGGTGGTCGGCATGGCCGTGAGTCAGCAAGACCCCTGCCAGTTCAGCATCAAGCTGAGTCAGAAGTTCTTTGATACGCACGGCGGTTTTCGCGCCGGGATCAATAACTAAAGCGGATTTGTTCGCAGTGACCACAACATAGCAATTTTCACCGTAAATCGGCGAAACAATCCGTAACACATCCATAGTTCAAGGCTAACTGATTTTTTGCATCACGAATTTTCTTTCGCCCAGTTTCCCGAATGCGTGTCTTTTCAAGTAAAGTAATCCTGGAAATATACTTACCAACGCGAACGGAACGTGCCGCGGCACCAACCCCGTCAGGAGGAAAAATTCATGGCCACGTCTGAACAGGAATCTAACACCAGCGAAATCAAGGAACCGCAGGAAAACCAACCTGGTGAAACCTCAACCGGACCTGCCCAGACTGCAGCTGAAACAGGCGGCGAACCCCAGAACGAAACGCCAGCGGCACCGGCTCCCGAACCTGCCCTGACCAAGGAAACTCCCGCAGCTCCCGAACCAACCCCTGCTAATGAAACTCCCGGGGCATCCGCGCCCCAAGCTACTGAAAAAACCGCGCAGATCACCCCGGTACACCTTGAGAGTACCAATCAAAACAAACCCGTGGGACCTGTTGAGAAAATCGCTATGGATGAGGCTGCCCAATATGGACGTATCGACGCGGAGGGGCGCGTTTTCGTCAAGGACGGAGATACGGAACGGGAAGTCGGCCAATACGCGGACGGCATTCCTGAACAGCCTTTTGCCCTTTACGTGCGCCGTTTTCTGGATTTGCAAGCCCAGGTCGATTTGGCTCAAGCACGTTTGGCCACGTTAAAGGCGCATGACATTGATGCCACGTTGAAGTCTTTGGACAAGGCAATGGAGTCCCCGATGGTGGTGGGCAACCTGGCTGGGCTGCGTGCTCGCATTGAAAAACTGCGGGAGCTGGGCACGGCACGCAAGGAACAGTTGGCTGAGGAACGCGAAGTCGCCAAGGCACAAGCCCTCGAGACGCGCAACAAGATTGTGGAGGCCGCCGAAAAAATTGCCGCCCAAGACCCGGAACGCACCCAGTGGAAGCAATCCGGTGAACGCCTGCGCGAACTGCTGGAATCGTGGAAAGATTCCCAACGCAAGGGACCGCGTATCGACCGCGCCACCGAGGACGCCTTGTGGAAACGTTTCTCGGCAGCCCGCACGTCTTTTGACCGGCACCGCAAGTCATTCTTTTCACAGCTCGACGCCAAGCGGGCGGAAGTTCGAAACGCCAAGGAAGCCCTGATTAAACGCGCCGAGGAACTCGCTAACTCGACTGACTGGGCGCGAACCTCCGCGGCTTATCGCGACTTGATGGCGGAATGGAAAGCGGCCGGACGTGCTTCCCGGAAAGACGACGACGCTCTGTGGGAGCGTTTCCGCGCGGCTCAGCAAGTCTTTTTTGACGCCCGTAGCGCTGACAACGCAAAGACCAGCACGGAAGAACAAGCCAACCTTGAGGTCAAGGAAAAGCTGCTGGAACAGGCGAAAGCCCTCATGCCGGTGAAAGACTTGGAAACCGCCAAGGCGAAGTTCCGCGACCTGTTGGATAAATGGGACGAAGCTGGGCGGGTCCCCCGCGGCGATATGCAGCGCTTGGAAAACGGGTTGCGTTCCGTGGAACAGGCGATTGCAAAAGCCGAAAATGAGGCGTGGGTCAAGTCCAATCCGGAAACGAAAGCTCGCGCTGAGGGGCTAGTGGGTCAGCTCGAAGAGAAAATCACCAAACTTGAAGCCGAAATTGCCGCCGCGAAACAGAGCGGTAAAGACACCAAGAAACTGGAAGAAGATCTGCAGGCCCGGAAGGGCTGGCTTGACCAGGCTCGGAAAGCCGCGGCGGAGTAGCGCCCCCGCTGTACCTTAGGCCAGTATTTTTCTGAGTTTCCCCCGCCGTCTAAGACTGCGAGGTCGGTTCTAAGGCGCCGTTTTTTCCGGGAGTCACGCGGGTCGCGGAATAAACTCCTGAGATGCGTCCCAGATCATTGAGAATGTCTTGCAGGTGGGAAGGCTCAGCCAGCTCAAAAGACCACCGCGAATACGCCACCCGGTCGCGGGTGGTGGAAATATTGCCCGAGAGAATGTTCACGTGATTGTCGGTGAGGACCCGGGTTACGTCGCTCAACAGCCCCCCGCGGTCCAAAGCCTCGATTTGCACCTGTACCAGGAACGGGGTCTTGGCGTGTTGCGCCCACGTGACGGCGGTGACGCGTTCTGGTTGGGCCTCACTGAGATTCTTGGCATTCACGCAGTCCACACGGTGTACGGAAACCCCGTGACCCCGCGTGACAAATCCCATGATGTCGTCTCCGGGAACCGGGGTGCAGCACTTTGCCAGCTTAACCCACAGGTCATCAGCGTCCTGACCGTCAACCAACACTCCGGAACCCCCGGCTCGAGATTCAGTCGTAGGTGTGTGGGTGGGGACGGCTTCTTCCTCCGCTAACACTTCCTCGTCATCGTCTACCGTCAGGGAGCCCGTAAAGTTCAGCAGGCGTTCCACCACGTTTTGTGCACTGACGTGGGCGTCTCCGATGGTCGCATAAAGGGTATCGACGTTGGGCAATCCCAACTGGTTTGCCACCGATTCCAAAAATTCGTGGCTGGCGATTTGGTGAATCGGCAGTTTCTGTTTGCGAATTTCCTTCGCCAGAATTTCGCGACCTTTATCGATGGACTCCTCGCGGCGCTCCTTTGAGAACCAGGCTTTAATCTTTGATTTCGCGCGCGGAGTGGCTACGAAAGACAACCAATCCCGACTGGGGGACGCACCGGGAGACTTGGAGGTGAAAATTTCCACCGTGTCGCCGTTTTCCAGTTTCGACTCCAGCGGCACCAGCTTGCCATTGACTTTGGCACCGACTGTCTTGTTTCCCACTTCGGTGTGTACAGAATAGGCGAAATCCACCGGGGTGGATCCGGCAGCCAGCACCACGACTTGGCCTTTCGGGGTGAAAACATATACCTGCGCAGAGTTGATTTCGTAACGCAGCGAGTCCAGGAACTCCCCTGAGTCTTGGGTTTGCTTTTGCCAGTCAACCAATTGGCGCAGCCAGCCCATCTCATTTTCCAGGTCTAAGACTTTGCCACCCTCGGACTTTTTCAGCGATTTGGCATTGGGGTTTTCCTTGTATTTCCAGTGGGCGGCAATCCCGAATTCGGCTCGGCGGTGCATTTCATAGGTGCGAATCTGAATCTCTACCGGTTTTCCTTTGGGACCAATGACCGTGGTGTGCAGCGACTGGTACAGGTTGTATTTTGGCATCGCGATATAGTCTTTGAACCGGCCCAGCATCGGAGACCACCGCGAGTGCATCAGCCCTAGCACGGCGTAACAATCCCGCACGGATTCCACCAGCACGCGCACCGCCACCAAGTCATAAATATCGTTGAAGTCGCGGCCGCGCACAATCATCTTTTGATAAATCGAATAGTGGTGTTTCGGGCGCCCGGTCACTGTGCCCTTGATCTTCGCTTCGCGTAAGTCGCCTTCAATAGTCTGGATGATGGCGCTGAGCTGTTCCTCTCGCCGGGGCGCGGCCTCTTGAATAAGCTTGTCGATTTCTTGATAAATCTGAGGATAGAGGGTTTTAAAAGCCAAATCCTCCAGCTCCCATTTAATGGCATTGAGTCCCATCCGGTGTGCCAGCGGAGCATAAATTTCCAGAGTTTCCTTAGCCTTACGCGCCGCGCTTTCTTTACTGACATAGCGCCAAGTACGCGCATTATGCAGACGGTCAGAGAGTTTGATGAGCAGGACCCGGATGTCTTTTGCCATCGCGACCAGCATTTTTCGGATAGTTTCGGCTGGGGCAGAATCACCGTACTTCACTTTGTCGAGCTTGGTAACCCCATCGACCAAAGCGGCGATGTCCTCACCAAAATCACGCCGGCATTGCTCCAAAGAATAATCGGTATCCTCAACCGTATCGTGTAACAGCCCCGCGGCTACCGTCGTTTCCGACATGCCTAGTTCAGCGAGGATTGTCGCGACCGCAACCGGATGCGTAATGTAGGGCTCCCCCGATTTGCGAAACTGACCCCGGTGGCGGCGTTCAGCAGTCACATAAGCCCGCTCCAACAGGGCAAAATCCGCTTTCGGGTGGTTTTCCTTGACAGCCCGCAACACGGGCTCCAGTTCACGGTACGAACCGCGGGTGCGGGTTAAACGGAACAAGGACCCCCGCAAAGCGCCAGTATTCTCACTGGGCTCGTTGACAATCTCCGGCGCTTGCTCCATACAGAGATTCTAATTGTTTTACCCGATAAGCGTTAGTCGCACCGGGCGTGACCTGGATTTTTTTCCAAAATCAGCCGCCACGTCAACAACGGCCCAAGCAGGAAACCCTAACGGTCGCGAAAAACACACCTACAGTTCCAACAACGACTGGAACGGGGTGTCGCCCAGGAGAGCACGTCCGTTCAAAGCCTTTAGCTCCATCAGTACCAGGATTTCCGACACGTGCCCCCCGGCATTTTCCAACAGCTTCACGGACGCAGCCGCGGTGCCTCCCGTCGCCAACAGGTCGTCAACCACCAAAATGTTGTCAAAGCCATTCACTGTTTCCGGCTGGACCTGAATGGAAGCAGAGCCGTATTCCAAATCGTAGGATTCGCTAATTACCTTACCGGGCAGTTTTCCAGCCTTACGCACCATAATCATCGGCACGCTCAACTCGACTGCCAGAGGCGAGGACAGGATAAAACCGCGCGACTCCAGACCGGCGACCGCGTTGACACGTCCCCGATAGTATTCGGCAATCCCCGAAATGAGTTCCCGGAAAGGCTCCCCCGAAGCGAGCAACGGGGAAAAATCCCGAAACAGAATACCGGGCCGGGGAAAATCAGGAATCGAAGTCAGGTGCGCGGCAATAATCTCGCCGAGCCGCGGGTCTATGTCGACAGCGGTATTCATTTCTTAGTCTTCTTCCGTTTCGGTTGCGCAGCCTGCCCCTTATGGTGCCCGGGAACCATGGGAGCGGCCACCACGGCGGGCGTGACCTCCTTGAACGAGCCGTCCTCGTTGAGGGTGGCGGCACCAGATTCCACAGCGGCGGCGCGCGCCTTGTCAACCTTGGCGTTGTGGTCCTTGATGACTTGCGAACGACCCCGAATCAGCGTCAGCATCGGTGTAGCGATAAAGATGGAACTGAAAGTACCGACAATCATGCCGATAAACAGCGGCATCGAGATATCTAGCAGGGTGGATGTTCCCAGGAGCGCCGCCCCCAGGAACAGAATCGCCGATACCGGCAGAATACCGGTGATGGAGGTGTTGATGGAACGCACCATGGTTTGGTTAATGGAGAGGTTCGCCAGCTCGTTGTACTTGGAACGCGACTGGTTGAACATATCACGGGTGTTTTCACGGATTTTATCGAAAACCACCACCGTGTCGTACAGAGAGTAACCCAAGATGGTCAGCAAACCGATAATCGTTGCCGGGGTAATCTCAATCTGTGTGTAGGCAAAAACCCCCAGAGTAATCAGGAAGTCATGCATCAACGCAAATAGTGCGGAGAATGACATGGTCCAGGTGCGGAAGTACGCCATCAGCAACAGCGCAATCATGCCCATAAAGACCAGCAAACCAACCAAAGCCTGCTTGGACACCGACGCACCCCAAGACGGACCAATCGACGTCTTAGAGACTTTCTTAATGTCCACGTTGTAAGCTTTGGCCAGCTCCTTTTGAATCTTTAGCTCCACGTCGGTGGGCTGCTGACTGGTTTGGACCCGCAAACCGTTAGTGCCCATCTGGGCAACCTTGGTCTGTTCGTTGAGCCCGGCAGCCTTCACCGCGTTGTAAGCAGGTTGCTGGGGCGGATTCGGTGCCGTGTTCGTAACCACAAACTCGGCGCCGCCGGTGAACTCAATAGACGGATTCAACCCGAAAATCGCGATACCGATGACAGAAATGGTCATCAGAATAGCCCCGACCGTGAGCGGAATCCGGCGTTTCTGAATGATTCGGTAAGACTTTTTTCCGGAGTAAAGCGCATTACCCCACTGGGCGTAACTCATCATTTCGCGTCCTCCTCTCCCTGGGCGGGTTCGTCTTTCGAGGCGGTGTCCTCGCTTTCAGCAGCTTCCGCTGTTTCAGAAGTGAGGTCTTCCGGGTCTTTCGGGGACGCGTCCGGTGCAGGCTCTTTCGCGGGAGTTTCCGGCGTGGTGTCCTCAGCCGGGGTCGCAGAAGTCTCTTCTGCCTCCTCCTCATCCACCTGAGGCAGACCAGCCTTTTGGCGAGCCAGAGATATGGTTGGAGCGGCGACCTTTTGTGCAGATTTCTTTTTGCGGGGCGAAGACGTCGTCGAGGCAGACTGCATATAGATGCGGTCACTACTGGCACCGAGGTGCAGCGGGTCCAGACCGCTAAACTTCCGGCCTTCACCAAA
This sequence comes from uncultured Mobiluncus sp., assembly GCF_902488535.1. GTDB lineage: Bacteria > Actinomycetota > Actinomycetes > Actinomycetales > Actinomycetaceae > Mobiluncus. The sequence goes on from NZ_CABTWO010000016.1 coordinate 39,706, forward strand.
GTAACGGGTCTTGATTAGCAACGACATCATCGGGTGGGTAAACAGGAAGATGATTCCCAAGTCCACCAAAGTGGTCAAGCCCAAGGTAAACGCGAAGCCCTGCACGCCGCCGACAGCCAGAACATAGAGAACCACCGCAGCCACGATGTTCACAATATCGGACACCACGATGGTGCGCTTTGCCCGATTCCAGCCGGTTTCAACCGCGGTGGCCAGGGGCTTGCCGTCACGCACCTCGTCTCGGATACGTTCGAAATAGATGATGAACGAGTCCATGGTCACGCCGACTGCCACAATCAAACCGACCACGCCCGCTAGAGACAGACGGTATCCCATCGACCACGACAGGATTGCCACAGCTAGGTACACGATGCCGCCCGCGAGGAACAGGGAGGCCGTCGCCAAGCCTGCCAAAGCGTGGTACTGCTGCAGCAGGTACAGCACGACCAGAATCAAACCGACAATAGCGGCATAGAACCCGACTTTCAGGTGTTCGCCGCCCAAGGTCGCCGAGATGGACTGCTTGGACTGCTGTTCAAAGTTCAAAGGCAGAGAACCAAACTGGAGCTGGTTCGCCAAAGTGGCGGAAGATTCCCGCGTCAAAGAACCGGAAATAGATGCTGAGCCGCCAAATGCCGGGGCGTTGACCCCCGGGGCGCTAACGACCAAAGAGTCCAGCACAATCGCGAAACGGTTGTTGTCAGGATTGCGGTTGCTCCCCTGGGTTTGGTTGGGGTACAACACCTTAGCAACTTCGTCGAATTTCTTAGCCCCATCGGCATTGAGTTTCAGCGCGACTTCCCACTGACCGGTGGCGTTACCCTGCTGGTTGGTTCCCATCCCGGAAGACGCAGAAACCAAGTCGGTACCGGAGAGGACTTCAGGACCCAAGATGTATTTCTCGTAGCCTTCCTTAGAACAGGCCACCAGGTTCTTTTTCGGATCGTCCAACGAGCCGCCCTTGAGGGAGGCCGGGTCGGTACAATCCAGGTGGTTAAAGATGAACATATCCCGCACGGTGATGTGTTTCCGGTCGTTAATGACATTGGACTGACCAGCCGGGGTATCGGGATATTTTTCCGCCTCTTTCATGAGTTCATCGAAAGGAATCGCCGCGGAGGACGGTTGCTTAGCGGCCGGGGCGATAGCGGGAGCAGTCTCATTCGGGGCGCTCGGCGTGGGCGTGGCGTTGGGATCCGTAGAGTTGAACACCAAAGACTGCGTCTGACCCTTCTCAGCTGGTGCAGACGGCGGAATTGTCACCGTGTTATTGCCTTCGCCGACCTTGGTCTGAATCTCTTGGCCACCAGCTGCACCCGCCGCCGGCTGGTTTTGCCCGGCAGGAGCCGCGGCGCCGGTCAGCTGCCCCAAGAGAGCTTGGGGATCTTCATTGTTCGTGGCGTTACCCGGAGCGCTGAGGAGGACGGTACGGAAACGCATAACCGCGGACTGCTGAATCAAAGCCAAAGTTTCTTCACTGGGGTTGCCTGGAATACCAACCGAAATGTTTTCCTGACCGTTACGGGCAATCTCTGCTTCGGCCACGCCGGAGGCGTCGATACGCTGGCGAATAACCTCAATAGCCTGTTCAATATCAGCGTCTGAGATGGCCTTGGCCTTAGCTTCTGTATTCTTCGGGGTGAGAATCAGCTGGGTTCCGCCTTCAAGGTCGATTGCCAGCTTCGGGGCGAACGAGCCGTTTGAGAAAATGGTCGAACCAACCAAAGTCCCGGCCAGAGCCACCACAATCACGATGAAAAATATAAGTGTGCGCAACGCCCTGTTCTTAGTCTTTTTGGCAGCCACAGATTTTCCTTCTTTTATCTAACTTGCAATGTTTTCTCTAAAGAATCTTTGGGGTCAGTAGGTGTGACCCTCGTCGGTTTCGGTGTCCTCGCCGTGGGGGGAATCTTCGTCCTCGTTCGAGCCAAAACCGGAGTCGTCCGACTTAGTTTCAAGGGCTTGCGGAGCGGAATGTCCCTCCGAATCCGACGACTCCACAGCTGTCTGCACACCAGCATCCGAGTCATTGACTGTCCCGAAGTTCGGATTCTCCACTTTGGCGATGGCTCGGATATCCCACAGGGTTTCCTCGCCGGTCAGATTCGACAAGGTAATGACTTCCCCGCTGACTTCGACGACTTTACCGAAGAACCCGGAAGTGGTACGCACCCAGGTTCCCGGAGTCATCATCTGTTCCATACTCTTGCGCTGTTCCTCCATCTGAGACGCGCGTTTCTGACCGGAGCGGCGCATAAAGACAATCATCAACAGGAACGCGAGACCTAGTATCCCCCAGGTAATGATGGGATTTTGGGCGTTGGTGGCAGCATTTTGAAATGGCAGCACAGATAAACCTTCCTTAAATAGGCGACCGTCCAAGTCTAAAGCCTGCGGGTTAAAAACGGAAAATATACCCACTAAAACAAGGCATTCTCGGCCGGCGGGGTGACCCCGAGGTGCTCGCAGCCTTTCGGGGTGATGGCGCGTCCGCGGTTGGTACGCACCAGAAGTCCCTCTCGAACTAGGAATGGTTCCACGACTTCTTCAATCGTCTCCGGTTCCTCCCCGACCGACACCGCAAGGGTGTGCAACCCGACCGGCCCACCGGCAAACCTCTCTATTACCGCCCGCAAAACACTGCGGTCCAAGCGGTCCAAGCCGAGTTCGTCGACTTCAAAGAGTTCCAATGCACGGCGCGCCGACTCCAGGTCACAGCGAGGATGGTCGTGGACCAGGGCAAAGTCGATGACTCGACGCAGCAAACGGTTTGCCACCCGGGGGGTACCGCGGGAGCGACTGGCGATTTCGCCGGCCGCGTCCTCGGTAATTTCAGCACCCAGCAAACTGGCCGAACGTTTCACGATGAGAGCCAAATCGGGGGGCTGGTAGGGTTCCAGATGCGCGGTAAAACCGAAACGGTCACGCAGCGGGGCAGGCAGTAGACCCGCCCGAGTCGTGGCTCCGACCAGCGTAAAGGGCGGCAGAGTTAGAGGAATCGAAGTTGCTCCCGGGCCCTTGCCCACCACGACGTCGACCCGGAAATCTTCCATCGCCAGGTAAAGCATTTCTTCGGCGGGACGCGCCAACCGGTGAATCTCGTCGATAAACAACACGTCGCCCTCTTGCAGGGAGGACAGTATTGCCGCTAAATCCCCGGCGTGACCGATAGCTGGCCCGGAAGTCAGGCGCAGCGAAGACGACATTTCCGCGGCGATAATCATCGCCAAAGTCGTCTTACCCAGCCCGGGAGGACCCGCTAACAGAACATGGTCAGCGGCCTCGCCGCGTTCTTTGGCAGCCGAAAGAACCAGCTGCAACTGGGTCTTGACGGTTTCCTGACCGATAAAATCGCTGAGTGTTTTCGGTCGCAAAGCCGCTTCCGCAGCACGTTCCGCATCGGGAGCGGAGGAATCGACCAACCGCTGTTCGTAGGAAAAATCTGTATCTTCAGCCACGTTTACTCCCCAGGTACTTCAAAGCTTCCCGCAACGCGGTTGGGGCGTCGCTGGCCTGCACCGCGCTGACGGCTTCAGCCGCTAAGCCTTGACTGTAGCCTAGATTGCTCAGTGCTTCGACGACTGTGGAGGTATTGAATCCGGATGCCGTCCCCGCGGGCGCCGCCACGCCGGGAACGCCGCCGAGCTTGTCCCCGATTTCCAGAATCATCCGTTCGGCAGATTTCTTGCCCACTCCGGGAATACTTTGCAAGGTGGCCACGTCACTGTTAGCTACCGCCGCCGCCAAAGCCTCGGGGCTCAAAACTGACAGGGCGGCCAGACCGAGCTTGGGACCTATCCCCTTTACCTGCATCAAAGTCGCGAAAGTATCACGTTCCGAGGCGGTGGCGAATCCATAGAGGGTGAGGGAGTCTTCGCGAACCACCAGGTAGGTTTGCACTGTGGCGACCGTTTCGGGAACCAAAGCGGCCAGAGTATTGGGGGTGGCAAAAAATTCCAGTCCCAGTCCCCCCGCCAGCACCGTGGCGCGGTCGAGCTTCTTAGAGACGACTTCCCCTTTAATTATCGAAATCACTGGTTGTCCTCGCGGTTATAAATTCGAACACTTGTACTATAGCGGTTTCTGCTGCCGCCGCGGATCCACCGCGCCGGAACGTCGAGTTTTTGCTTCCGCTTCCGCCCACAAGCGTTGGGCGGCGGTCAAGTGGGTTCCGGCCGGAGTTTTCACTTTTCCGCTCAGACTGACGCTAAAGTCTCCGTCTGACCCGGCACCGAGAATCCCCGTGCCGCGCCAAGCTTGGGTGATGGCAATGGCCAACGCGTCCGCCGCGTCGGCGGGTTTCGGAGGTTTATCCAACCGCAGGATCCGCGCCACCATGGCTTGCACCTGCGCTTTCGAGGCACTTCCGTTGCCGCTCACAGCCGCTTTCACCTCCGAAGGAGTGTGCACCGCCACGGGCAGACCCTGGCGGGCAGCCTCGACCATCGCGATGCCCATAGCCTGCATAGTGGTAGCCACGGATTGACGATTTTCTTTCGCGAAAGGACGCTCCAAAGCGACAATGTCCGGCTGAAACCGGGTGATAGCCTCCGCTATGCCTTGCGAAATTTTCAACAGCCGAAACTGAGTAGCGGTGTTCGGGTCGCTGCGCACGACGTCCACATAAACCAAGGTACACTGCCGACTCGTGTCAAAGTCAACGACCCCGATACCACACCTGGTGATACCGGGGTCGATGCCCAAAACTCTCATGAAGTTGTTTACTCTTCAGCTTCGTATTGCGCGATGACGTCGTCGGAGGCGTCGCCGTTCATAAACACGTTCTGAACGTCGTCGCTGTCGTCAAGGGCGTCAAACAGGCGCATGACCTTGCGATAGGCCTCTAAATCAAGGTCGACCTTAACCGAGGGAACGAACTGGGATTCGGCCGAATCGTAGTCAATCCCCGCGTCTTGCAAAGCGGTGCGCACCGCCACCAAGTCCGCCGGTTCGGTCTCGATAATAAAGAGTTCACCGGCATCTTCCACGTCATCGGCACCGGCGGCCAGTACCGCGTCAAGAATCTTGTCCTCGTCCAAGCCGTCAACTTTGGCAACTTCGATGACTCCACGGCGGGCAAACTGGTAGGACACCGAGCCGGAATCTGCCATGTTGCCGCCGTTACGGCTAAAGATGGTACGCACTTCGGAAACAGCGCGATTCTTGTTATCGGTCAGGCATTCCACGATAAAGCCCACCCCGCTGGGGCCGTAACCTTCATAAGTGATGGACTGCCAGTCGGCACCGCCCGATTCAGCGCCGGAACCGCGCTTCACCGCGCGATCGATGTTATCCGCGGGAACGGAGGATTTCTTAGCTTTCTGAATCGCGTCAAAAAGGGTCGGATTGCCGGCAGGATCGCCTCCGCCGGTACGCGCCGCCACTTCGATGTTCTTAATCAGGCGTGCAAACAGCTTGCCGCGCTTGGCGTCGATGGCGGCTTTCTTATGTTTTGTGGTGGCCCATTTTGAGTGACCCGACATTGATGTATCTCCTTAAACTTCTCGCCTATAACGAAGACATTTTAATAAAACATTCCTCGAATCGTCTAACTGAGGTTACCGCAAATCCGACTCAATTCCCGAACCTCAATCGTGACAAATCCAAATTTCGCCCCCCGAGCGGAACTTTCTCAGCATTCCACAACGTTGACCGCCAGTCCCCCAGTGGCGGTTTCTTTGTATTTCGAGCTCATATCCAAGCCGGTTTCGTACATAGTTTCGATGACTTCGTCAAAGCTGACCCGATGTGTTCCGTCTCCCCACAGGCTCATCCGGGCGGCGTTGATGGCGTGAACTGCGGCGATGGCATTGCGCTCGATACAGGGCACCTGCACCAGTCCCCCGATAGGATCGCAGGTCAGGCCCAGATTATGCTCCATCGCGATTTCAGCCGCGTTTTCAATCTGATGGGGACTGCCCCCCAGAGCCGCCGCCAAACCTCCCGCAGCCATCGCCGCCGCGGATCCGACTTCGCCTTGGCAGCCGACTTCCGCCCCGGCCACGGAAGCGTTCGTTTTAATGATTCCGCCCACAGCTCCGGCTACCGTCAGGTAGTCCCGTTGTGCCGGGCCGCATTTCGTTTCCACTTCGGGACAAAACCACTGCAGATAGCGTCCCACCGCGGCCACGATACCCGCCGAGCCGTTCGTGGGGGCTCGCACCACCATTCCGCCAGCCGCGTTTTCCTCGTTCACCGACAGCGCCCACAGGTTCACCCAATCCATCGCCCGCATGGGATCTTGGGCGAAACTACGCCAAATGGCGGGAGTTCCGGGCTTGCCGTCACGAGCTCGCAAGTGAGTGAACAGCCGGTGGGCTCGGCGCGGCACGGACAACCCGCCCGGCAGGATGGTTTCCTTGTTCGCGCAGCCGTTATCGATGCATTTGTTCATCATCTTGCGCAAATTGTCCAGCCCGTGTCCCAACTCTGCACGGGTCATGCGGCTTAACTCGTTGGCACGCACCAGGTCGCCGAGGGATTTGCCCTCGCTTTGCGCCAGTTGCAGAAGGTCGTCCATAGAGTTGTACGGGTAAGGCACGGTAGTTGCGGCGGTACTTTCATCCAGCGAGGTCAGCTCCCCGGGTTCCCCGAAATCTGCCTCGTCACGGGTGACGAAACCTCCGCCAATCGAGTAGTAGCGTTTCGAAAAGGTGACCTGGGTGTCGTCGTAGGCTCGAATCACCAAAGAATTCGCGTGGAACGGGGCTATTGTCTGCGGTCGAAAAAGCAAATCCCGTTCAAAACAGAAAGGAACCGTCAACCCGCCCGGCAAGACTAGTGACCCCTCGGGAGTCACCGCAGCTAACAGACGTGCCACCACTCCAGGTTGGACCGTAGCCGGAACGAAGCCGGAGAGCCCACACAGCACTGCGCCATCGCTGAGGTGGCCGCGGCCGGTGGCACCCAAAGAACCCTGGAGCTCAATCTCTAAACGCTGGAAAGGCTGCCCGGAATCAAGCAACAGCGCCGCGAAATCCGCACCGGCCCGCATCGGCCCGACGGTGTGCGAAGCGGAAGGGCCGACACCGACTTGGATAACATCAAACACGGAAAGCGAGGAAGCGAGCATAAACATCAATTTTAGCCCGAAACCTGCCCCGGGGATAGCACCACTCGGTCGATTGCTAATCTGGCGACGTCAGGCGCACGCCTCTATCGCCAGTCAGACTGATGAACTACGTTCAGAAATACGTCGTGACTATGAACCGCAAGTTCTGGTCTTTGGCCGGGCACCAAACGTTTAACCGGATCAGTGGCGTTTCCCGACGGTACCTTCGCTGATTTCTGGGCAGGTCCCGTCCCAGCCTCGCACCCATCCGCGAGCCAGGGAAACCAAATCCAGCGGGTAAACCACTGCCCCGCCAGCTATTTCACGCTGTAAAGCGTCGACGTCCCACCATTTCAGTTCATCTAAAACTTCCCGTTCAACCGCGGTGAACCCGTCACGCACAAACACGGGCGACCCGGGAAGCCCTGTGAGAAAGAAAAGTTCGTCCTGACGGCAGGTCAAGGCGTGAAAGTCGAAGGTGGCGTGACGGCGCAGCACCGGTCCAACCAGCGCATCTGGACTGAGGCGGTAGCCCGTTTCTTCAAAGAACTCCCGCACGGCTCCGTCTCGCGGGTCCTCCCCCGCTTCCAGACCGCCCCCGACGGTAAACCACCACCAGTGCTCGAAGTCTGAAAAGTCATGTCCGCGCAGCAACAGCAGTTCATCGTGGCTGTTGAAAGCCACGACTCGCGCCGCTTGGCGATGATAATAGCCGGCCTCGTCCCGGGGCCATTCCCGCAGAAAATAGTCGTCAATAGAGGTTTCGGTGTCGTTGTCGGGCCTAGTGCTCGGCGCAGTTTCGCCGTGCCCGCCGGAGTGAAAAACCTCGTCCATGACCTGTTCCCTCGCCCTTTCGGTGTCGTCTCAGTTGGCTTGGGCTTTCACAAGGTCCAGGAAGTAGCGGTGTACGCGCAGGTCGTCGGTGACTTCGGGATGGAATGACGTCGCTAGCAAGGGGCCTTGGCGCACCGCCACCACCCGCGGAGCCGAGTTTGGGGTCTGCTGCCAAGTCGAGAGCACTTCCACCCCCGCTCCGACCGATTCCACCCAGGGGGCGCGAATGAACACAGCTGGGAGGGGCTGGTCACCACCAAAAGAACCGGGGTCGACGAAGCTTTGCGCCGAATCGACTTGCCGGCCAAACGCGTTACGCCGCACGACCACGTCCAATCCCCCCAGAGTTTCTTGGCCGTCTATCCCGTCAACAATGTGGTCCGCCAGCATAATCATGCCCGCGCAGCTACCATAAATGGCTTTTCCGCTGTGGACGAAGGCTTTCAACGGGTCGAATAAATCGAAGGCGCGCGCCAACTTGTACATGGTGGTCGATTCCCCGCCGGGAATAATCAAACCATCCAAATCCTGCAGGTGGGAGGGAACTTTTACCTCCACCGGTACGGCTCCCAGCGCGTGCAAAGCCCGCACGTGCTCAACCACCGAACCTTGCAGAGCTAAGACGCCCACGCGCCATTGATTTTGCTCCAAAGTCATCCTTTTCTCTGGTGTTTCGGCAAAACTCAGCGATACCGAGGATTACCAGCCGCGCTGAGCCAAGCGCGCGTCGTCAGGAATATCGTGAACGTTGATGCCGACCATGGCTTCGCCCAAGGAACGGGATACCTCAGCGACGACTTCCGGTTCGTTGTAGCGAGCTGTGGCCTTGACAATCGCCGCCGCGCGCTTCGCCGGATCACCTGACTTAAAGATGCCGGAACCCACGAACACGCCTTCGGAACCCAGCTGCATCATCAACGCTGCGTCAGCAGGAGTGGCGATACCGCCCGCGGTAAACAGCACGACCGGCAGCTTCCCGGTTTCCGCAACCTCTTTGACCAGCGGATAGGGAGCCTGCAATTCCTTGGCGGCGTCAAACAGTTCATCGGGACGCATGGTGGTCAGGCGGTTGATTTGCGAAGTCATGGTGCGCATATGGGTTACCGCATTGGACACGTCCCCGGTACCGGCTTCGCCCTTGGAACGAATCATGGCCGCGCCCTCACTGATACGGCGCAAAGCCTCACCGAGGTTAGTGGCTCCGCACACGAAAGGCACGGTGAAATCCCACTTGTTGATGTGATGCTTGTAGTCGGCCGGGGTCAAAACTTCGGACTCATCGATGTAGTCCACCCCCAGGCTCTGCAACACCTGAGCTTCCGCAAAATGGCCAATCCGGGCTTTTGCCATCACGGGAATAGACACCGCGTTGATGATGCCGTCAATCAGATCAGGGTCGCTCATCCGCGCGACGCCGCCTTCGGCGCGAATATCCGCCGGAACACGCTCCAAAGCCATCACCGCCACGGCACCGGCATCTTGGGCAATCTTGGCCTGCTCCGCGTTGACGACATCCATAATGACACCGCCCTTGAGCATTTGAGCCATGCCCCGCTTCACCAAATCAGTCCCGGTTCCTTGCGCCAGTTGATCAGACATTTTGCCTTCTTTCCTTGTTCAAATTCTGGTTACGATTTCTCAGTCGTCCCTATTTTAGCGATTACTGCACGATATCGGCGAAACCGGCCGACACCACTTGTGCCAAATCCTGAGGATTGACCACAATTTGCCGACCACGCAACCCTGCCGAAACATAGAACTTATCGTGCAAAACGGCGGTTTCTTCGATGACGGTGGGGAACAATTTTTTCATCCCCAACGGGGAGCATCCCCCGCGGATGTACCCCGTCACGTCCCGCAGTGTCCGCCAGTTGATGAGCTGGACATGTTTCACGCCGAAATGCGCGGCCGTCTTTTTCAAATCCAGCTCAGCATCGGCAGGAACGACCGCGACGTAGTGTCCGCCCTGCCCGTCCTCCAGCACCAGGGTCTTGTAGATGAGTTCGGCGGAGATCCCCAAGACTTCGGCGGTATGCAGTGCACCGATATCCCCGTCCGTCGGGTAGCTTGAGGTTTCATAGGCTACCCCGGCGCCGTCCAGCAGTCGCATCGCGTTGGTCTTGGTGGTTTTCATCGTGATTGAGCTACAGTTTCTCAAGTCCCGTAGCGGGAGATTTCAGATTTCGCGCGGCTGCCAGTCGCCGAACGCCTCAGCCAGGACCTGGCGAGTCTGGCCCAACAGTTCCGGGACAGCTTTCGTGCGCGCCACGATGGGAAAGAAATTCGCGTCCCCCGCCCAGCGCGGCACGATGTGTTGATGCAGGTGTCCCGCGATTCCGGCACCCGCGACCGCGCCCTGATTCATCCCCAGGTTAAAGCCTTGCGGCGCTTTGACCTGGCGAATGACCTCCATCGTATGCGCGGTCAGCTCACCGAATTCGATGCGTTCAGCAAAGTCCAAATCGGTGTAGTCAGGAACGTGACGGTAAGGCAAAACCAGAACATGGCCGGGATTGTAGGGAAACAGGTTCATCACCACGAAGCAAGTCTTGCCCCGATACACAATCAGGTTCTGTTCGTCATCACCTTTCGGGCCCTCGCAAAACGGGCACGCTTTCACGTCACGATGTGGCCCATCGTCGATGTACACCATCCGATGAGGGGTCCACAAGCGCTCCAGCCCGTCAGTTTGCGCACCGAAGTTTTCGCTTGATTCCGCGGGTAAGTCAGTCATGTTAATCGTTCCTGCGGCTGCGGATGGCCTCCAGGATTTCCGCTATCGCCTGGTCAATCGGGACACCGTTCTTTTGCTCGCCACCGCGGTACCTAAAGGACACTGCGTTCGCCTGGGCGTCCTCCCCGCCGGCAATGAGGGTGAAAGGAATCTTGTCCTTGGCGGCGTTGCGGATCTTCTTGCCGAAGCGATCGTCTGTCTCATCGACTTCGACTCGCACATTTTCCGCCCGCAGCCGGTTCGCAATGTCGTCGCAGTAGTCGTTGAACGCCTCTGCCACCGGCACCAAACGTACCTGCACCGGCGCCAGCCAAGCCGGGAACGCTCCGGCGTAGTGTTCGGTGAGCACCCCAAAGAAGCGCTCGATAGAACCGAACAAAGCGCGGTGAATCATGACGGGACGCTGCCGGGTGCCATCGGCTGCGGTGTATTCCAAATCGAAACGCTCGGGCAGGTTGAAGTCCAGCTGAATGGTCGACATCTGCCAGGTCCGCCCAATCGCGTCGCGAGCTTGCACGGAAATCTTGGGACCGTAGAACGCCGCCCCTTCGGGATCCGGCACCAACTCTAAGCCCGAGGCTGTGGCGACTTCGGCCAGCGTATTGGTCGCTTCCTCCCAGATCTCGTCGGTGCCCACGAACTTGTGCGGATCTTTCGTGGACAGCTCCAGGTAAAAATCGTCCAGGCCGTAGTCCTTCAACAAATCCAGCACAAAGTTCAACAGTTTCGTCAACTCGTCTTTCATCTGTTCGCGCGTGCAATAGATGTGACTGTCGTCCTGGGTAAAGCCGCGTCCGCGGGTCAGGCCGTGAACCACACCGGATTTTTCGTAACGGTATACGGTCCCGAATTCGAACAAACGTAGCGGCAGCTCTCGATAGGAACGCGAACGGGATTTATAGATGAGATTGTGCATAGGGCAGTTCATGGGCTTCAAGTAGTAGTCGAAGCCTTCCTTCGTAACGTTGCCCTGGTCGTCGCATTCCTCGTCCACACGCATGGGCGGGAACATGCCGTCTTTGTACCATTCCAGGTGCCCTGACGTTTCAAACAGTTGCCCCTTGGTGACGTGCGGAGTGTAGACGAACGAGTACCCCTCCTCGAGGTGGCGGCGCCGAGAATAGTTTTCCATCTCCATGCGCACCATCGCGCCCTTGGGGTGGAACACGGCCAAGCCGGAACCGATTTCCTCCGGGAAACTGAACAGGTCGAGCTCATTGCCCAGCCGGCGATGGTCGCGTTTGGCGGCTTCCTCCATGCGGGTCACGTATTCTTTCAGGTCGTCTTTGGTCGCCCAAGCGGTGCCGTAGATGCGTTGCAGGGAGTCATTGGCCTGGTCGGCGCGCCAGTATGCGGCTGACACCTTCATCAGCTTAAACACCCCGTTCAGCAGTCGGGTCGAAGGTACGTGCGGGCCGCGGCACAAGTCCTTCCAGGCTACCTCACCGTTCTTGCGCACGTTGTCGTAAATCGTCAGTTCGGTGCCGCCGACTTCCACCGAAGCCCCGGCAGCAGCCTGGTCATTATCTGCATCCGTTCCTTTCAAGCCAATCAATTCCAGCTTGTAAGGCTGATCGGCAAGTTCCTGGCGACCTTCCTCTTCGGTGACGACCCGGCGCACAAACTTTTGGTCTTCTTTACAAATCCGCGCCATGTATTTTTCAATGGCTTTCAAGTCCTCCGGGGTGAAAGGCTCATCGACGCCGAAATCGTAATAAAAGCCGTTTTCAATGAAGGGGCCGATGCCGTACTTTACGTTCGGGCGAACCTGCTTGACGGCCTGGGCCATCACGTGAGTGCAGGAGTGGCGCAGAATGTTCAAGCCCATCTCGGATTCAATAGTGATGGCTTCGACTGTGTCCCCGTCGTGAAGTTCGCGATACAGGTCGCGGGCCTGACCGTTGATGAAGTAAGCAATGACTTCTTTGCGGTCGCGGTACAGGTCCTCGCCGGTGATGGTGGATTCAATTTGGGTTGCTTTCCCGTCAATAGTGACGTTGATTTCGGACACTTTGCGCCTTTCTCAGTCTGGGTTTACAGAGATAATCTTATACGCGAGAGAATTAAACGAAAAAAGATTTAGCTCCAGTCCTCTAACGACATGACCGGGAAAGACACGGAATTCGGGAATTAGACCGCGCAAATTTGCTTGCAGGCCACGCCGCAGTGCCAGCAATTTTGCTCCGCAAAATTGCGCGCCACTTCCTTGGCCTCGGATAAAGCCGCCAGCACACAACCGTCTTGCGAGCGAGCAGGGTCACAGAACCTCCTATCTGAGGAGGCAAATCGAACCGCCACACTACCTAAAAAGATCGGATTGGTGCCGGGATAACCCTGCACCAATCCGACCAATATATCCTAGGACGCTAGGCAATGCTTCCCGGCTGAAGCCAGCCTGCGCATCCGGCGCGAGAGCACCATCGCAGACGCTCCGCACAGAACCAACAGCATGACTGCGGGCAGGATGACTGCGGTGCTGCTGCCCGTATTGCTCAGCATGCCAATTATGGTTTTGGCTTTCACAGCGCCCACTTTGATATCGGTATATATCGTCTCGGAAGTGCCGTCCGGATAATCCACCCTGATTCCAACGCGATAGCTGCCGGGGGCGGCGTTTAGCGGAATATTTGCGGTAATCGAACCGTCAGCGGACACGGAAACCCAATCGGGACCTTGAACCTTGGTATAGGTCGTTCCTGCAGGAATGGGTGCGCCGTGAGAGTCCTGAGGCGAAGGAATCTTTACCGACCCACCAGCTGGGGTCGGAGACGGGTTGCGGTACCTCGGATCGTAAACCACGTCCTGTTTAGCCACGTGAATCGTGACCGTGGTGTTATCCGTCGTCCCGTCCGGATACGTGACCTTAACCGTCACCGGATAATCACCGGGAGTCGCATCGGCGGGAATATTAGCGGTAACCGCGCCCGTATTGGGATCCACCGTCGCCCAATCAGGCCCGTCGACCTTAGAATACTTAGTGCCTCCCGGCAGCGGTTTCCCGTCACTGTTCTTCGGTCCGGGAACCACGAGGGTCTTCCCCGCCTCACCAGGCTTCGGATCTGAATACTTCGGGTCATACACCTCTTTCTGCTGAGCCACGTGAATCGTGACCGTGGTGTTCTCCGTCGTCCCGTCCGGATACGTGACCTTAACCGTCACCGGATAATCGCCAGGAGCAGTACCGGCGGG
>NZ_CABTWO010000017.1 GCF_902488535.1 uncultured Mobiluncus sp.
AGGCTAAACACAGCCAAAAAATCACGTGGCTCCACGCTATCAAAGCGTGAAGCCACGTTGATGGCAAGTCACAATTAACTCGAGCTGCCTTTGCGCGGCTCCAGCACCTGGTCAATCAGGCCATATTCCAGCGCCTGGGGAGCCGTGAGAATCTTATCCCGATCAATATCCTCGTGCATTTGCTCCACACTGCGGTTGGAATGCTTCGACAGCGTTTCCTCCAGCCAGGCCCGCATCCGGTCGATTTCCTCAGCAATAATCGCCAAATCGGTGGCCTGACCCTGAGCGCCCTGAATGGCCGGCTGGTGAATCAGTACCCGCGCGTTGGGCAGCGCCAGACGCTTGCCCGGAGCACCACCCGCCAGCAGCACCGCCGCCGCGGAGGCCGCCTGACCCAAACAAACCGTTTGAATCTCGGGCTTGATGTATTGCATCGTGTCATAAATCGCCGTCATCGCGGTAAAAGACCCGCCCGGAGAGTTGATGTACATGGTAATGAGCGAATCGGGATCCTGGCTTTCCAGCACCAGCAGCTGCGCCATCACATCATCCGCGGAAGCGTCGTCCACCTGGTTACCCAGGAACACAATCCGATCCTCAAACAGTTTCGCATAAGGGTCCTGGCGTTTGTAGCCGTAAGCCGTGCGTTCCTCGAAAGTCGGCAGGATATAGCGCGCGCTGGGCAACGCCGGAGCCGCCCCCGCGGGGACAGACGCACTGACGGGCGAAACCGCAGCAAACCCTGCCCCAGACATCCCTAAATCACCTTGATAATGCCTCATTACTCCCCCTTCTTCGAGCTCTGTACCGCGGCCGCGTTCTCTACCACCGCGTCAATAAAGCCGTATTCCAAGGCTTCCTGAGCGGTGAACCAGTGGTCACGGTCGGCGTCCCTGGTGATTTCTTCCAGCGTGTGACCGGTGCGCTCGGCGGTAATCTGAGCGAGTTCCCGCTTCATCGCCAGAATCAAATCAGCATTAATCCGCACTTCGGAGGCCGTTCCCTGGACGCCGCCGAGAGGCTGATGCATGAGGATGCGGGCGTGCGGGGTCGCGAAACGCTTGCCTTTCGTCCCGGCCGTCAACAGGAACTGCCCCATCGAGGCCGCCATCCCCATCGCCACGGTCACCACGTCGGGTTTCACGTACTGCATCGTGTCATAGATAGCCATGCCCGCGGTGACGGAGCCGCCGGGTGAATTGATATAGAGGTAGATGTCAGAATCCGGGTCCTCGGCCGCCAACAGCAGCATCTGGGCGCAAATCGCATTGGCATTTTCCTGGCTGACCTCATCGCCCAGCCAAATGATGCGCTCTTTCAGCAAGCGCTTATAAATAAACCCACCCGTGGGTACATCGGGCGTTTCTTCGTCGCGATTAACTACGGTCACGTTTCCTCCTCGCTTGGTTCACTTAACCCTAACGGAAAACCGCGCGTCCTTCGCGCTTCATTCCCCCGGTTTCGCTATGGGCTAATCCCGACTTTGGCCGGATGCGTCCCCTGGCGGTGTCGGTCGGTTTCTTTCTGATTTATTCACAAGTCTCCCCCGGCGGGTTTTCCCTCACCTCGCCAGTGCGGGGGCAACTGACAGCAAAAGGCGGGTTCCGGTCAGTACCGAAACCCGCCTTGCGCTCTAAACTTACTTTTCCGCGGCGTCCTGTTTTGCCGGAGCCTTCTTTGCCGGAGCTTTCTTAGCGGGGGCCTTCTTGGCGGGAGCCTTTTCTGCCGCCGCCTTCTTAGCGGGAGCTTTCTTTGCCGGGGCTTTCTTGGCCGGCTTTTCCTCAGCGTCCTCGTCTTCCGCCGACTCCTGGCCGATAAATTCCTTGAGGTCGACAACCTTGCCGTTCGTGTCCTTGACCTCGACCTCTCCGAGGGCTGAGGCGATGGACTTGTTACGGGCGATTTCTTGGATAAATGCCGGAATCCGGTTGTTCTGTTCCGCATTTTGCAGCAGCATGGAGGGATCCATGCCGTAAGCCTGCGCGGTCTGGAGCACAAACTCGAGCAGTTCCTGCTGAGACACATTCATCTGGCGTTCTTCGGCCACCGCGTCCAAGATAATCTGTACCTTCAGATCCTGCTCGACAGCTTCCTGAGCCTTCTGTTTATCTTCCTCACTGGCATCCTCACCGACCTGCGCTGCCACGGCCTCGTCCAAAACCCCTTGTGGCAACGGGAACTCCAGCTCATCACGCAACTTTTCGACCAGCTTGTCACGAGCCGACATAGCCTGGGCTACGCGAGCCTGACGGTCCACGTTTTCCGCAAGTTCCTGTTTCAGTTCCTTAATGGTGTCGTGTTCGGAAACCATCATGGCGAACTCGTCGTCAGCTTCCGGCAAAACCTGTTCCTTCACGGAATCCACAGTGACGGTAACCTGGGCGGTTTCTCCCCCGTGCGGCCCAGACTTCAGCTGGGTCTCAAATGTCTTGGTTGCTCCGGCTTTCAGGCCTTTCAAAGCCTCATCCAGGCCCTCGACCAAACCGCCGGCACCAACGTGGTAGGAGGTCTGGTTCAGGGAATCGACCTCTTTGCCGTCAATCTCAGTCTTAAGGTCCAGGGTAACGAAGTCGTCCTGCTTGACGGCACGCTCCACGGTTTTCAGAGTCGCAAAGCGGCGCCGCAAGTTGTCCAGCTCGGTGTCCAGGGCTTTCGGGTCGTCTTTAACCGCGTCAACTTCCAAGCTCAGCTTTGAAAAGTCCGGCAGCTCGACCTCGGGCCGCACTTCCACTTCCACCGTAAACTTCAAATCGCCGCCGGCTTCGCCCTCGATGTTGGGGGTATCGGTCACATCCACGTCAGGCTGACCCATCGGAGCAATCTTATGTTCCTGCACCGCCTTGCCGTAGTATTCCGGCAGCGCGTGATTGACCGCATCCTCAATGACCGCGCCACGGCCGATGTAAGATTCCAGCACGCGAGCCGGGACGCGTCCGCGGCGGAAACCGGGAATGTTGACCTGCTTGGCGTATTCCTTGAAAACCTTGTCCATCTCTGGCTTGAATTCCTCGTAGGGAACCTCGATTGCCAACTTGACCTTAGTGGGGTTGAGGTTTTCAACAGTGCTCTTCACTTTGTCTCCAAAATCGTTTGTTCTTGCGGTCTGCCGGCCAGTCCGGTCCGCGTGGTTTTCATAAGCCCCTAAATCTTACGACATTAGCCCCTTTTTCTGAAACTTAAGGCAGGGGCGGGCAGGGTTTTATTACGGCCGATTTCAGCGGTTCGTGCCGCGTGCCATAAGGCTGATTCCCAGCCAATCCGGGCTCACATGAGAGGAAGACATGACCCGCAGACCAGTGATTTTTGCGGCCTCCTCGACGAACTGGGTATCCACCGAGTTTGGCTTACCGGACACGGGAGTCATGACCCAAATCAGCCCGCCATCATCGAGGTTTCCAGACGCGTCAACCAACAAATCAGCCAAATCATCAACTTCGCCGTCTTCGGCACGCCACCAAATCAGCGCCCCGTCAGAGACATCCCCGTAATCTTCGTCTACCAGCTCGGTTCCCAGGAAGTCCTCGATGGCGCGACGCAGGGTCTCATCGACGTCATCGTCATAATAAAATTCTTGGACAATCGACCCCTTATCGAAACCAAGACCAAGCTGAGATTTGTTTGAGCGATCCTTTTGAGATTGTTCCGCGTGGACGGAAGCATTGTTCGTCATAGTTTCAGGATATATGAAACCGAGCCTCCGTGGGGAATTTACACCGAATTTTCCCCGTAATGGCAACGTTGACAACCCCGAGAAAGGGGTCACACGACCTTGTGCAGGTACTTCACCGGAGCGCCGACACCCGCCCAACGGTACGGCTCCAGCTCCTCGTCCCACGCGCGGCCCAAGGCTAAGTCCAGCTCACGGCGCATTTGCAACGGATTATCCGCGTGTTCCAACGCCGCCAAAATCCGGCCTTCCGGCACCACCACATTGCCCACGCTATCGGTTTGGGCATAGAAAATTCCCAATTCAGGAGTGTGGGACCAGCGTCCGCCGTCCGTGCCGGGAGCCGCGTCCTCAGTCACTTCATAGCGCAGGTGTTCCCAGCCACGCAGGGCTGAAGCCAACTTGGCACCGGTTCCGGCCATTCCGACCCAGGAGAATTCGGCGCGAAAAAACGTCGGGTCAGCTTCTTGGACCGTCCAATCCAAACTGACTTCGGTGTTCAAAACCGTCCCCGCCGCCCACTCAATATGGGGACATAACGCCCTAGGCGCCGTGTGAATAAACAGGACACCTCGCGTGTATTGGTTCATGGTTACCTCCTGTTGTGTTTGAGGTTGAGCCACAGCTCAACAGGCCGGTGTTGCGGCTTCCCCTCCGAACACCGAATCACAACGAGGTAACTTATATTTCTATTATGCGCTAAACCGACCGCGGTTGCACGTCTATCTGGGGTCTACCAACCCATTTTCCGAATTTGCTGCAGCGCTTCCTTGCGGTATTTCCGTTCTAATCTGTCTAGGTACAAATGCCCCTCCAAGTGGTCGCATTCATGCTGCAGGCAGCGCCCCATCAGTTCTTCACCCTCTACCACCAGCGGTTTTCCGTCCAGGTCGATGCCTTCCACGCGGGCATACCAAGCGCGTTTCGTCGGGTAAAACAGCCCCGGCACGCTCAGGCAGCCCTCGTCGCCGTCCTGGAATTCGTCCTCGCTGGTAGCGACCAGTTTGGGATTCAAAACGTAGCCGACTTCCCCGTCGATGTTCCAGGAAAATGCCCGCAGGCTGACCCCGATTTGGTTCGCCGCCAACCCAGCGCGCCCTTCCTCGTCCACGTTCTCCAACAGGTCCTCGACCAGCTGCTTAACGCCGGGGTCGCGCGGGTCTGCGATCCAGTCACAAGGGGTGCGCAGCACGGGATCCCCCACCACGCGTATCTCACGAAATGCCATGTTGACCTCTCTTTGCCGCCGCCCGGGCGCCTAGTTTTGATCCTTTTCCCACTGGTCGGGTTCGCCAATCAGCTCGGTGGAGCTGAGGGAGAAAGCTGTTTTCGCGGCCTCGTTCGCAATGGCCTGCAACAGTTCCTCCACACAAGTCTCCGGGGAGGTTTCCTCAGTTGTGCCCTCGCGGCGCTGGCGAATCTCGACCTTGCCCTCAGCTAATCCCTTGCCCACGACCAGCGCAAAGGGCATCCCCAACAGTTCTGCGTCCTTGAACTTCACCCCGGCGGAAGCCTTCGGGCGGTCGTCATACAGCACCTCGATACCGGCCGCGTCGAGTTCACGCGCGAGCTTTTCGGCGGTGGCAAAAATCTCTGGGTCTTTGCCGGTGGCCAGTACGTGAACCTGGAAAGGCGCGATATTCAGCGGCCACATCAGCCCCCGATCGTCGTGGTTTTCTTCGGCAATGGCCGCCACCAGGCGCGACACACCAATACCGTAGGAACCCATCGTCACGACTTGTGCCTTACCGTTCTCATCCAGCACGCTCAACCCCAGGGCTTTGGCGTACTTGCGTCCCAGCGCAAAAATGTGTCCGATTTCGATGCCGCGCTCCAACGTCAACGGCCCCGAACCGTCAGGAGCCGGGTCGCCTTCCAAGACTTCCGCAGCTTCGATGGTGCCATCCGCCGTAAAATCGCGCCCGCACACCAGGTTGAACACGTGCATCCCGGCCTGGTTGGCTCCCGTCACCCAGCGCGTGCCCGGAACAATCCGTGGATCGATCAGGTAGCGCGGGGAACCGACAGGATTGCCCTCGGCATCCGTAGTGCGTTTCGGTGAGTTCGGGCCGACGACCTGCGGGCCGATGTAGCCCGGCACCAAATCCGGGTAGGCTTCCAGGTCTTTGGCCTCCGCCATGCGCACGTCAGCGGGAGACAGGCTCGCCTCCAAGCGTTTCATATCAACTTCGCGGTTCCCGGGCACGCCGATGACCAGGACTTCTTTGCGTCCGTCGGGGTTGTCGGCGACCACCACCACGTTTTTCAGCGTGTCGCTGGCTTCCCAAGGCCGGTCCGAGCGCGGATAGAGTTTGTTCGCCTGATCCACCAACGTTTCGATCGTGGTGGAGTCCGGGGTCGGCCGTACTTCCGCAGCGGGTGCGTCGTCATAAGGGAGGGGCTGTGGCGCGATGGTGGTGACGGCCTCCGCGTTGGCGGCGTAGCCTCCGGGAGACTTCACGAAGGTGTCCTCACCGATAGCGCAGGGGAACAGGAATTCTTCGGAGGCAGAACCGCCCATCGGACCGCTCAAAGCGTGACAAATGACGTAATCCAACCCGATACGGGTAAAGATCCGCCGGTAAGCTCCGCGGTGCAGGGCGTAGGAATGTTCCAACCCCTGATCTGTGAGGTCAAAGGAATAGGAGTCTTTCATCACGAACTCGCGACCCCGAATGATCCCCGCCCGCGGACGAGCCTCGTCACGGTACTTTTCCTTCATCTGGTACAGAATGACCGGCAGGTCTTTGTACGAGGTGTACAGGTCCTTTACCGCCAGGGTAAACATTTCTTCATGGGTGGGAGCCAGCAGGTAATCCCCGTCTTTCCGGTCTTGGAGCTTGAACAGTGAAGGGCCGAACTCTTCCCAGCGGTTCGTCGCCACGTAAGGTTCGCTGGACAGCAACATCGGGAACTGCAGTTCCTGTCCTCCAATGCGGTTCATTTCTTCACGCACAATGTTTTCCACGCGCCGCAAGGTTTTCAACCCCAATGGCAGCCAGGTATAAATCCCTGGCGCGGCGCGGCGAATATAGCCCGCCCGCACCAGTAGCTTGTGGGACTCCACTTCGGCTTCTACCGGGTCTTCACGCAGGGTGCGGACAAAGAAAGAGGACATTTTTGTAAGCATTCCTCAACTTTACCGCGAAACCAGGTCAAAGATTAAAACCATCCCGACCTTGGGATTTGCCCGCCAGCCAGTAGCGTTAGGGGGTCGCGGGTCGCGGTTAGTGACGCGACGCGTGTAAATCCCGGCGATGCCAGAACAGGTTTTCCTCCGTGTCCCGATCGGTGGCGCGCAGCAGGGCTTGCCACACCGCGAGGGGATCTGCGCCGCGTTCCAACGCCTGCAGCGCGGTCATGCCCCATTCAGTCAGTACTTGGTCGCTGGCCAGAGTTTCACCTAAACCGTGTGGAAACACTTCAGCCAGCGCTTGCTTAAACTGGGAGCGCGTCATGCCTCGCTGCACCGGACCGCCCTGGAATTGAGGCATCAGGAAATTGGGGCGCAGTCGATGCTGTCCAGCAGCTCATCGGGAACCAGCTCGGGAACCACCACGCCCTCGACCACAGCTATCCGATCCGCAACTTCATGGAGTACGAAAGAAACCGGCGCTTCCAACGCATAACAGATGGAGGCCAGTAACTCGCTGGAGGCTTCCTTTTGACCGCGTTCCACCTCGGAAAGGTAGCCCAAGGACACGCGCGCCTTGGCCGAAACATCACGCAAAGTCAGACCGCGAGTTTGGCGCAGTTGACGCAAAACCTCACCGAGCTCACGCCGTAAAACAGGCGTGGAGGCTTTGTCAACTGGAGGATTGTGCATCATGGATTCAGAATACCGCTTTTTAGGCAGGCTTCGCACCCCCGCACGATTCACCGGCCTGACCGAACGCTCCGGGCTCATCCCCGGACGCAGTGCGTAAGGCAACTTCATGTTGGCAAAGGTATCTTTTTTGTTCATCACACTAAGTTTAACCAACTTTGTCAGGTTTTTATTCCCGCAAATCTCATCCCCAGGACTGATTGCCACCCCCAGCACGACACCTCGGGAACGTGGCTAGTGCTGTTCAGCCGGGCGCAGAGCCTGGCGCACATAGTCAATCCCGGTGAAAACCGTAATGAACACGACCAGGACCGACAGAACTATCGCCACGACGCGCACCACCGGCCACGCCGCGGGAACCAGGGCTTCCCACGGAATCAACAGCAGCAAAATCAACGCCATCTGGGTCACGGTCTTCAGCTTGCCGCCGCGGCTTGCGGGCATGACCCGCCCCCGACGCGCCAAAACCAGGCGCATCAGGGTAATCCCCAGTTCCCGCACCAAAACCGGGACAGTCACCACCCAAAACACCGGCCAGTGCAGGCTGAGTAGCACGAATGCGCTGAGCACCAGGGCTTTATCGGCGATAGGGTCCGCGAGTTTGCCAAAATCGGTGACCAGGTTCAGCCGGCGCGCCAGGGTTCCGTCCAACTTGTCGGTTGCGGAAGCCACGGCGAACACCACAAAAGCCCACACTTGTGCCTTCATGGTCGGCACCAGCATCAACCAAATAAATACCGGCACCAAAATCAGGCGAATCACCGTTAGCACGTTGGCGATGTTAAAGTTCGGCGGTGCGGCCGGCTGGGGCACGTCCTGCGGGTTTGCGGTCATGAATCCATCCTAGTCAGAAAGGCAAAGGCTCGGTGTCGTCCCCATCGTATAGCTCCTGGCGTCCCACGGGGGTCGCCGGGTCAGCAGGAGTCGCCGGGTCAGGCTCATCGGAAAATGCCAACGTGGTGTCGAGTGGGCGGGTGTCGGCATCGTCGGGTTCAGGGACCTGTTCCGAGGGCTCGTCCTCAGCAGAGTCGTCAAAAGGTTCCTCGGTGTCGTCTTCCGGCTCCTCTACTTCCGGTGGGAGGTCCGGCACGGCCTCGGTTTCTCCGCGCAGCGTTGCCAGAACGGCGGGCAGTTCCTCGTTCGTGACCAGAACTTCGCGCGGCTTGGAGCCCTCCGAGGGACCCACCACGCCGTAAGTTTCGAGGATATCCATCAACCGTCCCGCTTTGGCAAACCCCTTGCGCAGTTTGCGTTGAATCATCGAAGTGGAACCGAACTGGGTGGAAACCACCAGTTCGGCGGCGGCCAGCACGTCGTCCAAGTCATCGCCGATCTCTTCGGGAACCTTGGCTTCCTCGCTGCCCTGTTCGCTCGTGACGCCTTCGCGATACACGGGCTCCATCTGCGCCTTGACGTGGGCGACGACCCGCACAATCTCTTCCTCGGAAACCCAGGCTCCCTGCACCCGCTGCGGCTTGGATTCCCCGCTGGGCAGGTAGAGGGCATCGCCCTGACCGATAAGTTTTTCCGCCCCGGACTGATCCAAGATCACTCGGGAATCCTGGTTCGAGGAAGTTGCGAAAGCCAGCCGGGAGGGCACGTTAGCTTTGATAATGCCCGTAACCACGTCCACGGAAGGACGCTGCGTCGCCAACACCAGGTGGATCCCCGCCGCGCGACCCAGCTGGGTAATGCGTTGAATGGAGGCTTCCACATCCCGCGGCGCAATCATCATCAAATCGGCCAGCTCGTCCACCACGACCAGCAAGTATGGCATCCATTCCGGCTCGAAACGCGACTCGGGCAGCTTTTGTACCTTGCCGGCGCGCAGCGCCTGATTGAAATCGTCAACGTGACGGTATCCGTAGTTCGACAGGGTGTCGTAGCGCATATCCATCTCGTTGACACACCATTCCAGCGCCGCCGCGGCTTTCTTTGCCGAGGTAATAATGGGCGTGACCAGGTGGGGAATCCCGGCGTAGGCGGTGAGTTCCACGCGTTTCGGGTCGACCAGAATGAGCCGGACCTGTTCCGGGGTGGCTCGCATCATGATGGAGGTAATCATCGAGTTGATAAACGAAGATTTACCCGACCCGGTCGCGCCGGCGACCAGCAGGTGCGGGGTCTTGGCAATGTTGGTCAGGACGTAATCGCCCTCCACGTCCTTGCCGACCCCGGTGACCAGCGGATGAGTGAGGCGCGAGGCCGCTTCGGAACGTAGCACGTCACCGAGGTAAACGTTTTCACGGTCCGCGTTGGGGATTTCAATCCCAATTGCGGATTTCCCTGGGATGGGAGACAAAATCCGCACTTCCGGGGACGCCACGGCGTAAGCAATATCCTTGGACAGCCCCTCTACCTTAGAGACTTTTTCCCCCGGACCGAGTGTGACTTCGTACTGGGTCACCGTCGGCCCGCGCGAAAAGCCGGTGACCTCGGCCGCGACCCCGAACTGTTGAAACACATCGGTCAGGGACTCGATGACGCGGTCGTTAGCCGGGGAACGTTTCACGTGTTCAGGCCCGACTTTCAAAAGGTCGAGCGAGGGCAGGTGGTAGTCGATGTCGTGTCCCAAGCCGGTGTGGACGCGTTCCGGCAGGGTATCCGCGGTCTTGGTGGACGGTCCGGGTTGGGGCGTCGCCTCGGTCGGTTGACGCTCGGCCTTATGCCGCGCGGTTTGTTTCCGTGCCTGCAAAAGCTCGGTGGCGCCGGTCGTGGGCTCTGGCAGGGTCTGAGTCACGCCGGGGTCTATGGGCTGCGCGGTCGGGGGCGTGTTCGGCTCGATAACCTTGGTTTCCTCCGCGTCTGACTGCGAACGAGGGCGTTTCCAAGGCATTCGCGAGGGCGCCATGACTTCAGTGGCGCCGGTGAGGTCCGCTACCTCCGACTCGTCATCGCTGGTGTCGCGGCCGGGGGACAGTCGGGAAAAACGCTGGCGAATCAGCGACACCAAGGTTGCCGCCGGAATTCCCCCGGTGATGAGGACTCCAATCAGCATCAGGATGACCAGCAGCGGGAACGCTCCCCACGGCGAAAACAGCACGCCGATGGGGTGACCGAAGAACCAGCCCAACAGCCCTCCTGCCGTCATGATTTCGGGGAAACCGGTGGAGGGCCAGGGCAAGCCCTTGGCCACGTGTACCATTCCCGCCAGCGCCGCCAAGATGACCGAAAGTCCCACCAGAATCCGGGTTTCCCGCGAGCCGCGAAGCGCTGCGACTTCCGCGGCTTCTGCCTCGGTGACACCGTCATTTTCCGGGTCAGGAAGGAAACGACCCCGCAGGAACAAACGTATGGCGAGGAACCCTAGAGCAAGGGGCAGAATGACCGCGAACACACCGAAAAGTCCCGCGAAAGTCAGGTGAATCACGTTCCCGGCCGTACCGGAAAGGCCAAACCATTCCCGCAAAGCGACCAAAATCCCCAGCGCAATGAGGCACAACCCCAAAATGTCGCGTTTGACTTGCGGGTCCAAAGCGGAGCGGGGCGGCTCATCCCGATTGACCGGTCGGGCGGTTTTTCGGTTGCCTGCACCAGACCCGCGTTTCGACGGGCCGGTTTTCACTTGTTTTTTGGTCGCACTCATAGCGCTTTTAGGTTATCCGGGCGTAGGGTTTTTTTAGCGCTCCCACGCCGAAAAAGGTGGCATTACAGTCGCGAGTTCTCCGCCAGGAAGTTATCAATCTGGGAAGCAGTGGGGATTCGGTAGTAGCCCCGCCGCCCCATCGCCAGCGAAGCCGCCGCGTTCGCCCGCTCACAAGCCTGATCCAGGGGTGTCCCCATCATGAGCGAGGCCAGCAGGACCCCGGTATGGGCCTCTCCGGCCCCGGTCGTATCCACCAAATCAGTAGGATAAGCGGGCACTCCCCGCGGAACCTGCCCCGCAAATTCCTGGATTGCCGCCCCGTTTGCCCCGTCACGCAGCACCAGTACAGTCTCCGGCTTCACGTAACGGCGCAACACCTCGACAATGGGACCGCGGCCCAACCGCATCCGCACCGTATCGGCCTGGTGCTTATTCAATGTCAGTAAATCCGCCCTTCCCAGGACTTTTACCATCACGTCCAAGTCGACTTCCCCGACCAACGGCCCCCCCGCCACCGCGAGGAACAGATTGTCCGGCAGCCGTTCGATCCACTGTGTGAGAATCTCGGCGAGTTGAGGGTAAGCCAGGTCGTTGAGACTGGCAAAAATATAATCATTTTCTCGCAGATTTATCCCCGCCAAGTCGCGCGGGTCAGGCTCGACTTCGACCCCGGGGGACGTAATGATGCTGCGCACTCCTTCGGAATCTATGGCCGCTATCCGCAGCCCGATATCGCCCACAATTTCGCGGGAAAGCACCGAAATTCCTTCTCGTCCCAAGGAGTGACGGGCCTGAATCGAGTTGGGGCCCGTTCCTAGGGGGGACGTCACACAGGCGGAGACACCTTGCCGCGCCACGGTGGAGACCACAAAGAAACCTCCGGCCACGACCGTCCCTTCCATGATGGAGGCGCGGACTTCGGTACCCCGATTGGGCAGGTGATCAACCCGCAATGGCAGCTCCAGGTTGATTGACTGAGTAGAAATGAAACGAGCCACGGCGATTCTCCCTGAGCTAGTCAGCTTCCAGCACCAGGGGCACAATCATGGGTGCGCGCTTCAATCGCTTGGACACCCAACGTCCCAAGGTGCGGCGAGCGACCCGCTCCATGTCCCGCACGCTGGCTTTTCCGTCTGCCGCCGCCGCGCTCAACGCGTCAGCGATGGCCGGCTCAATGTCCCTAAACACATCATCGTTTTCCGCCACCCCGCGGGCAATAACAGTCGGACCAGCGAGGATGGTTCCGGTACTCATCTCCATGACCACGTAAACCGCCACAAACCCCTCTTGGGCCAGCACGCGGCGGTCATAGAGTTCGGACTCCCCGATTTCCCCGATAGAAGTGCCGTCCACATAGATAAAGTCACACGGCACCTGACCCACAATCTGGGCCTCACCGTTCTTAACCTCCACGCACACCCCGTCCTCAGCGAGCATGACGTGGCGCGGATCGATCCCGGTTTTCACGGCGTGTTTACCGTTGGCGACCAAGTGGCGAATCTCGCCGTGAATGGGCATCACGTTCTTTGGCTTCACGATGTTGTAGGCATAGAGCAGTTCGCCCGTGGCGGCGTGACCGGACACGTGAACTTTCGAATTACCCTTGTGAACGACCTGCGCACCCAGACGAATGAGCTGGTTAATGACGCGCCCCACCGAGTTTTCGTTGCCGGGAATCAGCGAGGACGCCAGCACCACCGTGTCGCCCTGGCCGATGGAAATCGTCCGGTGAGTTCGGTTGGCAATCCGCGACAGGGCGGCCATCGGTTCGCCCTGCGAGCCGGTAGCCATGTACACGCGGCGTTCGGGGGGCAGGGAATTGACGTCCTTGAGGTCAATCAGCACCCCGTCCGGCACGGTCATGTAGCCGGCCTCCGCGGCGATGGTCATGTTGCGTTCCATAGAGCGCCCCACCAGGGCAACCTTGCGGTTAGATTTCGCGGCGGCGTTCAACACCTGCTGCACCCGGTGGACGTGGGACGCAAACGAAGCCACTACAATCTGGCCGGTAGCGTGGTGGAATACGTCCTCGAGGACGGGTCCGATTTCCCGTTCGGAGGCAATAAAGCCCGGAACCTCGGCATTCGTGGAGTCCACGCAGAACAAATCGACCCCGGCTTCCCCCCAACGCGCGAAAGCACGCAGGTCGGTGATGCGCCCGTCCAGGGGCAGCTGGTCCATCTTAAAGTCCCCGGTAATCAGCGCGGAACCGGCTTTCGTGCGCACCATGACTGCCAGAGCGTCTGGAATCGAGTGGTTTACGGCGCAAAACTCTAGGTGGAACGGTCCCAAGTCGAGCCGCTCGCCCTCTGCTTTGACCCGCAGGTTCGTGGTGGACAGGCGGTGTTCCATAAGTTTTGGTTCCACGAGCGCTATCGTCAGGTGCGAACCGTAGACAGGAATGTCCTCGCGCAGTTTCAACAGATAGGGCACCGCTCCGATATGGTCCTCGTGTCCGTGGGTCAGCACCACGCCGACCACGTCCGCCATCCGGTCTTGAATATAGGTGAAATCCGGCAAAATCAGGTCCACCCCGGGCTGGATTTCTTCGGGAAACAGCACCCCGCAATCCACAATCAGGATTTTGCCTTCGGTTTCCAAAACGGTCATGTTGCGGCCGACTTCGCCCAGACCGCCCAAGGGTACTAATCGCAAGACATCTGGTTTGGCGGGGCCAGGCAGTGGCAGTTGAAAAATATCTTCACTCACGCACCCATCTTAGCGGTTGTGCTCTCCCCCTGGGCTGACCCACCCGCCCGATCACGCCCGCCGAGCGAACAAAGTCCGGCTCAACCCTTGTGACGGGGAGGAAAACGAGAAAAGGAACGGGAAAGCGGAAAGGCGCGCCTAGAGCCCCAGCAGCGGATCCAAGCCGACGGTGAGACCGGGGAAAGCGGCGACTTTGCGCAGCCCCAGCAACACTCCAGGCATAAAAGATACGCGGTCAAAGCAATCGGTGCGCACCACCAGCTGTTCACCAGGGTTACCCAAAAGGATTTCTTCGTGAGCGTACAGGCCGCGCAAACGCACGGCGTGGATCGGCACGCCCGCAACCTTACCGCCGCGGGTCCCCTGCGGATCCGATTCGGTGTGATCCGGGAAGGCGGGGGTGCCGGCTGCCTCGCGTGCCGCGGCGATGCCTTTCGCGGTGGCGATGGCGGTGCCGGAGGGGGCGTCGAGTTTGTCAGGATGATGCATTTCGAGGATTTCCACGGATTCAAAGTACGGGGCTGCCGCGGCCGCAAACTTCATGGCCAGCACGGCAGAAATCGCAAAATTGGGGGCAATCAGCACGGAACGGCCGGCGGCCTGGGCGGCTTGGCGAACCCGGGCGTAGGCATCATCACTCCAGCCGGTCGTGCCGACCACCACGTGCGTTTCGGCTTGCAGGGACGCCATCACGTTGGCTTCCGCGCTGGCCGGAATGGTGAAATCGACCGCGTGGGTGGCCTGGGCGCGGCGCAAACTGGCGGTGATGTCGTCGTCGCGGTCCAGTTGGGCGACCAGCTCCATATCCGGCGCTGCGCTGACCGCAGCACAAACCTGGCTGCCCATCCGGCCTTTGGCCCCGATTACCGCGACTTTCAACATTTCCGGGTCCTCCTTTTCGTGGCGTGGCGTCAGGCCGCGCTGGCTGTTTCTAAAGCAAACCTTGGTTCACCAGAGCCTGGCGAATCTCGGCGATTTCGGTCTCGCTGGGTTCGACCAGCGGCAGGCGCGGGCGCGGGTACTCAATCAGCCCCAAAGCGTAAAGGGCCTGTTTCGCGTAAGTCGCCCCCTGACCGGCGCCCATGATGGCACGATTCGATGGCTCCAGCGCCGCATCCAATTCCCGTGCGCGGGCCAAGTCGCCGGCGGCGACGGCATCCAGCAGGGCTGAAATCCGTTTGCCTTCTACGTGTCCCACTACTGAAATGACCCCGGAGGCGCCGCCCGCTAAAAAGAAAAAGTTTAACGCGTCGTCGCCGCTGTACCATTCCAATCCGGTGCGCCGCATGGCCTGGATTCCGGCGCTGACGTTGCCGGTCGCGTCTTTCACGCCCCTCACGCGTTCCAGCCGTGCCAGCCGGTCCATCGTCTCGGGGGCAATATGCACCCCGGTGCGACCGGGAATGTCATAGACCAGAATGGGCAGGTCGCTTTCCTCGTGAGCCGCCTGGAAGTGGGCGACAATTCCGTCTTGGGAGGGCCGATTGTAATAGGGCGCGGTCACCAGCAATCCATCGGCGCCGTTCTGAGCCGCCGAGCGCACCATCGCCACCGTGTGCGCTGTATCGTTGGAACTGACCCCGGCGATGAGCTTGATGTCTGGGCCTACCGCGCGGCGCACAGTTTGCAGCAGCTGAGCTTTTTCGTCCAGGTGCGTGGCGGGAGCTTCCCCAGTGGTGCCGGAAACCAAGATGGCGTCGCAGCCGTTGTCCACCAGGTGCTTCGCCAAGCGGGCGGCGGACTCGTAATCCACCGAGCCGTCCGCGTGGAAAGGAGTCACCATTGCTACTGAAAAACGCCCAAAAGTACTCATGCAGTCATCTTAGGCACTTTGTTCACATGATGGAAACCCCGTCCGCCATGTGGACGCAAGGGGGTGTGGTGAAACTGCGGTGACGGCTTTATTCCTCCGGCCCCAACCGCACCTCAATGGTGGCACGTTTCGCCAGTTCAGCCGCCCAATCCTGCACTTGTGCAGCGGTGACGGCCTGCATCTGTTCCAGCTTGTCCGCCAGCGGAATATAGGCCCCGCGCAGGATTTCGGCATGAGCCAGCCGATTGGCGCGCACAGTATTGTCCTCCAGACCCAGCAGGGTGGCACCGCGCAGCTGGCCTTTGGCCCTGGCTAACTCATCCTCAGGGATTGGGTTGGCGGCGATGTCCTCCAGTTCGGTACGCAGCAGCGCCGCTACCTCATCGGTATTCGCCGGATTGCAGGTCGCGGTCACGCCGAAACTACCCGCGTCCCGGTAAGACGAGTTGAACACGTACGTGGAGTAGGCCAGACCGCGCTTTTCCCGGATATTTTGGAACAAACGTGAGCTCGTCCCCCCGCCCAAGACGGCGTTCATCACGTCCATAACGGGCATGTTCGCGTCCGCTACCCCCGGTCCCGGTCCGCCGATGATGATGCGGCTCTGTTCAAACTTGCCGGCGACTTTGAAAACCCCGGATTCGGGTTTCCAAGCGCCCTGACCAGCCGCGTTGAGACTGTTTGTCCAGCGGTCGGCGGGGTTGCCCAGCGGGAGGGCTGCCACGGTGTTGAAGTCTAAGGCAGATTGGGCCGGGTCGGGCGCGGATTGCCATTGCGGCCACGGGGAATCGGGACGGTGCATAGACTGCATCACCAGTTCACACACCTGGTCATGGCTGACGTCTCCCGCGGCCGCCACCACTAGGCGATCCGGAGCGTATCCAGCCTGGTAGTGAGCCACTATTGCCTCCAGAGTGTCGGCTTTCACCGCTTCAATCGTGCCGCCAATGGGACGCCCCAGCGGGTGCTCCGCAAAGACCCGGCGGGTAAATTCGTCAAAAGCCTGTTTGCCCGGGTTGTCCAGCTCCATCGTTAGCTCGTTGAGGATAATGCCGCGTTCTATCTCGAAATCGGCGGCATCGAGCAAGGGCGCGCACAGCATATCCATCAAAACGTCAATGGCCATGGGCACGTCCTCGCCCAAAACTTCGGCGTAATAATGGGTGCACTCCCGGCCGGTAGCGGCGTTGGAATCGCCCCCGACCGCGTCAAACTCCATAGCAATCTGATGGGCGGTGCGCCGCGGAGTCCCTTTAAATAAAAGGTGTTCCAAGAAGTGCGTGGAGCCCCGCGCCCCTTCGACCTCGTCACGAGAGCCGCGCGCGACCCACAGCGCCACGGTGGCGGCGCGGGTGCCCAGCATATGTTCGGTGATAACCCGCGTTCCTCCGGGCAAAATGGTGCGGCGAATCGCCCCGTCCTCCAGGGTCACGTCCGCCCCGGGAGCATCTGCGGGCAGCGCCGGAAGCGGACACGCAACAGATTTCAAGTCAGTCATAGTGACCCAATCTTACTAGACTAGGAGTCATGTCCTCGCAAAACCTTGGCAAACAGGAAAAACCTGATGACCCCGACCAGTCTCCCGCGAACGCAAAACCGGAGGGGGAACCTCGTGCGGGAAAAAATCCTCGCGACAAATCCGGAAAAGCCCCGACACCGAAACAATCCCTGTGGCGCACCGCGGCTGACGTGTGGCCGTTCGTAGTGGGGTCTTTCGGGTTCGCGCTGGCGGCGTACTTTTTGACCTACGCCGGCTCGGCCTACGAACAGCCGAACTCGCTGACCACCGGGGCGACCGTCACGCTGATGATTGCCGGGTCTTGTGTCCTGGCTGCCACCGTGGGCTTGGTTCACCTGGCGTTTTTTGTGTCCGCAAAAGTGTTGTGGGCCATTGGGGCTGGTCTGGGTGTGGTGCTGTCGGTGGCGGCCTTCGTTGTGGCAGGAATGCAGGTCGCGCCCGGCTTCGTGTTCGGCGTGGCGCTCCTGGTGCTATGCGTGCCGGGATACTTTCTGGGTCGGCGCGCTGATGCTTACCGCGCCCAGTTCCCCAAACGCAGCCATTTCCTGGGCGACTGGGACTAGGCATTGCGCCCGCGGCCAACCTCGCGGGACCGAGCCGGAACCACGGCTTTTTCCGACCACCATGCTGCAACCGCCACCCCCCGATGCCGACTTTGGGGGGCTAAACCCGACCCGAGCGGCTGACCGGGGACGCTTTTGCACACTACTTCAAAAGGACGTGCGCCCACGCAAGGCGTCGAGCTGGCGGCGTTCCTTTTTGGTGGGACGCCCCGTGCCGCGCGGTCGATAGATGACGGCTGCATTAGCGGGATTCGTCAAGCGTTGTGGGGTGACGTCCTCGTAACATTTCACGGCTTCGGGCGCCCCCACGCGCTTGGGAATCAGGGCTTTTACCTTCAGGACGCGGTCGAAACCCGCGACCCGTAGCCGTACCTCGTCCCCGACCCGCACCGTGCTGGAGGCTTTCGCGCTCACTCCGTTGATTTTCACGTGCCCGGCGCGCGCCGCCGCGGTCGCAAGTGTGCGCGACTTCACCTGTCGCACCGCCCACAACCACACGTCGACGCGCATTTTTTCCATTCCTCCAGTCTACCCGCAGCCGGGATTTTCGGCTGAAATCCGGGGTAATCCGGCGAAACTGCGAACCCTAGCGGGGCCGGGACTCGCAACCTATCCCGTCGTGATCCCCGTCAAATTTTTCCCGGAATCCCGGATCCTGCGGGGTGATGGGCCGGCCCAGGATTGCCCAGACTTCTCGGCAGTTGGCGTAGCTGGCTCCCGAGCCACCTGGCGCCCCGGGTGCGGGTTCTGCCGCGGGAGGGGCCGCGTCCTGCGGCGGGGGCGGCGGTTCTGTCGGAACAGAAGCCGGCACGGTTCCGGAGGACACGACCACCCCGCTATCGGCAGGCAGTGCCTGACCTGGGCAATTACTCAAGATACGTACCATCGCATCGCGTTCAGCTTCAGTCACCCACAGCCGATACTTCGCTTTGACCGCAATCTGGCGCGAAACGTAGGCGCACCGGAAGTCCTTGTGCGGCGGCAGCCACGTCGCCGCGTCACCGTCCGATTTTTGCTGGTTGAGCCGGCCGTCCACCGCCAGCAGGTTCAACGGATCGTTCGCCAGGGTTTCGCGCTGCGCGGCGGTCAAGGCTTGGGCGCCTTTCTGCCACGCGTCAGACAGGGCGACCACGTGGTCAATCTGGATAGCCGAGGCTTGTGACTTATCAAAATACTTGGTTTCACCGGAATAGGGCTCCGCCAGGATCCCGCTCAACACCACGCATCCGCGTGTGTTCGCGCGCCAGGTTTTATCGGTCAAATCGCGGTTAAGGATGTCGTTTCGGGTGTCGCAGCCGTTCCGGTCGATATCGCGCCACCTCTGGCCGAATTCCGCGCGCCGATACCCGGTTTTCGGCGCCCGCCCTTTCACCGGCAAGGTCGCCAGCACAGTCGCGGCGTCCCCGGTCGCTTCCGGCGTGGGTGCGGTGGTAGGTTCCACAGTGTTTTCTGGGGTCTGCGTGGGGGAAGTGTCAGAAGGCGTGGGGGTGGGTTCCACGGTCACTCGCGGCGCCTTGGTGGAAACGGTTGGGCTAGCAGAGACAGCAGGCTCAGAATCGCTGGCTTTGCTTCCCAGCACGTTGCCGCAAGCCACCACGGCACACAGCACCCCCGCGCCCACCAGCAGCTTCTTGGTCTTGCTGGTTTTGGGTGAGCTCTGAGCCGGTCTGTTCGGCGGCGCCGGGATTCCTTTCACAGGCTCATTTTAAAGCGCAGACAGGCTTTTTTGAGCGACGGGCCGCATCCCCTGTTGCAAATTGGCGATTAAATCTGGGTTGCCGGTCTATATAACCACCTACCCCGATTTAATCCCCGATTTCTTACACATTTGCTCATGACACCCCCAAATCAGGACCCACCCGGCGCGAGATTTTGCGCCGCAAGGAAAACAGAGTTAAAAGAAATTGAGAGGAGTTTATGATGAACAATCTGGATATAAACGCCGCAGTCGCTCAGCTAGGTTCATGGCCGGACGAAACCTATCAATGGCTACACCGGCATCCTGAACTTTCGATGGCAGAGACAGAAACCTGCAATTTTATTGAGAAACAGCTGCAGGACTTTGGCTATCAGACTGAAATAATCGGTGGGGGCGTGGTTGGGATACTACAAAATGGCACGGGTAATACCACGCTTTTCCGCGCCGACATGGACGGACTACCGGTGAGAGAAGAGACCGGGTTGGCTTATGCCTCCACTATCACTCGACGTGACCGGGACGGAAACGAAGTACCGGCGATGCACGCCTGCGGACACGACGTACACATTACTGCTGGTCTGGGGGCAGCGCGAGTGCTTGCTGAACATCGCGATAGCTGGAGTGGCACCCATATCGCCCTCTTTCAGCCCGGTGAAGAAACCGCTGAGGGAGCGAAATCGATGATAGAGGCGGGTCTGGTCGAAAGAATTCCTCGCCCCGACGTTGCTTTCGGTCAGCATGTTCTGACCGGTCCCATGCCCGCCGGCTCAGTCGGCACCCATATCGGCGCGATTTTGTCTACTGGCGCGTCCTTGAAAATTACGTTGCATGGCAAGGGCTCGCATGGCTCCATGCCTCACATGGGCATTGATCCAGTGGTACTTGCCTCGGCGATTGTGTTGCGGTTGCAGACTATCGTTTCGCGCGAAATCGATCCTTTTCAGATGGCAGTAGTGACCGTGGGGTCGGTGCAAGCTGGCACAAAGTCAAACATCATTCCCGAACGCGCCACCCTTTTGGTCAATATCCGCGCTTATGACATGGAGGTGCGCGAACACCTACTGACAGCCATAAAACGAATTGTTAACGCCGAGTGCGCCGCGGCAGGCAGCCCGGAACCTGCCGAGTTCGAGCTTTATGATTCCTATCCCCTGACCGCTAATGAACCGCAAACTACCGAAAAAGTGACGCAGGCATTTATTGCCCACTTTGGTGCTGAGCGGGTAGGCGATTGCGGCGAGGTTCCCGCTTCCGAAGATTTCAGCACTATCCCTGACGCGTTCGGGATTCCCTATTGCTATTGGGGTCTAGGAGGTTTCCGCGACAACGACCCCAAATTTCCTAACCACAACCCCAAGTTCGCTCCGGTCATGCAACCCACGCTAACTACGGGCATCGAAGCCGTACTAGCTGCGGTGATGGTTTGGTTGGGGAAATCGGAACAGGGGTAATGTCCCCTTTACCTCAAATTACGCCCACGTTTGGCGCTACGCCTATATATGCGTATAGTTAGAGGTGTTAGGGCATCCGCTCTAACAAAGGTAAAGCCCCAAGGTTGCATCTTGGGGCTGGAGGACAAGGAGATTAAGATGATCGCATTCATCGAAATCCTGGTTTCCTTGCCTGAGGCAATTCTAGCACTGATTCTCATCCGTGAGAAGGTGCAGAAGCCGAAGGATAGTTAGGAAATCGCCCCGTCCCTTCACGGGGGCGGGGCTTCCTCCAAAAAAAGGGGCTACCATGTTTCTTTCACTGCGCGGCATCGCTGCCTACACCGGTCTTTCCGAAAACACGCTAAAGGCGTACTCCCAGCGCGGCTATATGCCCGCGCCCGATGTCAGGATAGGCACGGGCGAAAAAGTCACAGCCAACGGCTGGTCTACCGACACTATCGACCATTGGCTGGCTAATCGCCCGGGGCGCGGGGCGCGTACCGACCTGAAAAAGGCCCAAAAGCCCAACGGCGGATCAGTGAAAAACGGCTCGAAAAACGCCGAAATACCGGATACAAAAAAGCTCCCGCGGCTGGATTCGAACCAGCAACCTGCCGATTAACAGTCGGACGCTCTGCCGTTGAGCTACGCGGGATTGCGGATAAGATTCTAACAGAACCTTTTCGCGAATGTCCACTCGCTGCGAGGTTACCGGTTTTAGGCCGGTAGGCCCGCCATGTCGCGTACCTGGGATTCCAAGCTGGACAGAGCGGGCAGGTCACCCGGCGCCAGCGCCCCGAAAGCGACGACTTCGGAAAAGCGGCTTCCGTCCGCCTTGGCCCGCACCGAAATCCGCACTTTCGTCCCGGAGGGCAGTGTCGAGAACTGGGTATAGATTTGGGACTTTTGCAGGTACATGCGCGCGTAGTCCCCGAAGGCCTTGAGCATGGTCGACTCCGGGTTCTTTAGCAGCAGCGGCGCTTTGCCCGGGTCAGGCCAAGACACACTCAAAGTGTCGGTATCGCGGTCCCACCCAATCTGCTGCACCTCGTGCCACTCCCAGCGAGTCACCTCGCTATCTCGCCTGATTAAGCCGCTAGGGTCGGCAAACAGCCACAAGTCATGGTCCGCAAAGTACAGCGGTACACAGTTGCGTCCACCGCGGGGCAGCAGCGGTTTCAGTTCCGCGGGGATTTTGCTTTTCCTCAAGCCCATGAACTCAACTGTATAACAGGGCGACGCTGTCCCGCCCAGGCATTTCGCCGGTTCGGGCGGTGGCACCGAAACCTCGAATTCCCGGCGCTCAGAAATACCACCTGAGCTCGGTAACTTGTTAGGATGTTTACGCCCTGTTAGCTCAGTCGGTCAGAGCAGCGGACTCATAATCCGTTGGTCGTGGGTTCAAGCCCCACACAGGGCACTTGACCTGCACATATATTCGGCTTAAAAACCATAACTATTCTGGCACCATGTATGGCACCAGGTATGACCATTGTTTCGCGAGAAATTCGAGCCTGGGACTTGTGTCTACATTGCCTGTGTAGGAGGACTTATTACCCGCTTCGGTTCCCGCACAGGGCACTTTTTTGTGCGAAAATCAGCTCTTTCCCGCGACGTTTTTCCCGCTTCACGCTAGACTGGTAAACCTAGCCGAAAGGGAACAAAAATGCAGATACACGCGATTGGCGGAGACCTCACCGAGATGAATGTGGACGCGATTGTAAACGCCGCGAACTCCTCACTATTGGGGGGCGGCGGTGTCGATGGGGCGATTCACCGGGCGGCCGGTCCGGAGCTGCTTGCGGCCTGTCGCGAGTTGCGCGAGACTCGTTTTCCCGACGGTCTGCCGGTGGGCCAAGCGGTCGCCACCAGGGGGTTCAACCTGGAGGCGCGGTGGGTCATTCACACCGTCGGGCCCAACCGTCACGCCGGACAAACCGACCCGCAGCTGCTGCACGACGCTTTTGCGAACTCCTTGAGTGAAGCCGCGCGGGTGGGCGCCCACGACGTGGCGTTTCCCGCCATATCCGGCGGAGTCTACGGCTGGGACATGGCCGAGGTAGCGCGCATCGGCGTGGCAGCCGTACGCGAGTGGGCCGCCGGTACCCACCCCTCTCGTGACACCGACCCGACCGGTGATTCCGCAGCTCAAAGCCCCTCCCAAAACGCAGAAACCCCGATAGACAACGTGTATTTCGTGCTGTTTTCCCCCGACGCGCTGGAGCTGTTTCAAGCCGAAATCGCCCGCACCGAACCGGAGGATGACTCCTGGCCTCCCGACGACTTCGAGTTGGCGCCGGGGGACACGAAAACCCACCGCAACGGCATGACCTTGGTCGATGCCTATTGGATTCCTGATGAAGAAGTCGCCTCGTATCGAGCCGATCGCAACGCGGCGGCCGCGGCCTACACGGAGGCGTTCCGCGCCGAGGGCTACCGGGTGTTTCGCGAATGGGCTGGCTCGGAGGACGGCGAGGCCATCACCGCCAGCGATAACGCGGGCAACCTCCAGGCCATGATGCACTTAGATCCCCAAGCGGTTCAGGAGTGGCAGGAATTCTCGGCGAAATATGGCGCCAATGCCCATGCTGAACTGGTCAAAGCCATCCGCGCCGAGCATCAGTATCTCAAGTCGGCTCCGACAGACTAACCCCGCTGCCCGCGGACAAACCGGCGGCACGCCAGCTTTTACCGAACCTCGCCAGCCCGCCGAACCTTATCCGATATGGCACTGTGCTCGCGGCGCTCCTGCCGGGTCGTCTGCGCCAGTCTGCGCCAGTCTGCAACAGCCCCTGCCCCGCACTTCACCGGGAGCGCCGGTTCGCCTCCCGCAAAGCCCGCTGCGCCTCGCGGTCGTCCTCGCGCTGGCGGATAGTTTGACGCTTATCCCACTCCTGCTTGCCTTTCGCCACCGCAATCTCCACTTTCGCGCGTCCGCCCACGAAATACAGCTCTACCGGCACAATCGTGTAGCCTTTCGCGGCGACCGCCCCTTCGAGTTTCGCAATCTCGCGCTTATGCAACAACAGTTTGCGCTTGCGTTTCGGAGCGTGATTCGTCCAAGAACCGTAAAAATATTCCGGAATGTTCGCCCCTTGCAGCCACGCCTCCCCGCGGTCGACCTCAACCCACGCTTCGGTGAGCGAAGCCCGTCCCATCCGCAAAGCCTTGACTTCGGTGCCGGTCAGCGACAATCCCGCCTCGTAACGGTCCTCCAAAAAATAATCGTGCGCGGCCTTCTTGTTCCGGGCGATGACTTTCTTGGCGTCCGACTCCGCTTTGGCACGCTGAGAAGGGGTCAGCTTCCCCGACTGACCCGCCCCCGTAGCAGCTTTTTTACCCATAGAGTGCAATTTTAGCGCAAAAGCGCGGTCTGCCAACTTTTCCCTGCGGCGCTGCCCGGACGTCACAAGGCCGGGTGGCCGCCAGCCCGTCACGGACTCGTCACGGATTCGCCACGGTTTCGTCTCGGTTTCGTCACCGATTGGTTACCGATTAGTTACGAACACATCACCAGGCCGCCCGCTCGCCTACCCACTCTGGTGACGCCGCCCTCGTGAGGCGACCGCCTACAGCACCCCCAGCGGGTTGATAGTTTTCCCGTTTTGCCACACTTCAAAGTGCAGGTGGCACCCGGTAGAACCGCCGGTAGAACCAACCAAGCCAATGACCTGACCCTTCTGCACGGAAGCACCGACCGAAACTTTGAACTGGGACTGGTGGCGGTAGGTAGTCTGCCACTTGGAGCCGTTGATGGTGCCGTGATTGATATAAGTCGATTTCCCGCCGGCTCCATCCCAGCCAGCGAAAGTCACCGTTCCGGACTGAGAGGCATAAATCGGGGTACCGCACCCTATCCCGAAGTCCGTCCCGGCATGGAGCCGCCGCGTCTTCGTGATGGGGTGGACCCGGTAACCGTAAGGCGAGGTCACCGACAGCGACGATAGGGGCGCGCCAAAAATCCCCCCCGAAATGGAGCGTGCCGGCATGCCGCTCGGCTGTTGATTCAGCGCGGCAATTCGCGCCGCCGCGGCCGCTTGCGTGGCCTGTTCGTCCGCAATCTGTTTTTCAAACGCCGCCCGCTGATTGTTCAACTGCCCTTGCTGGGCGACCTGCCTTTGTTGCAAATCCTGGAATTCCCCCAGCTTTCGCTGCTGTTCAGCGCGAGCCTCATCGGCGGCTTGCACCGCCTGCTGAGCCTGCGTCTCCAGCTCCCCAATTTTCACAGTCACGGCCTCCTGGCGAGCCCGAGCGTTGTTATTGGC
The DNA here is from genome assembly GCF_902488535.1 of uncultured Mobiluncus sp. Taxonomy (GTDB): domain Bacteria; phylum Actinomycetota; class Actinomycetes; order Actinomycetales; family Actinomycetaceae; genus Mobiluncus. Next base: position 25,081 of record NZ_CABTWO010000017.1, read on the forward strand.
CGCGTTGGCCTCTTGAGCTTCCACAATGGCACGATTTTGCGACTTGGTCGCCGTGGCTGCCACCTGTGCCCGCAGCGTGAGTTCATCTAGGGACTGGGAATCTAGCAGCAGCGAAAGCGGCGAAGTTTCCAGCATCGCCCCGCGATAAGCCATGCGCGCCATCTGACCGATAGCGACTTGCGTTTTTTCAATGGTTTCCTCGCCCTTCGCAATCTGTTCGCGCAGTTCCTCTTTCTGGCGATTCGCAATCTCTAACCGGCTCTGGATTTGCTGATGTTTCGCCTGCGCATCAGCCAGTTTCGCCTGCGCATTGGCAACCTCAGCTTGCGCCGCGGGAATAGCCGCCTTGGTTTGCTCCAGGGACACCGCCAGCTGCACCAGATTCGCGTTAACCCCCTCCAGCTGGGCCGCCAGTTCCGCTTGCTTCTTTCTGGAGGCGGCCTGTTGCGCCTCAAGTTTCTTGCGTTCGTCGGATTTCTTGTCAGCCTTCACAAGGCCGGTCGCGCTCGCTCTCGCGGTCGCACTAGCGTTCGCGGGGGTGAGCGCCGCGTTGGCATAACTGAGCGAAACTGTAGACATCGAGGCGATCCCGAGTGCCGCCAGCGCCCCCACCAGGGCGGTCAATTTCCTTCGCACGTGCTCACCTCCTTCTCGGTCGCCACACCGCAAAGCGTGATGTTTCAAGTTTAGCCAAATACCGCGACTTTCCCCGTCCGAAACATTGCCAACGGAACCCTAAACTCTGGTGTAGCGGTTCAGGGATGCCGCCGAAGCCACGACCGCCAGCAAAATGGCCGCTAACACCAGGAACGGCGCGATGAGCAACACATCGTTGGGTGAAATGAGCTGGACGACCCCGGAAAGTCCCGACATCCAGGACCCGACCAGGAACTTTACGCTGGCCCACAGAATCGCCACCGACCCTAGGGCACCAATCGTCGCCGCGACAGCGCCCTCCACCATGAACGGCAGCTGCACAAACAGGTTCGAGGCTCCGACCAGGCGCATAATGGACGTTTCACGTTCCCGACTCATCGCGGACAGCCGAATAGTGGTGGTAATCAACAGGACCGCGGCGATAATCATCGCCACCGCCAGCCCGATAGCCAGGTAGGTCGCCTGATGCAACCCGGTCAGCAGCTTTTCCAGAATCTGCTTTTGGTCAATGACCTGGGCGACCCCGTCACGTCCCTGCAACTCCTCGACGACCACGCGGTACTGCTCCGGGTTCTTCAGCTTGATTCTAAACGATGCCGGCATCATATCCGCTTTGACATATTGGTAATACTGTTCCGTGCCGGCCAGCTTCTTAAAACTCTCGAAAGCCTCTTCCTTCGTCTCAAAATACACATTGTCGATGTACTTGCTGAGCCGCTCGGACTTCAACTGTTCGTCAATCGCCGCGATCTGTGCCTCGCTGGCCTCCTGACCGTTGCAGTTGGGAGACACATCGTCCTTGGTACACATCGACACGGAAATCTCGATTTTGCCGTACCAGGTATCGCGCAGGTTGCCAATCTGCATCTCTGCCAGCACCGCCGACCCCACAAACAGCAGGGAGACACAAGTCACGATCACCACCGCGACCGTCATCGCCAGATTGCGCCGCAAACCCTGGCCTACCTGGGATAATACGAAAGTTAGTCGCATTACTTACGGCCTCCTTTCCGTGCCGCCCCCGCACCTTTCGGTTTCGCTAACTCCCCCGCGCTGTCAGAAGGGCGGTCGTCGGCGGCATCGGTTCCTTTCGGGGCCGAGGCTCCGTAGATGCCGCGAGCCTGGTCGCGCACGACCCGTCCTTCGTCCAGTTCGATGACGCGTTTACGCATCTGGTTCACGATTTCTTCGTCGTGGGTGGCCATCACCACGGTGGTGCCGGCCCGGTTGATCCGGTCCAGCAGTCGCATAATGCCCAAGGACGTGCCGGGGTCCAGGTTTCCGGTCGGCTCGTCGGCTAACAGAATGGGTGGGCGGTTCACCATGGCGCGAGCAATCGCCACGCGCTGCTGCTCGCCGCCACTGAGCTCGTGGGGAAAACGCTTGTCTTTGCCACCCAAACCAACCATCTGCAGTACTTCGGGGACGACCCGACGAATGACGCGACGCGGCTTGCCGATGACCTGCAGGGCAATCGCCACATTGTCGTACACGTTCTTGTTTTCCAACAGGCGAAAGTCTTGGAACACCACTCCGACTTGGCGGCGCAGCGCCGGCACTTTCCACCTCGACAATCGCCCCAGGTCCTTGCCCAGGACCAGAATCTTCCCCTCCGTGGCGCTCTCTTCGCCGAGCACCAGCGAGAGGAACGTGGACTTTCCCGATCCGGAGGCTCCGACCAGGAATACGAACTCGCCTCGGTCGATAGTGAGCCCCACGTGGTCCAGCGCCGGGCGCGCTCCCCGCTTGTAAATTTTGGTGACGTTGTCGAAGGTAATCAACCTTTTCCGCTCCCCAGTTCAGTTTTAGATACGCTACTAAGTCTATTTATAACGAAACGATAAAAACGGAGTGACACCCGCAGAAGTGCAATCGCAGGGGAAAAACGCGATTATTACCGCGCAAAAGGGCGCTCGCGGGGGGAATCCTTCCGGCCTGGTCGCGGTGGGCCCCCTACTGGTCGCTGTGCTTTTCCTGATGCTTGCGCCAGCGAATCGCCGCGTCGATGAATCCGTCCAGGTCGCCGTCAAATACGCTGTCCGGGTTGCCCGATTCATAGCCGGTTCGTAGGTCTTTGACCAGCTGTTGCCCATAGAGGAAGTAGGAGCGCATCTGATCTCCCCAAGAAGCTTTGACGTCCCCCGCCAGCTCCTTTTTCTTATCGTGTTCTTGCTGGTGACGCAGCATTAGCAGGCGTGACTGCAGCACGCGCATCGCGGCGGCTCGGTTTTGAATCTGGGATTTTTCGTCCTGCATCGAGATGACGATACCGGTGGGCAGGTGGGTCAGTCGCACCGCCGAATCGGTCGTGTTCACGGACTGGCCGCCCGGACCGGAGGACCGGAACACGTCAATCTTGATGTCGCTCTCGGGCACTTCGATGTGGTCGGTTGTCTCGATCAGGGGAATGACCTCCACCGCCGCAAAGGAAGTCTGGCGCTTGCCCGCCGCGTTAAACGGGCTGACCCGCGCCAACCGGTGCGTCCCGGCTTCTACTGACAACATCCCGTACGCATAAGGAGCATCGACCTGGAACGTTACCGACTTAATCCCCGCTTCTTCCGCATAGGACGTATCCAGCACCTTCGTGGCATAGTTGTGTCGTTCGCAATACCGCAGGTACATCCGCAGCAGCATCTGCGCGAAGTCGGCAGCGTCCACCCCGCCCGCTCCGGAACGGATGGTGACGACCGCGAAACGTTCGTCATATTCCCCGTTCAGCAGGGTTTTCACCTCCATCGCGTCCAGGTCCTGTTTCAATGTTTCATAAGTGTGTTCCGCATCGGTGAGAATCGCGTCGCGGTCCTCCCCGCTTTCTTCCGCCCCCAACTCGACCAGGGCTTCCATATCGTCAATCCGCGCCTGCATCGCCCGTAAACGCTGCAAATCGGCCTGCGCCACCGACAGCGATTGCGTGACTTTCTGGGCGTTTTCTTGGTCGTCCCACAAGTCCGGGGCGGCGGCTTGTTTCGTCAAGTCGGCAATCTTTTGCTCCAGCAGCTCGGGGTCCATCACCGCCGAAATCGTCGCGAAAGACGCGCGCAGTTTTTCAATCAGGGGCTGAAAATCATCGGGGGAAATCACCTTTTTACCTTACTGGTAATCCGGTGTGGTTCTCAAATAAGTTGCGCTGCGTGGCGTCTGGTTTATACTAATCCGGTGGCTCGCATCTCCGAGTTTAATCCCGGCCGCAAAATCTCGGCGGCATTTTTGATAACTATCCTGGTGGGAACGGTATTGCTGATGCTTCCGGTGTCCCGGAGCGGAGCTGCGGTCGCGACGACTTTCGACATCGTCACCCCCCGAACTATTCCCACCGGCGTCCCCATCTTCGGGCCAGCGTTCGCCGGCGGCGCTCCCCTGTCGATTGCGCTGTTCACCGCCGCTTCGGCCACCAGCGTGACGGGACTCATCGTGGTGGACACGGGCAGCTACTGGTCCACTTTCGGTCAAGCTGTCGTCCTCGTGCTCATTGAGTTAGGCGGCATCGGCACCATGACCATGGTCACCCTGCTCGCCTCGGCTCTGCGTAAACGCGCCACTTTCGAGGACCGTGCCATCGCCAAAGTGTGGTTCGGCCTGACTCCGCGCGAAGTGCGCCATTCTGTGGCGCAAATCGTGGTCGCCTCGTTCCTGTTGCAACTGGTGTTTTCTGTCTTTAACAGTCTCTATCTGTGGTTTTCCGGGCACGCCGCCTCACCGCTCCAGGCGGTGGCGCACGGGGTTTTCCTCACGGGTTCCGCTTTCAACAATGCCGGTTTTGCCCCTTACGAAGACTCCCTGATGAGTTTCAGCGCCGACCCTTTCTTGCTGTTGAGCCTGGCGGCGCTCATCGTGATAGGAGGCTTGGGCTTCCCCGTCTGGCTGATGCTCTACCGCAACGGCCTGCACTGGTGGAAGTGGGGCATGACTACCCGCATCATGCTGCTGGGAACCGCGGTGGCGATTGTTTTCGGCTGGGTCGCCATCACGGCTCTGGAATGGCACAATCCCCATACCCTCGGCGCGATGCCCGTACCGCAACGTTTCCTCAACGGGCTGTTTTCCTCCGTTTCCCCGCGCACCGCGGGTTTCAACTCCCTCGACATTTCCCAACAGTACCCGGAGACCTGGCTCATCACCGATGGGCTGATGCTGATTGGCGGGGGTCCCGCCGGTACCGCGGGAGGGCTGAAAATCACTACGGTGACCGTGGTGATGGCGACCCTCTGGGGTGAGATTCGAGGGGCTCACGCCATCAATATCCTGGGCTGGCGCCTGGCGCGTTCGGCCCAGCGCCAAGCCTTGGCGGTGCTCTCGCTGTTTTCCGGCCTGGTCGCGGTGGGAACTTTCCTGCTGATGCTCTTTACACCTTTCAACTTAAACCAGTGCCTGTTCGAAATCTGTTCCGCTCTGGGTACCGTGGGTCTGAGTACCGGAATCACCCCCATGCTGCCTGTCGCGGCGCAATTCATGGTAATAATCTTTATGATTCTGGGACGTGTCGGACCGCTGACCTTGGCCGCGGCTCTCGCGACCCGGAAACGGCCGGTAGCCTACGAACTTCCTCGTGACCACCCCCTCATCGGTTAGGACAACGCAAATGAATATGTTTAATCAGAAACCCTCCCCACAATCCCCGGCCCATGAGGCAGGTAATCCCCAAAGCGCGGTCGTCATCGGCTTGGGACGTTTCGGCTTGAGCATGGCTACCGAGTTGGAGGCCAGCGGCGTGGAAGTGTTGGGTATCGACTGTAACGCAGAAGTCGTGCAACGCGCTTCGGCACTGATTCGCCACGTGGTGCGGGCGGACGCCACCGACAAGGAGGCGCTGGCCCAGCTGGCCGTAGACGAGTACGCCTGCGGGGTGGTCACGATTGGTGGCGACCTCGCCGCCTCCATCCTGAGCGCCTCCGCCCTGCTGACCCTGCACTGTCCCCAAGTGTGGGCGAAAGCCTCCAGCGTGGAACAGGGCGAAATCCTCAACCAGATGGGCATCACTCGCGTGTTCTATCCGGAATCTGATATGGGGTTGCGCGCTGCCCACCAGGTCGCCCAGTCTTTCGAGGATTACATCGACCTGGGTCACGGGTTTGCCCTGGTTATCACCAGTTTGGGGCCGCGCTACTGCGGGAAAACCCTCAGTGAGCTCGACGTGCGCCGCCGCGACGGATTCTCTATCGTGGCGATTGAATCGCCCACCGGCACTTGGGAAACCGCTCACGCCAAAACCATCCTGTCCCCTGAAGACCGGGTCATGGTGGTGGCGCCGACTCGGATAATCTCCAAAATCACTCGCCAAGATTAACGGAAAATCCATGTAATCGTAAAGCAATAGGGTAACAACCGTAAAGTAAAATTGTTTTACGTATTCTTAACATCTGCCCCGCGCTAGCCTTAACAATCCTTTCTTACTATCTGACTTGGGAGTAAAAGTTCGATGTATGAAAGGAACACAATGAAAATCTCTCGTATTGGCGCAATTTTTGGCGCTGGTTTGCTTTCCATGTCTCTGCTGACCGGCTGCGGGGGCGGTGGCGATAAGGCCGCTTCCGGTACTGACACCGAGTCCAGTGAACCGACTTCGACCCTGAGCGGCACCGTCACCGGTTCCGGCTCCTCCGCGCTGCTGCCCCTGGCAAAAGCCGCGGCCGATGCTTTCATGAAAGACAACCCCGATGTGACCGTCACGATGAACGGCGGCGGCTCCGGTGAGGGTCTCAAGCAGGTTGCGGCCGGTTCCGTAAACATCGGTAACTCTGACGTTTTCGCTTCTGAGAAGCTCGATGCGACCCAGGCCGCCGACTTGGTCGACCACAAGGTCTGCACCATCACGATGGCTCCGGTGGTCAACAAGGATTTGGGTGTGAAAGACCTCACTACCGCCCAGTTGACCGACATCTTTACCGGCAAGACCACAAACTGGAAAGAAGTTGGCGGCCCGGACGAAAAGATTGTGTTGGTCACCCGCCCGTCCTCCTCCGGTACTCGCGCCCTGTTTAAGACCTGGGCGCTGAACGGTGCCGAGGAAGCCTCCAACCAGTCCCTCGAGACCGACGACTCCGGTACTCTGCTCCAGACCGTGACCCAGAACAAGGGCGCTATCGGCTACGTGGCGCTGTCCTACCTGGCTGGCAAGGACGAAGTTCAGCCCGTCGCTATCGACGGCGTGGAACCGACCTTGGAAAATACCTACAACGGCAAATACAAGGTGTGGGGCTTCGAGCACATGTACACCAAGGGTGAGCCTGATGAAGTAACCAAGGCGTTCCTTGACTACATGATGGGCGACAAGTTCGCTGGCGACCTGGAAAAGATGGGCTACGGCGTGTCTTCTAAGATGTCCAAGGAAGCCACCGCTTCTCACCCTGACCCCGCGGCCTAAAGAGGCTCAGGCGCAACTGAACAAATGGCTACCACAGCTTCTTCGGTGCGGGAGCCTGAATCGACGGAAACAATGATGACTGAACCTAACGTGTCCACTCGTCTTGAATCCACAGATTCAGCGCTCCCGCAGGCGCGTAATTCCGCGGCGGATCCATCTCTGGCCCGGCCGCGGTTCGACTCGAGCGGGGCGGACAAACGTTTCCGTTTGGCAAACAAAATCGGCGGTTCTGCCGTGGCGATTGCGGGTGTTTTCCTGATTGTGCTAACGGTCGTTATTGGCCTGTTCCTGCTGTACAAAGGTTCTTTCACCTTTACCGCGTTCCAGCACACGGTGGGGGAATTCCTGTTTTCCCCGAACTGGGAACCGCAGGACAGCCCGGACTTGACTCTGCGCGGCAGCGTCGGCGCCCTCATCTTTATTCTGGGTTCGCTGATGACCTGCTTCCTGGGCCTGGCCATCGCTACGCCTTTCGCGTTGGGAGCCGCCGTGTTCATTACAGAGATTGCTCCCCGCGCGGGTGAGCGCCTGTTCCGTCCCGCGGTGGAACTGTTCCTCGGCATCCCTTCCGTGGTTTACGGCTGGGTCGGCTTGACCGTCCTGGTGCCATTTATTCGTGACTTTTTTCACGCCCCCCTGGGCGGCTATTCGGTCCTAGCGGCGGGCATCGTCCTGGCGGTCATGATTTTCCCGACCATCACCACTGTTTCCGCCGACGCGATTACCGCGGTTCCTTACGATTATCGCGAGGCGGCCTACGGCTTGGGTTCTACCCGCTGGCAGTCGATTTACCACATTGTCCTGCCCGCGGCCAAGAAGGGCATTTTGACCGGCATTATCCTCGGTCTGGCCAGGGCTTTTGGCGAAGCTCTGGCGGTCGCGATGGTCATCGGCAAGACTCGCGCCTTGCCCGCAGACATCCTCTCTCCGACCAGTTCGCTGACCACGGCGATTACCGCCGACATGGGCAACACCACCAACGGCGGGGAACACAACTCGGCGCTGTGGACCATGGCTTTGCTGCTGTTCCTCATCTCGATGTTCTTTATCTTTGTGATCCACATCATCGGCGCGGAAAGGAAGCAGAATCAATGAGTACCGCTACGACTACCGCTTCGGGTCTTTCCGCCCAGATGGAACACCGTATTCGCCGTGCCAAGAGCGTCAACAACCTGATGACCGGTGTCTTTGGCGCTATCGGGGGTTTCTTCCTGATGTTGATTGTGGCGCTGGCGGCCTACATCGTGGTTCGCGGCCTGCTGAGTTTTGACCCCGTGTTCCTCAGTTTCAGCCGTGACGGCATCATGAACCAGGTGTTCAACACCGTTTACCTGGTGTTTTTGTCCCTGATTGTTTCCGTCGCCCTCGGTGTTCCCGCCGGAATCTACATGGCTGAATACGCTCCAGAAAATCGCTGGACCGGGTTCATCCGCATCTCTATCGAGTCGTTGTCCTCCCTGCCCTCCATCGTGGTCGGCCTGTTCGGTTACTTGGTCTTTATCCTCATGGTGGGCCAACAGTGGAACTTGCTGGCTGGCGCTTTGGCGGTTTCGATTCTGAATCTGCCCTTGGTCACCACGTCCACCGAGTCGGCTCTCCGGGCACTGCCCTCGGACCTGAAATATGGTTCGGCGGCCTTGGGCGCCACCCACTGGACCACCATCGTGCGGGTGCAGCTCCCGGCGGCCCTCCCCCACCTGATGACAGGGGTGGTGCTGGCAGCAGAGCGTGGTTTCGGGGAGGCTGCCGCCCTGCTCTACACCGCCGGTATGTCCACCAACATCAACTGGTCCTCCACAGACATTACCTCCCCCACCAACGCGTTCAACCCCATGCGTCCCGGCGAAACCCTTTCGCTGCATGTGTGGGCGATGCGTACCGAAGCGGTGGAACCAAACGCGGTGGACATCGCTAACTTCTCTGCCGCGGTGCTGGTGCTGATTGCCCTCCTGTTCTCGATTTTGGCTCGCACCATCACCAAGCGGGTTCACGCCAGCCTGGCGGGCCTGTCTGACCAGGCTCCCAAGGGCGGCAAAGGCAAGTGGCGTAAGGCTAACTCCGACACTCCCGTCCCCACTACCGACACGGTGAACCATGCCGAACCGACTATTGACGCGTCGAACTTCACCGACCGTTTCCACCCTAAAGGAAAGGAATAACCACTCATGACTGGGCAAACTAACGTTTTGGAGTCCCCCGCAGCGCCCAAAATTTCCACCACCGCCAAGTTTTCCGCACGTGACCTGCACCTGCATTACGGCGACTTCGAGGCTCTCAAGGGAGTCAACATCGACATTTTGCCTCATCGGATTACGGCTTTGATTGGCCCCTCCGGCTGCGGCAAGTCGACCTTCCTGAAAACCTTGAACCGGATGAATGACCTGGTCAAGGGCGTCAGCATCACCGGACAGGTACTGCTCGACGGCGCGGATATTTTCAAGGATATGGATGCCATCGCCCTGCGCAAGCGGGTGGGCATGGTGTTCCAGCAGCCTAACCCGTTCCCCAAGTCGGTCTTTGACAATATCGCCTACGGGCCGCGCATCAACGGTATCCGCAATCATCGGGAACTGAGCGACATCGTGGAACGTTCCCTGCGTCAAGCCGCGATTTGGGACGAGCTAAAGGATCGCTTGCAAAAGTCCGCCGTGGGACTTTCCGGTGGTCAGCAGCAGCGTCTGTGCATCGCCCGCGCTTTGGCTACCGAACCGGACGTTATCTTGATGGACGAACCGACCTCCGCTCTCGACCCGATTTCTACCTCCAAGATTGAGGAACTGGTCGTGGATCTGGCTCGGGATTACACCATCGTGATTGTGACCCACAATATGCAGCAGGCTTCGCGCATCGCCGACAACACGGCGTTCTTCCTGCTGGGCGAACTGGTGGAGTACAACGATACGGAAACTCTGTTCAGCGTGCCTTCGGACAAGCGCACCGAGGACTACATCACGGGTCGGTTCAGCTAACACCGTGGTTTCGCGCGCCCGGCAGATTCCGCGGGGTACGTCAGGGAAAAAAGTTTTGAGTTATGAAACAGAAAGTAGAGAGGTAATGCGTTCCCGATTCGATCAACAACTCATGCAGCTCAACGAAATGCTGGTTGAGACCGGAGAGCTCTGCGAACAGGCCATCAGTCAGACCATGGTGGCTCTGTCCAGTTCCAGCGATGAAATCGCCCGTGAAGTGATCCGGGCTGATGCCCAAATCGATCAGATGGAGCGGGACATTGAGCACTTGTGCCTGAAATTGCTGTTGCAACAGCAACCGGTGGCCGGGGATTTACGCCAGGTTTCCGCCGCTCTCAAAATGATTACCGACATGGAGCGTATCGGCGACCAGGCCGCAGACATTGCGGAAATCGTGAAGTCTACGGATATGTCCCTGGTGCGAGGATTCCCCAAAATCCCTCAAATGGCGGCGAAAACTGCCGAGATGGTCCACGACGCAGTGAAGTCTTTTGTCGACCGCGACCTAGCTTTGGCTACCGCCACCCAAGCGGCGGACGACGCGGTAGACCGGATGTTCGATGAGGTCGCCACCGAGATGATTGATTTCATTGTGCATGCTGACGCGGCGGACGCCCAAAAGGCTATCGACGTCATCATGATTGCCAAATACTTGGAACGTATCGGCGACCACGCCACGAACATCGCTGAGTGGGTGGATTTCGCAATTACGGGGGTACACGATGTCATCTTCGACACAAAATCCGCCTGAATCGGGCGCTCCCTGGAATAATGGGAGTGTGATTTATTTTGTCGAGGACGACCTCAACATTCGGGATCTGGTTGTTTACACCCTCGGTTCCACCGGTTTTACCGCTCGGGGTTTCGCTGATTATCGGGAATTTCGCGAAGCGATGGCACAGCTGCTCCCGGAAATGATTCTGTTGGACATTATGTTGCCTGGCGTTGATGGCATCCAGATTTTGCGTCGGATTCGGGCCAACCCGGAAACCGAGGGCATTCCGGTCATCATGGTCACGGCGAAAGGCGCCGAGTTCGACAAGGTCAAGTCCTTGGATCTGGGTGCGGACGACTACATAACCAAGCCGTTTGGCATGATGGAACTGGTGTCACGAGTCCGGGCAGTGTTGCGCCGCGTGTCTCGACCCGCCGACCCCGCTGCTGAGGATGAGGAAATCCTCACCATCGGCACTATTGACCTAAACCTTCCCCGCCACACGGTCGCTGTTGAGGGCCGAGAGGTGAAACTGACTCTAAAGGAGTACCAGCTACTGGAGGAACTCATGAGCCAGCCGGGGATTTTGTTTTCCCGCGACAAACTGCTGGATTCCATCTGGGGATACAGTTTCCACGGCGAGACACGCACGGTTGACGTGCATATTCGCACGCTGCGCAAGAAACTCGGCGCGGCCGCGAAACACATTCAGACCGTGCGCGGCGTTGGATATAAGATTTCCGAATAAAGGCGCTCTTAGCCCAGCCGCCACCGAATCAAGGGAGATTTCATGCGACGCAAGATCCTGGGGGCTATCTCAGGTATTTCCGCCATAGCTCTGGTGCTTGCTTATGTCGGCTCTGTCGTGTTCTTTTATGGGGTCAATCGCACCAACATTTTGGATGCCCTGACCGAAGAGGGCGACCTGTTGGCGCTGAGCCTGGAACACCATACCGATGATATTCAGACCCAGATGCTCACCGACTTTCACCGTCAGACCCCCGGGGTTCGCCTGACCTTGGTAGCCAGTGACGGTGAGGTTCTCTATGATTCCGAAGTTCCCGCCGCTCAGATGGCTAACCACGCGAGCCGGCCTGAGATTGTCTCGGCCAATAAACGCAAAGCGCACGGGTTGGGCTCCGATATCGTGGTGCGTGATTCTGACACTCTCAGTGAGGATATGTGCTACTACGCGCGGGCTATCCCGTCGGGCAAAATCGTCCGGGTGGCGCGTCCCGTCCGCACGTTTTATGCCACGGCCCTGTCTGGGTTGCCAATTTTGGGCGGCATTGCCCTAGGTGTGTTCGGGCTGTCTTTCCTGATTGCACGGCGTCAGGCCCGCCTCATCGTCGAGCCGCTGGAACAGATTGACCTGAACCATCCGCTCTCGGGCACTCCTTATGACCGCGACCGGCTGCCCGAGATTGGGCGGCACACCGGGGTGTTCGGAAACTCCAGCGTTTTCGGCGGCGGCGGGGTCTTCGGTTCGGGAGCCTACACCGACACGAAACCGGAAGACGAGCCGAGCCATTCTGAGTCGGCGGAGCCCCCCCTGCCCCACGCTATGCTCCAGGCCTACGGCAAGGACCACGAAACGGTCCCGATTTACCCCGAGTTCTTGCCGCTGCTGCAACGTCTGGAACATCAGAATCGGGATAAGGAAGCGGCCGCGCGTTCTCGCCGCGAGTTTTCCGCTAACGTGTCTCACGAGTTGAAAACCCCGCTGACCTCCATCTCTGGATATGCCGAGATTATCCGCAACGGTTTGGTGAAAGACGAGGACATTCCGGGTTTTGCCGAGCGTATTCACCAGGAGTCCTCCCGCCTGCTGGACCTGATTGGCGACATCATGGAGCTGTCTCGGCTGGACGAGGGTGGTCTGCCGTCAGAAGCGGGGGAGGTCGAGTTGTTTGATTTGTGCCGCACGGTGGTGGAGCGGCTGCAGCCTCGTGCCGCGTCTTTCGATGTGAAGCTGACCCTCTCCGGTTCGCACACGACGCTCACCGGGGTGGAGCCGCTCCTGGGTGAGATGGTGTATAACCTGGTAGACAACGCGATCAAGTACAATCGCGAGGGTGGCGAGGTGAACGTTTGGGCGGGGACGCACCTGGGCAGGCCCCAGCTGGTCGTGACCGACACGGGTATCGGGATTCCTTATGAGGACCAGGAACGCGTGTTTGAGCGGTTTTATCGGGTGGATAAGTCCCATTCGCGACAGACCGGGGGTACCGGTTTGGGGCTCTCTATCGTTAAGCACGCCGCCATCCTGCACTCGGCGGAAATCACGGTGAACTCTACCCCGGGCCAGGGCACGCGCATCGAAGTGACCTTCCCGGACGCGGCCTGAATCCGGCTCCGCTTAGCGTGACAGACATGGCCACTGACGCGTGGTGCCCATGTCACTACTTTCTGGTGCTTGTCATAGTTAAAAGTGTGTGTAAGCTGGTCTTTCCGGGTCGTGTCAGATACACTTGGTTCGGTAGTTTTCCTCAGAGATGTGGAGATTAAACTGGAAAACATTTAGCTTTCTAAACTGAATGTTTCGCTCAAAGATTAGGGAGTCCCCATGAGAGTTTCCGTAAAGCAAACCGTGTCTTGGCTACTGGCAGTGGCTCTAGTACTGCCCGGGGCGATGATTCTTTCCTCACCCTTAGAGGCTGGCGCCGCTGAAACCAGCACCCATGCAGGCTCCCTCCCCGCGGAGCCGGTAAAGGTGCCAGCGGATAAAACTGCGGAGGAATTCATAAAGAATCCGGCGCAGCCAGATATTTACACCTTGCGTAACGACTACAAAGTTACCAGAGTAGGTGAAGATGGGAATAGTAAAAAAGAGATTAACTACCAACCCTATGTCGCAACGGTAGGAGAAGCCGCTACCCCAGCTGAAAAAGGCAAGGTTAGCAAGACGATTACGCTCCCCGATTTCGCAGGCTATGACAAACCAAAAGACGGTGGTAGTACAATCAACGACTACAAAATCACCTATCAAGGAATTGTTGATGCCGCAAAAGCGGGAAAACAATCGGGCGACCCTGAGTATGGTATCACACACAATGCTCTCAAAGAGTACTTGTATCAAGGAGTATCCGGGAGCATTCAAGTCAGGCACGTGTTCCAAGACTTAAAAGATTTCAGTAGTTACGGCAAAAAGCCCGGCGAGACAAAAGACATTATCACCAAGGTAACGGGTAATGTTGGTGACCTTGTTCCTATCAAGCCTTTACCTGACAAAAAAACAGAAGGTTTTGTGCCTGAAAAAACGGACATGAAAGTTGTGATTGCGAAAGATTCGATTATCGTAGACCAACGGTACAACCTTGCCCATTTTGATGTCACATACAACACGGTTGATGGCACGTCGATTCCGGCTCGTACCCTCTACTATGGACAAGTTATTCCTCCGCTTGCGGATTCTGATGTCCCCACCAAAATTGGGGGGACGTTTGTGGGCTGGACGCCCTCTGTGGAACTTGAAGGCACCGTGAACGGAACGAAAACTACTTTTCCGGCGGGGCAACTCATGAAAGATGACTCCGGAAACGCGATCAAGAAACTGGATGCCAAACTCATACTGCCGGCTAGTAATGTAAAGTTTACCGCTGTCTGGAAGGATAAAGAGAAAGCGGATTATGCGATTCAATTCTGGACGGAAAAAGCTGACCACCCTGCGGACGCTAAGCGGGTGGATAAGTACGAATTCATGGGCACTCGCGTGTACAAGGACCAGAAAGTGGGCTCCCGCCCGAAACTAGAGGATGAGCCAGTAAATGGCCTGGCATTCCCCGATTTGGATCAAGCTCGTTTAGATAAAATTTGGAAGGGTGATAAATTTTATCGAGGCAAGTTCCTATATCTCAATAAGTTTTACACCTACAATAAGACGTTAACGGATGAACGAAACGCTGATAAAACTGTTTCCGCTACCGGTAAGACCGTCTATAACATCTATTACGACCGGCAGGTCTATGACCTGTACTTTACGAAATCCAACACTGAGAAGGATTCTTTCTATCCTGAAATTTGGCGATATGGCGAAAAATTAGGGGGACCAGGAGACCCCTACCACTTCAAAGCCAGATTTAACCAGCGCATGGTAGAGTGGCCGAATGACGCCTTAGAAACCAAGGGATTTGATAAAGACAAGCAAAGTTTTGGGTGGGGGCCGAACTTCACAAAACCACATTGGCTATACCGCGACACTCCTCCCTACCGGCTATCGGCTAAAGAGTTCGTAGACATAGAACACTCCGATGATTATTATGGCGGCTACACCAGCGAAATTGATGCTGGCAAAAGTGTCAAAATACAGGCTAATTTGAACGCTGATCCAAAAACTTTCACGACGCTTTCCTTTGGTATCGAGCAACGAGGTGGTACCCGAGAAGGCAGTATTCCGATTCCTCACCACATGGATTTTTGGATGGATGGCTTCGAAGAAAATCCAAGCCTGAGCAGTAAGAAAATTATAGACTACGACCTTTATAGAAGCAAGTCTGATACAAATAGTACCACCTATCGACATAAACCTCCGGTTATCCAAGGCTTTGAACCCTACGAGCCAGGCGGTGTAGTTTCGGAACAGCTGACCGCAGATGAACTTAAAGGAATTAACGATGAGCGGAATGCCACAACACCTTTTCCGGATGGAGAGATAGAGGACATCTATGGAAATACACTTCACAAGGGTCAAATACAATTTATGCATACTTTCTTTAATCGCGCCGATGAATTTGGCGACCCAGAATTCGGCGACGCATTTGAAACAAATGGTTATATTCGCTTTCATTACAAACGCATTCAGTATCCATTACGTTTCAACACCGACCCCACGAAAGTAAAGGGCGACAGTGAATATACCACAAAAGAACAAACAAAAATCTTTTATCAAAAGCCTTTAAAGGAGCTGAGACTCGATGATGTTAATTCTTTGTCGAACCTGGGTCTAACTGATCTCTTAGAAACGGATAGCGATGGAAAAACTCGCATCAAAAGGCCAAAGGGACTCGCGCCTAATAAGGTATTCAAGGGCTGGGCTTTAGACCCTGCCGGGCTGAAAATGGTTTCAACTAACAATGAAACCATGCCGCACCATGCCCTTGTCCTCTACGCCATTTGGGAGGAGCAGGACTTCAAGTGGAAGGTTACCTTTGATCCCGACGGCGGGAAGCTGCCTGCTATCAGTGACACAACGGTAGCCACGGGAACAAAAACTATCTCTGAGGGCGACGTTGGTCAAAAACAAAACGTCACCTACCCGGTCAAAAAAGCTAATGAAGGTGACAAGCAAATTTTCACCGTCCTGCATCGCCAAAAGCTCGTAGAACTTCAAGGCAATGCCAAACCGACCAAGAAGGGCTATAGCTTTAGTGGCTGGGAGGTTCTGCATTACAAGAAGGACAAATACGGCAACTACACTGATGAGTTGGACACCACCACTCACCGCGTTCCCGAACTGTATGGCTTCGGCAACGATGTGGTGGCTCCGATTTATCTGAAGGCTATCTGGGTTCCGAATAACTTGGAAAACGTAACTGTTTACCACCACTACTTGGACAAAGGATACCATATTGAAAAAACTCTGAAACGTAACCCTATATCAAGAACTATTCCGAACCAACGTGCTGGCCAATTAGTACGAACATTCGCTGCACAAAACGATGACTGGCTTCTTGCTGCCCATGGTGGACTGGAAAATTCCCCAGATCAGAAGGTCAAGGATCTTTATAATGAATATAACGGTCGCCTAGGATTTAATAACGGCTATTTCCAAGTGCTTCGGGTCGAACCAAAGAAGATCATGAAAAATGGTAAGTTGGTTGCTAATCCCAATTATAAGAACAATGTCTTCCATTTCTTCTATGTTCCATTTAGAACCCGCAACTACAAGGTTAACTACGTGGACGAAAGAGCCAAAGCTGAATTGGCACAGACCAACGACCCGGCTGAGAAGCAGAAAATTATTGATAAATACCGCATCCTCGACCAAGAGAGGGTTGAGAGTAAAGCCAGGCATTATGATGCTCGGAACTACAAGCCTATCAAAGGGTGGAAGCTCACCTCCAAGCCGCAGCAACAGCTCTTTTACGATGTAGATGAAGCTACCAACGAATTCAAAGGTATCAACGGCACCGGTTCCGATGAAATCACTTTCTATTATAAGGACGTGAGAATCCTCAAAGTGCCAAAGACTGGTAAGACACCCACAGGCTATGTCAGAGTGACATTTAAGGCTAGCGATGGCGGCTCTTTTACAGATAAAGATGGAAATTCCGTCAAAGAACTGACTTACGATGTCTTGGAGGGCACCAAGTCGGATCAGCTTCCCGTTCCTCAAGAAAAGGGTGCTAATCCGGTTACTGGTAAATACTACGTCACCCCGGATCAAAACTATAGCTTCGCAAGGTGGGATAAGAATATCCTCTTGCCTGCCGGAACTGTCCTTAAGAAAGCAGACGAAGCTTCCTACGTCTTTACCGCACAGTTTGAGGAGCCTCCTATCGTCGTCACTGACGGCGTCGTGACCACTGAATCCTTTGCGGATCCGAATAATACTTGGACCAATGATTTTGCGCCCACTCTTGAAGCGCTAAAGGGATCTATTAGGCTAAAAGAAGACGGTGAGCGGAAGGACTTACCGGATGGCGCAACTGTTCAACTCTTTGATGAACACGGCAGCGAAATCACAACCCGTGATGCTATCTACGAATTAGTAAAGGAAAACGGAAAGCCCGATACGGAAGAACCTGTTCGTGTCATAAAACTCAAGGCGAAAGTTTTGTTTAAGAACGGAACCGAGAGGGAATTGCCAGTCCCGATTCGGGTTTATAAGAACCGCTACGAGGCCAAGCCGTCTGGCGAAATGCCTGACCAGCTGAAAACGGCCACAACCGGGCCTAGCGGTGACCTGGTGAATCTACTAAAGGACACCGCTACTCGGAACTACGTCAAGGTGACCGTGAACCCGACTAAACTGGGTCTAAAACCTAAGACCTACTGGGTTAACCCCAAGGCTTGGGTAGATATCCCCGAAATGACAATAGATCCTGAAGAAAAAGCCGCCTCCGGCTTCAAGCACTGGACAGCGGATCAGATTGCCCAAAATGATAATAAAGCTGCAGGTGGAGTTTATGACTTTGCTAAGCGTCACAAGTTCACCGCAGACACGATTATCGAGCCAGTATTTACCCGTAGCAGTACTCCGGGTAAGCCGGGCGGAAACCCGGGCACACCTGGTGGTACCCCAGGCACACCTGGAACCCCGGGCAAACCAACACCTAACCCCACCACACCGGGTACACCTGGTAAACCGGGTACACCTGGTAAACCGGGGACTCCGGGAACCCCGGGCACACCCGGTACACCTGGCACACCGGGTGGAACCCCGAGCTTACCTAGTGGATTCCCCGCTGTGCCGGGTTCGCCGAGTGCGCCCAGCAGTCCCGACCATAAGGACAAGTCGTACTTGGCTAAACTTCCCGCGACCGGAGCCAATTCGCTGCTCTACCTGTATGCGGCGGTTCTGTTGACCCTAACCGGTGCCTTAGTGCTACGAATCAACCGGAAACGTGCCCAAGACTAGGGCATACCTCTGAGCCGTACAACCACGCGCACACCTCCGGTGTCGCGCCGTCATGGCGGGCAGCCGCAACCCACCCGCGCCTGCCCTCCATGACGCCGTCCACACCCCTTTTGGTCCAGGCGCACGCAACGCCCTCTGCCTACGCCTTACTCCACACCCCACCAGCTCACCCCTTTTGCCCCATGCGCGAGTGGCACCCCCTGCCCCGCCAGCACCCCCTTCTGATCCATGCGCGCGCAACGCCCCCTCGCCCCCGCCCGCACCCCCCACCTCACCCACAACGACACCCCTCCCTTGGTCTAGGACATACGCCAGCACCCCCTTCTGATCCATGCGCGCGCAACGCTCCCTCCCCCCGGCCTTACTCCCTGCCCTGCCAGCACCCCCCTTGGCCTTTGCGCGCGACACCCCTGCCCCCGGCCGTACCCTACGCCCCACCGACCCCCCTTCTGATTCAGACCCGCGCAACGCTCCCTCCCCCCGTCCGCACCCCACCCACACCCCTTGTGCGGTCGATAAAGGTGAGGCACGCCATTAATTTGCTGTCACCGCCCGGTTTATATATACTGTTTAGGCACTTCGGGGCATTGGCGCAGTTGGTAGCGCGCTTCCATGGCATGGAAGAGGTCAGGGGTTCGAATCCCCTATGCTCCACGTGACGAAATCGCGGAAACCTTTGGTTTTCGCGATTTTGGCATTTAGGGAACCGATAGGGGATTCGAACCCGAGAGGGCTGGCACCGCCCGAAAACGCGACAGCGTTTTCAGGTGCCAGCGCGAGGAATCGAAGATTCCGAGCGAGACACGATTTTCGCAGAAAATCGTGGAATCCCCTATGCTCCACATTTTGAAAATCCGAGGACAACAAGTCCCCGGATTTTCAAACATTTAAGAACCCTATAGGGGATTCGAACCCGAGAGAGCTGCGCCCGGAAGCGTCCCGGGTTTCACCTAACCCCGTGAAAGAACACAACCTTGGAACTGTCGCTCATTTGCTCAGCGCGAAATACCCTGCAACCAGGCCAGTTATAAGGAAACCTGCGTTAGTACCACGTTTCGCGCCGTGTTACGTGAGGCCCTCCCCCAACGCCCTTGGGAACAGTAGAACACACCACGAGTATCGCCGTGGCGAATTCAGTCGGAGCTAAGACGTTAGAATACAGCATTCCCGCGGTAAAGTAGAGGTGAGTACTTTCTGCAGATTGGAGGGCTACACATGGATGAAGGCGAAGCGGAAATACGTTTGGTTCTCCAGCATATGCACGAGCAAAAGATAATCAGCGAAAAAGAGTTTACGGGCATGTGTACCGCCATTAAGTATGACGGAACTTTGACTGCTCTGGCTGGTATAAGCGCTGTGGTACAGAATGACCCAAATGCCATTCCCCCAGAACTGCTTGACGAAATCCTCGCACTCGAACCAGTGTTTGACGAGGAATACTACCAAGACATGCTAGACGCGCTAGCCGCCCGGCCGACTACGCCTTAACCGCGGTATCCGACACGCCCACGTTATACGAATCAATCCGCCAGTATGGCGCGCGATGCTCGGACTGAACCACCGCCCAATGGCAGTTGTCCAAACCGCGCAGCCCGTACCACTGAGCCGGGTCATGTCCCAGCAAAGTCACGATTCCCTGCGTGGTGGCAGAGCCGTGGGAAACAAACAAGATGGTTTCACCATCAGCAATTTTGTCAGCCCAGTCGCGGTAAGCCTGAGACACTCGCAAGCCAACCTCGCGGCGCGGCTCCACTTTGGTGGTTTCCGGGTCGGGATCGCCGAAATCGCGCCACGAGGTGAAATCATCGGGCCAGCCCGCCTTGATTTCCGTGGCGTTGAGCCCTTCCCAAGTCCCAAAAGCGCGTTCCATCAGGCGTTGGTCGACTTCGACGGGCAAGCCGAGCCGGTCGGCCAACGCGTGGGCGGTGTCGAGGGCGCGGCCTAAAGGTGAGGAAACCACCCTTGTGAAAGGAAAACGAACCAACCCGGCTGCAGCGTCTCTGGC
>NZ_CABTWO010000018.1 GCF_902488535.1 uncultured Mobiluncus sp.
AACGGGGAGGGTGTGAAAGCGAAAGCTGACGCCCTAGGTGCTAGCAAACTGATGATTATCGGCGGGACCGGCGTCATGCCCGATGCTACCGTCCAAGCCGCCGCCACCGGCATCATCCCGAAACCGAAGTCTGCAGCGGACATGTCTATGGACGAAATGCGCGCCAACCTCACGAAAGCGAACGCGGCAACCTTTAGATATGGGTCAGACATGGAGTACTATCTGATGGCTCCCAAGCCTTCCCCGAAGGGTGATTACCTGGTGGGTGCGGCATTTGCAGAGGGGCCGCATTTACAAGCATTTTTCCCGAGCTGGGAGCCGACTGGTTTAACTGCGGAGAATATGAAACATGGGCAATGCTACCCGAATAATACTTCAGTTCGGGTGGGCGGAATACCTTGCGATAATTTTCCTTCGTGGCAAGAAGTCCTCAATATGGCAGGTGATCCCACACGCGCTTCTGCTTCATTCACCTGGGATGGTCCGGGTTTTTATCAACGGAGCGTTACCAAGCTGGGCAATATAGGCGGCGTTATTGAATCCAAGCTGTGGTATGAGAAGGATTCGGGTGTAGGTGCTGATCCCCAGAAAGTGGCTCGTCTGCAAGAAGGTCAATACATTGAAGCACTAATGCCAGAGGTTAACCTCCAATTTATGTGCGGTGCTTCGGGTGGCACCATGAAGTGTTTCGAATGGTTTACTGACGATTCGGAGCCCTCATCGTACCAAACCAGGAGCAACCCAGTCTGGCTGTCATTCTCCTACAAATAAACCGATAGCCTGATTGACGCGGGTGGCGGGGAACGAAAGCTCTCCGCCACCCGTTTTGGCGCGAGGTATGTACCTGTGACTTCGGGTCAAATCAAGGGCGTCCATACTCTTGATTTCGTGTCGGGTGTACATGTAATAGCTGGTCAGCACGTTTTGGAGAGACTGGTCCGCTGGCCGCGCGGGCGGTCTTAGCGCGGAAAGCCATGCCGAACTAACTCTATACAGAAAACCTGTTTGCAGCCTAGGTGTTGTTGAGGTGGCGCTGATGGGAAACCCGCTTGCAGGGAACCGGTGGTGTGGTGGCATGTCAAGGGAACAACTTTGGGTAAACTGTAAAGGTGAATGCTAACCAACCCGCGATGATGCCTGTTCCTGATACGGATAAAGAGTTCCCGGTCCCGAAGCCTCTCAAAGGCCACGGCCCGGCGCGGATTATCGCCATGTGTAACCAAAAGGGCGGGGTTGGCAAAACTACGACATCCATTAACTTGGCGGCCGCTTTGGCTGAGTATGGTCGCAAGGTCCTGTTGGTCGATTTCGATCCGCAGGGCGCGGCCTCGGTAGGTTTGGGCATCAACGGTCACGAGATGGACACGACTATCTATTCCCTGATGGTCGGGCCGCACCGTGACTTGACGACGGCCGATGTCATTCACCACACCAACACGGAAAATCTGGATATCATTCCGGCCAACATTGACCTTTCTGCCGCGGAGCTGCAGCTGGTAAACGAAGTGGCGCGAGAATCTATCCTGGCGCGAGTGTTGCGGGAAGTGGAGCCGGATTACGACGCGATTATCATTGACTGCCAGCCGTCACTAGGTTTGCTCACGGTCAATGCTTTGACGGCGGCTCACGGGGTGATTATTCCGGTGTCCACCGAATTCTTCGCCCTGCGCGGGGTGGCGCTGCTGATGGAAACTATTGAAACCGTGCGCGATCGGTTGAACCCGAAACTGCAGTTAGATGGCATTTTAGCGACGTTGGTGGACTCGCGAACCCTGCATTCCAAAGAAGTTCAGGAACGGTTGCTTGAAGCCTTCCAAGACAAAATGTTTTCCACCGTCATCAAACGCACCGTGAAGTTCCCCGACTCTACCGTGGCGACCCGGCCCATCACCGAGTTCGCCCCCACCCACGAAGGTGCCCAAGCCTACCGCCGCTTGGCGCGCGAAGTGATAGCCAAGGGCTATGTCGCCTAACCCTGCCTCGAACCCGTCCGTCACAGCACCGGACAACCATGCAGCACCGGACTTGGACACGGCGGACACCCCCGCTTTTGAGGTCCATTCACCCGAGTACACCGGACCGTTTCACCTGCTGGCGGACTTGGTCGCGAAACGCAAACTGGACATCACCGCTTTTGCCCTCGCCGAAGTGACCGCGGATTTCCTCGCCTACCTGGACAAATGGCCCAACCTGGCCGAAGCGACGGAATTCCTGGTCATCGCCGCGACCCTGCTGGATATTAAAGCCGCGCGACTCCTGCCGGGCATGGCTGACAGCGAGGAAGACCTGGAGCTCCTGGAAGCCCAGGATCTGCTGATTTCCCGGCTCATTCAATATCAAACTTACAAAGAAGCCTCGAACTTCGTGGAGGCGCAGCTGCAGGCCTTTCAACTGGTGACGGGCCGCGTACCGGGCGATGAGCCGGCTTTGAAACACGTGTTGGCGGAACTGAAAACCCAGATAGATCCCGAGGAATTGGCGCGCCGCGCCGCCGGAACACTCTACGCGGTTCCTCCCCAAGTTCTGGTCGCTCACCTGCACGATCCGCTCGTTTCGGTCTCTGAGCAGACCGCGGTGCTGACCGAGCGCCTGGAACGAGCCCGCACGCTTACGTTTAAAGAGCTCGTGGCGGACGCCAAAACCCTGCCGGTGGTCATTTCGCGGTTCTTGGCGCTGCTGGATATGTATCGCTCTGGGTTATTGAGTTTTACCCAGGAAAATCCTTTGGGTAAGTTAGTTATCATCTGGGTCGGCTCCAGCGACAGCGAGCCCGCACCCCGCAATGAGGACGAATGGGAATGAGCGACAACCAAGACTTGTGGGCTTCCCTGGAAGCTATTTTGATGATTACCGAAGCGCCGGTGGGTGTGGACGTGTTGTCCGAAGCACTACAAACCCCGGAAACAGAGGTGCTCGCTGCCCTGCAGGGGTTAGCGGCCGAGTATCGTGGCGAGGGTGGGGACGGAGCCCTGTTTAGCCGGCCACGAGGGTTTGAGCTGCGGGAAGTCGGCGGCGGGTGGCGCATCTACGTGGCACCGCAGTTTCAGACCTTGGTGCAGCGTTTCGTCACTCTGGGTTCCACCGGTCGGCTTTCACAAGCGGCGTTGGAAACGTTGGCGGTGGTGGCTTACAAACAGCCCTGTACTCGTGCCCAAGTCGCCGCCATTCGCGGGGTCAACGTGGATTCAGTAATGCGTAACCTAGCAGCGCGCGGGCTCATCGAGGAATGCGGCCAGACGAACCTCGGAGCTTTGCTGTACCGCACCACCGCGGCTTTCCTGGAACAGACCGGGTTGGACAGCCTGGAACAGTTGCCGCCCCTCGCACCGTATATGCCGGCTAATCCTGACCTATCCCAAGTTTTGGCGGCGGAAACAGCCGATGTCCTGTGGGATGCCCAAACCCAACGCAGCGCGGAAGACGACGATATGAATGAAACAGAAAGCAGTAACGATGACTGAGATAGAAACCGAAAACACCGTGAACAGTGACAATCCGCTCTTGCCCGAGGTTGAAACTGAAACCCGGGACCACCCCGAGGCCGGCAGCGAACCCGAGCGCCTCCAAAAGGTGCTATCTCGCGCCGGGGTCGCCTCGCGGCGGGCCAGCGAGGACTTGATTGCGCAGGGTCGCGTCCAGATAAACGGTGAAACCGTGCGCGAAATGGGGGTAAAAGTCCTGCCTACGGACCGGATTACCGTGGACGGCCAGCGTGTTCACACCGATACAGTCTTGCAGGTCTGGGCTTTTCACAAGCCCGTTGGTACCGTTTCTTCGATGCAGCCCGAGGACGATCGGCCCTGCATCGGGGATTGGGTGACGAAACTGCCTGAGCGGGTCTATAACGTGGGCCGTTTGGATGTCGCCACGGCGGGACTGCTGCTGCTGACCAACAACGGCGAACTGGCGAACCGAATCATGCACCCGTCTTACGAAGTCCCGAAAACCTATGTCGCGGTGGTGCAAGGCCAGGTCAAGATGGGTTTGGGTAAGGTGTTGCGCCGTGGGGTCGAGCTGGAGGACGGCACGGTGAAAGTCGACAAATTCAAACTCATCGAAGTGCGCAAGGGCTCATCGATTGTGCAGCTGACCCTGCATTCGGGCAAGAATCGCGTGGTGCGTCGTCTGCTCTCCGCGGTGGGCCACCCGGTGTCGGCTCTGACCCGCACGGGAATCGCCAACCTGACTTTGGATGGCCTGAAAGAAGGCCAGTTCCGGCTGCTGCACGGCAACGAACTGGCCGCCTTACAAGAAATGGTGGGACTATGAGCGAGACCTTGCCGCCATCTGCCCCGCGGCCCGGTGCCGCCGTGGTCGGCACGCGGGGTCCGGTATTAATTATCGGCGTCGGTTTGATTGGCGGTTCTATCGGGTTGGCGTTGCATCGCGCCGGAGTGGACGTTTACCTGCGAGATGCGTCCCCGACAGCGATGGCTTTGGGAGAGAGCCTGGGAGCCGGTCGGGTCTGGCAGGAGGGTCTGCCCGCGCCTTCCCTAGTGTTGGTCGCGACCCCTCCCGATGTGACTGCCGGTGTCGTGTTGGCGGCTTTGCGGGAGTTTCCCGCGGCGTTCGTGTTTGATGTCAGTTCCGTCAAGGACGCGGTGGTGCACGAGGTCGTGGCGGGGGATCGTCCCGCAGCGCCGCGCTATTGCTCGGTACACCCCATGGCTGGCAAGGAAGTGAACGGAGTGGGAGCCGCCACCGCAGACTTATTTGCGGGTCGGCCCTGGGTGGTGGTGGCGCATGAGACTACCTGCCCCGATGCGGTGTTGGCGGCGCGAACTTTGGGGACAGACCTGGGCGCGTTCCTGTTGACTTTGGACGCTGACGAGCACGACCGGGCGGTCGCGTTGGTTTCGCACGTGCCCCAGCTGGTGTCCTCCCTGATGGCCGGGCTGCTGGTGACGGCACCTCCGGCCGCTTTGGAACTGGCTGGTGGCGGCTTGCGCGACGTAACCCGCATCGCGGCCTCGGACCCGCGGCTGTGGAACGCTATCCTGGCCGGCAACGAAACTGCGGTGCGTGAAATCCTGGTGGAACTGCAAGGTAACCTGCAGGCTCTCATCGCCGGACTGAGCCCGGATATTCACTGCGATACCGGCAACCCGGACGGAAATCCAACCGAAACAACCCCGCCCACCCGACCTTGTGAACCCTCTCAGACCACCGCGCGCACCGCCTGGAATTCTCCCGCGGTGGGCGCAATTAATACTGTGTTGGTGCGCGGAAATGAGGGCGTGGGCCGGATTCCTGGCAAGCACGGTGATGCCGCCTCGAAGTACGGGGTGGTGGCGGTGCTGGTCCCGGATGAGCCGGGTTTCCTGGGACGTTTGTTCAACGATGTGGGTTCAGCCGGCATCAACGTGGAGGATTTTCGCTTGGAACACTCGTTGGGACAAGCGCGCGGGCTGGCCTACCTGTATGTGACGCCGGCTTCGGTAGAGCCGCTGATGGCACACCTGTCGCAACGGGACTGGTCCCTGGCCGAGGTTTGAATCGGGGAGCGCTTAACATCGGATTTTTTCGGCAAAACGGGTCATTACAAGCCCTTTTGCCTGTAAAATAGGCTTGCTTAGGGCGTTACCGGTTTCAATGTGGAATACTGGAACGTTGCTAAATACCTGGAAAGTGTAGGGGAGTCATGGAATACGCGAACTATGAGGCATTGCGCGAAAAGATTTTGGGGCGCGGGGTGGTGGTCGCCATCGACGGACCCAGCGGTTCGGGCAAATCCACCATTTCGCGCAACGTGGCGGCAGCCCTCGATTTGGGCTACCTCGATACGGGAGCGATGTATCGCGCCGCGGCTTGGGGTGTGGAGCACCGCGGGGTGGACCTCAACGATCCTGTAGCCATCGCAGCAGCAGTGCAGGCCATGAAGTTCACCGTCAACGCGGTTCCCCACGCGCCCAGGATTTTTGTGGATGATGTCGATGTCATGCACGTGATTCGTACGGATCACATCAACACCATCGTGTCCGCTGTCTCGAGCGTACCGGAGGTGCGTACCACGCTGATTGCGCTGCAGCGCGACATCATCGCCCAGGCCCGCGAATCTACTCGCGGTATCGTGGTGGAAGGCCGGGACATCACCACCGTGGTAGCGCCCGATGCGCAAGTGCGGATTCTCTTGACTGCCAGTGCGGCGACGCGGGTCAGTCGGCGGGCTTTGGCCGATCAAGGTGACGCTCAGAGCGAAACTCTGGACCGGGAACGCGCCTTGGTGTTGGACCGTGATGCCCGCGACGCCAAAGTTACTTCCTTCCACGCGGCCGCCGATGGGGTGACCACGGTGGACTCCACCGATTTGAGCGTGTCGCAAACTTTAGATACGGTTATGCGTCTGATTGATCAGGCGACGAATTGAGGCTTGGCCCGGATTTTGGCCTGGCCGTAACGCACGGGGGAATAATGACCGAGGAAAACACCGGAGACACCGGAGACGCGACGCTGTCTCAACAGCCCAATCCGATTGCGTCCAGCGATGAACTTCCTGACGTGGAATACGAAAACTTTGTCGATGATGGCACGGTAGACCCCGCGGACGCAGCGCGTGATGAAATGCTGCGCGAGGGGCTGCAAGATTACGACTTGGAGCCGGAGGATTTGGATCTTCTGGACGGAGACATGACTCTGGACTCCGCCGGACTGCCCGCCGCTCCAAACTGGCCCACCCTCGCCGTGGTGGGTCGCCCTAACGTCGGCAAATCCACCCTGGTGAACCGCATTTTGGGCCGCCGTGAAGCCGTGGTGCTGGACGAACCGGGAGTGACGCGAGACCGGGTCACTTATGATGCCCACTGGAACGGACGCAATTTTCATCTGGTTGATACTGGCGGCTGGGACGTGGGGGTTTCCGGGCTGGACCGGGCGGTCGCGGACCAGGCCGAAATTGCGATTGACCTGGCGGACGCGGCTTTGTTCGTGGTGGACGCGAACGTGGGGGCGACCGCTACCGATGAGCGTTTGATGAAGCTGCTGCGCCGTTCCGGTAAGCCGGTGCTGCTGGTGGCTAATAAGGTTGACTCGGAGCGTCAAGAGGCCGATGCCGCCGCCCTGTGGAACCTCGGCATGGGTCAGCCCTACCCGATTTCTGCCCTGCACGGGCGGGGGACCGGAGACTTGCTGGACGCTATTTTGCAGGTGTTGCCCCAGGCCGGAGCCACACCGGTGACGCGTGCCGAAGACTCTACGCCGCGGGTCGCCCTGGTGGGCCGGCCCAACGTGGGCAAGTCCTCGCTGCTCAACGCTCTGTCCGGGGCGGGACGAGCCGTGGTGTCCGAGGTTCCCGGCACCACTCGTGACCCGGTGGACGAGGTCTTGGAGCTGGACGGTGAGCAGTGGGTTTTTGTGGACACCGCGGGGGTGCGGCGGCGGGTCAAGCGCAGCGTCGGGGCGGATTACTATTCGGTGCTGCGCACCCAAGCCGCCATCGAAAACGCTGATGTGGCGCTGGTCTTGTTGGACGGGGGAGAGCCTCTCACGGAACAAGACGTGCGGGTCGTGAACCAGGTCGTCGAGGCAGGTCGGGCCTTAGTGCTGGTGAACAACAAGTGGGACCTGGTGGACGAATATCGCCAGGGCGAACTGAAATATGAGCAAGAGGCGGATTTGGCGCACGTGTCATGGGCACCGAAGATTAACGTCTCGGCGAAAACCGGGTGGCACACGAACCGGATTGCCCGGGCGTTGCGAGCGGCCTTGGAGGGGTGGACCATTCGGATCCCAACTTCGCGTTTGAACGCATTTTTGGGCGAGCTGGTGGCGGCTCATCCCCATCCGCTACGCGGCGGCAAACAGCCGCGTATTCTTTACGCCACCCAGGCGGGGGTGTGTCCGCCTCGTTTTGTCCTGTTTACTACCGGTTTCCTTGACCCGCAGTACCGACGTTTCATCGAACACCGCCTGCGGGACACCTTTGGTTTCGTAGGTACCCCGGTGCGCATCGGGATGCGGGTGCGCGAAAAGCGAAAAGGCCGCTAGGATTTTCCGCGATTTTCCAACGATTTATTCCCTTTTCAAGCGTCCGGGGCGGCAGCGTTTTTCCCTTCGGTTGCCAATAGGGTAAAGTGTCTATGTTGCTTTTTGGGCAATCGGGCTGTGGCGCAGTTTGGTAGCGCACTTGACTGGGGGTCAAGGGGTCGCAGGTTCAAATCCTGTCAGCCCGACAGTTTGTTTAACGGGTGGCTCCTTTTTAAGCAGAGGCAGGTTGGGTCTGAATGTTTCGGCTTCCGGTTCGCTGAGAACGAAATTTTGGCCTCAATTTCACATTCAACAAATAATCTAAACAGTCGCTAGATTTTGGAACTATGTTCACGGAATGAATACAAAATACCTTCGCGCTGTCGGCTGTCACGTTGAGAGGCTATTGTCTCTGAACTCAGCTCAAATCTGAGGGTTAGCTGAAAAAACGCCTAAATTCGCCGAGCGTTCCTGAATGCCTGAGAATTTTTGGTAAATCTCTTAGGAATCCGGTGGTGGTCAACGGGGCATTTTTCCGTCAATCTGGCGTGTCACGCAAACAAGAGACGTCAAATGCTGATAAACACCCTCCCATGTGGGGTTTTGTCACAAAACTGGTCTGTGTCTAAGTTCAAATGTGAATACAAAAATGATTTTAATG
The DNA here is from genome assembly GCF_902488535.1 of uncultured Mobiluncus sp. Lineage (GTDB taxonomy): Bacteria > Actinomycetota > Actinomycetes > Actinomycetales > Actinomycetaceae > Mobiluncus. The sequence continues at coordinate 8,624 of NZ_CABTWO010000018.1, forward strand.
TCAGGTCAAATGACCCCTTTGTTCGCATCCAATAAATGTGATATTTCTCACATAAAAGATTGATTCCTTACCCCCTGGAAATGTTTTAAATGGTGATAATTCAGCGATTTTTCCTGTAACCCAGCTTAAAACTTACTGAGATGAAAAATTTGACTTTAATTTGGGGGGTTGGGTGGAGCAATCAATCGGCGTAAATAGGCCGAAATCGACTATACTTATGAGTACGGGTTGACTGTAATAAGGGTAACCGGAAGGCAGCAACTGAAGAGCGATATACAGGGTATCGCTGGAGCATGGAGGTCTCCGATCATGAAAAATTCACATAAGCTTTACGCCGCAGGAGGCGGCTTACTTATAGCTGCGGTGATGGGTTTCGCTCCGTCTTTCGCGGACGATGGCACGCAAGTTGCACTCGAAACTGATCCCGCCATAGAGGTGGCAGGCGCTACTGCTGCCGATAACGACATTACTGTCGCCGGTACTGAGGAAACTGAGGAAGCCACGCAGGCGACTCAGGGTGAACCTGCTACTTCCGAAGATGCCACCGCAGAACCTGCTCCGGGTGCAGAACCCACCGAGCAGGAAACTACACCAGCCCCCGAAACCACCGAAACGGAAGTCTCTGAAACTGCTGAGGAACAGACTGCCGCTCCTGCTGAAGAGGGCACTGATACCCAGGCTGAGCCTGCTGAGGAAACCGTTCCAGCCGAGCCTCAGGCTGAGGAGCCTGCTCCTGCCGCCGAGCCGGCAGAGCCTGCTGAACCGGCTGAACCTGCCCCGGCGCAAGTCGTTCCCGTTACTTACGTGGTGCCTCATTACAGCGCAATGGCTCCGGTTTCCACTCCGGTCGCGGCTCCTGATCCCCAGGCTCCCGCTCCGTTGCTGACCATGGCAAAGACCGAAAATACTCCTCCGGCTGACCCCAACGGTCAATCCCAAGTTGTGTGGTTTGAGCTTCCGGAACCTGCCGGCCCGGCTTTGGTTCCCGGTCAGACCACCCCGTTGCTGAACTCGGCCGTTTCTGAGGCTCCGGCTGTCAACGCGAACGTAGTTCCTGCTACTGCTGTCCAGGCCTCCGCCGTTCAGGCCGCCCCTGCTCAGCAGGCCCAAGTTAATCGGGCTCAGGCCGTCTCCGAAGCTGGCACTTTGAGCCGTTCCTTGGCTCGCACCGGCTCCGTTGCCCAATATGCTGCTTTGCTCTCTGTCGCTGCCCTGATTGCCGGCGTCGGATTGCTGGCTGGCGCAGTCGCCACCACGCGTCGCCGCGCCAGCGAGGTTGAACGGTAACTCGTTCAATCCGAATAACTAAAACCTCCACTGGTTGGACCCGCCGCGTGCGGGTCCAACTTGATTTAAGCCCTCAATGCGCCATCCCGCGCAGAGCCTATTTCGCGTAGATAGATTCGATTTCTTTTGCGTATTTTTCAATGACCAGCTGCCGGCGAACTTTTAAGGACGGAGTCAACAGGCCATTGTCCACAGTAAAGTCACCTATAATAACCCGCACTTTGCGGATGGATTCGGCCCTGGAGACACTGGCGGAGGCTCGCTGGGCGCCTTTCATCAGGGATTCTTGGACAGCGGGGTGAAGGGCGGCAGTCGCCGGATCCATAGGCGGAAGTTTGTGGTTGGCCAGCCACGTAGGCAGCATTTCCCTGTCCAAAGTCACAAGAGCCGACACAAACGGCCTTTTGTCCCCGATAACGACCACGTTGGAAACCAGCGGGTGGCCGCGGAACGAGTCCTCCAACGGCGCCGGAGAGACGTTCTTTCCCGAGGCCGTCACGATAAGCTCTTTCTTGCGTCCGGTAATGCTGAGGAAACCGTCGTCGTCGATTTCGCCTAAGTCTCCACTGGAGAACCATCCGTCGGGGTCCAAAGCCTCGCGGGTCGCCTCGGGGTTGTTACGATACCCGCGCATCACCAGGTCGGACCGGACAAAGATTTCCCCGCTGCTGTCGAGTTTGATTTCCACTCCGGGCAGCGGGCGCCCGACGGTGCCGATTCGGATATTGCCGGGAAGGTTGCCGGTAACGGGTCCGGCGGTTTCTGTTAGACCCCAGCCTTCGATGACAGTCAGGCCCACGCCGCGGAAAAAATGCCCCAGACGCGCGCCTAGGGGAGCCCCACCGCTGATGACCCAGCGGCAGTCCCCGCCCATCAGTTCCAAGAGTTTAGAAAACAGCAGCTTGTCCGCAATCGCGCGGGAACGATGCAACCTGAATCCCACAAACTTGCGGTTTGGATCCTCTAAAGCTTCTGAGTAGTGAATGGCTTGCGCCGCCGCCCAGCTGAAAATCGTGTGTTTCAAACCGCGGCCGGCCTTGACTTGGGCAGCGGTGTAAATTTTTTCTAAAACTCGAGGCACCACAATCATGCTGGTGGGGCGGAAGGACTGCAGGTCGTTCAGCAGGTTTTTCACGTTGGGGACGCACCCCAGCATGCCCCGCCCGGAAAGTACCGTGTAGGAACTGAAACGGGCAAAGACGTGAGCCAGCGGTAAAAACAGCAGCATACGGGTCTTTTTGTTGTCGATGACTTCGGGCAGGCTGTCCCCAATCATCAAAGCCATATAGACGAAGTTGCGCTGGGTCAGCTCCACGCCTTTCGGTTTGCCGGTCGTGCCAGAGGTATAGACGATGGAGAGCAGCGAATCGAGATTGACCGCAGCTAAACGTTCCCGAACTTCCTGTTTGCGGATGTTGGTTCCTTTGAGGCGGATCTCATCCAGTGCCCCGTCCTGGAGAGCGGCCACCCCGCAATCCACGACCCGTCCGGTGGACTCAACCAAACGGGTCTGAGTAGCGGTTTCGGTAATGACAAAACGCGCCCCAGTATCTTCCAAAATCCAGTCCACCTGGGCAGCCGAATCGGTTTCATAGATAGGAACCACGGTCAGACCAGCCGACTGGGCGGCGTAATCCAACAAAATCCAATCGTAGGAGGTCCCGGCCATGATACCGATGCGGTCCCCGGCCTGAAGGCCCATACCGATAAATCCGCGCGCTACATCGATAATCTGGTTAGCCATAGTGGAGGCGGTGATCTCTTCCCAGCCATCACCGAAAGGCTGCGGCCGCATCATCACGACGGCTTGGGGAGTGCGCCGCGCGCGGGTAAAAAACAGCGCAGGTATGGAATCGTTAGGTTCCAAGCTGACTTGGGCGGGGGTGGCGTAATAATTCGTGGTCAACAGAGCCTCCTGAATCAATAGGTTTAACATACCGCAAAATAGGTCGAACGATAGAACATAGTATTTGGCTCAACCGCGCCGAAATGGTGGACTTTGTGGCTGCGGAGCCTCATAATGAAACCAGCAAAGCCGATGTAAGACTTATCAAATTGGCGGAAATAACTTCCTATAGCAATCTGATCGAGAGGGGGAGTATCCATGAGCATTCCTGCGGTTGGCCCCTCCTTTCCGCTAGGGAATCCGGGGGTTGCTAATGCTGCCAATGCGGCTAATGCCGCCCAAAATGCCACAACTGCCGCTCAAAACGCCCAAGCTGCGGTCAACAACGCGGCAGCGAATATGGGGGCGGCCGTCCAGCAAAACCTGAGTGCTACCGGCATGCCGATTCCCCAAAACTCTGCCGCCATCGCCAATATTGTGGCGGGTCTGGCATCGGCCCAAAACACTTCTGAGGCCGCCACCGGAAAACCCAATCCGGCGTCCGCCCAATCTAACGCCTCCCCGGCTACTCAGCTGTTGCCCAACACTGGAACCTCCGGCACCAACCTTGACTCCGCGTTGCAAAACTCCCGCAGTGCCTGGCAAAACGCCGCCGGGCAAGCCGCCACCTCAAAGGGTGGGGCGAATCCAGATTCTTTAGCACGCATGCTGCAGACCTTTTCCCAATCCACCGTGTCTCCCGGCACGGTACAAACGTCTTTGGGGCGCGCCCAGATTATTCCTCCCGGACAGGGGGCAAACCTTTACGCTGCGGCCCAAAATAGCGGAGCCGCAGCCACGGGGAACCCAGCTACCACCGCGGGAGCCGCTAATCCGGGCACGACCGCGGCGGGAACTGCCGCGCAATCCGCCCTGCCCACCCCGGCTAACGCTGCGGCCAGCGCAAATACCGCTCCCGCAATTTCAGGCCAAGCGGCGGCCGCACAACTGGCCGGCGCCCAAACGGCTACGCAGACAGCTGCCGGAGCAGCGACCCTGCGGGCGGAAGGAGCCCAGACCCAGGCGGCTCCTGCTCCCGCGAACCCGACCGGTACTCCCGCGAGTGCTCCCGGCGGACCGGAGGTTCCGGCCGCTTTGCCCGAAGCCGCGGTGCGCCTAGCCAACGTGGCTCAGGCCAACGTTCAGCAGGCCGTTGCGCAGGCGGCGGCGGCCAGCGAAGGCAAAACCGCGGCGGCACATCCCCAAAACCAGGCACGCAACGCTGCCGTAGGCCCCGACGCCAATCCGGCACCCGCTTTGCCAGCCCCGATGACGCCCCAGGATCCAGCCCCGAAAGCCGGCCAGTTAGGCACCAGCGTCACTGGCGTGTCGGAGGATCCGATGTATATGAGCCAAGTTGCGGCGGCCAGCGGATTCGGGGCGAAACTGCAGCAAAGCCTGAACCTGAACCTGGGTATCGCCAACCTCACGGCCGGCAACCTCATCAGTTTTTGCGGCGTGCTGGTGATAACCCTGGTCATCATGCGAGTGTTTGTTGACGGCGTGGTTCCAGAGGAAATTGTCGCGCTGAGTTTCGCCGCCATCATCGGGATTATGCTGATGATAGGGCCGTGGCTGATGCGGGGAAAACCCGGGGATTAAAACGCGCCGCCGCCACCCGGAAAAAGTGACGGCAACGTGAAAGCGCGGCAGAACCCTTGTGAACCTGCGGAAAACGGCAACTATTAGCAGTTATAGTACAGTTCAAACTCCAGCGGGTGGGGATGCACGAACAACTTTTGCACCTCATTTTCGCGCTTCAGGCGAATCCAGGTCTCTAACAGGTCAGTCGTGAACACGTCGCCTTCGGTGAGGAACTCGTTGTCGTCCTCCAGCGCGTGCAGCGCCAGGTCCAACGACGGCGGCAGTTTGTCGATGTCGCGGTACTCCTCAGGAGGAAGCTCGTAAAGGTCTTTGTCGATAGGGTCAGCGGGTTCGATACGATTGCGAATCCCGTCCAGACCAGCCATCAGGATGGCGGGGAAAGCCAGGTAGGGGTTCGCCGAAGTATCGGGCACGCGGTACTCGACACGCTTCGCTTTCGGGGAAGTCCCGGTGACCGGAATGCGAATGCAAGCCGAACGGTTACGCGCCGAATACACCAGGTTCACCGGGGCTTCGAAGCCCGGAACCAGGCGGCGGAAAGAGTTGATGGACGGGTTCGTAAACGGCAGAATCGCGGCCGCGTGACGCAGCAACCCGCCGATAAACCAACGTGCCAGGTCAGACAGGCCGCCATAGCCGTTTTCACCGTAGAACAGGGGATTGCCGTCTTTCCACAGAGACACGTGGCAGTGCATTCCCGAACCGGCCTGACCCCACAGCGGCTTGGGCATGAAAGTCACGGTCTTGCCCAGTTCGATAGCCTTGTTTTTCACGATGTATTTGAACACCGTGAGGTTATCCGCGGCGTGCAGCAGAGTGGAATAGGTGTAGTTGATTTCCTGCTGACCCGACGCCCCGACTTCGTGGTGGGAGCGTTCAATTTCAAAACCCGTCTCTTGCAAGGCGCGCACAATGGCGTCCCGGTCATCGGCGGTGGCATCCATCGGGGGTACCGGGACATAACCAGCTTGGAACGGCATCTTGTTGCCCAAGTTGTGCCCGTCCTCCCAATCGCCGGAGGTCACGGGCGATTCCCGAGAACCAATTTTTACGAAAGTATCGTGCGGATCGGTGCGGAACTGGATGGAATCAAAAATGTAAAACTCCGGTTCGGGAGCGAGAAACGCCGTGTCGGCGATGCCGGTGGACTTCAGGTAGGCTTCCGCTTTCTGGGTCACGCCGCGCGGATCGCGAGAAAACGGTTCGTTCGTAAAGGGATCCACGATGGAGGAATACAGCACCAGGGTCGGTTCCCGGCGGAACGGATCTACGAAAGCCGCGGTGGGATCGGGAATCAGCTTCATGTCGGACTCGTGAATCGCGGTGAAACCGTTGATGGACGAACCGTCAAACATCATCCCGTCAGTAAGCGTTTCCTCCAGCATATTTGTGGGGATGGTGAGGTGCTGCATAGTCCCATAAAGGTCGGAGAAGCGCACATCGATGAAACGAATGTTTTTTTCTTTCACAAAATTAATTACTGATTGCGAATCATTAAACATTCCGGAACCTCCTACAAGGTAAAAATTATTACATATTTACCTCTCTATTTTTACCTTTACCCCCGAGGTCCGCCAAATCGGCGCGCTTCCGGATTTTGCCTGGCAATGGCATATACTTAGAGGCACGACAGGGGAGCGAAATTCGCTGAGAATGCCGTGGCTTCGTGCATTGCATGAGGCAGGCAGACCCTCGCACCAGGCAAGTAATGTTGCCGAGGAAGTCGAGTAAATCTCGGTTTGCGTCGCCCAAGACGTGGACTTTTCCCCTGCTCTTACTGATTATAGAAAGGGCAGTTATGTTTTCCATTACTCGTGGACCAGCCTCGTCCCGGACTTTGGCAGCGTTGGCCGCAGCAGGGTTGTGCGCGGCTTTGCTGGCGGGTTGCAGCGATTCGCGTCCTGCAGATAGCGCCACCAGCACCCCGGGAACCGACCAGGACAAGTCCAGCAGCACGGTGACCCTTGTGACCTATGATTCATTCCCCCTGAGCGATGAGACGGCCGCCGCCTTCACCAAGAAAACCGGTTACAAGTTAAAGGTGGTTAAGAACGGCGATGGGGTAGAGCTGACCAACAAGCTGATTTTGACCAAGGATGCGCCGTTGGGAGACGCCGTGTTCGGGTTTGATAACAACACCGCTCAGGCCGCTGTTGATGCCGGAGCCCTGGCTGATTTCACCGGGAAACTAGCTCCCAGCGTGCAAAAGGTACGCGGGGATTCGAAACAGTTGGTTCCCGTGGACCGCGGTGAGGTTTGCGTGAACTACGATGTCGCCTACTTCCAAAAGAAAGGCCAGCAGCCCCCGGCGACTTTCGACGACCTAGCGAAACCTGAATACAAGAACCTCACCGTGGTGGAGGATCCCCGCACGTCCACGCCGGGCTTAGCGTTCCTGCTGTCCACCATCAACGCCAAGGGTGAAAACGGTTGGACGGACTACTGGAAGTCTCTGAAAGAGAATGGGGTCAAGTCCGTGGGTTCGTGGGACGATGCGTTCAACGTCGACTTTACGGCGGGTTCTAATGACAACGGCAGCGCGGCTTACCCCATCATGGTGTCCTACGCTTCCTCCCCGGCTTGGGCGGTCAGCGATGACGGGAGTGTTTCCACCATCGGTAATGTGCCGGCGACTTGCTACCAGCAGATTGAATACGCCGGGGTGCTGAAAGGTGCCAAGAATCCGGCGGGTGCAGCGGCTCTGGTCCAGTTCCTGACCGAAGAGACGGCGCAAAAGGACCTGACCGAGAACAACTACATGTATCCGGTGTTGGATTCGGTGCAGCTGCCGGAGGCTTTGGCCAAGTTTGGCGCCCCGTCGGGCCAAGCGGCCATGTTGAAAGAGTCCGACGTGGTTAAGAACCGTGAAGCCTGGGTACGTTCCTGGGCCTCGATTATGGGCTAGTCGTCCCTAGTGTTCGAAAGGCGATAAATGGAAAAGACAGCCCCCAGGGTGGCTATAGCGGTGATGATTTTCCTGCCGCTGGCTTTCCTGGGGCTGTTTTTTCTGTGGCCGACCCTGCGGATTATCGGCCTGGGTTTGAGCGGTACGGCGGCTGGTTTGGGTTCCGACGGGAGTGCCGGTTTCGGTGGGGTTTTGCGCGAAATGCTCGGTCGAACCCGGACCTGGACGACCCTGTTTTGGACCCTGGAGATGGGTTTGCTGGGGACCATATTCTCAGTTTTCCTAGGTGTCGCCGGGGCTTGGGTGCTTTACGGGCTGCGGATTCCGGGGCGTCGAGTGTGGCGCACCCTCACCGGGGTGCCTTTCGTGTTGCCATCGGTAGTCGTCGGGGTAGCGTTCCAGAATTTGTTGGGGCCGGGAGCGCCTATGGGTTTCCTGGGTCTGTCCGAGAGCCGTGCCGCGATTATCTTGGCGATGGTGTTTTTTAACTTTTCCCTGGTCGCGAGGATTGTTGGCAACGCTTGGATGCGTTTGGACCCGCGTCCCGCACAAGCGGCGCGGGCGCTCGGGGCCAGTCCGGCTCGGGCATTTCTGACCGTGACCCTGCCGCGGCTGGGTCCGGCGATTTTTGCCGCGGCTTCCCTGGTGTTCCTCTATTGCATCACGTCTTACGGCCTGATTCGGGTGCTGGGTGGGGTAAAAATCACGACGTTGGAAGTCGAGATTTACCTGGAAACCGCCAGTTACCTCAATCTTTCGGGAGCCGCAGTGTTGTCTATCCTGCAGATTCTCATCGTGTTGGCGGCTCTGGGTATTAATGGGGTCGCGCGGGCGCGTTTTGAACGTGTGGGGGCGTTGCGCACTGTGCCGCCCCGGCGGGTGCGCCGTGAGGACGCTTTCGCGCTGGTTTTGACCGGTTTCGGGATTTTGTTGGTGACGGTGCCGCTGGTTTTTATGGTGGTGGCTTCGCTACGTTTGGCGGGTCGCTGGACGCTGGCGAACTATCGGGCGTTGGGTCAGCCAGGAATTGTGGCGCAGCTGCCGGGTACCGTTTGGGGAGCGTGGGGGTATTCCCTGCAGGTGGCGCTGCTGTCCTGCGTAATTTCCCTGGTCATGGGGCTGTCGGTGGCCCTGGTCGTGTCCCGCCGAGTGCCGCTGAACTCGCGGTGGCGCGGGGCTCAGGAACTGTTCGATATGCTGTTTTCCTCTCCCCAAGGCGTTAGCGCGGTTACGGTGGGTTTCGGAATGTTGATAACTTTGCAGGCTCCGCCGCTTTCCCTGCCCGCTAACGCGGCGTTTCTGGCGGCCGCACAAGCGGTGGTGGCAGTGCCGCTGGTGCTGCGTTCGGTCTTGCCGACCTTGCGAGCCATCAATCCGCATCTGCGGGAGGCGGCCGCGACTTTGGGGGCCAATCGCCTGCAGTCTTTCGTCACGGTGGAGCTGCCCGTTTTGGCGCGGGTCAGCGGGGTCGGGGCTGGTTTCGCTTTCGCGATTTCTCTGGGGGAGTTTGGGGCGACCAGCTTCTTGGCCAGGCCGCTGGAGCCTACGCTGCCGGTGGCGATTTTTGCTTTGAGTTCCCGTCCGTCCGCGCAGGCACAAGGGGCGAGCGCCGCCGCGAGCGTGGTGCTGGCGCTGACTTGTGCGTTGGTCATGTTCGTGGCAGAAAACGGTTTTGCCGCTACTACGCGAAGCCCGCGGCGGCGACTGTCCCATAAAGGAGAATAAACACGTGAACGATATTGCCCACCCGGGCTTGTGCCTGCGGCAAGTGACCTTTTCCTACCCGCCAAACCGACGCGGTGAGGCTCCTATGCCGGTTTTGCAGGCCGTGAACCTGGACGTGAACCGGGGCGAAATCATGGTGCTGCTGGGTCCGTCGGGCTGCGGGAAATCAACCCTGCTGCAGGTTGTGGCGGGATTGCTGCCAGCCGATTCTGGCACTCTGACCTGGGATGACGTCAACCAGGAGCCCATTGCCACCCATCGGCGCGGATTCGCGATGCTGTTTCAAGACGGCCAGCTGTTTGCCAACCGCAATGTGGAACGCAATGTTGGTTACGCCCTGGAACTGCGCCGCCCACGCCCTAGCAAAACGGAAATAGCCGCCACGGTCGCCGAAATGCTGCAGCTGGTGCGGTTAGAGGGCATGGAAAAGCGTCGTGTCGACACGCTTTCGGGAGGGCAGGCCGGGCGAGTCGCCCTCGCTCGTGCCCTAGCGGCCAGGCCAAAACTACTGCTACTAGATGAGCCGCTCTCCGCCCTTGACGAACAGTTGAAGTACGAGTTAGCCGCTGAAATCCGCGACATTGTGAAACGCAGCCACATCACCGCTGTTTACGTCACCCACGATCAGGCGGAGGCCGCTCTAGTGTCGGATCGCGTGGGGATCATGCTCGACGGGGTGATTCGCCAGACCGGCACGTTGGGGGAGCTAAAAACCCACCCGGAGACCCGTGAAGTCGCCAAATTCCTGGGGGTCGGCTTTCCTCACCGGTAGTTTGAGAAATTCGTTAGACTGGTGACGCCAGCGCCCCGAGACCGGTGTATTCGTACCATTCTTGCGGTATGCAGTGGTGTTTCGGAAAGGAAACGACAATGAAACAAGACATGATAGCCCCCCTCGCAACCACGGATTTGTATGACGAATACGGTGACAAGCTGCGGGTTTGTGATATTCAGATGGCTAACTTTGGCGGGCACAAGGCTTTCGCCGGCCAGATTGCAACAATCCACTGCCACCTCGACAACGGCCTGGTGAAAGCCACGCTGAACTCCCCGGGGGAGGGCCGGGTCCTGGTCGTTGACGGAGAGGGGGACCTGCACACGGCCTTGTGCGGCGACATGATTGCGGGTGCCGCGGTAAAGAACGGATGGGCCGGGGTCGTCATCAACGGGGCGATTCGCGATTCGGCAACGATTCGCGGTCTGGCCCTGGGGATGAAAGCGCTGGGCACTACCCCTCGTAAATCCGCCAAAGACAGCGTGGGTGAAACCGATGTCGAGCTAAACTTCGGGGGCATCACGTGGCGCCCCGGAGACATCTTGCACGCCGACATGGACGGAATCGTTTTGCTGCCCAAAGAGTAAGCCAGCGCTACGCAGTCCCTATCTAAACGGCATTTATCGTGTCTGGGGTGCGCTATATGTTTTTGGTATGGCTGAGAAAATACTCGCGTTCACTTTTACTCAGCAAAGGTAGATTTAGGCCATTAGAAATTGGGAAGTCAGGTTTCAGAGGTTTAAAAACAGTCGATTTTCCGCACCTTCTGCCTGGTCAACATTCCCAATACGGCAGCAACACCCAGACAAAAAACAGCGGTACTACTGCCTGCGATTAAGGACACCCAGACTGGACCGCTATTTGCCAGTGTATTCGGAATCAGGCAGGCCCAAATAATACCGTTCAACACCGTTGCGCGCGTGGACCCGGATATGACCCCAACGCAAGCACCGATTATTGCCATGCTAAAAACTGAAATGGCCAAAATTGCCGCGTAGAATAGCGGCGTCAGTAAAGAGATTCCCGAGACGGCGCAATAAATTGATTCAGAGATCCAAAAACCTATTGATACTGCGCCTGCGCCTAGCGCAGAGTGTAAATGCAACTTAGTTTGAAACACTTTCGTCCGACCACCTGGGAGGCTAAACAGGAAGGAGCGTTTGTCTGGAAGGTAATCGTAAACAACGCCGTAGGATACTATCCAGCTCACGTATATCGTAGCGATGAATAACGTAATCGCGGCAGGTATAGAGATGCTCAGGGTTAGTGGAAACGGCCCGAGAGTAGTCGCCCCATCCACGCCAAGCAACCTAAAAAATAAAGAGAACACCAGCGGTAGAGCCAAGGAAAGCGACCCTAATATCCAATAAGGTTTTTTGTTCAAAATACGCAGTTCGTACTGTTTCATTTTTTCACCTGTGCGTTAATCAGAGTGGAATATTTTTTAAGGAAAGCATCATATTTATTGTGTTTGACGCAGGAGTCTGTGAAAGAACCTTGGTTCATGAAGAAAATCCGATTCGCTAATGAAGATACGAGGGGAAAATCGTGGCTCACTAAAATTGTCGTTGTACCGCGAGCAGTTGCAGAACGAATGATTTCGACAAATCCCTCTACACCGGAGGCATCGATTCCGGTGGTTGGTTCATCCAACAATAACAATTCTGGCTGATTCGCGAGCGCTAGACCTAAAGCAAGTTTAGAGCGCATCCCTGTTGATAGTTTCGACAAAGGGACATGTGCTTTCTCAAGCAGCCCTGCCGTCTGGAGAATTTTCTCCGGAGTTACATGGGTTACCTCACCGTAAACCAACCGAGATTCCAGCAATTCAAGACAACTATGCGCGTCTTCCCCCTTAGGTAGTGACAGATTCGTTCCCATCATGCTGAGGTACCAATCGGATGATTTTCCGTCAACTTTCCGGTTTTGGAAACTGAAGCTGCCGGAAGAAGGCCAAATTAATGTGGCAAGAATTTTTAGCAGCGTTGACTTACCAGCACCATTAGGACCGATGATTGCCACGATTTCTCCGGGCTCAGCTAAGAAACTGATATCGTCAACCAGGATTTTGCCATCCACTGACTTGATTAAGTTTTGTGTATCTAGCATTTTTACCTCCTTTTGGACAATCCAACTAAACAAAGCGTCAAGGTTACGCAAAGCCAGACAATCAGAGTAAACAATAGTCTGTTCGAATCAGGCAATGGTTGCGCAAAAGCGTAATAGCCCATTAACTTGCGTGAAGGGACAAAAGGTAAGTAATCATGAATCGCATTCAGCCACTCTGGCAATCTTGATGCTGGATAGAGAATCGGGGCAAACAGCAGCGCGGTAATCATCAATAACTGGCTCGCAACCTGGGTCCCGGCTTCTGGTAGCCATAAAGCCAGCGTATATCCTAAAGCGAGATAAGTGATTATGCTAATCAGTAAAACCGCAAGCAATTGCCACGACAGCATTGGAAAGAGACCAAAACGTAACCAACACGCCATGATTATCATGACTATTCCAGGCAGTGCTACTAAAATCCAGATCAAAAAATCAGAAAACAGCAGAACAGGTCTCGATATAGGCAGATTTTTTTGGTAATCAAGGAATCTTTCGGTTCGACTTTGAGATAGAATTTGAGGCGCTATAGAAATAGCAATAGCTATAAGAGACAACTCTATTGTTCCAACGCAAACTATTTCGGTACCCGTAGCATCTAAATCTCCCATTAAAAGAGTCGCACCGTAAACGATAGCTAAAGCGAAAAAGGCTTGTACTATGGTAAGAATAGGCAAGAGATATCGATGACGCAGAAAACTCCACAAAAATACCCCAGCAAACTGGCGGATGTGATGAATGATGAAATTCATCGCACACCTCCTTCACTTTGCTGGAGTAAGTCACGGTAAATTAGGTTGAAGGTAACAGGGCTGACTTCTAAATCTAAATTGGGCAAGGATTGTAGAGCTTTCCGATATAGATTGGAAATTAGTGAAAACTGAGTTTTAGGCACAAGGTAATAGTCGTTCTTATCTTCATCTTCTCGTTTCCACTGTTGCATAGCTTCTTCTATGGCTATGGGCAAGCTGGAATTCGTAAATCTGATAACCAATTCGGAAGCTAAACTTGTGAGAGTATCGGGAGTTGTATCAAGCGCAAGTTTGCCAGACTCTACTACCATAAAACGATCAACATACTGTGTGGTATGCTGCATGTCATGAGTAACGACCATCACAGCATGTCCATTATCAACTAGTTGCCGCATAAGCTGCCAGAGTTGAAGCCTACGACTAGCATCTATGTCGTTGGTTGGTTCATCAAAAAGATAAAGTTCTGCAGGCTGTAGAGCTGTCATCCCGAAGGACACGAGGCGTTGCAGGCCACCTGAAAGTTTTTCGCTGCAGGTTTTCGCATAATCGCCTATACCGATTTGTTCCAAATAAGCAGTGGCTTTCCTTGTCGATTCTGATCTAGACACACCTCGAATCATTGCTGCAGCACTAAGTGATTCAAGCACGTTGACGCCTCGAATTGGAGCATACCATTGTGGCATAGAGGCGGAAATTTGACGCGCAACTCTTGGAGATTTGAGAAGCGAAGAACCTTTGTAGTAGATTTCTCCGGAAGTAGCCTTAACAGCTGAAGAGATAATTCCTAATAACGTTGTTTTTCCCGCACCATTTGGTCCGGTAAGTGCCGTAAGTTCACCAAGGTTTACATCGAACGAAACATCCTTAAGTGCATAGGAGGAGGAACCTCGATATTGTTTACTTAACTTCCGTATGGTAAGCAATGCATCATAGGAATTAGACTGAAAATCTATCAAATTAATAATCCAATCGAAGACAAAGCGAATAATAATGGCCATAAAAGGAGTAATGTTACATCATAAGCAATCCCTAGTAAATGAACAACTAAAGCGAGTTTCCCCTTCTCAAGATTAATCATTAATAGGGGATTGTCGAAGGCAAGACACAGAATCCAGCGACCATCGGTTTTTCTCGCTATATTGAATTCCCAAAAAATACGAAATATGATTGTAGATAAGGCACTAGACAACCAGGGGCTGGAATCAGGTAATATCAAAATAAGCAGAGCGGCAATCGAAATATCAATAACAAGCCCGCAGCAAATTGCAACAAATCGTGCAGGACTTGACCACATCCAGATGTGATTAAGATTTGTGCGAAACGTAGATCGTAGAATACTACCAGATACGGAAATAGTTTTTCCAAAAAATAAGTGCCCAAGTTCATGTAGAATAGACGTCACCAGCGCAACGAATACAATATATAAAAGTTCTACTAGCATTGTAGCACCTTTAATAACCCAATCTTTCCCAAAAAAGAAACTATGAACTGTTAAATACCTTAATATCACCACCAATCCCAAGACGAAGATCGTTCCAAATATGATTATGATCGCATTTTCAACAACAGTTCTCCACGTAAGAGAATTTGTTATTCCGTATGGATGAACACAATCCAAATCTTCTTTATAAGTATCTATCTTTCCAGCGTTGCGCAAAACTCGAGGCGTCTCTCCGGTTTTTACTTCCAAAATATCGCCGGATCTTAACATTCGATACTGTCCCATTATCCACTCCGTGCTCTAAAGATCACCGGGATATTCTTGGAATATCGGCCATTTTCCATAATCCCCATTACCACATGTGGGACAATCTTCATATCTCAGCCAAGCTTTATGAGAAAAAGAAGTGTAATCTGGATACACTATTTCATATTGCAAACCCAAAGTTTTGGGTTCTGTGTATCCTGTAATTAGGCGCACCGCCTCATCCGCCATGGCGGCAGTAATAATCCACATGGTCGGTACATAAGCTACTGTTTCGGGCTGATAATTTGACTGTTGAAAACCTCGAAATTGTTTTACAAATTTAGGATCATTTCTTGAATAATATAGGTTCAAACAATCAAAACAGCCCGTTTCTCCTGGAACTACAGTAAACACTCGACCATGGGTAAGCTGGTTAGCACCAAATACACATGGCACATTTTCATTTACAATCGCTTTATTAACTCTACGCTGTGCCATGAATGGTGGCTCATCCATAGCACATATAACCAAGTCATTGTCCGATATAAATTCACGAACATCTTGAAAACTATCTATCCTTGACACTATAGAAGTAATTTGTGTTAACCTATTTAGTTCCTGTAGGCGACTAGCGGCTACTTCTGCTTTGGGCTTCCCTATATCCTTCTCACGATACAATAGTTGTCTGCCTAGGTTGCTTTCTTCCACAACATCTGAATCCAAAATTGTTAGACTTCCGACTCCTACCCCTGCAAGCAGAGTCGCAACATTTGCCCCTCCACCACCAAGTCCTAGTATCAGAATCTTACTCGACAACAGCTTTTCTTGCATCTTTATCGCTTCAGTCGTTGAAGTTCCTGGAAAGGCCGAAAAATAGCGAACGTTTGGTAGGTATCTCGATGGAACCCCGTCCACTGAGGCTACATCATCCAGAAAACCATATTTGTCCAGCACCCGCAGCCCATCGAGGACATCATCTCTGCTCAATCCCGGGAAACTCATCCTTACGGAGGATACGACTTCATCTACATTTCTTCCATCTAAATTTTTGATTAGGTTCCACATCTCTCCTTTTCGATCTGTAAATTCTGCGGTAGTCCCAAGCTGTGCACCTATGCGAAAAGTAGATGGGGTGATTCTGTACACCGGTTGTGTCTTTTTTATTATTGGACGTTTGTATTTCATTATATATTCTCCATCGTTAGCCGTCCCTGTCGTATGGAGCCTCGAGTCAACAGGGCTCCATACGACTGGACAACTCGTTGCATTTAGAAAATAATCCACCAAGTGGCAGCTTCTACATCTTCAGCGACTTCAACCTGAACATCCATGGTTTCCCCTCCTCTCTCGATTTCAGGGCAGATTGCACATCCATCTAGTTTCGACAATAGAATTGGCTCACAATGGTTGAGAGCCATTTTCAGACTAACAACGAACATCAAGCGTGTGAATGCCCCAAAATCGGGGTATTGCAAAATCTTCCTAGCGGAAGTAGCCTCTGATAGGATGTGACTTGCTGCGAACTGGGAAGTCATCATGAGATATTTTGAGTCATTGGGGCCGCAGAAATCAGTCTGGGGCTATCGTCTCGGAATGCTGTTGCTTATAGTCCTTGCTTTGGGGGTTGACCTCTTTTTTTTCCAGGTTCCGCCCCGCCCAACAAGCTTGATTGCCGCTGCCATTCTCAGTATTTCATCGATATCATTCCTGTTTTGGCCCCGACTAGGTGGCTGGATCTATCTCTTAGCTGATGCAATTTTTGTGGCTCTTCCCAGCTCATTCGTGGGAATGCTGGGATATCTGTGCATGGCCGTAATCTTTCTATGGGGGTGGCGTAGGTACTATGTCGATGCCGCACTCGCAATAATCTTCCTTGCGGCGAGCTTCTTCCTGGGCGCACCGCTCTATCCAGCAACGAGCATTCTTACGTCCATACTGCTTATTGCCAGTTTCACTGCTGGGTATATGCTGCGAAGATACGTTGATGAACGTGACGGCGCTTTGAACCAGTTATGGAATCAAAGGCTCCAAACCATCCAAGAAAACCAGGCCTTCCGTGATGGTTTATCGGTGCAACTGCACGATTCAGTGGCTGGGACCCTTTCCATTGTGGCGTCTACCGCTGAGGTAATTTGCGGGGAACTACCATCCGATTCACCCACGCATTCCAAGGCAGAACTATTGCGTCAAGAAACGAGAAACGCTCTTAGCGAGTTACGAGAGATTATCCAACTGTTAGACACCAGGCAGGGTCAAAAAGAAATCCGCCCGCACCTCAAAAAAGAACTGGACAGGGCCACCAGCGTCGCCGCCGGGGCGGGGCTTCGTCTCGAGCTGGATTTCAGTGGGCAAGAACGGAAAGCGCTGCCTGATTACATCGAGAATCAATTAATCACTATTTTGCGCGAAACCATAACCAATGCAATCAAATATGCTTCCCCCAGCGCGCCGGTGACACTAAGCATTTCTCGCAGCGGAAACCTCGTGGAATTTATGATGAAAAATCGGGTATCTGAAGAGGTTCAGGACGCGGTGATGAGTTCCGGGAAAGGCCTTCTACAGCTAAAAAAGCGCCTGGATGATTCCGGAGGCAGCCTCGAAGCGTGGTCGAGCAACGGTTGGTGGATTGTCCACGCAGAGCTACCCATCGAGGAAGGGGACTTTATTGCACAACAATAACGATTCAGTGTTGCGGGTGATTTTTGCCGATGATGACCCCCTCTATATGGAGCAGGAAAGCATTCTCCTCCGTAGACAGCCGAGCCTAGACCTGGTGGGTACGGCTAATTGCGGGACTGCACTGCTGGAATTGGCCTCGCGAGTCGAGTGGGATGTGGCACTGCTGGATATTGGGATGCCTGGTTTGGATGGTATCGCCACTTTGCAACGGCTCCTAGAACAGCGCCCTGAAGCGGTGGTACTCATGCTGACCGCTTTTGAGCGTCCCGAAACCTTACGCCAGGCGCTCGAGACCGGGGCTAAAGGATTTTTGACCAAGGACACACCGTCAGAGGAAATCGCCGAACTCATTCACCGCGCTTATAAAGGAAAAACCGTGTTGGACGACCGTCCGTTGGATATGCTGCGAGACTTTTACCTGCAAGGAGAGCCTGAACCTGTTGACCCCGAATTTGCCCGCCGCTTAGAGGATCTGCCCCCGCGACTGCGCAAAGTTGCCGACTGTCTGGCCCAGTCAATGACAAACCGGGAAATCTCCCGGGCGACTGGGCTCGCCGAAAACACAGTCGGAAGCTATGTCCGTGATGTCATCACCGAACTCGGAGCACGGCGCGGCGAAATCGCCGTGAAAATGGGGCAACTGGAGTTAAGGACGGAGTAACTCCTAAACGTGTAACTGACCACCGACATGAAAACTAACACTTGGAGCTCTGATGATGGCGATAGGGGATTATGCAAAGTAAGAGTACCCCCCTGGGAAGTGCCTGCGCTCCAGTGGGGCGGAGTCAAGGAATCACATCTGTTCCGTTACTTCAAGAACCGTTGACCAATTGGACGGGATCGTTTTGCTGCCCAAAGAGTAAGCCAGCGCCCTGGTGATCTGTCACGGTGCGGGGTAGCCGCTACACTAGTAAAGATGAGAGTGGGCGGAGGTGATTGAGCGTGAAGAATCCGGAACCCGTAGTGAAGTGGGCTGGGGGAAAGCGGCAGTTGCTGGACCGTATCATCGGGCGTGCGCCAGCCCAGTACAATCATTATTTTGAGCCGTTTCTGGGTGGCGGTGCGGTTCTGTTCAATTTGCAACCGCCAAAGGTGACCGTAAACGATATAAATGCAGCGCTCATGAGCCTTTACCGGCGTATTCAGACAGACCCTGAGGGGATTATTGACGCGGTTAATGCGATTGATGGTGCGTTGCCTCGGGAGAAAGAGCCCGCCAGCAAGTATTTTTACACGCTGCGTAGCCGCTACAACGATTTAATCCGTAAACAAGATTATGGGCTGGAATCGGACGCGTTGATGCTGTTCTTAAATAAGCATTGTTTCAACGGGTTGTATCGGGTCAATGCAAAAGGGGAGTTCAACGTCCCTTATAACGGGTCTACCGCTCCGTCTCTCAACGAGGACAACATTTATGCCGTTTCCAGAATGCTCCAGGGTGCAACTTTGCTCAATGTTGACTTTGAGCAGGCTTGTCGGGACGCGGGCAGAGGTGATTTTGTTTTTCTCGATAGTCCTTATGCGCCTATCAAGGCCGATAGTTTTCTGGACTACACCAAAGAGGGGTTCCATAAAGAGGACCACGAACGTCTGGCAGTTTTATTTAAGGATTTGGATAAACGGGGTTGTTTTGTCATGCTCACCAACCATGATACGCGCCTGATTCGGGACCTATATAAAGACTACAGAATTGATGTCGTGTCGGTACGGCGCGCAATTAATTCCGATGCCTCGAAGCGGAGAGGAACCGAAGTCATCGTCACCAATTATCTGGGAGCCCCGGATGACGAAAGCTGAGGCATCAACCATATTCTTTCAAACCCCCACGGCGAAGCTGATTCTTGCAGATGTTTTTGATGCTCTGGAAAACCTTGAGGAACAGAGCATTGACATGATTTTTGCTGACCCACCGTATTTTCTCTCCAATGATGGAATTTCTTGCTCTGGCGGTAAACAGGTATCGGTAAACAAGGGCGATTGGGACAAAGGGCTGCCACTGTCAGAAAAACACGAGTTCAACCGACACTGGATTCGTGAATGCAAGCGTGTCTTGAAACGAGACGGCAGCATCTGGATTTCCGGCACGTTCCACAACATTTATTCCATCGGTTTTGCTTTAGAACAAGAACGATTCAAGATACTGAACAACATCACCTGGCAGAAACTCAATCCCCCTCCCAATCTAGGTTGCCGGTGCTTCACGCATTCCACGGAAACCGTCATTTGGGCACGTAAGGACGAAAAGAAAGCTAAGCACAAGTTTAACTACAGTTTGATGAAAGAGCTCAACGGTGGAAAACAGATGAAGGACGTTTGGCAAGGAACGCTGACTCCCAAAAATGAAAAGGTTTTCGGCAAACACCCCACCCAGAAACCTGAGTACCTGTTGGAAAGGATCATACTGGCTTCAACCAATGAAGGGGATTTGGTGCTGGATCCGTTTGTGGGATCTGGGACGACGATGGTGGTAGCAAACCGACTGGGACGTAGTGGCATCGGCATTGACAACAACCCTGAATACCTTGAAATTGCTAAAAAACGACTGCTGGGTTTGACTTCAACCCCAGAAAAAGCAGCTATGCAGCAGAAGGGACAAACAGTTGCGTGATTTTGAAACTTGGATTGGTAATTTCAAAGAATCTATTGCCACCTATGACTACTATGCTGATTGGGATAAGATATTTAGGCAAACTGACAGTATTAAGGTTGAGTTAAACATTCTTAATTCACTGGTCGGTTCAAAGAACATCTATTCTGATTTCATGAATCTAATCTCGCGTTACCCAGAGGTACGTCGAGCTATCCCTATCTTAATCGCAAAACGTGAGACCACGATTTCAGTCCTGGATCCCGATGACGGTTACCACTTTTTCGAATTTTCAGCAGTTCATCTCAGTGACCAAGACTGTGCTTTGTTCATGGAAAAAAGCGGGTTGTTTAATCTGATTAGCAACCGTATCGTAGACAATCTTTACGACTATGTGACCGGGGTTGAAGCGGGGCTTGATTCAAACGCTCGGAAGAACCGGGGCGGGCACCTCATGGAGGACCTCGTTGAAAGTTACTTGAAAAAGGCGGGGCTCCGCTGTGAAAAGGGCAGCCGAAAGAAGCCCGATCCCGGTACCTATTGTAAAGAACTGAACACCAATAATCTGCGGTTGTGGGGTTTGAACATGGATCCTCTAACCAATAGCGGCAAAAGTTCTAAGCGCTTTGACTTCGTGGTTTGCACTGATACTACGGTTTTTGGGATTGAGACGAATTTTTACGGTTCTGGAGGCTCAAAACTAAACGAGACCGCCCGTTCCTACAAATAACTTGCCCAGGAAGCTCAACAAATTCCAGGTTTTCAATACGTCTGGTTCACTGATGGCAAAGGATGGAACAGCGCGCGGGGGAATCTACGGGAAACCTTTGAAAATATGGAGCACATTTACTCAATTAGCGATTTAGAAAATGATATCTGTACAACAATATTTTGCTAAATAATTTGCAGTAAATAGCTTTAACAGAATGAGAAATCGTA
Organism: uncultured Mobiluncus sp.; assembly: GCF_902488535.1. Lineage (GTDB taxonomy): Bacteria > Actinomycetota > Actinomycetes > Actinomycetales > Actinomycetaceae > Mobiluncus. Next base: position 29,556 of record NZ_CABTWO010000018.1, read on the forward strand.
CTAAATGTTTATTACAACACAGTTTGACGCCAACTGTAATGTTTGTAAGGCAACAGTACTGCTTATAGGTGATCCTTGTGGTATCTGGCCAAAATTATGGGGGCGTCAAGCCCCTATAGTCAGCTTTCCGCATACCAGTTCTTTCCCCACAAATTTAAAAGAATTGTAAGAATCAGCAGGTGAGGAGAGGAGCGACTGCGTGCGTAGATACTGAGCAACCTTGAGGTGCACCAAAAGAAGCATGCGAAAAAGGCCAGATTTTAAATAAGTGTGGTGTTTACTTGCGATTTTTTGATTTTACATCAGCAAAATCGATATATGATTTCATCATGCTCACCGTCAGCAGTCTTAGCTATGCGTACGGGCAGAAAAGCCGCCCGTCCCTGACGGATGTTTCGTTTCAAGTCGGTTCGGGCGTTACGGTCTTGATGGGAGAAAACGGGGCTGGCAAGTCCACCTTGATGCGTTGTATTCAGGGTGAACTCAAACCCCTTCCGGGCGCACAAATTCAGTACGAGGGCAGAGAAGCTCCTGCATATTTACCGCAAGATCCGCGTTGGATAGGTCGTTACAAGGTTATTGACTTATTACGCTATTCGGCTTGGTGGCGTGGTGTGCCATCGTCAGAACGTGCTCGCCGGGTTGCCGAGGTCATTGCGGAGTTTTCACTTTCTGACCTGGCAGAAAAGCGGTTGAACGAGCTCTCGGGCGGACAGTATCGGCGCGTAATGCTCGCACAATCGGTATGTGCCAGGCCAAGCGTAGTTTTGCTCGATGAACCCTTGACTGGTTTAGACATTGGGGCGCGTGAATCCCTGATTAATTGTGTGGCACAGTTGGGTCGTTCTCGCGTTGTCGTGGTGTCCACTCACGAGGTCGAGGTGTTTGAACCGGTAGCGGACTACGTGGTTATTCTGCGGGGTGGGCGTTGCGGTTTCGCAGGCAAAATGAGCGACGTAACCCGTGAAATCACTGATTCTGTGTCCGGTGAGAAATCAACATCATTGTTACGAGTACTGTATGACCGGGTTCATCAGGGAAACTCGTCATGATTCAGCTCAAGTATTCCTATGCCCTGAAGATGTTGCCGTTGGCGATGATTGTGGGTTTGTTTCCGCTGTTTTCGCGTGGCTTATTCTGGAGTGAGGATTGGTTGGGGGCAGCGGATTTTTCGGTGGTCTGCGTCGCTCTAATGGCTCCGCTCTGCCTGCTGACGGGTAGCTTGGAGTTAATTCACCACCGTAAAAATGGCTGTCAGAATTTATGGCCACGCCGGGTGTGGAACCGGCAAGTGCTGGCTTTTGGTCTCATCAATAGTCTGCCGTATGTGTTGGCAATAGCGGTACTGTATCTGGTCGTGACGGTGTTTACAGCCGTGGGCCATGCCACTTTTGGGTTGCTAAATCCGTGGTCGTTCCTCTCCATGGTGTCGGTCATACTAATGGCCTCATATTTAGGTGTTTTTGTCGGCAATATCGTTTTGAGCTATGTTTTTCCACCCCTTTTAGCGCTGTTATGGTTTGCGGCCTACAACTGGCTCGGTTTCCCCTACTATTTTTTCCTGCCTGGAGGTGCCACGGAACCGTTAACCGGTTACACCTACAACCTGACGTTCAAGCCCATTCAGTGGCTGTTCGCCCTGATTATCGTGGTGCTTTCGGCTCTGGGGATCTTGTTTCCTCGCCTGTGGTGGGCAGTTGTGGCTGGTATCGGCGCTTCGAGTTTAATCTTCTCTGCTTGGTTTACGACTACGAGCTTGAGTCCTTTCATCCCTCTGCCTCAAGATTCTGCCGTGTGTGCGACATCTGGGGAGGTAAAGGTGTGCGTGGCTCCAGAATCAAAACGATATCTTTCCGCGGTGATGCGAGAATACGATTTAGCTAAGGGCTGGTTCGATGAGCACGAGATAGCTCTGGAGGTGAAACGGATAACCACATTCGGACCTGATACACACGCCTGTTCGTCGCTGCTTGTTGTCCCGCAAAGGGCAGATACCCAGCACATCGAGCACACAGATATCGAGAGTGCCTACATCGCGAGGCTGCTTGATTGCAAAGTGATTCCTGAGCCTAAATATCGGCACTTACAAGACGAGATTTGGCTCGGAACCGTAAATTAACTGATTCTCAGCTCTCGAAGGAGGCGAACTAGCCGTGGAACGTGGTAAAACCCCACCGGGATTTGTGCTGTTTGTTAAGTCTCGCGATTACCGCGTCTTTGGTGTTGCTGTTCTCTTGCCTGCGCTCCTGGTAGCTTTTTCGCCAGCGTTCCTGACCGAGGTTCCGCTGCGTGCGGGTGTCTCTGTATTCCTGCTTCCCATCACCGCGGCCTCCGGCGCGCTGATTCTGCCCCTGCTCTTGGCCGTTCCAGGCAACCTGGAACTAACGCAAACTCGACGGCTCCGGCTCAGCCGCCTAGCCTTGCTGATAATAGTCATTACTGGCTATGCCGTAGCTACCGCTCTAATACTGTTCATTCTCGCGATATTTACCCACAGTTTCGATGCCGTGTACTTTACTTCAGTTGTCTTGGTGGCCGTACGTAACGAACTGTTTTTGGTTTCACTAGGAGTGATTGTCGGCTGTGTCCTCGGCGCATCCTACGCCACTATTCCGGGCATAATCTATCTCGGAGCAGTCTTGATTTTTGGCACTTTAGATACCGCCAGCACTCCCGTATTTTGGAATATCCTGCTACAGTCGGTAAGTAGTTTCCCCACTTGGCTTTTGGTAGGTCTAATAACGTTAGTATCCCTCGTGATTTACACTCGGTTTGATTACAAAAATCTTCACTGAACTTTAGGTTTTCGATATCGTTTCGATTGCCCGTTTCAACCACGGCTCGATAGTTTTTAGTTTGGTTTTAATTGCGAAAGGGGACTAGCCCACTTGGGCGAGGAAGCGCGATTCTGAGGGTGCTTCCGGGGCGTCGGGGACGTGGAAAGCGGCGCGGAGACGCGCACCAACCTGCGCGCTGCAGCCGACGAACAGATATTCCAGATTCCGCAGGTGGGTGACTTTGCCGACCTTGGTTCCCTCCGGGTTGTAGATGCCGATTTGGGCACCCACGTAGCGTTTTGAACTGTCCCAGGTTTTGTTCCGTTTGAGTAGATGGGAAAATCTGGGACAGTTCAGCTAAACATAAAACCCTACTCACCCAAGGCATCAAAACCCGCAGCGCCTAACCCCCACTTCGCGCTCAAATTGACATGATGCACCACGTATCTACGTACTTTACGGGTGCGTACTGGGGCAGACACGTCACGGGCGAGCGGGATCTTCTTCGCTGCCACGGCGTGAGCACAAAAACGGCGAGCAAGAGCGATGTTGGCTTCCACATCACGAGAAAACGGCGAGCAGATATACACCAGTGGCCGATACCCGTATGTGGCGCGCTGCAGATTCTTCAACGCCTGATAGGTATTCAAATCAAGATATCCCTCCGTGTTGCGGCGCTCATCTAACGTCTTGTTCATCGCCCACACTCCTCGCGCCTGCATGTGTGCCTTTGTTCGAAAAGCTGATTGCAAATGTTTGTGGTTGGTACTCATAACCGGCTCCTTTCCGAGAGCCAGCTAGCGACAAAGTTTGAGGGCTCTTGCTAATACGTAATACGTCCCTGAAACATGCCAAAACCGTACGGGTTGGTACCCATCCGGTTTTAGCGATACTTCTATATCAGTGGTTTCTCATTGGCGGGAAGTCATGTGATTGAGCCAGCTCGGTATTTACCTCGATAAAAACTGTTTTGCGTCTAAGTCAGCTGATTGGCTAAGAGGCTTCTATAGAAATCATCTTTCAGTAGCTCTTCGTGTGTTCCTCTATTGTGAATCCGTCCGTCTTTAACAACGATGACAGTATCTGCAGTGAGGATTGACGGAAGCCTGTGGGTTATTACGATTGTGGTTCTTCCCGTACGTAGTGCCCCGGATGCCTGGTTGATCGTTTGTTCTAGTTGTGGGTCAATATTGGCTAGAGGCTCGTCGAGGATGAGGAGTTCCGGTGAGCGCAGAAATGCTCTGGCAAGAACGAGGCGCTGTCGTTCTCCGCCTGACAGGCTTGTGCCCCGGTCTCCGATGGGTGAGTCTAGGCCGCCGAGGTCTTTTACAAGTGTAGTCATGCCGGCGGCGTCAATTGCTTCCCATAATTCGTTATCAGAGGCATCCCATTTCGCTAGCGTCAGATTAGTTCTAAAGGTTCCGACGAAAACATGTCCGTCTTGAGGAACGAGGGCTAGATGCTGGCGGTATTCGTCTGGATAAATACCTGTCAGCGGTAGTCCAGCGAAATCTATATGTCCACTGGTTGGATCATAGAAGCGCATAGCTAGGTATGCGAGGGTGGTTTTTCCCGCTCCTGACTGCCCCACAATCGCGACTGTTTGGCCGTCTGGAATGTTCAGGTTGATATCGGCAAGAACATCTTCTGTATCGTATTTGAAGCTGACCTGGTTGTAGTCAAGGTCTCTCTTCGGGTAGTTTTCCAAGGATGTGGACAGTGGCGTGTAGTTTCCGGTGGGCGTTTTGATGGAATCAGGCGCGTTCATTAAATCGTTTACACGCGCAGCACACGCCGAGACTTCTCCCATAATCCCCAACATTCCCGCAAAGGTATTAACGGGGATGGTGCTTGAGGCAGCTAGCGAGACAGCAACCGGAAGTATCGCTGGGTTAAGAGTTCCATTAAGCACGTCACCCGTAATGACCACGAGTAAAGTGATTGACACAGCAGTTACCACGATACTTGATAATGTTGTTTCACCACTTTTTCGAATTGCTTGATGCAGTTTCAGGTTTTGTACATCAGTTGTGGCTTTGAATACCCGGTTTGCGTGTTTTGTTTTTTGTCCAAGTACATGGAGTTCACGAATCCCGATGATGGATTCCAAGCCGAGGCTTTTTAGTTGGGCTAGGCCTGCGCGAACTTTTTCTCCTTGACGTCTTTGAATGGTGGCAAATAGTGCCGGGGCTGCGACTAGGGCGAAAAGGGACACAAGGGTGAGCAAAGCCCAAGGGCCGATGAGAACGTACAGAATGATGATAAGGATGGTGGGGCTAATGAGAGCGGCCAAGGCGGCGGCGACTGTGTGAGCGTAGAACCATTCGAGTTGTTCCATATCGTTCATACCTGCAGCAGTGACGTCAGCGATTTTTCTACCTTTCAGACCTTTTGGGGCGATTCGCTGAATGACCTTGTACAAGTCGATGCGCATGCTAGCAAGTACCTGGTAAGCGAGCTGGTGTGACCACCAAGCATCCATGAGATATCCAAGTGCGTGAACAACCGCAATCGTGAATAGACCTGCGAATAGCCAGGTAATTTCATAATCGATGTCGACAACGATTGACGAAGAAATCCAGTAGCTCAATGCTCCAACACCTGCTAAAGCGAGCTGGTGGATGATTATGACCAGGGTTGAGGCTAGAAATAACGCTCGGAAATCACGTAGCCGTCCCATGATGGAGAACAAATCATGAAGCGTTTTTCTCATTTGTTTACCTCCGTTTCTTTCGCACCTGTCAGGCTCCCTGTGGAATTATCCACCATCGCAGCGAATTCGCCTTTTCGTGCTAACAAACCATCAGGGGAACCATATTCACTGATGCGACCTTTTCGAAGCACTGTGACCGTATCTGCAATTAACGCTACGTCCATTCGATGAGTGACGAGGATGAGCGTCATGGTCGGGAAATCTTTCCTCAGACTGGTAATGATTCTCTTTTCAACCTGCGAATCGAGCGCCGAAGTGGATTCATCAAGAATCATGACGCGCGGCTTACGGATGAGAGCGCGAGCGATAGCCAGACGCTGTTTTTGTCCGCCAGAAATGTTAGCCCCTGATTCTTCAATCATGAGTTCCAGATCAGCCTGCTGAGCCTTTTGGCGATGAGCCAAGACTTCTTCGTCGGAGGCTTCAGCATGAAAATCGGTTGCTTGAGCGACACTCAGCACTTGAAGAAGATCATCATGGCTGGCACGCGGGTTAGCTTCTTTGAGGATACTTTCAACCGTCCCGGGGAAGATGACAGGGTTTTGCGGCACCAGTGAGACTGTAGAGACGATATCAAGTTCTGCGGTCGGGGTTTTCCCGATAGTCACGGTGCCTGATTTTGGGGCATCAAAACCTAGCATGAGCCCTAGAAGAGTGGATTTTCCTGAGCCCGATCCCCCGACAATGGCCATAAACTGCCCCTGCTCGACGGTAAGGCTAATTTTTTCGAGTGCATTCGTGGTGGCTGATTCGTATTGATAGCTCAGTTCACAGATTTCGATTGTTGCGGGGGTTGACTCAGGAAGCGTTTTCCTGGATGTCTGAGTCGTGTTTGGGATGGTAGAGTCAACGCTGAGCGTATTGTAGATTTGGTCGGCAGCGGATAGTCCGAAATAGCCGGCATGGAAAGCATTGGCGAGGTCTCTCAAAGGCCTAAATACTTCAATGCTTAACAAGGTAATGAAGAATATTTTCGTGACCGGATAGTTTCCGCTGCGAACCTCGACAATAGCAATCAACAAGGCAAATGCTGGCCCGAGAACCATCATGGCTGACGATGCCCCGGTTTCTCCAAGTGACACGCGTAGCTGGGTGAGGGTTGAGCGCAAAAGCTCCTTGGATTGCTTAGCGAGTCGTTTTCCGAATTGATTAGCAGCGCCAAAAGCCTTGAGCGTAGTCATGCCGGTCATAGCATCGACGAAATCCGAGTTAAGCTCTGCGTAAGCGTCCCAGTGTTCTTGGCCTTTCTCCGCTAACACCTTGTCCCATACTCGTGGAATCAGGAATGTGATGACTGCACAAACAAATAAAACTATCCCAGCCAGTGGGCTGACTGTTCCAATCCACACGCAGATAGACCCTGCAGTGATTGTAGTAATCGCGATTTGGGGTAGATAAGTGCCGTAATAAGGTTCAATCGCTTCAACTCCGTCAACCATAAGCGACTCAAGATTCCCAGCTCGCTGGCTGCTCATCCGCATGGGGCCACGCCTATCGACATGAGTCAAAATCGCTTTACGCAAATTGACTTTCAGGCGCAACCCTATTCGATTCAAAAGATAAGCCTTCGCAATACCAATCAGCGGAATAGCAACCAGAAACACACTCAAAGCGATGAGTAGTCGAACTATCGTGCCTTTATCACGACTACCAAGAAGTTCCGTGAAAAGCGCAGAACTGATGAATGCCTGCCCAACATAGGCACCGCTTAACACCAGACCAAGAAGTATCGGCGGAATCATGATTCTAACCCCGACTTGGGCTATGCGTAACACCGTCATTTGGCGGTGCCATAAGTGGGCAGGTTTCATCGACATACTTTCATTCATCTAGTGTGGACTAGGCGCTCCTAGTAGTTTTGACGGGCCTTAACTGTTGCGGTAGCTCCGTGAATAGCGTCCGCGATGGTATACGCAGCCCCGGAAGGCAGCTCGATGACGCGATTATTCTTAATTGCATCAACTTGATCCATCCCAGGAATGGCCTTCAGTCTGTCCATGGAATCCTCGAGAGTGATCCCCGACTCCCCAGTGGTAATAACTATTACTTGGGGATTTGCTTTGATGATCGCCTCAGGCTGGATAGCACCGTTCATCATCGCATCGTATTTCGGGTCGACAACATTCTTCAGTTTCGAGGCCTCAAAGATGCCCTGCAAGGTGGAATTAGCACCATATGCGAACAGATCATCAGACGCATCCCAGTAATACAACCCGGCGACGGTCATTTCTTTCAGGCTTTCACCAGCTTTTTGCGCGTCCTGCAGCTCTTGATCTAGTTTATCGGCATTTTCGTTAGCTGCCTTTTCCGAATCAATCAACTTACCAAGGTTGCGAATCGTTTTCGTAATACCCGTAAGGTCAGCCCGATCAACCTCATCAACATTTGTTAGATAAACGCATGAAGATTGGCTAATAATTTCTTTAATCCCATATTTTTCAAGTTCGTCGACTTCGCCGTAATCATTGCCGTAAATCATGTCAGGCTTGAGTTTGAGGATTGCTTCGAACGAGAGTTCGCCGTGGGCTTCTCCCGAACTATTCTCGAGTTGTTTGACATCCTTGACGGCTGCTTCAACCTCATCGGACTGTTGCGCCCCGTGTTCTGCGAATCTACCAATCATCCGATCCGCGCCGCCAGCAGCTACAAGGTTAGCAACCCCTTCTCTGCCTGACGCAATAATTCTCTCTGGGCGCTGATCTAAAGTAACTTTTGTCCCACACGAATCGTATTCCTGCGGATACGCAGCACTGTTCGCAGCAGAAGGGGTATTCTGACCGGAATCATCAGGCTTTTGCGTCGTGCATCCAGCAAGTCCGCACGCTACCAATAGCGCTACGCAGGTTATTGCTCGTGGAATCTGCAGCCTAGTTTTTATCATGATTTCTCCTTATCGTTGTTAACACTGAAGCAATATTGCAGTTTGCCTTCGTGATGGATGGTTGTTGCTTGAACACCGTACACGTGCTCGATATTGCTTTCGGTTAGTACCTCGTGGGGTTTCCCGGAAGCGAAAACTTTGCCGTGGTCGAGCATGAGCAACCAGTCGCAGTATTTTGCTGCGAGGTTAATATCGTGAAGCACCGTGACCACATTGGGAGCCAGCCGCCTGAGTAAACTCAGCACCTTATGCTGGTAGAAAATGTCGAGGTGATTCGTAGGCTCATCAAGTAGCACACAGTTCGTGTCTTGGGTCAGCGCCCGGGCGATAACGGTTCGTTGCCGCTCTCCCCCGGAGAGTTGATCAGAATACTTCTCGCGAACGCCTGTCAACCCTACTGTGTCAAGCGCCTTCGCGGCTAGGTCATAGTCACTGTGAGAATATGTTGCAAAAGCGGATAAGAAAGGGATTCTGCCAAGTAGTACTTCGTCAATAACCTTGACTCTTTGCGGCACAATTTGGTTTTGTGGAACTAGAGCAATCTTGGTTGCTATCTCGTGCGGTTGGAGACTGTCGAGAGGTTCCCCAACCAACTTAATTCGACCACGATTAGGTTTAACTGCCCCGTATAAGGCTCGCATAAGTGTCGTCTTGCCCGACCCGTTCGGGCCTATTAAACCAACATGCATACCTGCTGGAATAGTCCCCGACAGTTGGTTCAGCGCAACCGTTTTCCCGAATTTTACCGTCACATCATCGAGTGAAAACAATGGCGTTTCAGATACTTGAGCGCAAAAGTGTGAGTTAAGCATCGTTAACCGCATTCCTACGAATAAGTGACATGAGTAGTGGAGTGCCGATCAGAGCGGTAATGATACCAACAGACAGTTCCCCGGGGGATACCAAAATACGTGACAACAAGTCGGCACCTAGCATCAATGTGGCGCCAACAAGGGCACATCCGAAGATAGCGTTACGGAAAATTCCTCCGTAAAGTTTCTTTGCTATATGCGGTACGACAAGACCGACGAACCCAATTGTTCCGCTCACAGACACTAGCGTGGCGACGATAAACGCAACTACAAAGAACACATGGAGCCGAGTGCGATCTGGTCTGAGTCCAAGACCACGCGCTGCATCATCACCCAGTGTCATCGCATCTATTTTCCTGCCACTTATAAACAGCCAGAGGCAACCTAGGAGGACACCGAAGAATACAATTGGGATTTCCCTCCAGCGGGTGGCGCTAAAGGAACCTAGCATCCAAAACATAACACTTTTCGTGACAGAAGGATTCTTTGCCACCATGATGAGCAGACTTGTCAAAGCCGAAAAGAAGAAGTTTACTGCCATGCCAGCAAAAACCACTTTTGTTGTAGAGTTTCTGCCATTCAACCCAGCAAGAACAAAAACAAGGCATACCGAGACAAGGCATCCGATAAATGCTCCGCACATGACCGCGATTGAGGGCGAAGCAAAACCGAGTCCAATCCCGAGAACCATAACCATCGCAGCACCTGTAGATGCCCCGGAAGAAATCCCCAGAATATAAGGATCGGCCAAAATATTGCGGAGCAGGGCTTGTGTAGCGAGCCCACACACAGCCAAACCAGCACCACAGATGACGCTAAGGAGAGTTCGCGGCATACGCAGATTCCAGATAACATCATGATCGGTACTTGCGGGGGCAGGAAGCCCCGTAAAGTAGAGTCCGGGAAAGATATTCTCCAGAACTACTCGTAGGGTGACAAGCGGATTGATGCTGACAGCACCTACTCCCAAAGCTAGAATCCATACCACAATAAGGATGAGCGTAAGCCCCACGTAAGAGGGCAACGAGACCCATCTTTTTGCGGCTAACAGACCAGGAGCTATGAGCTTCTCGTCGGGAGGTGCGGAACGTTTAGTCACGAGTTCAGTGTTAGGCATGAGGCAAAGGGAAATAGTTTAAATCAGCAAATTCTTGTGGACTGTCTAGCAGCCCCATTTTGAAGTAAGCATCTTGTATTCTGCGATGACCGAGGGTGATATGGCCGGCAGCAAAGTTCGGCACGAGCCCAGGAACCAATACCCGGACGACCCGACCGCCACACATTCGAATATCAGGAGTCGTTACATCAACACAAATTGTGTCGTATCCGTGAGCCTCCAGTCGTTCAAGGTAGTATTCCCTATTGCGCTGTTCAGATTGGTCAAGCCATGATAGGTCGGCGCTGTGCTCTTGGCGATTCAAATGACCGGAGCGGTACTGTTTTGCTCGCGGATCAATATTAATGTGTTGTTGAATCATCAGGTCTGTAACGCGGCTAAAATCCCAATCAATAGAATCTAAGTAGTGTCTATCAGCACGCCACGGCAAAGCCATCTTTTCTGAGAGTTCTCGTTTGCGTATCGCCTCGTAAAGGCGTCCATTCTGGTCAAGCAAATCAATCGAACCATCGAATAGCGTTCCCGCTTCGGTAACAGCTTTCAAGGCGGCATCTTCTACGTTGGGGCGACACGAAAACCCTATATTGCACGTTTCGAATTGCTCGTTTGTCAGACAGGCAGCGACAACAGGAATTCTAAACTCGTTAGGGAGAATAAACAGTTTCACTGAGAATCTCTTGGCTTCAAATTCTTGAATAACTGCGTCAACCTGTGGGCTGTTAATCTTCACTGGGTCTATAGCAGGCTTACTATGCCACCAAATCATGGTGGCATCACGCTCAATAATCTCTTCAAGCCCATTGACGATCGGATCATATTCGCTAGACCCAGCAGCAACCCCTGCATAAGGAACCGGGTTAATCAGAGGATAGTTTGAAAGGGAGACTCCATCAACGAATCCCGTATGGTTATAGTTAACATAAACCATAGATACGGGAACGTATACAGGCTCTCCCGTCCCCAATACGACACCATCAATCCATGGAATTATGGTGTCTTTTGTAAATCTCTCAAAAGGGAAACCATCCCGAGCGTATTGCTCATCGCTGAACAACACAAAACTCTGTGGCGACCACGGGTGTAATCCCTGCCGCTCAAGAGCAGTCCACGATCCGACGATGATTCGCGGCAAATCAAGGATATTAATGCAGTAACGCTCAATCGCCTCGCCAACCGCTGCGTTAGAAGCATCCTGCCAATCATTGATGGCGCTACCCTGGCAAACGCTGTTATTTGCCCATTGGGATATGACCCTTATATCTGCAACATCTGATTGAACAGTAGTGAGACAATCAGGCAGATTCTCATTGTGTCTAATATGACGAAGTTGGGTTACGACTCCCACTTCAGAATCCATCAAAGCCTGTGCCGGCAATCGTGGGAAATCATTACCTTGCGCATATCCAGCCCAATCAATCCAGGGCACGAGCCAATGGTTTTCATACTCGCCATTGACTAAATTTAGGCTAGACCAAGAAAGAGGGTTTGCGAATTCACCGAAACCCATCCCTCTTATAGCTTGCAAGCAAACATCCAGCTGGCTGGCAAATCCGTCCAACAACGGTTTTGTCAGTGAAACATGCGTCATTAGCGGCTCCAGACTGGCTGAAACTAAACGCTTATAAAACTGACTGTACAACCCAGCATGTTCACTGTCAGCACATGGTCCTACAAGCAGCAGCGGGAAGCGCACTATCACTGCACAAAACATTGCACCACATGCAAGGGCTTGATCTTCGGCGCGCTGAATTTGCTCCATGTCCGGCGTTAAGAAAAGTTGAACCACCAGAGTTGACGAGCCTTGATCCCCCATGGATTCACCACAATCAACATCTGCAGGTAAAATGCAGATATTTTCAAAAAAAGGGGAATCCGATAGACAATCCTTAGCGCATTGAAGAAGAACAGTTTGATCTTCTTCTGTTAGAAACGGATTCCAGACCTTAATAACAAGGTTCTTTACGCCTTCAGGTACAGGTATCTGACAGTTTAGGGTTGCTACGGTGGGTGGGCACGATACACGTGCACCCAAATCATCTATTGCACCTTCAAAAGATAGTCGCAATAAGTCGCCGTGTGCATCTCGAGCCAAGCAGCCACCGTCAACGAGCCACACTTGAACGAATGCATCTTCCACACCCACCGGAGCAACCCCAGGAACTAAATCGTTCACTTGTTACTTGCAACCTGGAAAGCTGTAGTCGGATGCGGCCCAGGATGATGATTCGAATTCGGAGCAAGAATGGTTTTATCCGAGCGACGCTCTTCGACCTTCTTAATTTCCACCTTCGTACTCATAACAATCTCCTATCTTGTAGGGATGACATGACAACCATGTCAGAACTTAGGTTAGCCTAACCTATGTGAGTTTGCAAACATGCAGCGTACCTTATGTATTTTGAGCGCGTAGGCGGTCTGGTGCCTCATATAGTTTGAGCGCGAAAATATATTGTTGGTATGAATGATGAGTGGTTTCTATGGGTGCGCGTGTTGAGGTCACGAAGCGGTTACGCCGGGCGTATCGCGGGGCTTCGAAAAAGGAAAAAGGCATGGTGTTAGATAGTTTTTGTGAGTCTACGGGATTGTCCAGAGCTACCGCG
>NZ_CABTWO010000019.1 GCF_902488535.1 uncultured Mobiluncus sp.
GAGTTAGCCATATTGAAACGAGAGTCGCCAACATAAGCAAAAGAAATCTCATTGTACGGCTTACCACTCTGCTCATGCATGGTCAACATGTCACACAACATCTGAGTGGGATGCCACTGATCAGTCAAACCGTTCCACACCGGCACGCCCGACATCTCAGCCAAAACATCCACCTTGTGCTGAGAATCGCCACGGTATTCAATACCGTCATAGAAACGACCCAACACTCGAGCAGTATCCTCAATAGATTCCTTGTGACCCATCTGAGAACCGGACGGATCCAGATAGGTAACATGAGCGCCTTGATCATAGGCAGCAACCTCAAAAGAGCAGCGGGTACGGGTCGAGGTCTTTTCGAAGATCAGAGCAATGTTCTTGTTCTTCAGGTACTGAACTTCGCGACCTTCCTTCTTCGCGGCTTTCAGCTCAGCAGCCAACTCCAGCAACTCCAACCACTCAGCAGGAGTAAAATCGAGTTCTTTCAAAAAGTGACGACCGTGAAAATCAGTCATGATTGTCCCTTCCATAGATAGGTAATTATCCTGATTCGGGGGAAAGAGCTTTCTGGATTGTCCAAAAAAACCGCAGTCCACCCAAGCACGTCTTTTGTGCGTAGGTTTAACAGCCCTCGAAACAAGAATGATGTTACCTCGGACATGTCACCGAACACAGGGGATGTGACCCTTATTGCGCACGAAATTGAAAAATAAACCCCTCTATATCCGGTCTATGCTAAGTAAAAACTCGAGACAACAGAGTCTTATCCGTACCTAAACGGTGATTACCATTGCATTTCGTATCTTTGGGCATGAGAGCGATTTCGGAAAGCGACATGGTTCTAGTCCATCCCCTATGCGAGATTCCTGACGAATCTGCCTTCTGGTGTGCAGAATAGTCCTTTTGAAAGGGAATTCTGAGATTCGGACATCTGTTGAGCTTGCCGTATACGAAAATACACAACTTTGTCTCGCTGTAAGGAACAGCTGCGGTGACAGTCCGAATAATTCAGCCTGTCACCGCCCTTCTAGCAATGAAAATTTAAATCCCGGCCGCGCGTTCCGCGGCTTCGACCACGTTGACCAGCAACAACGCCCGGGTCATGGGCCCGACCCCGCCGGGATTCGGCGTCAACCAGGCGGCCACCCGGTCGACCCCGTCCGCCACGTCACCGTGCAATCGAGACTTGCCGGTATCCGGATCGATAACCCGAGACACGCCCACGTCAAACACGGCAGCGCCGGGCTTGACCATGTCCGCGGTGATAATGCCCGCGACCCCGGAGGCCGCCACAATGACGTCTGCCTGGCGACATTTCGCAGCCAAATCCTGGGTTCCGGTATGGCACGAAGTCACGGTGGCGTTGACATCTTTACGTCCCAGCAGCAGCCCGATGGAACGACCCACCGTAGTGCCGCGGCCCACCACGCACACGTCTTTACCGTTGAAATCCAAACCGAAACGACGACCCAGCTCGATGACAGCCCGGGGAGTACAGGGCAAAGGCGAAGTAATCGGCTCTGACACCCGCAACACCAGACGACCCAGGTTCATGGGATGCAGGCCATCGGCATCTTTATCCGGGTCGATAGCTTCCAAAATCCGGTTCGTGTCCATACCCTTAGGTAACGGTAGCTGCACGATATATCCCGTACAGGCCGGGTCCTGGTTCAAACGTTGCACCGCCGCCATGACTTCGTCTTGGCTGGCGGTGGCAGGCAAATCGACCCGAATGGACTCGATGCCAACCTCCGCGCAGTCCCGATGTTTACCAGCCACGTAGGTTACGGAACCGGGATCCTCGCCGACCAGAATGGTGCCCAGCCCGGGAATGACCCCGCGCTCACGTACCGCGGCGACACGCGCCTGCAACTCGGCTTTGATAGCACCAGCGGTGGCTTTGCCGTCCAGGACCTGAGCTGGCCCCTCCCAGGGCGCCCTCATTGCACCAGTCCCGGATAGAGCGGGAAGGCTTCGGTCAGTTTCGCCACCCGAGCCCGATACTTGGCCACGTCCACCGCGGATTCGCCCGCGGCGCCGTCCACCAGCACGGAGGCGATAATGTCGGCAACCTCACGGAACTCCGCCTCGCCAAAGCCGCGAGTAGCCAGAGCCGGGGTGCCGATACGCAAACCGGAAGTGACCGCCGGGGGACGCGGATCGAACGGCACCGCGTTACGGTTCACGGTAATGCCCGCTTCATGCAGCAGGTTCTCGGCCTGTTGCCCGTCCAGGTTGGAGTTAACCAGGTCAACCAGTACCAAGTGAACATCGGTGCCGCCGGTCAACAGGTCGATGCCCGCCGCCTGGCAATCGGGCGCCATAAGGCGTTCAGCCAAAATTTGGGCGCCTTGGATGACGCGCTGCATCCGCTCTTTAAACTCAGGCGTGCCGGCAATCTTTAGCGCCACCGCTTTCGCCGCGACCACGTGCATCAGGGGACCGCCCTGCTGACCGGGGAAAACGGAACTGTTGATCTTCTTGCCGAACTTTTCCCCATCACGAGACAGAATCAGACCCGAACGCGGCCCGCCAATGGTCTTGTGAATAGTCGTGGAAACCACGTCCGCGTAAGGCACCGGGGAGGGGTGCAGACCAGCGGCGACCAGACCCGCAAAGTGCGCCATATCGGTCCACAGATAGGCCCCGACCTCGTCCGCGATAGAGCGGAAAGCCGCAAAGTCCAGGTGTCGCGGATAGGCGGACCAGCCGGAAATAATCACATCAGGGCGCTCAGCCAACGCGAGTTCCCGCACCCGATCCATGTCGATACGCTTGGTATCCTGTTCCACCCCGTAGGCCGCGACCTGGTAGAGCCGACCGCTAAAGTTGATCTTCATGCCGTGAGTGAGGTGACCGCCGTGTGCCAAGCTCAGGCCCATAATCTTGTCTCCGGGCTTGATGAGCGCGGAAAGTACCGCCGCGTTCGCCTGGGCGCCAGAGTGGGGCTGGACGTTCGCAAAATCGGCTCCGAACAGCTTTTTGGCCCGCTCGATGGCCAGGGTCTCGGCGACGTCCACGTTTTCACAGCCGCCGTAATAGCGTTTGCCCGGATAGCCTTCGGCATATTTGTTAGTCAAGACGCTGCCCTGGCATTGCAATACGGCGCGCGGCACAAAGTTTTCCGACGCAATCATTTCCAGGGTGTCGCGCTGACGATTCAGTTCAGCATCCAGCACGGCCTGAATTTCCGGATCAACCTCAGAAAGGGGCTGGTTCATGACTTCAGTCATAGTTCCTCCATAGTTTTGCGAGCACAACCCAGGCGTCCGATTGTGTAAATGCGCTCCCCGGAGGGTTATTCCTCCTGCCCACTGTCCCCGCGAAACAATCCGGGGTCGGGTAGACATCGCCAGTCGCTGCCTTTACAGGTTATCAAAAAATTTATCTCCCCCCACACCCCGTTAATTCCGTCGGTTCGAGCGAAAACTTGGGTTTCCGAGGCAAACCGGCTCCACGGGCGCCGCAAGGAGGCGAAAGTCTGTTAAAATCCAGTCATGAGTTCGTTGCCGGCGCCGTATTGGGGAATGACGATACCCGTTCAGGTCATTCCCCAGGACAAGTGGACCGCCACCCAAAACCTGGTCTATTTCCTGATCGTGGTCGGCACTATCGCGCTGACCTTGGGTGTCGTGTGGCTGATTCGCCACTTCCACGGCGACACCGTCATTCCAGACACGGCCCCCCGTCACGAAGAAATCAAACTCATCTATGAAGAGACTCTCTCTGCCGCGGACCGTGTCGTCGTGCGGGATAATCAAGTCATCGAGGCGGTGCGCTACATCCCGAGAGATCCGAACCTGGTCGCTCCGCTGCAACTGTGGCGGGACAAGCGGCGCGAATGGGCTGGTGAAATGGCTTTCCTGGAGTCCTTGGGGAAAAATCCCGCACCGGAAACACTGACGGACGCCGGCAACGCGGAAACACTGCGCCGCCTGCACGGCTTAGCGCAGGAACTCGAAGCCTCCCAGCGCGGCCTGCTGCGCGCCATTCGACAATCCATCGCCACCGGGACCGAAAACCTGCCCTTGGGCACCGACGCGAATTCCTAAGCACGCCGGCCTATTTTTCCAGCAACCCCTGTCCCCAGTAGGTTTCCGCGCTGGTTCCTGGAACAATCCAGTAAACCGCCGAACCGATGTGGGAAATAAACTTGTTCAACAAGTCGTGCATATCCAGGCGCTTTTGAATGGCCGCGAACTGGAGTTCCGGGTTTCGCTGGAAAGACACCCACACCAGACCGCTGTTGGTCAGGTCAGACTGTCCCGGTTCCGGAGCGTCGTCGTAGGCAAAAGCCCGGCGACGCAGCTTATCGGAGCCATCTTCGGTATGTTCGCGGGACAGCGCCAGGTGAGAACGCCGATCAATGATGAAGTTACCGGCCTCGTCCACCGCGTCCATGTCCTCTTCATCGAACTCGCCGCCGCCGCTCAACGGACCACCATCGGAAAGTTTGCGGCCGATGACGCGCTCGCGGGCGGGACGGTCCAGCAACTCCCACGGATCGAGGAAGTTTTGAATCCGGCGCAACACCATAATGGTAGAACCATCCAGGTAGGCCTGGTCTCCAGCACCGTCCAGCCACACCTGCTCGGAGAATTCCTCCGCGTTGGACGGGTTCACAGTGCCGTCTACCTGGCCGAACGGATTTCGCGGGGTCGTGCCGCGCGGGGCGGAACCGTAGGCGTAAGTAAAGCCCTTTTGCATCCAGAACAACGTGGCCTTGCCCTGGCACTTGGCCAGTAACAGGCGACCGGCCGCGAACAAGGTGCCCGGGTCGTCGCAGCAAATCTGGAACACCAAATCGGTCTGACCCCAGCGTTCCTGCAGCTGGTCGAGTTTGAAAGCGGGAATGTCATGCAAGCCCTCGGGTTTCAGTTCCGGCTTACCCAAGAAATCAAAAATTCGTTCCCCGAAACCGCAGGTGATGGTCAGGTTGGCGGTGACCGCGACCATTTCCGGAGCTAGGAAGTTCGGAATCGGGTTGCCCTGGGTCAGCTGGCGGGCCGTGGCGGTCAGGTCCTTTAGCAGCTCAATGAACGCCGCTTTGTCCAAGCTGGGTTCCAGGTTCATCCCCAAAACTTCCAGATGCGCCTGCGGGGGCTGTTCCACCCCGGACTGCACCCGGCCATCGAAAGGAATAGTAGCTTTTTGCAACGCGGTTTCACACATTTTCCATAACTCCTCGGTAAATCTAAGCAGTAACTCTCATCTTAGCCTCTCGTCATCTCCCGGTTGAACCGAAACTGAACCCCAGCCCGACCGGCCTGGTGCCCGGAGCTACGCAATCTCTGCGGACAACCCGCCGACCGCGCTTGGGAAGACTAATCACCGAGCGGCTCCCCACGAAAACGGTCGCCGCGGCGTGAGGCCTCAACCGGCCACATTCACCTGGGGCTCACCCGTTTCCAAGCCCATTTCCTGGCCCAATCGATTCGCTTCGGCTATCAGGGTCGGCACAATCTCAGCTTCCGGCACGGTTTTGATGACCTGGCCCTTGATGAAGATCTGGCCTTTGCCGTTGCCGGAGGCCACGCCCAAATCGGCTTCCCGCGCTTCGCCCGGACCGTTGACGATACAGCCCATCACCGCGACCCGCAGCGGGTAGGTGATGTCTTTCAGCCCGGCGGTAACCTCATTAGCCAACGTGTAAACGTCGACTTGGGAACGTCCGCAGGACGGGCAGGACACGATTTCGAAGTTGCGTTTCCGCAGGCCCAGAGAACGCAAAATCTCTAACCCGACCTTGACCTCCTCAACCGGCGGGGCCGAAAGCGAAACCCGAATCGTGTCGCCAATCCCCTCGGAGAGCAACGCGCCAAAAGCGGTTGCGGATTTGATAGTGCCTTGGAAAGTTGGGCCGGCCTCCGTCACCCCCAGGTGCAGCGGCCAGTCCCCGTGCTGGGCCAACAGGCGGTAGGCCTGAATCATCGTCACCGGGTTGTGGTGTTTCACCGAGATGGCAAAGTCATGGAAATCCACGTCCTCGAACAGCGACGCCTCCCACATGGCGGACTCGGCGAGCGCCTCTGCGGTGGCTCCCCCAAATTTTTCATACAGCCGCTTGTCCAGAGACCCCGCGTTGACCCCGATGCGCAGCGCGGTGCCGTGGTCGGTGGCGGCTCGGGCGATTTCGCGCACTTGGTCGTCAAAAGCCCGGATGTTGCCGGGGTTCACCCGCACCGCCCCGCAGCCGGCCTCGATGGCTTGGAACACATACTTGGGCTGGAAGTGAATGTCCGCCACCACCGGGATGGTAGCGCGTTTACAGATTTCGGGCAGCGCCGCGGCGTCGTCGGAGGAAGGGCAGGCCACTCGGATGATGTCGCAGCCCGCGGCCGTCAACTCGGCGATTTGCTGCAGGGTTGCCTCCACGTCAGAAGTCAGGGTGGTGGTCATGGACTGGACGCTCACCGGGGCGTCTCCGCCCACGGCAACGCTGCCGACCTGGATTTGGCG
Organism: uncultured Mobiluncus sp.; assembly: GCF_902488535.1. Lineage (GTDB taxonomy): Bacteria > Actinomycetota > Actinomycetes > Actinomycetales > Actinomycetaceae > Mobiluncus. The sequence goes on from NZ_CABTWO010000019.1 coordinate 6,457, forward strand.
GGTCTGGTGGCGCGGCGCCAACGGTTCACGGGCGGACAGAGACTTGGTGGGCATCCCCAGGTTAACTTCACTCACGTCCTCGATTATTCCACCTTTACGTGGCGCTCGCACCAGGCGGGTCACGAGCGGGGTCGTCGGAAGTTGCGGTTTCCCGGCTCGGGTTTTGCCGAGGGTGCGGTTTCGCGTATTCCTCAGCGTTGGCAGCGCGGACACCAGTAGAGTTTTCGTCCCCCCACGATTTTGAGCTTGATGCTGGCGCGGCAGCGCAGACAAGGGCGGTCTTGGCGCTGGTAGACGTAGTAGCGAGAGTCTATAGCCTGGGGCTCACGCCCCGCGGCCAGCTCGCGTTCCACAAAGGTCGCGTAATCGTCAGGGTCCGCGGTGGTGATCCGTCCCGATTCCACGCCCAGCGGTAGGTATTCTTCCAGCCAGTTCCAGATTCGGCGCAGTTTGCGCGGGGTTACTTCACGAGCCGGTGTAAACGGGTTCAGACGTGCCGCGTACAGCACTTCGGCGCGGTAAATGTTGCCCACCCCGGCGATAACGGACTGGTCCATGAGAGCCTCCCCAATACCCTTCTGACGGGTGGAACAACGTTTCACAAACTCCCTGAAGTCGCTGTCGGGACGCAGCGGGTCGGGTCCCAGCCGCGCCAAGACCGCAGCGACGCCCTCCTCATCCAGCAGTTCACAGGTGTTTGGCCCGGACAGGTCGGCCGCCCCGTGCGCGGTGACCAGGCGCAGACGCACCGTCCCGTAGGGCGGGGGCGCCTGGAAAGGCGCGGGGGTCCAAAACCAGCGATCCGCGAAATGTTCGTGGGGCGCAAAAGCGGAATCATCGCGGTGAGTATGCACCGGAATCTCTACGATTTCCGCGCCCGGCTCCGCAGTATCGGCTAGGTCTAGCGCCGTGTCGGTATGCCGGGCGATGAACTGAGAATCCCCGTAAAAACGCCAGGAGCCGTAAATCCCCAAGTGAATATGCAGCCAGGTCAGGGACGGTTTAGAGGCGGGACTTGGCGCGGCAGGTTTGGTCTGAGACGGAGCAAAACCAAGGAACATATGTTTCCCATAGGCTTGCACGTCGACCAGACGCTGGGCGTCTAACTCGGCGGCGCCCGCGGCGAAACGCCCCTGCGGAGAGGACGCCGCGACGACCTCGCCACTCATGACCTGGGCAAACTGAGCGGCCAGCCGATGAATAGCATGGCCTTCAGGCACGGTGTGCGGCTTCCTTAACCGCCCCGGCCACGACTGCTCCGCGCAGAACCACCCCGACGGGCTGTTCCAAAACGTTGAGGTCAGCGCGCGGGTCGGAGTCATACCACACCAGGTCGGCGGGCGCGCCCTCCCACAGGGAGGGAGCCCCCAGGAAATCCCGAGCCCTCCAGGTGGCCAGGTCAATAATTTCCGGAGCCGAAATCCCCAGTTCCAGCCATTGCCGCAGCTCTTGGGGCAGGGCGTCGTGGCGCTGGTAGCCGCCGGCATCGGTGCCCGGCAGCAGATGGACCCCCGCTTCATACAGCGCGGCTTGATGGGCCATCCGAGACTGATCCAAAGCGGTCATCGTGGCGGCATACACCGGATATTTCGCCCCCGCCTGGGCGGCAAAATCGGAAAACCGGGCGATTTGCAGCATGGTCGGAGTCACGCGAACGCCGCGGCGCTGCGCTTCGAGGATTTCATCCGAATCCATGCCGGTGCCATGTTCGATACAGTCCACCCCGGCATCTAACAGGCCCTCTATCGTGCGGTGGGCGAAAGTATGCACGGTCACCCGCGCCCCGTTCTGGTGAGCGGCCGCCACCGCGTCACGCAGCACCGCGGTGGACCACAGCGGCTGCAAATCAGATTCGGCCCCGTCGGAGCGGTCAATCCAGTCCCCCACGATTTTCACCCAGCCGTCGCCGTGTTTGGCCTGTTGGGCAACCGCTGCGGGCAAATCCGCTTCGTTTTCCAGCTCCAGCCCGTAGTAGCGCATATAGCGTTTGGGTCGCACCAGGTGTTGGCCGCAGCGAATGATTTTCGGCAGCTCGGCCACCTGGTCAATCCAGCGGGTATCGGAGGGCACCCCGCAGTCACGAATCAGCAGCGTGCCTTTACTCAACGCCAGTTCGGCCTGTTCCCGCTGGGTTTCGACCGGTACGCTACCCGCGTGGGTCACACCCACATGGCAATGCACGTCCACCAGTCCGGGAATCGCGTAGCCGCTGACCTTTCGGTAAGTCAGTGCGGGTTTCGCCGTTCGGCTCACGATGCCGTCGTGAATATACAGGTCGCCGTGTACCCACCGGGATTCACAAGACGCTGACGTCGCCTGGCCGGTGTATTCCCCCTCCACACTGGGGTTTTCCGACCACAAAAAAGCACCGGTGAAGTGCAGGTTTTCCGGGTGTGGCGCGCCTAGGGGTTTCATCACAGGCCGCCCAACATACGTTTGATGTCGTCAGGCAGATCGTCAGGGGTCAGGGCGGGGGTGGCCGGCGCGGACTTCTGCGGCATCCCCCCGAGACCGCCCAAGCCGTTGAGACCACCCATCCCGGCCGGCAAAGCACCAGGCAAGTTAGGCATTGCTCCGGCCCCACTCTGGGGGGCGGCGGAAATCCCCTCTAAAGCTTCCCGGGCTTGACGGGCTGCCTTGGCGGGATTACCGGATTTTGCCTTGCGCTGGGCTTTGGATTTCTTGCCGGACTTTACTGCCTGTTTCGCTTTCGAATGCTTGCCCATGCCCGGCATCCGGCCGAATCCGGGCATCATCCCCATACCGTCAGCGCCGCCGCCCATACCGGGAATACCGCCGCCGCTCATCATCTTTTGCGCCATCTGGAATCGGTCGACCAGACCATTCACGTCCGCGACCGTGGTGCCAGACCCGGCGGCAATCCGGGCGCGGCGCGAGCCGTTGAGAATCTTTACATCCTGGCGTTCCGCGGGTGTCATCGAGCGGACAATAGCTTCAATCCGGTCGACTTCGCGCTCATCAAACTGATCCAGCTGTTCCCGAATTTTGCCCGCCCCCGGCATCATGCCCAGCAGCTTTTTCATCGAGCCGAGTTTGCGGATCTGTTGCAGCTGGCTGAGGAAGTCTTCCAAGGTCAACTGGCCCTGTTGAATCTTGCCGGCGAGCTTTTCGGCCTGCTCCATATCGAAAGTTTCCTGAGCCTTTTCAATGAGGCTCAGCAGGTCGCCCATATCCAAAATCCGCGACGCCATCCGGTCGGCATGGAACCGCTCAAAGTCGTCCAAGCCTTCCCCGGTCGAGGCGAACAGCACCGGAACCCCGGTGACGCCCCGGACTGACAGGGCTGCGCCGCCGCGGGCATCACCATCTAGCTTGGTCAGGACCACACCGGTGAAATCCACGCCCTCTTGGAAAGCTCGCGCGGTTCGCACCGCATCCTGGCCAATCATGGCATCCAGGACGAACAAGACCTCGTCGGGCTGCACCTCGTCGCGGATGGAACGAGCTTGCGCCATAAGTTCCTCATCCACGCCCAGTCGGCCGGCGGTATCGACGATCATCACGTCATAGCCTGAACCGGAGGCCAGCGCCAAAGCGCGCCGCGCCACATCGACCGGGTCGCCCACCCCGTTGCCGGGTTCGGGGGCAAAGACGGTGACCCCGGCCTGTTCACCCACAATCTGCAACTGGTTGACCGCGTTGGGACGCTGCAAGTCCGCCGCGACCAGCAGGACTTTCCGGTCCTCTTTCGCCAACCACTTGCCGAGTTTGCCGGCCAGAGTTGTTTTACCAGCACCCTGCAGGCCGGCCAGCATAAACACGGTCGGGCCTTTGCCGGGTTTAGAGAAATGCAGTTCCCGGTCCTCGCCGCCCAGAATGTTAATCAACTCGTCGTTGACGATTTTCACAATCTGTTGGGCCGGGTTCAAAACCTCAGATCGGGCCGCCCCATAGGCCTTTTCCCGCACGGTGGCGGTAAAATCCTTGACGACCTCCAGGGCCACATCTGCCTCAATCAGGGCACGGCGAATGTCGCTGACGGTGGCGTCAACGTCGGATTCCTTCAGCTTGCCCTTCTTGCGAAGGTTCTTAAATGATTCTGTTAGGCGGTCTTGTAGGCTATTGAACACACGTCGATTTTATAGTGAGGCAAGATTTCGGGCAAAAGTGGGGGTTGGGGCGCGCCGTGAGTGGCACCGGAGCCAGCGGCAAACGCCGAAAACTTGCGAAAGACCCGGGTGCCTGACGAATCTAGGCGTCCAGCAGGGCGTCAGCGAAATCGCCGGGCACGAAGGGCGCCAAATCGTCGGGGCCTTCACCCAAACCAACGAGCTTCACCGGAATCCCCAGCTCCCGCTGCAAAGGCACGATGACCCCGCCCTTGGCGGAACCGTCCAGCTTGGTCAAAACGATACCGGTCACACCCACCGCTTCGGTAAAAATCTTCGCCTGGCTCAAAGCGTTTTGGCCGGTGGTGGCATCGATAACCAGCAAAACTTCGGTGATGGGCACCTGTTTTTCAGCCACGCGCTTGATTTTGCCCAGCTCGTCCATCAAACCAACTTTGTTTTGCAAACGTCCGGCGGTGTCAATCAAAACCACGTCGCTGCCGGCTTCGCGGGCAGTTTTCGCAGCGTCGAAAGCCACGGAGGCGGGGTCGGCCTGATCCTTTTCGGCACGCACCACCGGCACACCGACCCGGTCGCCCCAAGTTTGCAGCTGCTCCCCGGCGGCGGCACGGAACGTATCGGCCGCACCCAACACAACGGACTTGCGGTCAGCCACCAACAGGCGAGCCAGCTTGCCCACCGTGGTCGTCTTACCGCCGCCGTTGACACCAACCATTAAGATACCGGCGGTCTGGGTGGGAGAATCCTCGGGAACTTCCAGGTTGAGACCACGTTCGGCCTTGCGGTCGAGCATATCGGTGAGCATCCGCTTGGCCATACGTCGCACCTGCGCAGCGTCCTTTTCGCCCGCGACCTTTTGTTTCACCTTCAGTTTGTCAATGAGCTCTACGGTTGGTTCGACGCCCATGTCGGCAGCCAGCAGCTCGTCTTCTATAGCCTCCCAATCGGCGGCTTGTAAGTCGGCACTCGACAACACATTGAGAATGGCTCGCCCGAACTTGCCCTTACCGGCCAGGCGTTCCTTCAAGCGGCGCATCCGGGAGGTCTTGGATTCCGGTTTTTCGATTTCCTCAACTTCGGGTTCGGTTGGTTCGGAACTGTCAGAATCTGGCGTCTCAGCCGGTGCGGCCGGCTCGGGTTGCTCGGTTTTCTCAGCAGTTTCTGCAGCCTCGGAACTCTCAGGCTCCTCAGAAACTTCCGCTACGTTTTGCTCCGCCGCCGATTCCAAAGCGGCGTCTTCCGCGGCCATATCCGCCGCCAGAGCTGCATCCGCCGCCGCCATAGCCGCTCGAGCCGCGGCACGGGCTTCCTCAACACTCTGACCGGGAAGGGGCCTAAAACACAATCCGTCCGGGTCGCAATAGACCCCATCGGGCTTGACGACGACTTCTTCCTCATCGAAGTCTTCGTCTTCATCGCCCCAATCTTCCGTTTCAGCGAGGTCATCCTCTTCGGTCGGGCCCTCATCCGTAAAATGGCCACTCTCTGAGGTCGTCGGTTCGATTTCTACGTCATCATCAGGGTATTCATCATCGCTGTGGCCATTAGTCTGAATCGCATTTTCGATGATGTTTCGAAGTTCTTTTTCACCTTGCTTCAGCTGGAGCGGCGCAGAGTCCTCGGAGTCCTCTCCGTCCTCGCTGCTGTCGTCACGAATCCGCTCCAACGTATCTAAAAGCCGATCCTCGTTGCGAATCTTGCGCTGCTTCGAGTCAATCTGGGAGGCGCTGGCGACGATAACGATAACTATGAAAGCGATAGCCAACGGAATCATAAAAATGAGCGGATCAGTGTAGCCTTCCAGACCCTGTGAGTTATTTAGTGTCGCACTGAGGATATTCATTGATTCCATCCAAAACGTCTCTGATAGCACCGCATGAACGTCTGTTGTCGGCTCGAACGTACGTTGCTATCTTATCTCTAACCTCGCTAGGTTTACCTAATTTACGGCTGTACTTCACGGTATAGATTCCTCGTTTTCGCCAGGGGTTTTCACCAGGCGCTGCGAGATCACCGCCGTGGTGCCCTCCTTCATCGTCACTCCGTACAGCGCGTCAGCAATTTCCATCGTACGTTTGTGGTGAGTAATGATGATTAACTGCGAGTTTTCACGCAAAATTTCGAAAACCCCCAGCAATCGAGACAGGTTTACGTCGTCCAAAGCGGCCTCGACCTCATCTAGGACATAGAACGGCGAGGGCCGAGCTTGGAAAATCGCGAACAGAAAAGCTAGCGCCGCCAAGGAACGTTCCCCGCCCGAGAGCAGGGACATCCGTTTCACGTTCTTGCCTGCCGGCCGCGCTTCAATCTCAATGCCGGTGTTCAACAAGTCTCTCGGATCGCTCAAAGTCAGCCTGCCTTCCCCGCCGGGGAACAGGACTTGGAAAATATCTGTAAAAGCGGCGCGCACGTCCGCGAATGCTTTGCCGAATACGTCCTCGACCTGGCGGTCCACTTCCGCCACCACGTTCATCAGGTCTTCACGAGACTTATTCAAGTCAGCCACCTGGTCAGCCAAGAATTTATGGCGTGCCACCAAGGCTTCGTGTTCCTGCAAAGCCAAGGGGTTCACTTTGCCAATCCGTTTCAGTTCGGTTTGTGCCTGGGCTTTACGCTCCACCTGTTCAACACGCACGAAGGGCACGTGCTCGATGGTTTCACCAGCTTCATCGAATACGGGCACCAGGTTGTGCGGACCGTACTGAGTCAGCAGCGTGGTCTCATCCAAACCGCATTCCTGCTGGGCTTGTTCCAGCAACCGTGCCAGCTTGGAATTGACCTCAGCCAAAGCGACCTCATCACGCATCGAAGCATCCTTGAGGTCGGTCCGCTGACGGCTCAGGTCGTCCACAGCGGCGCGCAGCGTCTCCATCTCAGTTTGCAGCTGCTCCCGACTGGCGGTACTGGCCTGACGCTGGGCTTGGGCACTAGCCGCCGCCGCGTGTGCCAACCGCTGAGCCGCTTCAGCCTGTTCCATCACGTAGACAGACCGTTTCCGGCGCCGTTCCCGCACCAGCGCCCGGCTGGCTGCCGCTTGGGCGGCAGCCTTTTCCGCCGCAATGTTACGCTGCAGCGAGGCAGCACGCGATTCCAAAGATTCCAGTTCTTGGCGGGCCAGATGCGCCGCAATATGGGCGTCCGATTTGGCGGTTTGAGCCGTGGACACAGCTTCCATTGCGGCTTGCAGTTCGGTGGAAAAGTCCGGCTCGTCGTCTGTGCCTGTGTCCTGGGCTTTCAGGCTGGCATCCAAAGTTTCCTGCGCTTCATGGAGAGCCGCCTGGCGTTTCTCCGTTTCCGCACGAGCCTGTTCCAAGTGTTTCCCGGCACGTTCGACTTCCGCCTGGGCCGCCCCGCGTTTCGCTTTGGCGGCTGCTACCGCCGCGGTGGCCGCAGCCGCGGCCGCATCTTGGGCTTTGAGTTGAGCCGCCGCCGCGTCGTATTCTTCCTGAGCCGCAGCCAGCTCGGTCTTGGCCTGAGCCAACTGACCATCGGCCTTATCTGCCGCCGCGGCCGCCGCTTCGGCCTGGGCCGCCGCCTCGTCGTATTCTGAGGCACGCCGCAAAATCCCCGCGTCGGGGTCCCCGCCGCCGACAATTCGGGTCGCCGAAAGGAAATCCCCCGCCTGGGTCACCGCCGCGGCAACCTCACCGTTCAAAACCAAATCCCGGGCTTCTGACAAATCCGGGCAAGCCGCCACTCCCGTCAACAAAGCCGCCACCACCGGCGGTAAAGTTTTCCCTTTCCGAGCACTAACCAGGTCCTTTGCCCAGCACACCCCGTCTGGAAGTTTCGCATTCTCCAGGCTCGCCGTGGTCCGGGCCCCGAAGGGAGTCCCCACACCGTCCGCGACCAACAGGTGAACCTGACCCGCGGACTGCTGACGGACAAAACGCAGCGCGTCCGCGGCGGATTCAACCCCCGAGGTCAGCAACGCTTTCGACCACTTTCCAAACACAGCCCCGATGGCGTCTTCCCATCCGGCCTGAACCAGGATAGTTTCCAACAGCGCCGCGCTGACGCCGCTCAATCCCGCTTTCGCCACCGCCCCGGCGGCGTCTTCGGGCTGCAAGGTTTTCGCCAAGACCTCGCGTTTCGCCTCCCAAAATGCGGCTTCTTCGCGGGCTTCGCCGAGTTCGGTAGAGAGTTGAGAAACTTTCGCCTGAATCGTCGCCACGGCTGCCGCGAGCTTTTCCTCTCTCGCGGCCAAGGTTCCGTCCGCCACCCCGGGGGGCAGCTCCGCCTCGACTTTGCTCAGCTCCTGGGCACAAGCTGTTTCGCGCTGAGCGGCGGCCTGGAGGGCTTCTTCCATCCGGCTAAGGTTTCCCGCCGCTTCTTCTGCCAGCGAGGCGGCGGTAGCGACAGCTCCGCGTAGCCGCTCCAGAGTCTCCCTCCTGTCAGCCTGGGCGCGCTGGAGCTTTTCAATCTGGGAGCGCACCGCGACTTCGCGCTCCTTGGCTCGCTCTTCGGCGGCTTGCGTCTGCGTGACCGCGTCGTCGGCTTTCGCGGCGGCGGCTTGTTTTTCGCTGATTTCCTCACGAGTTTTATCGAGCCGTTTTTCAAGCTCACTGGTGTCGGCAGTTCGGGTTAGTTCCGCGGTTTCCCTCAAAGCGTTGGCGCGTTCCCGTGCCTGGTTCGCCAAGGCTTCCAACCGTTCGGCCAAAGTGCTCAGCTCCGCCCAAGTCTGGGTGAGTTTCTCTAGCTCCGGGCTAACCTCGTCGAAACTCGATTTCGCCGCGTTCAGCTTCGTGTTTACCCCTTGCAGACGGGCTTCCAAATCCACAATCTGTGCCGAAATTTGTTCCTTGGAGGCGGTTTGTGACCCCGCTTTTTCTTTGTTTTGCGCCACCGCGTCAGCAATCAAACGGGCGGTCGCGTCAGCGAGTTCGGCTTGAACTCGGGCAGCTTTCCGAGCCGCCTCGGCCTGCTTTCCCAAGGGACCCAGCCGTTTCGCCACTTCACTGGTGAGGTCCTGGACCCGGGAGAGATTGACAGCCAAACTTTCTAGTTTTTTCAACGCCCGGTCTTTGCGCTGCCGGTGCTTGAGCACTCCGGCCGCTTCCTCGATGAAAGCGCGTCTTTCCAGTTCAGAGGCACTCAAAATCCGATCGAGCTGACCCTGCCCCACGATGACGTGCATCTCCCGACCCATCCCGGTATCGGAAAGCAACTCTTGAATATCTAACAGGCGCACCGGGGTTCCGTTGATGGCGTACTCGGAACCGCCCGCCCGAAACATGGTGCGCGAAATCGTTACCTCAGAGTATTCGATAGGTAGCGCACCATCGGTGTTATCAATGGTCAACTGGACTTCCGCGCGTCCCAGCGGAGCTTTCGTTTTGGTGCCGGCGAAAATGACGTCCGACATCTGTGAGCCGCGCAGATTTTTGGCACCCTGCTCGCCCATCACCCAAGCCAGCGCATCGACCACATTCGATTTCCCCGAACCGTTGGGGCCAACGACACAGGTCACCCCCGGTTCAAGATTCATATGAACCGTGTTCGCGAAAGACTTAAAGCCTTTCAGGGTCAGGGACTTTAAATACACACACTTACCCTAGCGCAACCCCCCGAACCCTAAAAAACAGCCTTTCCGGCCTTGGGAAACGGAAAGAATCACCGCAGGGTGATGCGCCTCAATACTGACCTTTTAGTCAATCATGTAGGGGAACCACAGCGCGATTTCCCGGTCAGCGCTCTGAACCGAGTCCGAACCGTGAACGATGTTTTGAATCTGCCCGTCCGGGCCCCAATCGCGAGCCAGATCACCGCGAATAGTTCCGGGCTGAGCCACCGCGGGGTTGGTGTCTCCCATCATGTTGCGGAAAGCCTGAATCACGCGAGAGCCTTCAATGACCATGAGCACAATAGGTCCGCTCATCATGTATTCGACCAGCCCTTCAAAGAAGTGCTTGTCTTTGTGCTCAAAATAGTGTTCTTCCAGTTCTTCGCGGGTCGCCGTCTTCGTTTGCAAGCCCACAATCTTAAATCCGCGACGCTCAATCCGGCTAATGACTTCGCCGATGAGTCCGCGCCGGTAGCCGTCAGGCTTAATAATGACCAAGGTGTGTTCTTCTTGTGGATCGTAGGGGATGTGGCAGTCAGCCATTGACTTTCCTTTCGCCAAAAGTTTCGCTCAACTCCGAGCGCAACTTCTCATTTTGTTCTAGGTTTATCCTACCGGATTTCCGCGGCCTTGTTTCGGCGTATTGTTCACAGTTCGGCAGCTTTTGCCGCCTCGTCCAAAATGAGTGCACTCGAGGCGGCGCCGGGATCCTTATGCCCGATGGAACGCTCCCCCAACAGCGACGCCCGCCCTTTTGCGGCGCTCATCGAAACCGTCTCTTCCGCCCCTTTTGCAGCCGCTTCCGCAGCGACGCGCAAGACTTCTTCCGGGGCGGCCCCTTTCGCCACGGCGGCAGCGGCGTTCGTGGCGGCCGGATACCACGCGTCCAGCATGGTTTTGTTCCCCGGCTGGGCGCCGCCGCGCTCCGCAATCCCCTCAGCGGCCTTCACCAGCAACATCGCCACATCTTGTGACTCTAAACTTTCGGCACTCACCGAACGTGCCGCCCGCAAAAATGCCGTGCCGTACAAAGACCCCGACGCTCCCCCTACCGCCGCCAACAAAGTATTTGCCGCTACCCGAAGCGCCTGCTTCGGGCTTTCCACCACGATCCCGGATAGCCGCTGATCCACGGCAGAAAATCCGCGGGAAATGTTTTCCCCGTGGTCTCCGTCCCCGATGACTTCATCCAAACTCCCCAACATTTCCCGGTTTTGTTCCAGAACCCGAGCGCAGCCATCCATCCAGCGCAGCACCCATTGCGTATTCAAACTCACGGCTGCTCCTAACTGACTGCCCTAAAATTTCGTTCTGGCCAGGGTCCAACGCATGGGGACCGGTTGTGATTATTGTAGTTTGTCTTTGCGCAGCACGTCCTGTGCCATTCCGGCGAGCACCACGGAACCGAAAATCACCACTCCGGTAGAGCCGGGGACTCCCCCCTGCAAATCATCGATTTCCCCGGCTTTCGCAATCGCCTCGGGCAGGGAATCAATAGCGTAGACGCGCTCGTCTCCGAACACCTCCGCAGCAACGGCCTGAAGGTCCTCCGCCTTCGCCGCGCGTTCCCCAGGCATCTGGGTCACAATCAACTCATCAATGGTCGGCTCCATAATCCCCAGCACGGTCTCAATGTCTTTATCGGCCATGGCGGAATAAATCCCCACCGTGTGTTGAAAACGGAAATCTTCCTCTATCGCCCGGCGCAATGCCCCCACCGCACCCGGATTATGCCCCGCGTCAGCCACAATCATCGGGGTGGCGTGCAACACTTCCAGGCGTCCGGGAGACTTGACCCCGCCAAAAGCCCGCTCCACAGATTCCCCGTGCAGCGCCGCTCCGCCCAGCTGCGCCTCCACCGCCGTAAGCGCCAGCGCCGCGTTCTCAGCTTGAAACTCCCCGTAGAGTGGCAGGTAAATATCGCGGTAGACCGCCGCGGGCGTGCGAATGTCGATGACTTGCCCCCCGACAGCCGGGATACGGCGCAGCACCTCGAAATCGTCCCCCTCGTAACGCAGGGTCACATCCTCGGCATGAGCAGCGTCACGAATGATCGCGAGAGCCTCGTCGGGCTGTTTCGCCACCACCGCCACGCGCCGGGGGCGCATAATCCCCGCTTTTTCCCGCGCAATGTTGGCCAGTCCCTGACCCAGCCACTGTTCGTGTTCCAAGCTGATCGGCCCGATGACCGCCGTGTCCGCGTCGATGACATTCGTAGCGTCCCAGCGCCCGCCCATACCGACCTCGACCACCGCCACGTCTACGGGCACGTCTGCGAACAGGGCGTATGCCATTACCGTCATGACCTCAAAGAAGGACAGCCGGTGTCCGGGGTGAGCGTTTTCCCACAGTGCCAGCTGTGCCTCGACGTCTTCATAAGCCTGGACAAACTGTTCGGTGGTGACGGGGGTTTGGTCCACTGTGATGCGTTCGCGCACGTCTACCAGGTGCGGGGAGGTAAACCGGCCGGTCCGATACCCCAGTTCCACCAGCAGCGCCTCAATCATCCGGGCGATGGAAGTTTTGCCGTTGGTGCCGGTGATGTGGATTGAGTGGAACAGCTCCTGGGGATTGCCCAGGTAGTCCAGCACACCTCGCACCGGTTCCAAGCTGGGCTCAATCTGGTGTTCGGCGCGGCGCGTCAGCAGAGTCTCATAGATGGCTCGAGCTTTCGGGTCCTCCATCGTGGACGGCCCGAGTGTCGAGGTGGGACGTTGCCGTTCACGCACTTCGTCCACGAGTTCGCGCTGCTCGGGGCTCAATGGTATGCCGAAGCGGTCAGCGGGACCTTTCCGAGGGGCGGCTGAGTTTTGGGGGTCACAAGGTTCCCCGGTCGGGTTGTCGTTGTCCTCCGGCTCGGCGGGGGTTCGGGCCGCGAACAGGTAAGGAATCAAATCCGGGTCCACCGACAAATCTTCGGGGGTCACTGCCGGGGGTTGATGCTCATGTGCGTGACGGTTCCGATGTGCGTCCTCATGCTTGTTTTCCACCCCACCATGTTACCGACCCTGGCAAACTCACACAGAATAGAAGGTCTGGTCTCGCTCTGTTCTCGCCCGAAGTTGATAGCGACTCAACATTTATCAGACTCACACCGTCAGACTTAATTTCGACTCAATAGCCTTCAAAGGCTTCCCAGCAGGTACGAATCATGGGACAATTGAGGTATGTCCAAGCTGTCCTTAGAGGCCCCGTCCACCGATGAGTTGACGGCAGCAAAGCCCGACCCGGAAATCAAGATTACCTACCGTCCGATTACCCGCGACGATGTGGTGCAGATGTCCCAGCTCCACGCGGTTGCTTATCGGGACGCGGGGTCGAGCGCGGCCAGCCAGCTGAATTTGTTTTGGGACGGTGCCTATGGCTCGCTGCTGGACGAGGCGACCCTCGGGGCGTGGCACGGGGACAAGCTGGTCGGCGTGGTCATCGTGCTGGACCAGGCTCCTGATGAGTGGTGTACCACGGACGGCAACAGCGACCAACCCTACATCGCCGACCTGTTTGTGGATCCTGAGTATCGCCGTCAGGGCATCGGTTCGGGGCTGGTCATTAACGCTTCACGAGCCGTGGATGCGTTGGGGCGTGAAGCTCTGACCTTGCAACTGGATATATCCGCCGCCCCCGAAGCAATGCAGCTCTACGACGCCCTAGGGTTCTCTACGCGCTGACTCCCGCCAGAACGTTTGTCACCAGGACGGTCACGTAGTCAAAAGGTGTTTCGGTGGCGCTGCCGGGGCCGCTCAGAAATTTTTGGTGCGGCACGGTAGGGTTGAACCCATGACACAGAACCCGTTGTTGGGGATGCTTGACCCCGCTGACTTTGATGAAACCATCCGCCCGCAAGACGATCTTTACCGTTACGTAAACGGCAAGTGGCTGGCCCGCACCGAGATTCCCGCCGACAAGGCCAGCTACGGTTCGTTCCACCTCTTGGCTGAGGAAGCGGAAAAACAGGTGCGCACCATCATCGAAGATTGTGTCGCGGGTCGAATCACCGGGGAACTGAGCAGCCTGGCGGGCAAAGTCGCCTCCCTCTACGGCTCGTTCATGGACGAAGCCACGGTAGAAGCGGACAGTGGCCCGAGCCTGCGGCAGTTACAGGCTCCCTTGGACCAAGCCACCACGAAAGGGGATCTGCGCGACCTGTGGGCCCGGACTTTTGCCGAAGGCACCTACGAAGGATTTTTCGATACCGGCATCGACATCGACGTGAACAATCCCGAACGCTACGTCAACTACTTCGGCCAAGACGGTTTGGGACTGCCCGAACGTGCCTATTACCTGGAGGAGAAGCACGCGAACCTGTTGGAACAGTATCGCCAGCACCTTGCCCGGATGCTGACCCTGGCCGGATACGCTTCGCAGTCCGTAGCCCCGGACGTGGCCGGTAAAATTGTTGACTTCGAGACCGAGATAGCCAAGCTGCATTGGGATAACGTGAAAACTCGCGACACGGACGCGACGAACAACCCGATGACCTGGGACGAACTGGCCTCTAAGCTGACACGTTTTGACCTGGGAGCCTGGCGCAAGGCTTCGGGATTGCCCGACAAAATGTTTACGGAAGTCAACGTAGGCGAACCGGATTTCCTCGAAAACATGGATCAGCTGTGGGATTCCACCGACTTTGAGACTCTCAAGTGGTGGATGCTGTGGCACGCCCTAAACGGGCATACCTCCCTGCTATCCAGCGAAATCGTGAATGCGGACTTTGACTTTTACGGACAAAAACTGGCGGGCAAGGAGCAACTGCGGGAACGCTGGAAGCGCGGGGTTTCCCTGGCGTCCTCAGTGATGGGCGAGGCCCTGGGCAAACTTTACGTGCAGCGCCACTTCCCTGCCGAGGCTAAGGCGGCGATGAGCCACCTGGTAGACAACCTGATTCAGGCTTACCAGGATTCCATCGCGGTTCTGGATTGGATGGGACCGGAAACACGAGACAAAGCGTTAGAAAAAATGCGCCAGTTTACCCCCAAAATCGGCTACCCAGACAAGTGGCGCGATTACGAGAAACTCCAGCTGGGAGACGGAACACTGGTTGACAAGGTTCACAACGCCAGCGTTTTCGGAACTAACTATTGGATTGACAAGCTGGGCGGCCCGGTTGATCACACGATTTGGCACATGACCCCGCAGACCGTGAATGCCTATTACAACCCGACCGAAAACGAGATCGTGTTTCCCGCCGCTATCCTGCAGCCCCCATTCTTTGACAAGGACGCGGATGCGGCCGTGAACTACGGTTCAATCGGGGCGGTTATCGGGCATGAAATCGGGCACGGTTTTGACGACCAGGGCGCCAAGTTTGACGGCACCGGCAAAGTCGAAAACTGGTGGACCGACCAGGACCTAGCCGAGTTCGAAAAACGCACCCACGCGCTTATCGACCAGTACAATGCGTTCGTTCCCCAGGGACTGCCCGCAGAATTCCACGTCAACGGCGCACTGACCATCGGAGAAAACATCGGCGACCTGGGCGGACTCGACATCGCCTGGAAAGCCTACCTGTTGGAGCTCAAGCAGCAGGGCATCGATGACCCGGCAGACGCCCCGGTCATCGAGGGGCTCACTGCGGCCGAACGCTTCTTCCTGTCCTGGGCACTGTCCTGGCAGACGAAGGTGCGCCCGGAAATGGCTAAACAACTCATTTCGATTGACCCCCACTCCCCGGCAGAATTCCGCTGCAACGGCGTGGTCGCAAACCTCGACCTGTTCGCCGAAACTTTCCAAACCCAGCCCGGCGATGCCCTGTGGCTGGAACCGGATCAGAGAGTCAGGATTTGGTAGGTGAAGGGCTTGGCTTCAGCTTGGTCCCTTTCACCGGCTCGTTCCAAGTCCAAGTTTTCAGCACGGAATCAATAATCGGCTGGTAGGTTTCCAGCGCGTAGTCCGGCACGTCCTGTTTCAGGGCGTAGGCGTGATTGTTCCCCGAAACCAAAGTCATAAAGGCGGTCATCTCGACCTCTTGATAGACGTAGCTCCACTTCATCTCGAGCACGTTCAAGCCCTCAACCTGAGTTGGGTTCAGCACCGTGAACTTCTTGTAGCCCTTATAGATAGGGTCCTGTTTCAGGTTCCTTTCCACTTCATCAGGGTCGGAGGTCGCTTTCGCGTGATCAATGACCATGACGGGAACGTAGCCGTTCAGCGCTTTGTCAGCAGGGAGGGACAGCACCACCTGCGCGTCGGGCAGCTTGGCACCGCTGATAGCATCGTAGGCATCTAAGTAAGACGGCGGTATCTGTACCCGAAAAGCCCCGTCTTTACCGTTAATCCAGCCCTCCGGGGCCGGTGTAGTCACGATGGTAGTGTTCCACTGGGTGGGGGTCTTGGTTTTTTCCTTTGCGCAGGCACTCAATCCGCTCAGCGCCACGGCCCCTAAGAGGATTCCTGCGAGGACACGGCGCACCCGGCGAGGTCTAGAGGCTGATATCTGGGAGCACGAGCCCCGAGCGGTCTTCCGTCTCAACGCAGATACCTCCCCTCGCTGTGAGCGCAAGAAACATAACTCAAGTTTAGTTTAACTGCAATCTTTACGCTGAAACTTCATCGAAAAGGGGTCAGACATGGAAGAATATATACCGATTGCAAACTCAAAGGAGTGTAAATGCCAGGAACTAACCTCACCCGCATTGAAGCCGAGCAACGCTCGGAAATCGTCAGCGATGTTCACTATCGCGTACATCTCGACATGACTCAGGGAGAGCGTATTTTTCATTCCGTGACGGAAGTCGACTTTGCTGCCCAGCCCGGCGCCTCAACTTTCATCGACCTCATTGCCGATGCCGTCACAGAAGTGACTTTGAACGGGACAGCACTGGACCTCTCGAATTACGCCGATTCCCGAATTTTCCTGCCGGACCTAGAGGAACACAACAATCTGCGGGTGGTGGCTGATTGCGTCTATATGCACACTGGCGAGGGACTACACCGTTTCACAGATCCCGAAGACGGCAAGTCTTACGTGTACTCTCAGTTCGAGGTGCCAGATTCCCGCCGCGTGTACGCCGTTTTTGAGCAGCCCGACATCAAAGCAGACTTCACCTTTACTTTCGTGGTTCCTCCCGAGTGGAACGCGTTTTCTAACTCGCCCACCCCGGAACCTGAAATCGCCGCTGACGGCGTGCGTACATACCGCTTCAGCCCTACCGAAAAAATCTCGTCCTACCTGACCGCCGTCATCGCCGGCCCCTACGTGGGAGAAACCGGCGAAGTGACCTCGTGCGACGGCAGACGAATTCCCCTCGGGGTCTATTGCCGCGCCTCCATGGTGAAACACTTGGATGCCGCCGAAATCATGGACATCACCCGCGCCGGCTTCGAATTCTATGAAACCGCCTTTGAGCGCCCCTACCCGTTCCGCAAATATGACCAAATTTTTGTTCCCGAATATAACGCCGGAGCCATGGAAAACGTGGGCTGCGTGACGTTCCGCGACGAATACGTGTTCCGGTCCCGCCCCCTGCAGACCCGAGTGGAACGCCGGGTCGTGACCATCCTGCACGAACTGGCTCACATGTGGTTCGGCGACCTCGTCACCATGAAGTGGTGGAATGACTTGTGGCTCAACGAATCTTTCGCCGAGTTTGTCTCCACCAAAGCCACCGCGGAGGCGACCGAGTGGAGGGACATCTGGACGACCTTTTCCTGTTCGGAAAAGATTTGGGCCTACCGCCAGGACCAGCTGCCTTCCACTCACCCGGTCGTGGCCACCATCAATGACCTCGAAGATGTCCAAGTCAACTTTGACGGCATCACCTACGCAAAAGGCGCCTGCGTACTGTCCCAGCTGGTGACGTACGTGGGGTGGGACAACTTCCGCCTGGGAATTAAGGAATACTTCGCCAAACACGAGTGGTCTAATGCCACTTTGACGGATCTGTTGACCGAGCTGGAGGCCACCTCCGGGAAAGACCTGAAAGCGTGGTCACGCAAATGGCTGGAAGAAGCTGGGATGACGTGGCTGCGTCCCGAAATCCAAACGGACGACAGCGGGGCCATTACGTTCCTGCGCATCGTCCAAGAGCATTTCAATGCTGATGCCACCCCGCGACCCCAACACATGGCGGTGTGCGCCTACAACCTGGAACAACGCGATGGAAATACCGTGTTCGTTCCCGGTCACCGCGAGGAATTCGACATGGAGGCCGAGGAATACATCCTTCCCGGTTTTTATGGGCCGCGTCCCGACGTCATTTTGGTCAACGACGGAGACATGGCTTACGGCAAGGTTCGGTTAGACGAACAGTCGCTAAAAACAGCTTGCGAACACATCGACGCCTTCACCGATTCGCTGACTAGATCCCAGATTCTGTCCATCCTGTGGGACATGGTGCGTGACGGCGAGGTCGGAGCCTCCCACTATGTAGATACCGCCCTGCAGGCTCTCATGGTAGAGACTCACCCCATGGTCGTGTCGGTGACTTTGCGCAACCTTGACACCTGTATCGAAAGCTACCTGGCGGTGGAAAACCGCGAAACGGTCGCCCGAAACGTCTCTTCGCGCCTGCGGATGCTGTCTCGCCTGGCCAAAGCCGATTCTGATACGCAGCTACAGCTGGTTCGCGCTGCCGCTCGCCGGGCGCACAATCCCGAAGACATCGCCGCCAGCGCCGCCCTTTTGGATGGCAGTGAAACCCTCACGGGTCTGCGCATTGACACGGAACTGCGGTGGAACCTGCTGACCTCCTTGGCAGCGGTCGGACACGTGGATCGCGCCGCCATCGAAGCTGAACTCAGTAACGACGACACTGTAAATGGGCGCGAACGTGTCCTGCAGGCCACGGCTTCGCTGCCTGACCCTGGGATAAAAGCCGAATTCTTTGACCGTGCCTACAGCGACACCACCCTGACAAACGACCAACTAGCGTCCATCATTGCCGGCTTCAACCGGGCTCAAGACCCGCTGTTGTTGGCTCCTTTTGCCCAGCGTTACTTTGAGATGCTGCGGGAAACCTACGATGAACGCACCCACGAGATTGGTGAACAGCTCATCGAGGGTATGTATCCCTCCGCGCTGGTCGGCTTGGAATCCAGCGGTGTCGACGTGTTGGTACTGACCCGGGAATGGCTCTCGAACCATACGGACGCTCCTGCGGCTCTGCTGCGGATGATGCGCGAGAACCAGTCCGGGGCTGAACGTATCGCGAAAGCTCAGCAGCGCGACCGTGAGGGGTAGCCTCGCGGGTTCTCGGCATGTGTCAGAACAACTAGGGATGCTCCCGAGCGTGGGTAGCCCAGGAGCGCTTTACTCTGCGGTTTTCGCCATCTGTTCCCGCTCTAGAGGGCGGTGGTGATGGTTCCGCGCGCCGCGAACGCCTACTGTGGACGCGGTCGATAGGTAGGCTCGGAGGGATTCTCCGGCGGAGCTGCCGGTGCCTGCGGTTGGGGCGAGGATACGGAAAAATTCTGAGCTGGCGGTGTAGCCTGCGGCATAGCCGCAGGGTTATAAGCCGCGGGATACCCGTAGGGCGTTCCTTGGTAGCCATAGAGTTGGGGGTTATATCCCCCGCCGTACTCCGCGGGATATGTCGGGTATGCTTCGGGATAGCTCGGCGCCTGGTAACCGTAGGGATTTTGGGCATAGCTCTGCTGGGGATAAGCGGGGTTCACAGCGGCGGCGGTCTCAGGATAAGCCTCCGGGTAAGCTTCAGCAGGCAGGGGCTGCTCAACCTTCTTGTTTACCGGCTCGGATTGCACCAGCGGCACCTCAGGACTTGATTCGGGCGCGAGCGCAGCGGGTTCAGCGATCGCGGGTTCAGCGGTCGTGGGTGGCTCCAGAGCCGGCTGGACGGCAACAGGCTGAGCCGGAGCCGGCTGGGCGGCAACAGTTGTTTCAACAACAGGCCCAGAAGGGCGGGGCTGGGCCGGAGCGGGGGAGGTTACGGAGGTCTCCTCGCGAACCAAAGCCGGGACACCGGTCTTGGAAGTGTCCTTAACAGCAGTCGGCTTCGGACTCGTGACGGCAGGAGCGCGCTTCGTTTCCTCGGAGGTGTTGGGGATACCCATAAACGGTTTCGTAATGTAAGGCACCCCAAATCCACCCAAGTTCAACCGCCGCCCTGTCACTTTCATGGTGAAAATAGCAATCATGACGTAAATAGCAGCGAACAACACCCCTAGGATGAGCAGCACCAGGATGCCTTCTCCGGTTCCCATCCAGCGCATCAAATCCACCAAACCGGGACCACCCGCCCAGCCGATAGTGACGCCCAAAACCGCGGTGATAGCGTAAGAAAACGCCGAAGCGACCGCGTGTACCAGCAACAGGGCAGGAGCCGCAAAAAACAGCAGATACAGCGCCGGCTTATCGGCTCCAACCAAGAACGTGCTGGCGATCAGGAACCAATACATAATGCGCCAGTATTGGCGGTTGCCGCCCTTCAGCTGCAGCAACAGCACCAGGAACAGCGCTGCCAGCCCGAACGCAACCACCGGATATCCCCCGGCGAGGAACAGGGCCTGCTGACCTTCCATCTGCGTACCGCCATACACAAAACAACGATAGGAACCGTTGAGGGTGTCGCCTTGGGTGGTTTGGCAACTGCCATAGAGATTATACGGGGCAATATTTAGCAGGGAACTGAATCCGGTAACCTCCGCAATGGGGTGCAGAAAACCGTAGAGTGCCGCCCCTAAGGGACCCGGAGCAGCCATCATTGCCGTGCCGGCAGCCACGGTGATAATCAGGAATAACAGCTGATAAACCACACCGACAACAATGCCGAGGACCACTCCGCCAGTCGCGCAAATCATCACGACCAAGGGAATCCCACTGACCATTCGAGCCCAAGGGGCATTTTTGCGGAACCGGAACTCGCTCCAGCAACCGGCCACCAGGAACCCCACCAAAATTCCACCCATAAGCCCTAAGTCAACGCCAGAAACCTCCCCTTGTGAAGAGGCGGTACTGTAGCGAGACAGAGCCATCGTGGCACCCAAGTAACCGACCCAACCAGCCAGCGCCGCTAAGCCGATGGCCGCGTTGGGGCGCTTCGCCGCCGCGAAAGCCAACATGAATGCCACAATCAAGGGGAAATACGATTCCACCGTGGTGCCGACGTAGTACAAAATGTCCGCAATCGGCAAAATCCCCGGAAATACTTTACCAAAGCCCTGGTCACCAAGGATATGACCCTGCCCCAAACGCAGGGACAACTCGGCCGCGCACAGTATCAAAATCGCGACAAACAGATACTGCAGGAACCGTTCGTACCATCCCGGCGCCAGGAAGCGGGCGAAACGCTGCT
Source organism: uncultured Mobiluncus sp. (assembly GCF_902488535.1). Taxonomy (GTDB): domain Bacteria; phylum Actinomycetota; class Actinomycetes; order Actinomycetales; family Actinomycetaceae; genus Mobiluncus. Next base: position 27,360 of record NZ_CABTWO010000019.1, read on the forward strand.
GCTTTACGGCAGTATGAGGAACTTTTGCGCCCTTGGTGCGCTCCGTAGGTTTTTTCGCCGCAGGGGTTTTTCCAGTTTTTTTCTTTGCTTTGCCTGCACGACTCTCAGCAGCGGAGACACGACCCGATTCAGGATTGTCCACCGCTTTGGCTGTCTTGCCTTTGCCCGCCACGCTGGCACTTCCTTTCCTCAGCATCCTTCGGTCAGATTTTAGTCGCGGATACCACTGCCTAAACCACCTTCAATTTTGCCACAAATTCTGCGTGAAAAACGGCTTTCGACGTGCTAATAAAGGACTCCCCCAGGGCGAGAAACCTCGGCGGCTATTCCCCGGATAAAGGCCGCAGCTCTCACAGCAATTTTCCTAAGGGAATACTAACTTTCATAGTCTTCGGAACACTGCGGATTCACCAGTTCGCGCATTGCTTCGCAGATTTCGCCCACGCCCACGTAGTATTCCAATTCTTCCACTTTGACCGAGCGTCCCAAGGAGTCCGACAGCGGAATGCGCCAGTTGGGGTATTCGTTGTTGGTGCCGGGCTGATTTTGCATCCGCAGGTCCCCCACCGCGTCAACCAAGCTGACTACGGACAGCTTTGCCGGGGTCTTGCCGATAAAACGGTGCAGCGCCAGAATCAATTCGGACTCGGTCGGATAATCATTTTCCAACAGCCCCATGTTTCGCAATTGTTCCACCAGTTTCGCGATGTCGTCATACAACGCGTCCTTGGCCTGTTCCAAAGGCTGGGGCAAGATCCCCAAACGATCCTGGACTTCCAGGTGACCCGCGCGGAGGAATCCCAAAGTCGGGGGCAAATCGTGCGTGTTCACTGCAGCCATGCACATTTCACGGTACTGCTCCGGAGGTTTGAAATCACTGCCGTTGCGTTCAAACCACAGCACGGAAGTGCCCAGAATACCGCGGTCTCTCAGGTAATCGCGAACCCAGTCCTCGACTGTGCCCAAGTCCTCCCCGACCACTACGGCGTGGGCTCGGGCAGCTTCCAACAGCATGATGCCCACGGTGGCCTCATGGTTGTAACGAACGTAGGTACCCTCGTTGGGATCAGCTCCCCGCGGAATCCACCACAGGCGAATCAGCCCCATCACATGATCGATACGCAAAGCCCCGCAGTCAGCCAAAGCACGGTGAATAATCCCCCGCAGAGGTTCCCAATCGTGGGTGGCCATGTAACGCGGATTCATCGGCGGCTGGGTCCAGTCTTGCCCCAGCTGGTTGTACATATCCGGCGGAGCCCCCACGCTCATGGACCTCACGTAAGCGTCAGGGGTGGACCATACGTCGGCAGCGTACTTGTGCACCCCTACCGCCAGGTCATTCATAATGCCAATCGTCATGCCGGCATTTTTCGCGGATTCCTGGGCGGCGTGAAGCTGAGTGGAGGCTATCCATTGCAGCCAGCAATAGAACTCCACTTGTTCGGCGAGTTTCTCCCGCAGCGCCGCCACGCGTGGACCAGAGACATCGGCAACGTCGTCCTCCCAGGGGCCTTGACCGAAACGGTCATACAGAGCACACCACAGGGCAAAGTTTTGCAGGTCCTGGCCGCGGGCCGCAATAAAGTCGCGGAACTCGGCTTCGCGGGAAGGGCTGCGCTTGACCTTAAAAATAACTTCCAAGGCTTCTCGTTTGGCTTTCCAGGAGCGATCCCGGTCGATGTGTTTCACGGCGTCAACCGGGAAAAGTTCATTGGAGGCCTGAGCGAAAGCGACTTTCACCAGGGATTCGGATGTGGAATCCAAATGTCTATATTCCGCGATGTCGGCAGGGCGGATGTAAAGCGGGCTCAAGAAGTGCCTGGACACGGGCAGGTAAGGGGAAGGCGTGATAGGCACGTTGGGCTCACCCGCGTGCAGCGGATTAGTCAACACGAAGTCAGCGCCCTGACGCCCGAAAATCTCGGCGATATGGCCCAAATCGTGAAAGTCTCCCATCCCCCAAGAACCGCGGGAGGACACCGAATACAGTTGCGTCATCACGCCCCAGGAGCGGGAATGCTCTAGACTCCCCAGCGGCAGCCGGTCGGGGACGACCGCAACCTGCTGGGAAAATTCGCCCTCCACCGTCTTAGCGTGCAAGGTGTGGTAGCCCCATTCGGTGCCTTCCGGAAGTCGGAACGTCGCCTCGCCGCGCCGCCCTTCGGGACCAAAATCGCGGGCCGGGACCCAAATATCGAGCTGCTCCAAAGGACTGGTATCGCCGTTCTCGGTTTCCAACCAGACTTCCAAGCTGGTGCCGTCAGGCACATGAACCGGGATATTCGCCCCTTGGGACTGGCGGACCACCAGCCCTTTCGGGAGGGTGGAAAACCAGTATTCCCGATCCAGTGACTCGTGAGCGCGCTCAATATCATCACTACTTTGCAGGGTGAAACCGAGAGCGTCAATGACCCGAACCAAAGTCGACTGCGGCACCTCATGATAGTTGCCCGCAAAATCCCAATAGTCCGTATCCACCCCCAGCCGACGGGCTAAGTCCTGGACTTGGGGCAAATAACCTTCAAGATAGTGCTTTGTTTCGGCCACTTTATCGAATCCTCAGAAATCCGTTTACTTTTCATCGCACGCCGAAACCACTACCCGGTACGACGCTGGACGGTCTACATTAACGAATTCTAACCGCTTAGTCATGGTAGTGGGCAAGCACACGGGGTGCTATAACGTTTTTCTGCTTCTCTCTGGTATGGCTAGCCTTACCCACGAGTCAGTTTCCGGTAAACCACCCGGTGCGGTCGAGCCGCTTCCGGCCCTAGCCGCTCGACCTTATTGGCTTCGTAGCCTTCAAAGTTGCCTTCGAACCAGAACCACTTAGCCGGGTTTTCTTCGGTACCCTCATAAGCCAAAATGTGGGTCGCCACCCGGTCAAGGAACCAGCGGTCGTGGGTGACGACCACGGCACAGCCGGGGAACTGCAACAGGGCGTTTTCCAGCGACCCCAAGGTTTCCACGTCCAAATCGTTCGTTGGTTCGTCGAGCAGCAGCAGGTTTCCGCCCTCTTTCAAAGTCAAAGCCAGGTTGAGACGGTTGCGTTCCCCACCGGACAGTACGCCCGCAGGTTTCTGCTGGTCAGCGCCCTTGAACCCGAAAGCGGACACGTAGGCGCGCGACGGCATCTGCACCTTGCCGACCTCGATGTAATCCGCACCGTCGGAGACAACCTCCCACAACGTCTTTTCCGGGTCAATGCCCGCGCGAGCCTGGTCGACATAAGAAATTTTCACGGTTTCCCCGATTTTCAGCTCGCCGCCATCGAGGGGTTCCAACCCGACAATGGTCTTAAACAGGGTCGTTTTCCCCACCCCGTTAGGCCCGATAACGCCCACGATACCGTTTCGCGGCAAGCTAAAGCTCAACCCGTCAATCAGGGTACGATCCCCAAAACCTTTCTTTAAGTCCTTTGCCTCCAGCACCAAAGTGCCCAACCGCGGCCCCGGCGGAATCTGGATCTCTTCAAAATCAAGTTTCCGAGACTTCTCAGCCTCCGCGGCCATCGCTTCATACGCCTGCAAACGAGCCTTCGACTTGGCTTGACGCCCCTTCGCGGATTGGCGCACCCACTCCAGCTCTTCCTTCAACCGTTTTTGGAGTTTGGCGTCTTTTCGTCCCTGGACTTCCAAACGTTCCTGCTTCTTTTCCAGGTAGGTGGAGTAGTTGCCCTCATAGGGGTACAGGTGACCGCGGTCGACCTCAGCAATCCACCCCGCCACGTGGTCGAGGAAATAACGGTCGTGGGTGACGGCAATGACTGCACCTTTGTACTGGCTCAAATGCTGCTCCAGCCACAGCACCGACTCGGCATCCAGGTGGTTGGTCGGCTCGTCAAGCAGCAGCAAATCCGGGGCTTCCAGCAGCAACTTGCACAAGGCGACCCGGCGGCGCTCCCCTCCGGAAAGCGTTTTCACGTCGGCGTCCGCGGGCGGGCAGCGCAGCGCGTCCATCGCCTGTTCCAACTGATTGTCCAGGTCCCAGGCATCGGCCGCATCGATGGCCTCTTGGAGCTGACCCATTTCTTCCATCAGGGCATCGAAATCCGCGTCCGGGTCGGCCATCTGGGCTGAAATCTCGTTGTATCGATCCAGCTTGGACTTGATTTCCCACACGCCTTCCTCGACGTTGCCCAACACGTCTTTGTCCTCGTTCAGGGGGGGCTCCTGCAACAGGATACCGACCGAATACCCCGGGCTGAGGATAGCTTCACCGTTGCTGGGCTCATCCAAACCAGCCATTATTTTCAGGATTGTCGACTTGCCCGCCCCGTTGGGACCCACCATGCCAATCTTGGCTCCCGGCAGGAAAGCCATCGTAACGTCATCCAAAATGAGCTTATCGCCGACCTTCTTGCGGGCCTTCAGCATTGAATAAATGTACTCTGACATGCAACTTCCTTACAGTTTCGGGGAGCCGAGCGACATCTGGCTCGCAGGACTATTGGGGGTGGGGCCAAAAACCCGCACCCCCAATATGCTAACGGAAATCACGAATCTTTTTCAGAACGGGACCCCGTCCGCTCCGGCGCTGACCAAAGACTCCTCATCGTTGGCTTCGATTTCAACGTCAAGCTCATCGAGGATTTCTGCACTCTCGGTGAGTTCCGACTCCGTCTGCGTAAACTCGGCACCCTTCACGGTGTTCAGAGAATCCGCGGAAATATCGAATTTGCTCGGTTTTGTGGAGTTTTCCTCACTGCTGATTTCCTTGACATACTTGATGTTCATCGAAGCGGCGCGCACCAGGTCAACCCCGATATGGGTCAGGTGCAAGGCCAGTTCCGGACGTTTTTCGACGACGCCGGTCGTCTTATCGGTGTGTTCGTAAGTACCGGGCACTAAACGTCCCTGAGCAACCACCGGATCGCCCTTGTGCAGTGACTGAGCAATGTTGACGGCGAAAGTTCCCCAAGCTTTGCAGTTGAACCACGTGGTTTCCCCGCTGGTCCAGTTGCCGCTGGCATCACGATAACTGGCGTTGCACGCCAGAGAGAATCGGACCCAGTGGGTTCCCGCGGAGGTTTTGCGCAAAAATGGAGTATTTCCCAAATACCCACTTACTGTTACTGTCATGGAGCTCATTTTTGTTTTCCTTTCCCGAACGCCCCTGCGCTCGTTACTGTTGATTACTGCCAAACAAACAGCTCTCAGTACGAGGGTTTCGCAAAGCCTTGAATCGTCCAAGCAAATTTTTTTTACCTGTGGATAACCTGTTTATTCACAGGGGCAAGAATCGCGGAAATAAGCTAAACTGGTCGAGTTAACTGATTTTGGTTAACCGACCAGCCTTCGTAGCTCAATGGATAGAGCAACGGCCTTCTAATCCGTAGGTTGTGGGTTCGAGTCCCACCGAGGGCGCTAGGGCACACGCAAACGAGACCAATGGCGACATTTGCCGGAGCAGGCTGACCTTTTATAGGAAAAAAGTTACTAAAATGGGGTTCGTGACTATGGAAAACCTTGTAGGCCCCGGCTCCCCCTCATCCCTGCGCGTAGCGAACCAAAAACGTGTTTTAGCTGCCATTATCGACGCCGGTGGGATTTCTCAGGCCGAGATTAGCCGCCGCACCGGGCTGGCTCCCGCAACCGTGTCCAACATCGTTCGCGAACTGACCGAAGCCGAAATCTTACGTCTGGCGGAAGCCGCGTCAGGCCGGCGCGGCAACACCATTGCGTTCGCCCCCGACATTGGTTACGCCATGGGCGTGTCTTTGGAACGTGAACAGGTACGTGTCGGGATTGTTACTCTGGATCACGAGATTGTGGATACGCGAGTTATACCGCTGCCAGCGGAGTCTACCGCCAACGTTAACAAGGAAATGGCGGTTGACCTGTTTGACTCGATGATGGCCGCCAAGGGGCTGAAAAACGCGCAGATTGTGGCTGGCTGCATCGTCGTTGCCGACGCGGTGCGTTCGGATGGCCGTTTGTCCAACTACACCGCCATGATTCCGGGACTGAACGGAATCAACCTGGAGGATATCGCCCAAGAGGTTTCCCCCTTCCCGATTCTGACTGAAAACGATGCGAATGCCGGCGCTTTGGCTGAGCATATGTGGGGAGCGGCAAAGGACGTCGACGATTTCGTCTATATCGAAGCCTCTTCCGGCATCGGCGCGGGCATTATGGCAGATGGCAAAATCCTGTACGGAACCGGCGGGATTTCAGGCGAAATTGGGCACCTCCCAATTCCGAACCACCATGAGTTGTGCAAGTGCGGAGGCAGCGGATGTCTGGAGATGACGGCCTCGGTCAGCGCGATTATGGCTTCACTGCGCAGCTTGGGGATGCCGGTGCATACCTTGAGTGACCTGTATCGCCTCATTGAGGAAGGCGACGTGCGCGCCACTCGGCGCATTCACGAGGCCGCCCGCGCTATCGGTTACGTCCTGGCGCAAGTGTGCAACATCTTAAACCCAAAGATGATTGTTATCGGTGGCGAACTGTCTTACGCGGGCGAAGCTTTCCTAAACCAGGTTCGTGAGACCATTAACGAAATCGCCCTGCCCGATTGCGCCGCCGATGCCACCTTGCATTTGAGCGCCTTGGGTTCGTCCGCACCCCTGCGCGGAGCCATGGCGAAAGCGGTTTCGATGGTGGATCTGGACGCGATTTTGCAGCGATTTTTATCTGACGAAAGCAACTGAGCCCTGAGCCGGTGAGTGAAAAATTCGCCGCCGGATACGACTACTGAATGGGAGATTATTACAGAATGGGAAACAAAAAAACCGACCCTATGGTGTGGATTGACTGCGAGATGACCGGGCTCGATTTGAGCGTTGATGAGCTGATTGAGGTCGCCGTGATTGTCACCGACGCCGAACTGAACCCGCTGGATTCCGGTATTGATTTGCTGATAAAACCCAGTGCCGCCGCGATGAATCACATGGGGGAATTCGTGCGTGAAATGCACACCAAGTCGGGGCTGCTGGCCGAACTCGACAGCGGTTTGAGCGTGGAGGAAGCCGGCCGTCAGGTCTTGGAGTACGTGAAACGCCTCGTCCCCGAACCTGGAAAAGCCCAGCTGGCGGGCAACTCGGTGCATTCTGATAAAGCGTTCCTGGCCAAACAGATGCCGGAACTCATCAACTGGCTGCACTACCGAATTATTGACGTGTCTACCTTGAAAGAGCTGGCGATGCGCTGGTATCCGAAGGTTTACGGGTTGGCTCCGGAAAAAACCGGCAATCATCGGGCTTTGGGAGACATCATCGATTCCCTCAACGAGCTGCGCTATTACCGTGCGGTGTTGATGCCGGCTGGTGAGGGCCCCAGCACGGAGGAACTGCAGGCCGCAGCCGCCCGGATTGTGCAGACTTCGCCTTTCAAGTAAACCCATGGTGTTTGTGCACAAGCGCGTTCGGTGAGGTTATCGGCAATGGCGGGTTCCTCAGCGGGCGGGCCACGAGTTTCGCCTAGGCACCAAAATCCGGTAGGATAGTGGGGTTGCTTTTCGCAAGCGATGGTGGCTGTAGTTCAGTGGTAGAGCACCTGATTGTGGTTCAGGATGTCGCGAGTTCGAATCTCGTCAGCCACCCAGACGCCGGTCAAGGCATGCGCCTTGACCGGCTTTTTCGTGCCTGCGCAGCAGGCGGAGCCTCTCTCGACAAGCGCGTCGTAAGCTTGCTTACGTAAGCGGCTTGTTGAGAGAGGCGCGCGGCGGGCAAAGCCCGCCACGAAAAAGCCGCCAGGCATTTGCCGCTTCGGCTAAGGGGTGCGCAAGCCGCGCAGCGGGTTGCAAGCACCCGGACCTAGTGACAAAACGAGGGAGGGTGCGCAAGCCGCCGTGAAAACAGCGGGTTGCGCACCCAGACTTTCTAGCACCCGGATTAGAGACAAGTTGCACGAACGACCGATTTCATCTCGCACACGCACATACCGCGACAATAAACACTCAAAATACCTAAAAACTCGTACCCTAGCGCTTGTCTGGATTACCACCCCGTCAAACAGGTTTGCGCGGTTTGGCGCCACGCAAGCATTTGATTTTTGAGACAATGAAACCATGTCCAGTAAAGATCAAACAGTAGTTATCATTGGCGGCGGCCCTGGCGGCTACGAAGCAGCAGCTCAGGCTCGTGTTCACGGGGCTCGCACGATTCTCATTGAGGAGCAGGGTCCCGGCGGTTCCGCGGTTCTCACCGATGTGATCCCTTCGAAAACATTGATTGCCTCCTCGGTGTGGATGGATAACATCAGACGTGCCGGACAGCTCAACATTGTAGAGGAAGGAAGTTCCTACACAGCTGACGTGCTGGGCATTTTTGACCGGGTGGGACGCATGGCGGGTGCGCAAAGTGCCGAAATTACTCATCGCCTGAGCGAATCCGGGGTGGAGCTGATTCGCGGACGCGGCTCTATCTTGCCGGAAACCGCCGAGAATGGACGGCGAATCGTAACGGTGGGCGAACGTAGCTTCGAAGCCGACGCGGTCATTGTTTCTACCGGGGCGCGCCCACGTAAACTTCCCAAAGCCATGCCGGACGGCAAACGCATCCTGACTTGGAAACAGATTTATTCTCTTAAGACCGTTCCGTCGCACCTCATCGTGGTCGGTTCGGGCGTTACCGGTGCCGAGTTTGCCTCGGCGTTTAACTCGGTGGGCGTGAAAGTCACCTTGGTGAGTTCACGTGAGCACGTGCTGCCCAATGATGACCCGGATGCGGCGCGGCTCATCGAGGAAGTCTTCGCCAAGAACGGGGTCAATATCTGTGCCAACTCACGAGCCGAAGCTGCCCGCGTGGTCGGTGACGGAGTAGTCGTCACGTTGAGCGATGGCAGGGAACTGGAAGGTTCTCACGTGTTGATGGCGGTCGGAGCGATTCCAAACACGGACAAGATGGGGCTGGAGGAAGCCGGCGTGGAGCTCGACGAGCGCGGGTTCGTTAAGATTGACCGGGTCTCGCGCACGACTGCGAACCGCATCTATGCCGCCGGGGACTGCACCGGCGTGTTCTTGCTGGCTTCGGTGGCTTCTGCACAAGGGCGGATTGCGATTGCGCACGCTTTGGGCGATGCGGTCGAGCCGCTGAACCTGGATCAGGTGTCCTCCAATATTTTCACCAACCCCGAGATTGCGGCCGTGGGAGTGACCCAGAAGCAAGTTGATTCCGGTGAGGTCGATTGCGTCAGCGTGACACTGCCTATTGCCCGTAACGCTCGCGCCCGGATGCGCGGCATTGACGAGGGCTTCGTGAAACTGTTTGCCCGCCGGCGCACCCGGACTATCGCCGGAGCGGTCATTTGCCTGCAATACGCCGGGGAGTTCATCTTTCCGCTGACCCTCGCGGTTAAGAACCGCCTGACGGTCGATCAGTTTGCCAATACTTTCACGATTTACCCCTCCATCTCCGGCACTATCACGGAGGCGGCCCGTTCCCTGCACAAGATGGTGGAACTCCCCTAACTTTTGTCCCTTTCCGAAGGCCGATACCACGGCTCCCAGTGGGATGAGCGCGCAAAACCAACTCGACATACGCGCGACCTCCCCTACTGCCAAGTACTATTTAGAATAATCTCATAAGTATTTATTTACTTTAACCCCAGTACTTTAAATAATAATCGATTTAAATAATCCCCAATATACTAGCCGAATCCAGGAGAACAACAATTGCTCGGCTGGGAATCAGTTCACATAATCCTTGGTATACTTATGGTATGGGTATTTTTGATGGACTTCGCGCTGGGAATCAGTTCACATAATCCTTGGTATACTTATGGCTCACAGACCTGCAAGGAATAGGCGGCTGGGAATCAGTTCACATAATCCTTGGTATACTTATTTCAAAAAAACGGGTTGCCTCATTTCAGCTGGGAATCAGTTCACATAATCCTTGGTATACTTAATAGCGAGGTTTTCGCCTTGCCCGTTGGGCTGGGAATCAGTTCACATAATCCTTGGTATACTTACCCCTGACAGGTATCCCCGCAGGGACCCGCTGGGAATCAGTTCACATAATCCTTGGTATACTTACAATCAGACCCATGCGCGTCTCCCTTCCGCTGGGAATCAGTTCACATAATCCTTGGTATACTTAATCGTGAACATCATGAACGATCGGATAAGCTGGGAATCAGTTCACATAATCCTTGGTATACTTAGAAACCGGACTGAGCATAGATTCTGTTCGCTGGGAATCAGTTCACATAATCCTTGGTATACTTACGCACACGTCTACATAATCGACAGCCCAGCTGGGAATCAGTTCACATAATCCTTGGTATACTTACTAGAGGGCATTTTTCCCTGGTATATCAAGGAAATACCGTGATTTAGCGCCCTAAAAAAGCATCAGTTGCGTGGGCGCTTCCTCTTGTTTTACCTCCCTAGCGTTGGAAAATCTCAACGCAGTTGCCCACTGATGATCTGTTAGATGGTAGATTCTGACCTCTCCACCTGGAGGTAAATGGGCTTTTATACCCTTCAAAAGTCTGACACTTAAGTGGCCAGCGGGAGAGTACCAGGAATAAACGCTGAACTGCACCTGCGAGAACCCATTATCTAGCAGATAGCGCCGGAAACCTGTATATGCACGCCGCTGCTTCTTGGTTTTGGTTGGCAGGTCGAACATCACCATGCACCACACTGGTTCTCCCGGCATTGATTAGAGTCCCAACCTACTGGGCGGCTTCCAAGATGGAACCCCGAACTTCCCAATGTCGCCCTCAATTAATTGCCCATAATGTTGAGCGAGCAGGGTCATCTCAGCTGGAATCGACTTTCGAGTGGCTGTGAAAACATCACCTGCGGCGTTAACCAATCTTTTCCTAATTTCGCACTCTTCGTCAACGCATTCAGACACCAGCAAATAAACAGAATAATCGATGGCGGGTCTGAAGGGCTCAATGAAATCGTCTGCTAAATTCCAGGGGTTTGAGCGTCCACGGTGGGCTACCCCCAGTGAAGAAATCAAAC
>NZ_CABTWO010000020.1 GCF_902488535.1 uncultured Mobiluncus sp.
GGAGCATATGGGTGTTCGTAGTTTTTCTTAGCGGCTTGCCCGCTTAGAAAAACAGAACGGGACCCCATTTCTGCGACTGAGAGGCATCCCCCCCGAACGCCGCCAAACCTCGCGGCCCCACATCCCGTGCACTCACCGGATGGGACGCGCAGTTCCGCGGTTGATAAACTGACCCCATGCGAGTTATACGTTTTGATAAAGGCGACGATACCTACGGTTTTGGTGTGATGGAGGACGACACAGACCGGATTACGGTCTTGGCGGAAAACCCCCTTTACAGCCCCGATAAAATCACCCCCACCGGGCAAATCCTGCAGCTGGCGGACGTGCGCCTGGTCGCCCCGGTGATTCCCGCTTCGAAAGTCGTGTGCGTGGGAAAAAACTACCTGGAGCACATTCGTGAATTCGGCTCGGCGGTGCCTGATGCCCCGATTCTGTTCATCAAACCCAATACCTCGGTCATTGGCCCCGGCGCGCCGATTGTCCTGCCGAAGTGGTCCAACCATGTCGATCATGAAGTCGAACTCGGCGTGGTCATCAAGCACGTCGCGAAGGACATTAACCCCGAAAACTGGAAAGACTACGTGTTCGGCTACACCATCGGTAATGATGTTTCCGCTCGCGATGCCCAGAAAGCCGATAAACAGTGGACGCGCGCCAAAGGGTTTGACACCGCTTGCCCGCTCGGACCATGGATTACCGTGAACCCTGACCTTGACGTGCAAAACCTGCGCATCCGCAGCGAAGTGGACGGCGAGGCGCGACAAGACGACACGACCGCCAACATGATGCACCCGGTGGGCGAACTGGTGACCTACATTTCCCAAGCCATGACCCTGCTGCCCGGTGACGTCATCCTCACCGGCACTCCCGCCGGGGTCGGCCCGCTCACCGAAGGCTGTACTGTGACCTGCGAAATCGAGGGCTTAGGCCAGTTGAGCAACCCGGTGCGCCGCTGATGGAAGCCCTCAATCAGCTGCTGGACGATCTGGAGGATCGCGGCGCGCTCACGGACCCTGTCGAGGTCCTGCTCGCGTTACAGGAATGGGCCGAATCTACCGGCCGCCCGCTGTATCCGCACCAGCAGGAGGCTGCCGAGCGCCTGATTCTGGAGGATAAGCACCTCATCGCGCCCACTCCCACCGGTTCGGGCAAGTCCCTGATTGGGGTGGCCGCGATTTTGTGGTCACTAGCCCGGGGCGGCGTTTCCTATTACACCGCACCGTTGAAGGCGCTGGTCAGCGAGAAGTTCTTTGACCTGGTGGATCTTTTTGGCGCCGCTAACGTCGGTATGGTTACGGGCGACGGTTCGGTCAACGCCGATGCGCCGATTATCTGTGCCACGGCGGAAATCCTTGCGAATCAGGCGCTGCGCTGGGGAGATGACCTCAACGTCGATACCGTGGTGATGGACGAGTTTCACTACTATGCTGACCCCGAGCGTGGCTGGGCGTGGCAGGCTCCCCTGCTGACGCTGACGAAAACTCGGTTTGTGCTGATGAGTGCCACGTTGGGGGATACCTCGTGGTTTGAAAAGAACCTGCGAGAAGTGACCGGACGCGAAGTCGCGGTCCTCGAATCCGCGAAACGCCCCGTGCCGCTGGAAATGTCCTACGCGGCTGAACCACTGGAAAAAATCCTGCAGGGTCTGGCCAATCAGGACCGGCTGCCGGCCTACGTGGTGCATCCCAGCCAACGTGCCGCGGTGGAAGAAGCCGAACGAATCGCCAGCCTGGATTTGCGCCTGGGTCTGGATCCCGACACCGCCGCCCAGCTCAAAGACCAGATAAACACCGTACAGTTCCATTCCTCTTTTGGAAAAACCTTGAAACCATTGCTGCTGAAAGGCATCGGGATTCACCACGCGGGAATGCTGCCCCGCTACCGTAGGCTGGTCGAAAAACTCGCTCAAGCCGGCCTTTTGCGGGTCATTTCCGGAACCGACACCCTCGGGGTCGGCATCAACGTCCCCATCCGTACCGTCGTCATGACCTCCCTGGTGAAGTTCGATGGGAACAAGGAGCGTCACCTGAATTCTCGTGAGTTCCACCAGATTGCCGGGCGAGCGGGTCGCGCCGGGTTTGACACCGTGGGGTACGTGGTGGCACAAGCCCCGGAGTGGGAAATCGACAACGCTATCGCGCTAGCTCGGGCGGACGGGGACGCGAAAAAACTTGAGAAAATCAAGAAAAAGAAAGCTCCGGAAGGCCGCACGTCCTGGACGGAAGGGACGTTCAACCGCCTAACGGAATCGCAACCCGAAGCGATGGTGCCGCGGTGGAAAATCACGCACGCGATGGTGCTGAACACCTTGCAAAGGCCCGGCGACCAGGCCGAAAACCTCAACACTTTGGTGTACCGCAACCACAACGTGCTGCGCAGCGCCGGACCGGCGAAGGATCGCAATCCCTTTGCTGACACCCTGCAACACATCTTGGAATCCCTAGAGGATTCCGGGGTCATTTCCGGCAGGCACCCCGCGCATGGTGACAGCACCGATGCTGGCACCGGGGCGGGCGGGCCGCAGCACGGGAACTGGACTTTGACGGCGGACCTGCCCGAGACGTTCGCCCTGAATCAGGACTTGGCACCGTTTGCCTTGGATTATTTGCAGGCGTTTACGGATCACGCGGGCTCTCCCAGCGCGGATGCGCCCGCTGCCGGGGGCGCGTTCGGGGACACTCTCGATGTTATTTCCGTGGTGGAGTCCGTTTTAGACGATCCCAATGCCATCTTGCGTGCCCAGGAACGCGCCGCCAAAGACCGGGTCTTTGCGGAACTGAAAGCGAGTGGGGCGGATTATGACGAACGGCAAAGTGCCTTGGAGCGGACGACTTACCCTAAGCCTTTGAGCCAGGAGCTGGAAGCCGCCTTTGAGACCTACGTCAAGGCGAACCCGTGGGCGCGCGGATACTTCATTTCCCCGAAATCCGTCATTCGCGAGATGGTGGAAACGGGACAGACTTTCCAGGCTTTTGAAGCCAGCTTGAAAATCGAGTTTTCCGAAGGGGTCTTGCTGCGCTACCTGTCCGATGCGTGGCGCGCGCTGACCCAGATTGTGCCCGAACCGTTGAAAACTGAACGTTTTATCGAAGTGCTGGATTGGCTCAACGACACCATCGACAAAGTTGACTCGTCCCTGTTGGATGAATGGAAATTCCTGGAAAACCCGGAACTGCGCAAAACAGCAAATCTGGATGGCACCACTTCAGCTGGCGGGCAGGACGAAACCGAGCTGGCTTTTGGCGAGCGCCCGGACGGAACTTTTGACTACCGCCTCAACCCCGCCAAACTCGGCACCGAACTGCACCGGGAGCTGTTCCGCTGGCTCGATATGCTGGGCGGAGACGAGTTCGAGCGGCTTACCGCAATGGAAACGAAACTGCGCTCTGACCAGGGCGGAGTGTCCCGACTGCTGGCGGAAATCCCCCCGATTACCGAGGCGGGCTGGGATCGGCAGTTGGGAGCCTACTGGGATGCCCACGACTTCATGGAAACGGTCGGGGAAGCACGCCACCAGCGCAATTTCCACGTCATCACCCAACCCACCGAGGCTGACCTGCCCGCCAGTGCCAACATCACGCCCGACACTATTCCGGAAAATCTCTGGCTGGCAGAGCTGACCATCGTCGACGGAGAGGGCGACCTGGACTTTGGTTTTTACGTGCTGTTGGATCCCGAAGCATCCAACGAGGCGTTTCACCCGATTTGGCTACCCCTGGGGCTGTGGGAACGGCTCTGAACGCGTTGATAGCGCCGCAAGCGCCGAACCTGCCCTAGAAAAGGGCCGGACTCGGGGGGAAACGCAGAACTAGCTCCTAAATTAGCGCTGGTTTTCGTAATCGCTAAGCTGACCGATGCGCCGGGAGTGGCGCTCTTCGCCGGAAAAGTCCGTGGTTAGGAACACTTCCACAAAACGTTCACATTCCTCAACGGAGTGCTGGCGAGCGCCTATGGAAATCACGTTGGCATTGTTATGCAGACGAGCGAGGCTCGCGATTTCTTCGTTCCACACCAACGCCGCGCGAATACCTTTGACCTTGTTAGCGGCGATTTGCTCGCCGTTGCCCGAGCCGCCCAGCACGATTCCCAAAGAACCCGCGTCCTCCATCACGCCCTGGGCACAGGCAATGCAGAAGCCCGGGTAGTCGTCATTAGGGTCATAGGCGGCAGGTCCGTGGTCGACAACTTCATAGCCGCGCTCCCGCAGCCACGTAACCAAGTGCTGTTTTAACTCGAATCCGGCGTGGTCGGTACCGATGTGTACGCGCATAGATTTTCCTCTCGTGTCGAATCTGGCCCGCCTGGGCACAGCCAAGAACATTTATATCCTACCGAGAATCTTTTGGCGTGTCGTAAAACTGTCCAATTCGTCCCCAAACTCCCTAATCGCCAACGATTTCCCACATTTCCAGGTAAAATTCTCTATTGAAGTATGTATGCGCAAAGCCAGACTCTGTCCCAGAGCGGCAAGCTGCGCTGCTGAAGCTGCAGAATGGAAAGGACCGGCACATGAGCGAGGATGCCCCGCAGCTGCTGACCAGTGAAGATATCTTTTCGGCTCAGTTCCCTGCGACAAAGTTCCGCGATGGGTACGACCAGAATCAGATTGACGACTATCTCGATGAGGTTGTGCGGGTGCTTTCCTATTACGAAGCCTTGAATGCTTCGCCCGAAGCCGAGGTGGATTTGGCTTACATCACTGTCCGCGGCCGGGATGTGCGCGAGGTCGACTTTGATTACACCCGAATGCGCGTAGGCTACGACCAAGACGCCGTGGACGACTACTTGGATCAGGTAGCCGCCACTTTGGAGGCATACGAAAAGCTGTACGGCATCCCCCCTTCAGACCAGCGCTACCAGGTATTACAGGTGGACGGGGCAGCGCTGGAAGCCGAGGCCGCCGAACAAGCCGCCGCCTCTGGTGAGCTGCCCAGCGACGGTATGCCAGCTGGCGAGGAAACCGTAACCCCGATTGAACTTTCGCCCGAGGCTCCGGCTGTGGAAAACGCGCCAGATACCGCTGATTCCGCACCGTCTGTTCTTGCCGCGACTGAACCTGCGACAGACGAGGATTCCGGGGTGCGTTCTTCCGTTCTGGGCACTCCCACCGGGTCGATTCCCGCAGTTCAGCCGGTTTCTTTCGAACAAGCGGTGTTCACTGATTACGGGGCTGGCTCGTCTGAAAACGGTGATTTTGGCGGGACGGGTGCCGTCGGCTCCCCCAGTTTTCCTCCGCTCAACTCGCCGGTGTCGGCTGCCCCCGAAACACCGGCAATGGAGGCGGATACGTCCCCGGTCGAGGGCGGTGCCGAGCAGGATTTTGCCAGCGAGGCCCTCACCGGCCCCGAGGCTGTGGCAGAACCGGCTATCGTGTCCAGCGCCGAAACTGCCCCGGCCGACGCTATCCCGGAGGCTGGCGACGAATGGGGCGAAGTTCCGCAATATCCGGAAACTGCCCAGCAGCCGGCAGATACAGACGCGACAGCTGCTCAACCCTATCCTGAAACTGGCTACGACCCTTATCAGTCCTACGGTTATGACGCTTATGGTCAGCCGATGACCACAAACCCCGCGGATTATCAAGACAATGCCGGGCAATATCCGGGTTATCCTCCCCAGACCGAGTACGGCTCGCCCTACGGTATGGCGACCCCGGAGGGCTACGGCTATACGCCGCAGGCTGAGGGAGAAAACCAGGCCTATATCCCGGACGACACCACGATGGTGATACCGGTCACTCCCGCCGCGCCCTTGGGAGCCCCAACTCCGAACGAAACCACGTCAGAGTATGCTCAGGGCTATGACCAGGCAGGATACCCGGGAGGATATGAGGCGCCCCCCGCGGAAACGCCGCCGGATTATGATTCTAGTTTTGATGATGACCAGGAAAAATCCTATGAACTGGAAGAATCCTTGGACGATGATTATCCAGAAGAAATCACCTTGGACGATTCCTCCCCCTTGCCGGCAGATTTGACCGATACGCAGGCTGATTCCGCGGCTTTACAGGCAGATTTTTACGCTCCCGCCACTCCGGAAGAAACCCCGGCGTCCCCCGCTCCCGCGGAGTCTGCCGGTTACTATTCCCCGGAGTCTTTCCCCGAGTCGACAGCCCAGCCCTACGCCGACTTGACGCCACCCCCTTATGCGGCACCGGAATCACCTGCGGCTTCCCCGCTACCGTATGGGATGCCGGGGCAACCCGGTGCTCCCGCT
This sequence comes from uncultured Mobiluncus sp., assembly GCF_902488535.1. Classification (GTDB taxonomy): domain Bacteria; phylum Actinomycetota; class Actinomycetes; order Actinomycetales; family Actinomycetaceae; genus Mobiluncus. The sequence continues at coordinate 6,220 of NZ_CABTWO010000020.1, forward strand.
GGTTCCTGGCAGGTACCGAACCCCTATCAGCCAGAGGGCTTGACGCCTAACGGATGGGGCGGCGCCTCGACACCGCTAACCCCTGAGCAGCCCGCCGCACCGGACTTCTCGACCAATGAACCCGTAACCTATCCAGCTCCTGGTACGGAAACGCCGGCAGAACCCGCGATGGAACAGCCGGAGCCGTTCAGCGAGGCTCCAGCCACCCCTGCCCAACCCGCCGAACCTAGCCTTTCGACTTTCCCGAGTCCAAAGCTAGAAACGGCAGAAATGAGCCAGTTAGGGACGTCCCCCACCCCGGTCAACGATTTAGGCGCGACTCCTCCGGATTACGGCATGCCGGGTGAGCCTCCGAAAACCCCGCTGACCGATGTGGTGGCTCCCCCGCTGCCGACCCCCGGAGTGGGGATGGATTTGGGACAAATTCGCGAGAAACTCGAGCATGAACAGGCCACTCCCCAGGCACAACCGGAGCCAAAACTGGCCGACGTGCCGGAGGTGCTGATGACACCTACCCGCAGTAGCGCCACAGTCCCGTCAACCGAAATTCCCGCCGCGAGCGTGCCGAACGAGCCGACCCCGACAGAGACAGCGCCGACAGAAACCGCCACGGAGCATCTTTCGGCGTCACGGCTGGAGGAACTGGCGGCGCAGAATGCTGCGTCGGTGCCTGAGGCGGCGCCGGATATCCCGATGGTCGATACCCAATCTGGGGATAATGAATCCGCGAAAGCTCAGCCGGCCCCGATTTTCCCGGAGGATTCCAACCCTCGGCCCATGCTGCAAGGCGAAGAGCCTTTGGCTGAGGTTGATCCGGACGGACGTTTCATTCCGCACTTCTTGGCTGGTTATCGGTCGAATTTGGATACTTTCACGTCCGTGTACGGCGCCCTTGACGAGGGCGGTCCGCGGGCCAAACCAGCTTCGATTGCGAAACTCGAAGCCCAGCAACGCCGGAAGTCGATTACCACGGGTTACCTGGTGACAGTAGCCACGTCGCGACCCCTCGGGGCGGACGATCAGGTCTTCGTGCGTCTCTCGGATGGGCGCGAAGTCCCGGTGACCTCGGCTTCCTCGGACTTTGAGGGTGTTCATCTGACCATTCCGCGCATCTAGAATTTTGCCAGCCTGATGCCGTATCCCCCGAAACACGATAATCCCTATTACGACGCCGCCGGCGAGAAGCGGCGCCGTGTGCGGCGTGTCTTGGTAACTCTGGTGGTAACCCTGCTGGCCGGGGGTTTGGCGGTGGGGGCAGTGTTCGTGGCGGTCGGCCAGTTATCTCACCAACCTCAGAACTCGCCCAGTCCGGCTCTCACCTCTCAGCGGCCAGGGGATTCTGCCAAGTCAGACGCTAGTTCTCAGAAAAAAACTCCGCGCAGTTCTGCGTCCGGTTCGCCTACGGGGGCGAATCCCAGCAAATCCCCCGTCACCCGGCCCCAGCCAGCTTCGCCACCCCGCGCTTGTGATGGCGTGGAGCTGACGTCCCCCACGGATGGGCAGCTCAGAAGCAAGGATTTGCGAACAACGTTTGAAAAAATCGGCCGAGATACGGGAGCTACCATCTCCGTGTCTTGGTTTGACCCGGACGCTAGAAAGATTGAAACCGCCGGTTCTGGGCAAGCCTGGGGGGCGTGGTCGACCTCAAAAGTTCCGGTTTCTGTGGCGGTTTCTCAAGCCGGGAAGGCGGGAGCCCTGGCCGGCTCGATGTCGGCGGCTTTGCGCCAATCAGATAACGGTGCTGCCGAGACGCTGTGGCATTCCCTGGGCGAAAGCAATGCCGCTCGGGCTCAGGCCGTCACTCAAGTTTTACGTCAGACCGGGGACAACTCGACTACAGTCCCTTCCGCTCGGCTGCGTTCCGGGTTCACGATTTTCGGGCAAACTCCCTGGACCACCGCGTCCCAGGTGGGGTTCATGATGAAACTGCCCTGTTTGGACGGTTCGAGTCCGGTGGTGTCCAATATGGGGCAAGTTAGCAGTGACCAACGCTGGGGAATGGGAAGGCTTCCCGGTGCCACTTTCAAGGGCGGTTGGGGACCGGGGGTAAACGGAGGCTACCTGGTGCGTCAAATGGGCTGGTACCAAGACAGTGAAGGCAAACGGGTACCTCTAGCTATCGCGGCTCAAGCCGGGTCTTTTGACGGCGGCATCAGCGTATTAAACCAGCTTATCGCCGCCCTAGGCTAGATTTTCAGTTCGAAACTGCGTTCAGAGCCCAAGTTTTTTCAGCAGTCCTTTCACGTCACGAGCTGCCCCTTTGTCGGCTGACAGGGCGGTGGCGCCGTAGAGCTTGAGGGCGTCAGAGACTTCGCGGTTGCGGTGTGGCTGCCACGGGTGCGGGCTCGCCTCCATCGCCTGGCGGCGTCGCGCGATTTCGTCATCCGGCACATCCAGGGTCAGTTCCTCGCGATTTACGTCGATGATGATTTTGTCCCCGTTCTCAATCAGGCCAATCAGCCCGCCCGCGGCCGCTTCGGGGGAAATGTGACCGATAGAAATCCCGGAAGTACCGCCGGAAAATCGTCCGTCGGTGATGAGCGCGCAGGTTTTGCCCAAACCCCTGCCTTTCAGGAAAGATGTGGGATAGAGCATCTCTTGCATCCCCGGTCCGCCCGCGGGGCCTTCGTAGCGGATCACGACCACGTCCCCGGCCTGCACGGTCTTGTCGAGGATTTTTTCTACGGCTTCTTCCTGGGACTCCATCACGATAGCGCGGCCTTCGAAGTGGAACAGTTCAGGGTCGATGCCGGCCGCTTTCACGATAGCGCCGTCAGGAGCGAGGTTTCCGCGCAGCACGGTCAGCCCGCCCTTCGCCACGTAGGCGTGGGCCACGTCACGGATACAGCCCGCCGCCGCGTCCGTGTCCAGCGTGTCAAAGCGCGCAGTAGCGGAAAAGGCGTGAATGGTGCGCTGGTTGCCGGGAGCGGCGTGGAACAGGTCGAGAGCCTCTGGGCTTGGCGTGCCGCCGCGCACGTCCCAGTCCGCCAGCCAGGTGGCAAGGTCGGGGTAGCACACGGAGTGCACGTTTCGGTTCAACAGTCCGGCACGGTCGAGTTCGCCCAGCAGCGCCGGCACTCCCCCGGCCCGGTGGACATCCTCCATGTGATAGTCGTTATGGTTGGGGGCAACTTTCGCCAAAGTCGGCACGGTGCGTCCAATCTGGGCGATGTCGTCGAGCGTAAAGTCGAGTTCAGCGGCTTGGGCGGCCGCCAGCAGGTGCAGCACCGTGTTCGAGGAGCCACCCATCGCCATATCTAGGCTCATCGCGTTGGCGAAAGCCTCCCGGGTCGCGATGGCGCGGGGCAACACGGAGTCGTCCTCATCATCGTAGTAACGCTTTGCCAGTGCCACCACCAGCTGGCCGGCGCGTTCAAAGAGTCCGCGCCGCGCCACGTGGGTCGCCAGGGTGGAGCCGTTGCCCGGCAACGCCAAGCCCAGCGCTTCGGTCAGGCAGTTCATCGAGTTCGCGGTAAACATTCCCGAACAAGATCCGCAGGTCGGACAAGAGAGTTCCTCGACTCGCTGCAGTTCCGCGTCGTCGATGTCGTCGTTGGCAGTGGCGTTCATGACGGTTATGAGGTTGCCCCGCCCGCCTTTTGACGGTCCGACAATGTCAGCGGCGGGTATACCTTTGCCGGCCTCCATCGGACCGCCCGAGACAAACACGGTGGGAATGTTGAGTTTCAGCGCGGCGTTGAGCATTCCGGGCGTGATTTTGTCGCAGTTAGAGATGCACACTAGGGCGTCAGCGGTGTGGGCGCGCACCATGTATTCCACCGAGTCGGTGATGATTTCGCGGCTGGGCAGAGAATAGAGCATTCCACCATGACCCATCGCAATCCCGTCGTCGATAGCAATCGTGTTGAATTCGCGGGGCACCCCCCCGGCTTCACGCACCGCGTCGGACACAACCTTCGCGACCTCCCGCAGGTGAATATGACCGGGCACAAACTCAGTAAAGGAGTTCGCAATAGCTACAATCGGCTTGCCAAAATCGTCATCGTTCATGCCGGTGGCGCGCCACAAAGAGCGAGCTCCCGCCATATTCCGCCCGGTGGTAGACGTTGCACTATTGAGTATGCGTGTCATGTTTGTCTCCTTTAAGAGTTTTATTAATACTCAAAAGCTATTGTAATAATCCGCCGCACGTTCGACGAAAACGGGACGACACGGATTTGCTGGTTCGCCGCTGCGAACAGAAAATATACAGATATTAAGTATCGAAATGGTTTTGACTGCCTCGGGCATATCATTAGCGCCGACACCCGCGAGTCCTCGCGTGGGCCGGTGCTTTCGCCTCAGAAACCCAGACGATTCAGCATTTTTGGATTGCGCTGCCATTCTTTGGCGGTGCGCACGTGTAAATCCAAGAAAACATGATGCCCCACTAGGGCTTCAATCTCGGGGCGGGCCTGAGTACCGATTTCTTTGAGCCGGCTGCCCTTGCGCCCGATGACGATGGCTTTTTGACTGTCGCGTTCCACAAACAAGTTGACGTGAATCTTCCAGATTTCCCCGTCACCGGAGCGTCCTGGCTGCTTGATAATCTCTTCCACCTGCACCGCGAGGGAGTGGGGCAGTTCTTGGCTGAGGCTTTCCAGGGCGGCTTCCCGAATCAGCTCGGAAATCATGGCCGTGTCGTCCTCGTCGGTGACCTGGTCGCGCGGGTACAGCGGCGGCGACAGTGGCAGGCGCTGGCCCAGCAGGTCAATCAGCGTTTGCACCTGCGTGCCTTGCCGAGCTGAAATCGGCACGATTTCCGCAAAGTCGTGCAGCTGCGAAACAGCCAAGAGTTGCTCCGCGACCTGTTCGCGGGTGGCCACGTCAGTTTTGGTGACGACCGCAATAGCTGGGAAGTGCGCGGTTTTCACTTGGGTGTCCACAATGCGCCGGTCGCCTGGCCCGATGGGTTGATCGGCAGGAACGCAAAAGACCGCCACGTCGACTTCTGAAAAAGCATCCTCCACCATGTCGTTCAGCCGCTGCCCCAGCAGGGTGCGTGGCCGGTGAATGCCGGGAGTGTCTACCAAAATGAGCTGAAAATCAGGGCGATGCACAATCCCGCGCACGACCCGGCGCGTCGTCTCGGGACGAGCCGAAGTAATGGCAATCTTGCGCCCCACCATCGCGTTGATCAAGGTGGACTTGCCTACATTGGGCCGTCCAATAACAGCGGCGAACCCGGCACGAAAGTCCTCGGGCCAATCGCGGGTGAACAGCCCCGCCGACCCCGCCGCCAAGTCTGGCGACCCGTCGTCGCCCGCGGCATCCAACGCATCCAAATCCGGAAAATTCACGTTATCCATTGTGCAAATCCTACTGTGTTTCGAGTGTTCTGTCCGCGACCGCTAATCTTCATCGAGCATCGGAGGGACCACCCTTACCGAGATGGCGGAAACCTGGCGGCGCCGCCCTTCTGCCTCTACCGCCCGCAGCTCCAGCCCGTCCACCGATGCAAACGCCCCCACCAGCGGCACCACTCCGACAGCTTTCGTCAGCAGGCCGCCCACGGTGTCCACGTCCTCGTCGTCGATCTCGGTGTCCAGCAAATCGTTGAGGTCGACCAGCGGAAACCGCGCCGGGACGATCCAGCTCCCATCGGGCTGCGGCTCAGGTTCCTTCTCGGCGTGGTCATGTTCATCAGAGACTTCCCCGATGACCTCCTCGACCAGATCCTCCAGGGTGACCAGCCCGGCAATGAGGCCGTACTCGTCCACCAGCACCGCCATGTGGTAGCTGTTTTGCTGCATGTCGCGCAAAGTGTCGTCGACCAGGTTTGTTTCCGGAATGAACTTGGCTTCGCGCATGGCCTGCTCCGCGGTCATCTGCCGCGACGCAGGATCCGAGTTGACACGACGTAATACATCTTTTAGGTATAAGATTCCGCGGATGTCATCGGTATCATCGCCGATGACGGGCACGCGGGAGTAGCTGGAACGGACGAATAAAGTCAACGCCTTGTCCAGAGTCTTTTCGGACTCGATTGTGACCATGTCCACGCGCGGCACCATGACTTCGCGCACCAGGGTGCGTCCCATTTCGAAAACGGACCAAATCATCTCTCTGTCGGCGTCCTCGATGGTGTCAGGCTCCCCCATCTGATCGACCATTTCGCGCAGGTCCTCGGCAACCTCATCACGAGCTTCCTGGTCAGTCTGACTGGACGGGCCCCGCGCGGTGCGCAGCAGCAGCCCGAAAGGCTTACCCGCATTCCACGCCGCCACCAGGAACGGCGCCAGATAGCGCACTGTCGTATTCGGATAGCGCCGCCCCAACCGATTCCACGGCAAAGTCAGAACCACCAGCAATAACGCCCCTACAGCGACGACCAGCATCGCCACCAGCCACCAGCTGAGAGGCAGCCGGGACGCCAGCAATGCCCCGCACCCCACTGCCGCGGTCGTCACGAAAGTACGGCAAGCGCGCAAGCTGGCGAGCACCAGTCGGCGATTTTCGGCTAGCTGCGAGATCTTCCGAGCATGTTTCGCACCTTCTTCCGCCAAATCTTCCGCCGAGGCGACACTCAGCCGCGACACGGCGCCCTCCCCCAGGCTCAGCGGAACCGCCAGCCCGAAAGACACTGTCGCGATGAGAGTCAGGACTGCACCGGCCACTTCGGAGAACTGCATCCTAGCCCCTACCGATTCGCCAGGAAGTTCAACAGCAGTTTGCGCTGCAGGGTAAACATGGCTTTTTCTTCTTCTGGCTCGGCGTGATCGAATCCCAGCAGGTGCAACAATCCGTGTACCGTCAGCAGCAGCATTTCTTCAATGGGGGCATGGCCAGCGTCGCGTGCCTGTTCGGCGGCAACGTCCGGGCACAGCACGATATCCCCCAACACCCCGGCTTCGCTCGGCATCCCCTCGCGTCCCGGCGTCATCTCATCCATCGGGAAGCTCAAAACATCGGTGGGACCGGGCAAATCCATCCACTTTACGTGCAGGTCAGTCATGGTTTTAATATCCACAAACATAATGTTGACCTCGGCGGCGGGAGACACATAGAGCTGTTCCAGGCAATAGGACACCAGGTCAACGAACTCGCTCATCTCCAGTTCCCACGCGGTTTCGTTATTGATTTCCACACTCATGGTTATTCCCTTCCATAGCCCTGGGGGCTGCGCGATACGGTTTGGCTTTCGTAGGTGTCATAAGCGTTGATGATTTCCCCAACCAGCGAGTGACGCACCACATCGGCTGCACTCAAATAGCTAAACGCGATGTCGGGCACATCGCTGAGGATTTCGCTGACCTGTTTCAGCCCGGACGGCTGGCGTGACGGCAGGTCTATCTGAGTGATGTCGCCGGTCACGACCATCTTGGAGCCAAAGCCCAGGCGGGTCAGGAACATCTTCATCTGTTCGCTCGTGGTGTTTTGCGCCTCGTCGAGAATGATGAAACTGCCGTTCAAGGTACGTCCGCGCATATACGCCAAGGCGGCGACTTCGATGGTGCCGTCACTCATCATGCGGCTAATGGTGCCGGTATCGAGCATTTCACGCAGAGCGTCATAGAGAGGCCGCAGGTAAGGGTCGATTTTGTCGGTCAAAGTGCCGGGCAGAAACCCCAGGGTTTCCCCCGCCTCGACGGCCGGACGGGTCAGGATGAGTCGGGTCACTTCCCCTTCCAGCAGCGCTTTCACGGCACGAGCCATCGCGAGGTAGGTTTTTCCGGTTCCGGCCGGTCCGATGCCAAAAGTGATGGTGTGAGAGTTGATGTCGTTCACGTACCGGGCTTGGCCCTCCGTTTGGGGACGAATGACTTTTTCACGGCTGACGAACACGGCCCGATACCGGGAGTCAGCAGCCCGGGTGGGCGGCTCCGACAGCGCGCGCGGGCTGGGGGCGCGCCGGTTCATTTGTAAACCATAATCCGGTATATTTTGTTTTTCGATGTGCGGCTTCGTGAACAGGGCCCGCACCGCCCGCGTGGCAGGCTCCAGGTCGGCGTCAGGGCCTTGAATGAAAATCTGGTTCCCAGCCACCCAAAAGTTGAGGGTGGGGAAGTCGTTCTCCCAGTTGTGCAGGTTGGCGTCGTTCACCCCGAGGACTTGAATCATCGGGATTTCGTCAGGAACCTCAACAGCGACTCGTTTCTGAGCCATGGTCACCTACTCTCCACGGGCGTTCCCCGCCAAGAGCCCAGTCGGGATTGAATGACAGCCAGGGCGGCGGGACCAGCGGAGGAACAGCGCAACACAGTCGGTCCCAGCAGCGCTGGACGCGCCCCGGCCTCTACGAAAGCCGCCAGCTCGGGAACCGTGATACCGCCCTCCGGTCCCACAATGACCACGATATCCTCCGGGGTATGCCCCGGCTGCGCCAGGGGAACCAGCATATCCGCCAAGTGTTCCTCGGCGACCTCGTGCAGGACGAAAACTACCGCCCCACCCTTCACCAGCGCCTCTACCTCAGAGAAAACCGTTTTCACGACCGGCCGGGCCCACCGCGCTTCTGACCCGTGCTGTCCCGAGGAAATATCCACGCCGCTTTCCAGATACTCTGACACTTCCGCCAGCCGGGCCTGACGCGACTGTTTCATCGCGGAAACCACCAGGTTGCGCCATTTTTCCCGACCTTTGGCACGCTTGGGCACGGTATCCCAACGTGAAACCGAGCGCGTAGCCCCCCAGGGGATAACCCGCCACACCCCCATTTCAGCCGCGGATTCCAGCGCCTGCATATCGCGTTTTTCTTTGGCTAACGCCTGAATCAAGGTGATGCGCAAGGTCGGTTCCGGGTCCGACACCACGTCCTCAATGAGTCGCAACCGCAACCCCGAGTTACCCGCTGCCATCACTTCCGCTCCGGCGCGCCGACCCAACCCGTCGACCACATCAACAACCTCACCCAACCGCAGCCGCTTGACCGTGGCATGATGAGCCTCCGCACCGACTATGGACACTTCTTCGCCCTCGCGATAGCCGTCCAAACCCGTAAAGTTCGCAGCTAGAGACCCGCCCGTTTCCCCCGCTGTTTCACCGGAAAACCAAAACGCTTGCCGGGTCATTGCCGACCCTTACGGTGCGCCCCGCCAGTATTGCCAGAGGAACTGTCGGTGGGAGCCGGGGACTCCTCGCCACGCAGTCGCGCCAGTTCGCTGAGCAACTCGCGCTGACGGCGATCCAAGCCGGTGGGAACCTCAATATTCAGGTGAACATACAGGTCGCCGCGTCCCTGGCGGTGCAGTCGACCGACCCCTAGGCCCTTCATAATGATGACTGACTCGGGCTGGGATCCGGCTTCGACATTGATTTTCTTAGTTCCGTCGAGGGTTTCCAGGGAAAACTCCATCCCCAGCGCCGCCGCGGTCATGGGAATTCGCAAGGACGTGTGCAGGTCGTCGCCGCGCCGCTGCAGGACTTCGTGGGGCAGCTCGTGAATCTCGACGTACAAGTCACCTGCCGCGCCTCCGGCAGGTCCAGCCTCACCCTCGCCGGACAGGCGAATTCGCGTCCCGTTTTCCACCCCGGTGGGGATCTCTACCTTGATGTTGCGGGTGGCGCGCACCCGGCCTTCCCCGGAGCAATCCGCACAAGGACGTTCGATGATGGTGCCGTGGCCCTTACAGTTCCCGCATGGGGCGGTCGTCATGACCTGGCCCAGGAAAGACCGCGCCATGCGTTGCACGGAACCGGTCCCGCCACAGGTAGAACAGGTTTTCGGGCGGGTCCCCACCGCGCAGCAGCTGCCTTTGCAGGTCTTGCATTTCACGAAGGTGTTAATCTTAATTTCCCGCTCGGTGCCAAACGTGACGTCTTTCAGTTCCACGTCAATCGTGGTCAGGATGTCTTGGCCGCGTCCGCCGCGCGGAGTGGGACCGCTGGTCGATGAGGCGGCATTAAAGAATTCGTTGAGGATGTCGGCAAATCCAAATCCGGCGGCGTTTGCCCCGTTGAATCCGCTGAATCCGCCAGCGCCGAACCCGGAACCACCCAGGTCATATTGCTGGCGCTTATCCGGGTTGCCCAACACGTCGTAGGCGGCACTGACTTCTTTGAATTCTTCCTCGTGTTCGGGGCCAGCCACGTCAGGGTGCAGTTTGCGCGCCAACTTACGGTAGGCGTTCTTAATTTCGTCTTGCGTGGCGTTACGGCTCACACCGAGGGTTTCATAGTAGTCGCTCAAAGTTTTTCTTTCCTATTTGTCGCATTTGTCTGGCCGAGTCTCCCGGTCGCTGCCCGGACGGCTCTGGTTTTACTGGCTTAAGATTCGTGACAGGTACCTCGCCACCGCCCGCACCGAACTCATCGAGCCGGGATAGTCCATGCGGGTTGGCCCGATGACCCCCACGTGGGCTTGACCGGCACCGGCCGGAGCGTAGCTGGAGGACACAATGGCGGTTTCTTTCAACACCTCGTGGCCGGATTCCTCACCGATAATCACGTTTACCGGTTCGGCCTCGCGCATCTCGCCGAACAGTTTCAGCAGCACGACCTGTTCTTCCAACGCTTCCACCAGGGCGGTCAGGGTTTCGCTAAACGCGCCGGAACGTGACAGGTTCGCCATCCCCGCCATCACAATCCGCGTCTCGACCGCGCCTTGTTCCAGAGCCGCGGCGATGTTTTGCGCCAAGATAGTAGCGTTTTCCCGCAGGGCTTGATTGCCCACGGTAGCCAGCCATTCTTGCAAAGCCGCCTGTTGGGCGGGGGTGTCCGACCGGGAAAACACAGCAGCGAGCGGGGTACCGATGGAGCTGAGGTCAGTCTCACTGACTTCGTGGGGCAGGTTCACCAGAATCTGGTCCACCCGTCCCGTTTCGGAAATAATAATCGCCAGCACTTTGCAGTCCGGTCCCGCCCCCAAACGCACCAGTTCCAGGTGACGCAACCCGGACGGGTTGAACGCCGGGAACTCCACGACTGCCGTCTGGTGCGTCATCTGAGCCAAGAGACGCACCGTGCGCTCCATCACGTCCTCCAACCCCACCGCGGAGGTAAAGAATTCGGTGATGGCCTTTCTCTCGGGGGCCGAAAGCGGCTTGATGGCCTCTATCTGGTCCACGAAGTAGCGGTAGCCCTTGTCGGTGGGAATACGTCCGGCAGAAGTGTGGGGCTGGCGGATTAGGCCTTCTTCCTCCAGCTGGGCCATGTCGTTGCGAATGGTCGCGGCGGAAACCCCCAGCGAGTGCCGCTCGACCAGGGACTTTGACCCGACCGGTTCTTGAGTTTCGACGTAGTCGGAAACGATGGCTCGTAGCACTCCCAGACGCCGATCCGCCGCCTTGTCTGCCATCGTTCCTCCTGTTCCTTTTCCTTGAGTCCGCAGCACGGTTGGCTGCCTAACTCGCGTTAGCACTCACAGCCTCCGATTGCTAATCTTACCCGCTTCGGCGCAAAACTCCCACCGCGGAACCCGCTAGACTGACCAATCACACCAAACGCAGACTTTACGCGGGTTCAGACCGACCTCACTCGTGCACAGGAGAGACAGTTAAGGGCCAAGGCATGGTTCGCGGGGGCAGGAAACGAGCGAAAACACCGCCCACTACGGCGGAACCAACCAACAAGCTGGTGATGATCATGTAGGCGACCTGAGCCTGAACTGTCGAATCAATCGTAATGGACACGAAAGGCGCCAACAAGGTCACCGCGAAAACGGCACCAGCCTCGGAACCAAGTACCGTCCCCACCACTACAGACAACACCGCCGCCCCAACCAACAGCCAAATGATGCCGCTCATCCCAGACACTGTGCCCTTGGGAATGATTCCGGAACGCAGAATCAGATCCCCCATCCACCAGGCTGCTATAGCCGTCGAAGCCACGTAGGCAACGTTAAGAATCGCCTGCAAACCCGCATCGGCAAGCCATTTTGCCCCACGGGTGGTAACTGCGGTAACCATCACAATGACCCAAACCAGCCCTCCCAGATCCGCCAACCCGACCGGCGAGGCAATCACAAGGGCTATTGAAACGACCGCCAAAACCGCGGGAACAATCAACGTAACCGCCGCATTTGCCCGGGACGTTGACCGGCGTGTGGAGCCGTCCTCAGCAACCTCTGCAGTGGCTTTGGCGGTTTGTTTCCAGGATTCCCCGTCTTTGGACTTCATCTGTTTCATGGTCATCTGGCTGATGCGCGGCGCTGAGGTCACCGACAACAGCCCCGCCACCGCGCCGAGCACAACAATCAGCACCAACATCTGTAACAACAGGTAGTGGTCATCCACCAGCGCGAATCCGCCCGTGACAATCAGCAGGGACACGGTCGTCAGCGCCAGACCGTGCACAGATCCGGCCCAGGCAACGCGACGTTCCTCCGTGACCTTGCGCCCGAACAGGATATGCAAGGCCGTCAGATATTTCTCCATCAGCCCTGATTCCAGCAGCACACCGGCGATGGTGCACCACACAATCAGTCCCGCAAACGAGAAACGATTAAAGGGGCCAACCAGCTCAATAAGCCCGGTCGTGGCAAGCGTGGACGGTCCAATCTCGATGGCTACACCCACCAACGCCGGCAACCCGATGGCAAACATAATCGGCACCCGAATCGCCAACAGGAGCGCGGCCACCAGGATAGCCACAATGGCCACGATGATTCCGCTCATTTTGCGCCCCCCTTACCTTTGGGTTTGCGCGGGGCTACCGGCTGCACCTTGCCTGCCGCGTTGATCCTTACTTTTTGGGGACTGGACGCAATAGGTTTCCCGGTCGGTTTGGTCGTTTTCTTCGCCTTGGCTGGTTTCGAGGTTTGGGCTGGTTTGGCAGCTTTGGCTGGCTTTGCGGATTTCGGTTTCTTGGGGCGAACGTCTTGTTCGGCAAGGAATACCTTGATGGACGCGACGAGGGCGCGGATAGCCACAATCAGGATGCCCAAGGATCCCAGAAATGCGGGAATAACCGCCACCACCAGAGGTACGCCGATAACCATCATGGGTTGAGTCGCAGTGTTGGGAACTGATACGACGGTAACAGCCGTGGCGACGAGAGCAAAAAGCGTCGTTGCTGTATCACTGATTAATAACTGGAGGCTGGTGCGTTCTTCGGGGCGACCAAGGCGCGGAAGACTCCAGGCGATAAGCGCCACGACCAGTGCCAGATACGTCGCCCAGACTGACAGGATGCCGCTCCACTGTTCGGCAGCCAGGGTCAAAGTTTTGGCGGGGTCGCCTTCGAAACCAACCCATTTCGAGGACATCGGCAATTTCAGGCCGCCCAAACCCAGCACCGCTATGCGACCGGCGCCATGCAGCATAGCGCTCAGAGCCAGCAAGGCAGAAATCAGCACCATGGCCAGTCCCGCGGCGCGCTGCCACATGGGCGGTTTCGGGGTTGCGGTTTCCTCGACCGCAACCGGAGCATCCACAGCACTGTCCTCATTAGTCACCTTTTGATTTTATCCGCAAAAGTAACGTAACTTTGGGATTTAAGGTGACCAGGGAGACTATTGAACGGATAAAACACCGAAGGGCGACGGTCTCGCACTCCGTCGCCCTTCAGCTCCCTATTAAGTTATAGGTCTTGTTTATTTCGTAGCCGGCTGGTTCAACGCCGCAGCCAACTGTTTGATGGACTCGGGTGTGAAGCCAAGCTGGTTCAGGATATTCTTCATGGAACCAGTGTCAGTCATCATGCCCTTGACCTGGTTCAAAGCGTCTTGCTTAGCCTTTTCTTCGGCAGCCTTAGTTTGCGCTTCCAGGGCGGCTGATTCTGCTAGGGTGCCTTCCACCAGCTTCGAGGCGTCATTGTTCAGCTTTGCACCGTTGACCAGCTCGGCGACTTTCGGGCTAACCGCGCCCGGACCGCCCACCACGATGGTCTTTTCCGAACCGTGACGGCGTAGTGCCTGGTAGGACGGCTCCGGCAATTGCTTGGCTCGAGTCAAAATCATTGCTGCATTTTGGTCAGCTGCCAACGCGCCGCCAGAAAGGGCGTCGGGGAAATTCTCACCGTTCACCAGGACGGCTGCCGTGGTTCCGGGCTGCGATGCCGCCAAATTTGCCGCCGTTTCGTAGCGATCCTTGCCCATAATCGGTTTAATATTCACCGACATAGTCGTAGGCCACGGCGTGTTTTGCACTGCGCGCACTGCCGGACCACCGACCGCAGTAATCTGCAGCGGTCGAGTCTGACCTAGCTCCGAGATATAGCTGTAGGTGGCGGGATCCAAGGTATTGCCCTTGCTCAACAGCATTAGCGCACCTGACCTGCCCGCGGCGGCGCCCGCGACCAGCGCGTCCGGGAAACCGACGCCATCGGCGATAAACAGGTTCAGCGGCTTTTGCGGGGCCGCCCCGATGAGAGGCTCCGTGGCACGGTTGACCGCCACCGCGGTATTGAAACGGTCCGGTCCGGCGATACGGGTGATGTTAACCCCGGCATCGCGCAGTTCGAACTCGTCGTAGGGAGTCATCGGTACCTGACCGCCCACCAAGTAAAGGTTCTTCTTGCCCGAAGCCTTGATTTGATCCATGACGGAGGGCTCCAAACCGGTCTTCCAAGTGGTCAACAGAATCGGGGCGTGCATTCCGGCAGCAAACGGCGTGGAGGACAAACCGTCAGCAGCCACATTTCCGTCGACCAGTACGATGGAATCCCCCGGGAATTGGCCGAGCTTCCAAGCCGCAATCGCGGTCAGCACCCGGTTGCTGCCCTCAGCGCGCAGCGTATTCTTGGACAGAGCCTTGGCCAGGCGCTTTTCGTCCGCCTTAGCTTTCTTGTCCTTCTCAGCCTGGGCCTTCTTCGCTTCGGCGGCCTGCTGCTTCGGGTCCTTTATGGTCTTGCCATCCTGACCAATCTTGTACTTCTTCTTTAGCTCTTCTTCCAGCTTCTTGCGCAGAGCCTCTTCCTTGGCCTTGGCCTCCTCGGCAGCCTTCTTGGCTTTTTGCTCCGGCGTCATGTTCTTTTCGTTCACGACGTCCTCAAAGGACTTGCCGGAAAGCAGAGCCTCGATGGCGGTTTGCGTACCCTTGGCATCTTCCAAAGCCTTCTGGGAGGTATCGATTGGGTCGTCAACCGTCCCCAGGGAGGTCTGTGCCTGCAACAGGAATTTCTTGGCCTCGTCAATGGAAGTCGCCCGCCGTGCGCTCTCCCACAGAGCCTTCAGCTCGTCGATAGCGCCGTTGACGGTATCGGCCGCGTTATCCAACCGAGAGGCGTGGCGCTCCAAGTCGCTGACCAGAATCTTTAGCTGCGGCTTCATTGATTCGGGAGCCGTCGCCAACGCATTGCGCGCCTTGGTCAGCATATCGCCAACCTGAATCTGGCGGCGCATAATGTCGGGGCGCGCCCCCACGGCACGGTCGTAGTAGCCGCCAATCTGCGCGGCAATCTTATCTTTCTCAGAAGGATCGACCAGGTCAGAGCCGTCCATACCCTTGATCAATGCCGCAATGGTCCAGCGCGCGTTGATGGCGTTCAGCTTGTAGTTCGGCATCTGCTGAGCGACTTCAGCTAGTTTTCCGCTCAGCTTTTGAATCTTCGGCTGATACTTCTCATCTTTATGATTGGGTTTCTTTGCCGCTAGTGTGGCTACGGTCTTTGACGCGGCGGTGTATTCCGTATTTTTTGCGTCCAGAGTTGCCTTCTCGGAATTCAACTTATCCGTGGCTTGCGCTATAGCGGCCTCTTTTTTATTCGGATCCGTATCGGGCAAGGCGTTTGCGTCATCCAAAGCCTTTTGGGCAGCGGCAACCTTCTCTTCCTGTGTCTTTACCGCTTTCGCCTTGTCTGCCGCGTCCTTTTGGGCGTTAAAGTAATCGTCAGCCCAGGTCACATAAGCATCGACAAAGGCCGCATTCCGGTTTTTCACTTCCGACTGCCACTTATCCTCAATACCGTTTCCGGAAGAGTTGGTCGCCAAGTTGTCGGCTTCAGTCTGAGCCTGTTGTGCCAGTTCCAGCACTTTACTTGCCCATGACTGGTTCATCTGAGCATTCGAGACTTTCTTGGTGGCTTCTTCCAAGGCGGTAGTTTTCTGAGCTTGGTCGTTGTGCAAACGCTTTAACTTCAGCTCCACGACATCGGTTGCGTCGTCGTACCATCTCTTGAGCTTCTGACCCGCCTCTGGGTCGTCTCTGGGAACATCGGCAAATGACTGAACCAGAGTAACCTGTTCACGGCATACACTGGGGTCTACTGCCCGCTCGTCATCAGTACAAAACTTCTTATTGTCGTCTGGTTTTTGGTATTTGATGCCTTCTCGAACCCACTTCGGCAGCCCGGCATAGTTGTGATAGGTCTGGAAGTCAGATATGGCATTGGGGTTGTTATACACCCCCAGCTGGGTCTTTATTTCTTCCAGCTCCCGGATTGCGTCGTCGTAACGGTCCTTGTCCTCTTGGGCAGTTTTCTCATCTTCCTTGCGGGCTTTAAACAAACCATCAATCTTCTCGTAGTCCTTTTGAGCTTGCAGGACTTGGTCGGCAATAGAGCCGGAATCTGGGGTTTTACAGCCAGCGGCAGAAATCTTTTCAATGAGGCTGCGCGGTTCACCAACCACAACCGGGCCAAGGTTCAAATCTGTTTTCTTAAACTCTTTATTGTTTATGTCTGTATAAGACGGGTTATCTTTGAATTTCTTTTCAATACCCACGCCGGAGTTGCTGGTCTCAGTTTTGAGCTCACCCCAGGTCACAGACACTGTCTGACCGTCCATACCGTTTTCTTGGTTAATCGAGGACTTAGCACCATTTGTGCACAGCGACTGCTGAATAATCTTCAGGGCTTCGCCCGGAGCCGAGGGGGAATCCGGGTTGGGGACCATGGTCTCTTCTGTCTTGGCGGGACGCGTTTTATCGAGGAAAACCGAGAAATCGGTTTGCTGCGCATCCAAAATAATTCCCAAACCAACGTGGATACCGATTAGAGTCTTGCCGTCGGCACTGATAACCGGAGCGCCAGCATCTTCTGGCAACACCACAATCTTTTCAGGATCTTCCCACCCCTTGCGGACGGTATCCCAGGCAATCGTGCCGAGGTCTTTATCGTCTTTGAAGCTCGGGTGGCTCTCACGCCACTGGTTCCACTGCTGCACTTTCGAGCGCGGCTGCGTCACCGTATCGTTGACCAGTTTCGTAATCGGCAAATAGGTTTCCTGGTAGGCGATTCGAGGAATACCACCCTCGGGACGCCAGCCAAACATGGTTCCCTTTTCCCCGCTCATGTTGCCGTTCACCCCGCTGTCCTTCACTTTCACCGGAGTGGCAACGTTGGCGGGAACATCTCGATCCAAGCGGGCAATAACCACCTGGGTGGCTGCCTTGGGGTCAAAGGAAACGGCAGAAATCCAAAACACGTTCTGGGGTCCTTTGCCCGGGATTGCTTCGGAACCGAAAGTAACGCGAGGCGGTGGCACGGCACCCGAGGTTTGTTCACCCGCTTTGGCAGACATGGAGAATGCGTAGGGCTTACCGTCTGCGTTCGTGACACAGCTCTTCATGGTGGCGATGTGGCGGGAATCCAGCAGCACGCCAGTGCAAATGTCAACGGCGGCTCCGTCGGTCTCTTTGTATGTATTGCCATCCTTTTCCCGGTACTTGGCCATATGCGGCACTTCCACCCGTGCCACTGCTGTGATACCTGGACGGCTATTGTCCCCCGCGTTCACGGGTTCACCGGACAGCGCGCTTGCCGGGGCGATTCCTGTAAAAGCTAAACCAGCCGAGAACAGGCACACCAGACCGGCTCGGCGCATCTTCTTACCAACGTGGCTGCGAGTTTCCACGATAGCCTCCTCATAATCCATCCATGGAAAAGCCCGGTTTTCCCCTGACGTCTGGGAACCGGTAAGCACATCCAAATGCTCAAGCTATTTATTCGTCAAGGCACCTTCAATTGTGAGCCTTTTGGCGTCATTTCAGCGAAAACTAAGCCTTTTCCAGTGATTTTCCATAATCGCAGGTCAGTCCCTCAAAGCGCAGGTCGCAGCGCTGCTAGCGCGCAATTCTCTGTTCCGCTTTACCAAATCTTTACTTCCATGTCCGAACAATCCCGCCCCCCGCTGCTCCCCTCACCACCACGCGGGGCTCAGTTTTCGCAGGGCCGCAAGCGGAACGACCATCACCCCGTCCGCCCGGGTGTACGCGACATTGCCGGCCCCGCTCGACAGCGCTAATCCTGGTAGTGTCCTCGGCACTGCAGAATCTCTAAAGTTTCTCCTCTAAGACGATAGACCAGCCGGTTTTTCTCATCGATACGCCGACTAAAACACCCTGACAGCTCCCCTTTGAGCGGCTCGGATTTTCCCAATCCAGAAAGTGGATTCCGCTGGGTATCCTTCACCAACTTATTAATTCGGCGTAATGTCTTTCTGTCTTGGGTTTGCCAATATAGGTAGTCCTCCCAAGCCCCTTCAAACCAAACGAGACGCACTTCACGCCTCAATCAGGTCGTGTTCCACGCCTTCACCGGCATCCAGCGCAGACTTTGCATCGCGCAGATTGCGTAGGTTCGATTCACTATAAAACGGGTCAGGACGCGAGACCTCAAAAGGGATGCGGTTTTCCCCGGTCGCTTTCTTTGCGAAAATCGTAAATGCGGTGGTCATGTTCATTCCCAGATCGCGGCAAAGTTCTTCCATCGCCGCTTTCAACTCCGCGTCCATCCGAATCGTCACATTTGCTGTAGCCATTGCACTCACCTCGCACACTATTATACAACTAACGCACCACTAATTCGCTCGTGAATCTGTGCTGAGTCTCACCACCATGCGGGGCTTAGTTTCGCAGGGCCGCAAGCGGAATGACCATTACCCCATCCGCCCGAGTATACGCGACCTGGCCATACAGAGTTTTTCGCTAGTTTTATCCAGAGTTTTTCGCCGAACGTTGCGAGGATAATCGGAAGGACACGTCCTGCCAGACGCTATAAGACCAGGTAAACCGGATTTTGGCGTCCCCTTGCGCCCGGTACTTAACCCGAACTTCCCGCTTAACATAACACTTGGGGAAGTTAAGTGGGAAGTAAGTGGGAAGTTCGGCTGCGGTGTGTCGCGAACGTTTGCAGCCGGCCCCCCTATGACACCCCCACCAGGCGTTGAATGACCGTGTCGGCCAGCAGGCGGCCGCGCCGAGTCAGCACTGCCCGACCCGCGCCGCTGGTCAGAGCGTCCGGTGCCGACCTGCCCTGGTGTAAAAGCTCGTCCTGGTGGGGAAATCCGTCCGCCTGCGGCAGCTCGCCCCCCTGCGAGAGCTGTCGAACCGGCAGCGAACCGCCCTTTTGCACCAACTCGCAGTCCGGCAGCGAGTCACCGCCGGGCAGCAGCGCGCCGTCCAGCAAACCCTCCGCAGCCAACTCGTGCGCCTCACGATGCAATGCCGCCGCGTCGACCCCGAACTCTCGGGCATATTCGCCCAAATCCAGGCCCTGGCGCAGGCGCAGATTCAGCAGGAGTTTTTCCAGGCGGGCGCTTTCGCCGGTGATGATTTCCTGGCCGTCAATAGGCCGATGGCCCGCTTGCAGGGACTGCGCCCACTTCGCGGGGTGACGCAGGTTCCAAAACCGCGCGCTCCCCAGGTGCGAGTGGGCGCCGGGCCCGAAACCGTACCAATCTTGGTCACGCCAATAGGCCAGGTTGTGGCGGCATTCGTGGCCCGGGCGCGCCCAGTTGGAAATCTCGTACCATTGCAAGCCCGCCGCGCTGAGCGTCTCATCAGCCAGCTCGTATTTATCCGCCTGATCATCGGGATCCACCGGGGGGATTTTCCCCTGCGCGAGGGCGCGTCCCAGCGCGGTCCCCGGCTCGATAACCAGGGCGTAGCAGGACACGTGGTCTACCCCTAGCTCCAGCGCGGCATCCAGGGAGGCCCGCCAATCCGCCAAGCTCTCTGTCGGCGTGCCATAGATGAGGTCCACGCTGACCTCGAGCCCTTGCGCGCGCGCCGCCCGCACGCCTGCCACCAGGTGCTGTTGCTGATGCGTCCGGTCCAAAGTCGCTAACACGGCGGGAATGGCCGACTGCATTCCAAAGGACACCCGCGTAAAACCGCCCGCCGCCAGGGCTTCTAGATACTGCGGCGTCACCGTGTCGGGATTTGCCTCGGTCGTTACTTCCGCCCCGGGTGCCAGCCCGAAAGTTTCGCTCAGGCCGCGCAAGACCCGCACCAAATCGGTCGCCGGTAAGACTGTTGGGGTTCCCCCACCGAAGAACACGCTGGTCAGCGCCCGACCGTCCTGGTGACCGCTACCTGTGTCACCGGCACCAACGCCACCGCCCTCGTGACCGGCCCCGCCCTGGTGACCCCCGCCCTGACTCTTTGCGACCGACCCGGAATAATCCGGCGCATACAGGCCGACTTCCTGGAGCAACGCCGCCGCATATCCCGCCACGCCGGGTCCCAGGGACAGATTCGAGTACGTATTGAAATCGCAATAGCCGCAACGCCGCAGGCAGTAGGGCACATGCACGTAGGCGCAGAGCGTGCGCGGCGAATTCATCAGGCTTCGCCCGTCCCGTACCACGGCTCACGCGGCGCAAACCCGGACTCGGCGGGCTTCTCCGTGGCGCTAACCCGCCCCAAACGGGCCGTCACCTGGAACGACGCGGCCTGTTCGCGTTCTTCAGCCGAGCCGCGCGCCAGGCGTACCACACACAAATCATGCACGTCCCGGCCCTCACGAGCGGCCCGGCGCTCGAAGGCCGTCACCACCCGACCGTCGAAACGCGGCGCAAAACCGCCGCGCTGACCTTGTGGATCGTTGACATCGGGACGCTGGCCAACGTGCGGGTTAGACAATCCGAGGGTGGACTCAACCACGTCACGCTGCTGCCAAGCGTAGTCGTCCCAATCGGTCGCCAAGCGCCACTGACCCCCGTCTTCCAGCAGCTGGGCGACAATGGCCGCAAACTCCGGCGCCACCAGACGTCGCTTGTGATGGCGAGTTTTCGGCCACGGGTCAGCGAAAAACGTCCACATCTCGTGTACCGTCGCCTCACCGAGCAAAATGGGCAAGGCTTGCAGGGCGTCCACGTCCGCGACTTTCAGGTTTGGCAAGCCGTCATAGTTACGCACGGCGGAGGACACGATTTTCGCCACCCCCGGCAGCCACACTTCAAACCCCAAGTAGTTGTTCTCGGGGTGCAGTGCGGCAGCGTTAGTGATTTGCTCGCCGTTACCGCAGCCGACCTCGACAATGAGCGGGGCTTCGCGGCCAAACACGACGCGGGGATCCAGGCGCTCCCCCTCGGCCGCCATCGTCGGTCCCGCCCCGCGTTTCACGTCCAACAGGTAGGCGTCTTTGTACTTTTCAAAGGTCTTTTCCAGAGTTTGGCCCATGCGGTCGCCGCGCCGGGCAAAAGTTCTGACCCGCGGGTAAGGGCGCTGGCGGTCAGGGTTTTCATCGTCCCCTCCGGACTGGGCGTCGGCTCGAATCGTTTTGCCCATTACTTTTTCGGATCCTCATTGGATAGCGCGGCGATGAAAGCCTCCTGGGGAACCTCGACCCGCCCGATGGCTTTCATGCGTTTCTTGCCGGCCTTTTGCTTTTCCAACAGTTTGCGTTTCCGGCTGATGTCGCCGCCGTAGCACTTGGCGAGCATATCCTTGCGCAGCGCCCGAATATTTTCCCGGGCGATGATGCGAGTGCCGATAGCCGCCTGGATAGGCACCTCAAACTGTTGGCGCGGAATGAGTTTGCGCAGTTTCGTCGCCATCGCGGTCCCGTAACTGTAGGCATTATCCTTGTGAACGATGGCGGAAAACGCGTCAACCTGTTCCCCGTTCAGCAAAATGTCCACCCGCACCAGGTCGGCCGGAGCCATCCCGTCCAGGTGGTAGTCCAGCGAGGCGTAGCCCTTGGTACGGGATTTCAGCTGATCAAAGAAGTCGTAAACAATCTCACCCAAGGGCAGGGTGTAATGCAGTTCCACCCGATCCGAGCTCAAGTACTCCATATTCTTCATGGCGCCGCGCCGATCCTGGCACAGTTCCATGACCGGACCGACAAAGTCCGAGGGCGTCAGGATAGTCGCGGCCACCACCGGCTCGCGCACTTCCTTGACTTTGCCTTCGGGGAACTCAGAAGGGTTCATGACGTGAGTTTTCGTGCCGTCTTCCGCCACCACCACGTATTCCACGTTCGGGGCGGTAGAAATCAGCACCAGATCAAACTCGCGTTCCAGACGCTCGCGAATAATCTCGAGGTGCAGCAAACCCAAGAAACCGCAACGGAAACCTGACCCCAGGGCGGCTGATGATTCCGGCTCAAAAGTCAGCGACGCGTCATTGAGTTTCAGTTTGTCCAGCGCGTCACGCAACACCGGGAAATCGGTTCCGTCAATCGGGTACAGTCCCGAAAACACCATCGGCATCGGGTCGCGGTAGCCCGGCAAAGGTTCGCGAGCGCCCTTTTCCGCAGAAGTAACGGTATCGCCCACGCGGGATTGGCGCACGTCTTTCACCCCGGTAATGAGGTAGCCGACTTCGCCCGCACCGATACCTTTCGTGGGAATCGGATCCGGGCTGATGACACCCAGTTCCAGCAGTTCGTGGGTGGTGCCGGTGGACATCATGTTGATTCGCTGGCGGGCATTGAGCGTTCCGTCCATGACGCGCACGTAGGTCACGACCCCGCGATACGTGTCATAAACCGAGTCGAAAATGAGTGCGCGGGTCGGGGCGTCGGGCTGTCCAGAGGGCGGGGGGACCTGGGAGACAATCTCGTCCAGCAGGGCCTGCACGCCCTCCCCGGTCTTGCCCGAAACTCGCAAGCAGTCCTCGGGCTGGCACCCGATGAGGTTCGCCAGTTCTTCGGCGTGCTTTTCCGGCATCGCACCGGGCAGGTCAATCTTGTTCAGCACCGGAATAATGGTCAAGTCCCCTTCCAAGGCCAGGTAGAGGTTCGCCAGGGTTTGCGCCTCGATGCCTTGGGAGGCGTCCACCAGGAGCACCGCCCCTTCACAAGCCGCCAGGGAACGTGAGACTTCGTAGGTAAAGTCCACGTGACCAGGGGTGTCAATCATGTTTAGGGCGTAGGCTGTGTCTCCCACCTGCCAGGGCATCCGCACGGCTTGGGATTTAATGGTGATGCCGCGTTCGCGTTCAATGTCCATCCGGTCCAAGTATTGGGCACGCATCTCACGGTCCGAGACGACTCCGGTTAGCTGCAGCATCCGATCCGCCAGTGTCGACTTGCCATGGTCGATGTGGGCGATAATCGAAAAGTTACGAATCAGGGACGGGTCGGTGGCGGCGGGCGCAATCGACTGTAACAGGACATCACCAGGAATGGGCATGGACTTCCTTATCTTTCTCGCTAGACATTCCATTTTGTCATTTTTCCCACGTTTGCCCAATCTTTAGCGGGCTGCAAGGGGCCGTGTCTCCCGCTACGAAATTCACCGGAGGACTTTCGTGCACAAGTTTTGGCAATCGCCCTGGTTGTTGCCCGGCGTGGCGTTCCTCCGGTCAGGAATAATTTGGGCCTGCCGGACTATTGCGCAGGGACGCGGAATCTGTTACCTTGAAACATCTGTAATCTCGCCGCAGAGATTGTTCGCTGACCCCGACGCGTCAGCCACTTCTTAGCTGCAGG
Organism: uncultured Mobiluncus sp.; assembly: GCF_902488535.1. GTDB lineage: Bacteria > Actinomycetota > Actinomycetes > Actinomycetales > Actinomycetaceae > Mobiluncus. The sequence goes on from NZ_CABTWO010000020.1 coordinate 29,698, forward strand.
TCACCAGGTTTTCCCAGCGCCACGGGAACGCCGGTTCGTTAGCCAAGATAAAGCCCAAACCGGTAACACTCGTGTTTCTGCCGCACGGCGTACCCACCATACTCAAAGTCCAGGGGGAACCCATGTTAAAACTGTTTTCTAAAGCGTCTATCGCGGTTTTATTAGTTTTTGCTATGCCGTTTGTTTTGTCGGGGTGTTCCCAGCGCGATTCTGCTCCGAGTGATGCGGCAGCTCCCAAGTTGTCCATTTCCGACATTAAACAGGAGGTTCAAGAAAGTTGGATGCCTACCCAATTCCTCGCGCAGGCATCTTTCCGTTCCGATAAGCACTTGGATTTGAAACCTGTCAAGGAGGAGTCCTCTTCTCGCCAAATTTCTTTTGTGTGCGCACAAGACTCGCCCTCCCCCGTTTCGATTTGGCTTCGGCACGGTAGCGAATTACGTCGGCTAGCAGAAATCGGGGCCTGCGACTCAGATACGGAGCTTCAAACTGTGGGACTTTCGACCTCACTGTTTCCTCAGGCAGAACAAGCACTGTTCATCGCCAACGATGACACCCGCATCGCCGCGGTTGTTTTTGAAACCAACCAAGAAACGCCCTTGTGAACGTGTCCCGTATCGGCGTGCAGACACCGGAAATCAGCACGAAACATCTAGATGATGAGCGGCATCACGAAGGTGGGACGCAGTCTGAATCCGTTAGCTCAGCGTTTTCACCGCCGATTTGCGGATGAGGCGCAAAATGGCGTAGGATATTTCCTTGTGTGTCGCCAAAACCGGCGAAAATCAATACTTTTGAGGGAAGAACATTGGCAAATATTAAGTCTCAGATGAAGCGGATTCGCACCAATGAAAAGGCGCGCCTGCGTAACCTGTCCGTGCGCTCCGAGCTAAAGACCCTGGTGCGCAAGACCCGCGAGGCTATCGAGGCTGGGGATAAGGCCGCAGCCGAAGCCAACTTGAAGGTGGCCACCCGCCGCCTCGACGTGGCAGCTTCCAAGGGTATCATCCACAAGAACCAGGCGGCTCAGCGCAAGTCCAAGCTGGCCACCCGCGTTGCTGCCATGCAGTAACCGGTTTCTCTAAGCTATTTGAAAACGTCCACCTCGGTGGGCGTTTTCCTTTTGCCCACGAGAAAACCCGGTGTGGAACAGAAACTCGGATTGTCTGGCGAATGCGCGCGGCTGAAAACCCGGGATAAAACCTATTTAAACGCTTCGGTGTGCCATATATGGCACACCGAGCCAAATTAATAGGATTAACGCCCCCCGTTTCCGAAAAATACACGCGAGGAGCGGGAGTACCAGCTCCGCACCAAGACCGGCAACCAATACCCCAGGCAGGGTTCATTGATGCTCAGGAACGACCACTGGAACGCAAAAGCTGCCGCTCAGCCTTGTTCAGGGCAAACTACGTACACAGAAGAGGTGTTGCACTGTTTACGCGCTTTGGACACGAATCGCTCTTCGTTGGTAAAGCCACCGCCAAGGGAAACCTTTTTGCCGATTTCCAAAACAGTTCCATCCGGCAGGGTGACGGATTTGTCTGAAATCTGGCTTCCCTTGGGTAATAAAGGCACTATCGCGGGAACCTCGTCATCCCCTTCGAGGACCAAACATCCTTGCTCATCAACCTGCATTATTCCAGTTACCAAAGCCTCATTGCAGGCATTGCTGGATCTATCATTCACGAGGGTAAAGAAGTCCGCAGTTGCGCTGGTAGACGGGCTTGCGGGCTGCGTTGTCGGGCTAGCCGCCGCGGCGTCATTAGCGGGCTGCGTGCCGGATTCACCGCAAGCTGACAACCCAAATCCGAGAGCCACCGCCGCGACTATCCCCAACGTACTATTGCGAATGAACGTATTCATGATATTTCTCCTGGAATCTGTATAACAGTTGAGAAAAAACCTAGCTTGCCGGCAATTTTATCAACGCGGATTTTTTGTGTAAATGAATCAAATCCGCCGATTACAGCATCGTGTGGCCGCCTCGACAGCGATTTAATACCCTCTGGGTCACGACTTTTTCGCCCGTAGGTCCCCTGGTCTAAACTGGATACGTTCATTGTCGGAAAGAAGAGGAATATGGCTGAAAACACCCCGGATACCCCAGACACCCCCCAGCACCGCTACACGGCTGAGATGGCGGGGAACCTGGAAGCAAAATGGCAACGAATTTGGGACGAAACCGGCGCATTTAACGCGGATAACCCCAGCGGCTCCCTGGCCGGCGACCTGGCAAAACACGAAAAATACTTCATCCTCGATATGTTCCCCTACCCCTCCGGCAAAGGTCTGCACGTGGGACACCCGCTGGGCTATATCGCCACCGACGTGGTCGCCCGCTACCAGCGCGCGCAGGGCAAGAACGTGCTCTACACCATGGGTTACGACGCGTTCGGCCTGCCCGCCGAGCAATACGCCCTGCAAACCGGCCAGCACCCAGCCATCACCACGCACGACAATATCGCCAACATGAGCAAACAGCTAGCGCGCATTGGCTTGTCCCACGACCGGCGGCGCTCTTTCGCCACGACCGACCCGGACTATTTCAAGTGGACCCAGTGGATTTTCCTGCAAATTTTCAACTCCTGGTATGACCCCCAGGCTCCGCGCCGCGACGGCTCCGGAAAAGGCGCGGCTCGGCCGATTACCACCCTTGTGAAGCAGTACGAGGACGGCACGCGCCCCACCCCGGACGGGCGGGCGTGGGCCGAGCTTTCCGCAGTGGAACAGGCAGAACTCATTGACGCCGAGCGCCTGGCCTACGTGGCATACGCGCCGGTGAACTGGGCACCAGGATTGGGCACGGTGCTGGCGGACGAAGAAGTCACCGCCGAGGGGCGTTCCGAACGCGGCAACTTCCCCGTGTTTAAGACGAAACTGCGCCAGTGGATGATGCGCATCACCCGCTACGCGGACCGGCTGGATGCGGATCTGGCCACGATTGATTGGCCGGACAAGGTCCGCACTATGCAGCACAACTGGATCGGCAAGTCCTTTGGCGCCACCGTAAACTTCCAGGTCGAGGCCGGTCAAGGGCCGCAGCCGCAGACGTTGCAGGTGTTCACGACCCGGCCCGACACCCTATTCGGCGCGACTTTCATGGTCATTTCCCCGGAACACCCACTGGTGGGTGCCGAGGACTGCACGGACGCAGAGTTGCAGGTGCCGGACGCTTGGCCGGAGGGGACCCGACCGGAGTGGACCGGCGGATACGCGACCCCGCGCGCAGCGGTGGCGGCCTACCGGGCACAGGCCAGCGCAAAGAGCGACAGCGAACGGACTGCGGAAACCGACTTCACCGAAAAGACCGGCGTGTTTACCGGCATTTTCGGGACGAATCCGGTCAATAGTTCCCTGGTGCCGATTTTCGTAGCGGATTACGTTCTGATGGGGTACGGCACGGGCGCGATTATGGCTGTGCCCGCCCACGACGAGCGCGATCACGCCTTTGCTCGGAAGTTCAACCTGGACATTATCCAAACTATTTCCGGCCCGGACGGCCTGGACGTGCAAGAGGAACCTTGGACCGGCGACGGCGTCATCGAAAACTCCGCCAACAGTGAAATCAGCCTGAACGGGCTGGGCAAGGCCGAGGCTATCGCAAAAATCAGCGACTGGCTGGCTCAGACCGGGCGGGGCGAAAAGACCGTGACTTACCGCCTGCGTGACTGGTTGTTTTCCCGGCAACGCTACTGGGGCGAGCCTTTCCCTGTGGTTTACGGCTCTGACGGGCGGGTTCACGCCCTGCCGGAAGAGATGTTACCCCTGGAGCTGCCCGAAGTGTCGGACTTCCGGCCCCGGACTTTTGACCCCGACGACGCCCACTCCACCCCGGAATCCCCGCTGGGCCGCGCTACGGACTGGATGACTGTCGAGCTGGACCTGGGCGAAGGCAAGCAGACCTACACTCGTGACCAAAACACCATGCCGAACTGGGCGGGCTCGTGCTGGTACGAGCTGCGCTACACCGACCCGGACAACCCCACGGCTTTTGCCAGCCCTGACAACGAAGCCTATTGGATGGGTCCGCGCCCCGCAGCGGGCAACCTCAGCGGCGGCACGGATTTGTACGTGGGCGGCGTGGAACACGCGGTGCTGCACCTGCTGTACGCGCGTTTTTGGCACAAGGTGCTCTATGACTTGGGGCATGTGTCCAGTTCAGAGCCGTTCCATCGCCTGTTCAACCAGGGCATGATTGAGGCTTACGCCTACACGGATTCGCGCGGGCAATACGTTCCGGCTGACGAGGTGGAGGGCAACGAAGATGACGGCTTTACCTGGCAGGGCCAGCCCGTCAACCGCGAGTTCGGCAAGATGGGCAAGTCGCTAAAGAACATCGTCACCCCTGATCAGATGTGTGCGGATTACGGTGCGGACACGTTCCGGGTCTACGAGATGTCGATGGGGCCGCTGGATATGTCCCGCCCGTGGGACACGCGCGCGGTGGTCGGTTCTCAGCGTTTCCTGCAGCGGCTGTGGCGCAATATCGTCGATGAAAACACCGGCGCGCTCACCGTCAGCGACGACGCTCCGGATTTGGCGACCGCAAAAGTGCTGGCTCGCACCATTCACGATGTCACCGTGGAGTATGACAATCTGCGCGTGAACACGGCTATCGCCAAGATGATTGTGCTGAACAATCACTTGACCGGGTTGCCCCGGGTGCCGCGTGAGACCGCAGAAGCGCTGGTCGTGATGGTCGCCCCCATCGCTCCGCACATTGCGGAGGAACTGTGGGAACGTTTGGGTCACCAGGGCGGAATCGCCCGGGCCACGTTCCCGGTCGTGACCGACGAGTCGCTGTTGGCGGCCGACGAGGTCACTTGCGTGGTGCAGGTGGCGGGCAAGGTGCGCGCGAAAGTGTCGGTGGACCCCGAGATTTCCGAGGCCGATTTGCAGGCGAAAGTCCTGGCGGAACCGGCCGTGGTGAAGTTGCTGGACGGGCGCGAACCGAA
>NZ_CABTWO010000021.1 GCF_902488535.1 uncultured Mobiluncus sp.
ATTTTTGTTGACGAGATTGACGCGGTGGGTCGTCATCGTGGCACCGGCTTGGGCGGGGGTCACGATGAACGCGAACAGACTTTGAACCAGCTGCTGGTAGAGATGGATGGATTTGACGAACGCACCAACGTCATCATGATTGCCGCTACCAATCGTGCCGATGTGCTCGATCCGGCCTTGTTGCGTCCCGGTCGTTTTGACCGTCAAGTGGCGGTCGAAGCCCCGGATTTAAAGGGACGCGAAGCGATTCTGGCGGTTCACTCCAAGAACAAGCCCTTGGCTCCCGACGCGGATATGAAATCTCTGGCCAAACGTTCCCCCGGATTCACCGGTGCGGATTTGGCCAATGTTTTGAACGAAGCGGCTTTGCTGGCGGCACGTCACAGTCGGGAAGTCATTACCGCTCACGATCTCGACGAAGCGGTGGATCGGGTTATTGCCGGACCTCAGAAGCATTCCCGGATTATGAACGACCACGACAAGCTGGTCACCGCCTACCACGAGGGTGGCCACGCCTTGTGCGCCGCGGCATCGAACTATTCCGACCCCGTAACGAAAGTGACGATTCTGCCCCGTGGACACGCCTTGGGCTACACCATGGTCATGCCCACCGAGGACCGCTATTCCGAGACCCGTAATCAGCTGTTGGACCAGCTGGTTTACGCTATGGGTGGGCGAGTCGTAGAGGAAATCGTGTTCCAGGACCCCTCTACCGGGGCGTCTAATGACATTGAAAATGCCACCGCTATCGCCCGCAAGATGGTGACCCGCTGGGGCTTGTCGGCCGGGCTGGGGGCGGTTCGTTACGGCAGCTCCCACGATGAACCTTTTGTGGGCATGGATTACGGCAAAGCGCAAGAGTATTCCGATTCCACCGCTCATGCTATCGACGCGGAGGTGCAAAATTTGATGGAAACCGCCACGCGGGAAGCTTGGTCCATCATTACCGAGAATCGTGACATTTTGGATACGCTGGCGCGTCGCTTGCTGGAGGAAGAAACTCTGGACGAAAAAGCCTTGGATGTCATCTTTAAGGATGTTAAGAAAGCACCGCGCCGCACTGTGTGGCAGTCTTATGAAGGGCTAACCTCCCATGACCGCGGACCTATCGAGATTCCTGAAGCCGTGAGGATTCGTAACGCCAAAGCCAGCGCAGAGTCGGGAGAAGGTTTCGCTTTGGATGGTGCCGATCGCCCGTTGGCGGATTCCGGGCTCGGGGGAACCGTGCCGTTTGGTCAGGGGGAAGTGAAGACCGAGGAAAACCCGGCAGGCTCACAACCGGACCCCGCAGCTGCGACTGATTTGAGCCTGCCGATTCCTCCGATTGGGAAGAAACAAGAGGTGCGCATTCTCGACGACACCGACCCGCTGCCTCCGAGCGAAAACCCAAGTGAGGAACCTGCGCCAGCACCTAGTGAGGAAGAAAACGAATGAACGCGACCTATGACTCCGAAGGGGTGACCCGGGCTATCCGGGATCTGTTGGTGGCGGTGGGGGAAGACCCCGACCGTGAGGGCTTGCGCGAAACCCCGGACCGGATGGCCCGCTCTTTTGCGGAGCTGCTGCAAGGCTACCGAGAGGACCCGAAAAAGCATCTGGAGCGAATGTTTCCGGTGGAGCACAACGACCTTGTTTTGGTCAAAGACATCCCGTTCAACTCTATGTGTGAACACCACCTGCTGCCGTTCGTGGGCCTGGCGCACGTGGGCTATATCCCGCAGGGGAAACGGATTACGGGACTGTCCAAGCTGGCGCGGCTGGTGGACGGGTACGCCCACCGTTTGCAGGTGCAAGAACGCCTGACTCAGCAAATCGCTGACGCGGTGTGGCAGGTGCTCCAGCCGCAGGGGGTCATCGTGGTGCTGCAGGCCGAACATATGTGCATGACGGTGCGCGGGGTAAAGAAGCCGGGGGCTCGCACCACGACTTCCGCGGTGCGCGGGGTGATGGAACACTCCAGCACGACTCGTTCTGAAGCGATGAGTCTGATTTTGTCTGCGGACTAGGACGTCGTGGACTCGGTTCGGGTGGTACCCGGGCCGGTTCAGAAAAAAGGGAGAGAGAGGCATATGATGGCTGTTTCAGTCGGGACCCAGCCCGCCCCATCGGCACCAGCGTTGCCGGACTATCTGCACCCCCAGCGCACCCTGGTGATGGGGGTTTTGAACGTAACCCCGAATTCTTTTTCGGACGGCGGAAAATGGTTGGATTCGAGCCAGGCGGTGGCCCACGGCCTGGAAATGATTGAGCAGGGGGCTGACCTGGTTGACGTGGGGGGCGAATCGACCGCGCCGGGTCGCAAACCTGTGGAGGTTGAGGAAGAAATCGCCCGCGTCCTGCCGGTGATTTCGGAGCTAGTTGCGGCCGGCGTGACTGTCTCGGTGGATACCCTGCACGCGAAAACTGCCCAGGCGGCCGCGGAAGCGGGAGCCAGCATCATCAACGATGTCTCGGGCGGAATCGTAGACGACTCCATGTTTGCCACGGTGGCTGAGCTACAGCTGCGCTACCCGCAGCTGAGCTATATTTGCCAGCACTGGCGGGGCAGTCCAGAGAAGGCCAACGAGTTGGCGGTCTATGACGATGTGGCTGGGGAAACCTGGCATGAGGTCGAGGCGCGCCTGGAACTCATGCGCCGCAGCGGTATTGATATGCACCGGGTCATCATCGATCCCGGCCTGGGGTTTTCCAAGGTCGGTGAGCAGGACTGGGAGGTGCTGGCGAACCTAGACGTGTTTTTGCACCGTGGCTACCCGGTGCTTATCGGTCCGTCACGAAAACGATATTTAGCGGATTTGGAGACGGCGGCCAGTGACCGCCATCCTCGCGACGATGCCACCGCGGCAGTTTCCATGTACTGCGCGCTGCACCAGGTTTGGGCGGTGCGCGTACACAACGTGGCTCCGGCAGCGGTGGCTGTCCGGGCGGCGGCTCTCCTCGACGCCCACCATCATCCCTGTTGAGAGGCAGTTTTACAGATGACTTTACACCATGCTCCCGGACCGGATTCTCCACGAGGTGTCCTTGGGCGTTCTGTTGACGTGGTTGACCGTTTGGACGGGCTGGATTCCATCACGCTGCGCGGGATTTTCGCGCGGGGCATTCACGGAGTTTTGGAATCGGAGCATCACGCCCCCCAGGATTTTTCGGTCGACCTAACTCTGTGGTTCGATTCTCGTCGGGCAGCCAGCTCGGATGACGTCGCCCACACCGTCGATTACTCGGTCGTGGCTGAAAAGATTGTCGCGGTCATTGAAGGGAAAAGCGCCTCCCTGATTGAGCGTCTGGCTACACACATCGCCCTGTCTGTGCTGGAGGATTCGCGCATTGCGGCGGTCCAAGTCACCTTGCATAAGCCTCATGCCTGCATGGATGTGCAATTCGAAGACGTGGCGATACGCATCTTGCGCACGCAGGCGGATTTTGCAGCGCACCTAGCTGATTATCCCGCCAACCTGACCTTACGCCCCGAGCAGGCTCGCCCCGCAGTTTTGGCTTTAGGCGCTAACTTGGGCAATCCGCTGGGAACGCTGCGAGAGGTGGTGGCCGCCCTGCAGTCGGCCCCGGAGTTCGAACGGGTGGAGGTTTCGCCCCTAGCTCGGACTCGTCCGGTGCTGCAGCCCGGCGCCGCCCCGCAACCGGATTATTACAACGCGGTGGTGCAAGTGTGGTCACGTTTGTCTGCGGTCGAGTTGTTAAATTTGGCGCATCATCTCGAGGATACCCACGGGCGGGAGCGGCCCTATCGCTGGGCAGCACGGTCTTTGGATGTTGACGTGATTGACGTTGAAGGGGTAACTTCTGACGATTCGCGCCTGACCTTGCCCCACCCGCGGGCCTCCGCACGAGCGTTTGTCTTGGTGCCTTGGTCCCAGCTTGACCCGCACGCGACTCTGGAAGGTCGCTCCGTCTCTCAACTCGCGGCTTGGGCACAGGACGCCAACGGAATCGTGAACCTGTGGACGGATTGGCTGGTGACCGACCCGGAAACGAAGCGGGAACAGAGCGCGCCGGACCTCCCTTCTGCCCCCGATTTCCCGGACGCACCCGAAGGCTCCCCGCTGGGCGAGCCGGAGGGCAGGGATCGGGACGGTTTCGGTCTGCCATCTTGGCAAGCTGCCCTGCCCGGCGCGGACACCCGGCCTCGCGTGGTCGACAACGACACCGAAATCGACATTATTCGTCAAGATTCCACCCCTCCGACCGCGAACTCACTTTCCTTCGTGCGGCCCGCAGTCCCAGCCCCACAGTGGAAGCGTGTCAGGAAGCGGCGGCACTGATGAGCCACACGAAACCCGTCGTACTGGTGCTCCTGACCGTGGTGGTAGGAGCCCTCAGCGCCGCGTTGCTGAACTTTCTGTACAACCAAGGCGCCTCGCTGCCGCGTGACGGTGTGGAGTTTGGCTTGGTCGCCCTGATTATTTCCCTCTTGAGTGCGTGGTTGGCGGCGCACGTTCATAGGCTCAAGAAGCGTCAGGAGACTTGGATGAGTGCGGTGGGGGCCGCTCGGGTGGCGGCGCTGTCTCTCGCCCTGTCGCACACCGGGGCTATATTCCTGGGATATTTCGGGGCGCAGTCCATCTTTATACTGGTGAACTTGGGAAACGATGCTCTGGCAGAGACGCTGTGGAGAAAGATTGTGGCGGTTATCGGCGCGGTATTGATGGTGGTAACCGGGCTGGTTATCGAAAAAATCTGCACTATCGACCCGGAGGATCCGAAATCTCAGTCCTCGTCTGGAGCAACCCCGGAAGCTGCTTAGACAGGCGGGCAACCGCCTCTCGAACCGGCGCTAACAATCAGTTCGTCTGTGCGTCGTCAACCAGGTAACCCGCGGCAAACAGCAGGGAGATAGGGATGGCCTGGCGGGTATGAGCCAGTTTCACCCCGGACAGACGGCGGCGCTCACCCCGGCGAAACAGCCAGAACTCCAGCCAAATACTGCAACCCAGCAATACCGTTCCGAAAGCTCCCAGCAGCATCAACACGCGCCAATCCAGATTCTTGGGATCGAATTTCACGTTGTCGCTGGTCATTTCCCAAGCCTCTTGGTCGGGGCTTTCCGAGGCGATGTCATCGCGTACCGCGGTGACGGTATCCCGTGCCACCAAAGCGGTCAAAGCTGTCAAAGCGGGAATGATGCCCAAGCGCACCAAAGCTCGCGGTTTCTTTTCCGTGAATAGATCCGGAGAGGCGTACCAGGCAAAAGTCAGCAGGGAACCGATGCCGGTGATTGCGAGTTGGTGGGGGGTCACGATCTGGCCACGTGAACCCCTGCCGGAGGACTGGTGCCTTGTCGACGCGCTCATGAAAACTCCTTCGTTTTGACAAAATTCTAGCAACTAACGGCGTGGACTTCCGGGTTTTGCGTTTCTAAGCCGTAACTTAGGAGCATGGTGGACACTGACACAGACAGGCAACGCGCGGATAGACAGCCGCGCTCTACGGTGTCCCGAAACGGCGGGAAAACCGGAGCTGCCACAGCAAGTAAAACACAGTCGGGAACCGCCGGAAAAACAGGGAAAAACCGCGGAAAGCCGCGTCCGCCAAAGTACACGGAAGCCCAAATTCGGCGCAATCGTCTGATTGCCCTAGCGATTGTAATTCTGGCCATCGTGGGAATGGTGCTGATGATTCGCGAGGTCGCGACCGCTTTTACCCGGTGGCAAGCCGCCCAAGCGGCCGAAGCCAAGGCCTATCAGATTCGAATGGAAGAACGCACTTTCCCCGCTCCGCAGCCCTGCCCGGACAAATCCTTGGAAATCACGCTGACCCACCCCAGTGCGGTAATCAATGTCGGGGCCGGGGACCAAGCCGAGATGACCCTGCACAACGCAGGCAAAACTGCTTGTACCGTGATAATTGACCCCGCGAAGGTGGGGATGCAGATTATTTCGGGCAACCAAATCATTTACAACTCGACTAGCTGCCAACCCGCGGATGCCCCGACCCGGCAACTGTTGCTGGACCGAGGCATGACTTGGAAACAGAACCTGAGCTGGGACGGTCTGGTGCATAACGCAGATTGTTCACCCGCCAGCCAGGCTGCCGTGGCGGGGACCTATCGCCTCAACGCGGTGTGGAACGGAGCCGTTAGCGGACCAGAAACAGTATTTGCCCTGCAGGATCCGCCCCCTGCCCCCAGCACTGTTCCGGAAAGCTCGCCGGAAACCAGTCACGAAAACCCCACGAAAACAGTAGGATAAAACCATGAACGACGCGCAGAGATTCCGGGAAGTGATTACCATGCTGGCTCCGGGCACCGAGCTGCGCGATGGACTCGACCGAGTCATCCGGGCTCATGCCGGCGCCTTGGTGGTGTTGGGCTATGAGGACCACATCAGAAGGATTTGTTCCGACGGTTTTGAGTTCGACATTGATTTCTCGGCCACGCGGCTGCGCGAACTGTGCAAAATGGATGGTGCGGTCATTATCGACCCGAACAAATGGCGGATTCGCCGCGCTAACGTCCAGCTGCTTCCTGACCCCTCCATTCCTACCACCGAATCTGGGATGCGCCACCGCACTGCTCACCGTGTCGCGGTGCAAAGCGGCAACCCGGTCATTGCCGTATCGCATTCCCTGCGGGCCATTTCGCTGTATCTGGGCAATAAACGCTATGTGCTGGAAGACCCGGAAACCCTGCTGACCCGTGCGTCTCTGGCGATTGACACCTTGGAAAAATATCGGATTCGTTTGAACGAAGTCTCAGACTCGCTGACCACTATGGAAATCGACGACATGGTTACCGCCCGTGACGTGGCGCTGGTGGTACAGCGTCAAGAAATGGTGCGTCGGGTCGGACACGAAGTGTCGGATATGCTCATTCAGCTGGGCGAACACGGGCGGCTATTGAAAATGCAGCAAGCCGAGCTGATGCGCGGCTTTGCGGTGAACCGTTCCCTGCTGATTCGTGACTACATTCCCGATGAATACTCAGAGGAAAAGGTGGTGAATCGCCTGGGCGAACTGGATGATGCGGAACTGTTGGATTTGAGCCTGGTGGCCCGCATCATCGGGGTGAGCGGAATGGGGTCGGAAATCCTCGAGATTCCTTTGAGTGCCCGCGGTTTGCGTATGTTGGCGCGGATTCCGCGGCTTCCCGCCCATATTGTAGAGGCGATTACGCGCCGGTGGGGGACTTTGTCCGAGCTGCTGGAGGTTTCCACCGAAGAACTGATGGAAATCGAAGGGGTTGGGCCGGGGCGCGCCCAGATTATTCACGACAGTTTGGAACAGGTCGTGGAAAACTCGGCTCTGGAACGGATTGCCTCGCACTCGTAATCCCGCTGTAGCGGGCGGGGCTTCACTAGAGTTCTCCCGGAGGATTTTTCCGCCGGATTCGCTTTACGATGGCGCTAATACCCCAAACCGTTAACGTCACCATGGCACCGAGAACAAACCCTAGCAACATAGCTAATACGGTTTCCGTGAGCCAAGCACCTGCCGCGCTGGCTACCGGTACAGAACTCGCCACCGCGTGGCCACAAGCCTGCATGAATCCAAAAATGAGAGGCATCCCCACTTCAGCTAGTCCACTAAAGAACAGATGTCCTCCCACCCACAACATCGCCGCGACCCCAACTGTGGAAAGAGTCTTGAGGATAGCGGGCATCAGTCGAATCAGCAACCGTCCGATAGCCTGAGAGACCTTGTGGTGGGTGCGGCTCAATGCCAAGCCCACGTCATCCATCTTTACCAGTAGTGCTACCACCCCATAAACCAGCGCCGTAATCAGGATAGCCACCACGATTAGGGCCCCGATTTGCATCGCCAGGCTCTGCGTGCGGACCTCGTTTAGGGCCACCACCATAATTTCGGTGGACAAGATGAGGTCCGTGCGGGTGGCTCCCCGCACGATGCGTTTTTCTTCTTCTGCGGCGTTTGCTGAGGTTGGCGTGTCGTGAGCAGCGCCAGTCTGGTGGTGAAAAATCTGCCCCAAAATTTTTTCGGCACCTTCAAAGCACAAGTATGCCCCTCCCACCATCAAGATGGGGGTCAGAGCGGCGGGCAGAAAATAATTCAACAGCAACGAAACCACCAGGATTACGGCTTTATTGATGATTGAACCGCGGGCAATCTTGGCGATGATCGGAAGTTCTCGCTTCGGGGCGATTTTCGCTACGTACTGGGGAGTGACGGCAGTATCGTCAATCACGACCCCGATGGCCTTACCGCTGGCCCGGGCCGCCACTCCCGTCACATCGTCAAGTGAAGTGGCCGCGGCTTTCGACAAAGCCGCCACGTCGTCTAATAGTGCCAACAACCCTGCAGACAAAAATAACCTCCCCAAATCGGTTTACAGTCTAAACGCAACTGCCCGAAAAAAACGCGACCAGTCCGAGCATTAACCTGTCGAGTTATCCCGTTTAATCCGCTCATTTCTGCGGCAAATCCGGGCGTTCAGGATGGCGGCGCATCTGTAGCACGATGAGCGTCGTAGCGCCCAGGCAAACGATGGCGGTCAGGAAAGAACCCTCCACCCCGACGCTGCCGCCGGTAATCCACTGGGGACCGACAAAGGTACCTTGCAACAGCCCGTGCTGTTCCCCGGTACCGGACACGACCGACCCCCAAAAGGAGCCCTGCATCGCGTTCCATCCAAAATGCAGTCCGATGGGGAACCATAGTCGGTGTTTCCACAGGTAGGCGGCTCCCAGCAGAGGTCCGCCACTGAGGGCCAGGGCGATAACTCCCATTCCCGTCATACCGGGATTCATCAGGTGCAGTCCTCCGAACACCACGGTGGACATGGTGATGGCCCACACCGGCCCCCACGCTCGGTCAAATAGCCGCACCATCACCCCGCGGAACAGCAGCTCTTCCCACACGCAGGACACCAGACCCATAGCTATGCCCAGACCCACGCCGGGTTCGATACTGACCTGGGTCAGCTGCCAATGTCCGCTGGCCCACAGGATTAGCATCGGCAAGCTCACTAGCCCCGCCCCCGTCGCGATTCCCGCCAGGATTTCGGGCAATGCCGGCTTGGTAGCCAGCTCTGTAACCCGACGCTTCGCAAACAAGCCCACCAGGAGGCGGTAGGCGGCAATTTCCGCGACGCACAGAATCAGGCCGCAAAGCCCCAGAGCTAAGGGCGCTTCAAAAATTTTCTGGGGGGAGCTACCGGTGCCCGCCACGGCGCCGTAGACATTCGTTGCCAAACCGATGACCACCAGGTACACCCCAATCAGCGCCATGGGCAGCAAAGTCGCTTGCATCCACACGCCCTTTTCCCCGGCGAGGCGTTCCTTGGCGGCACTTGCGGCCAGAAGGGGACTATCCGCAGCGGGTTCGATGGGCTCGGGGGGCTGAGGTTTGGGCTGGTCTTCACTCACGGTTTCATTTTAGTACAGCCGGGTTTGTCCCGCGCACCGACTGGTTTTGTCGCGGGTTCGCAGTTTTGGTAAGATAGCTCTTTGGTGTCTGTTTTTAGTCACCCAGAGTCGCGCGAAGAAACTCGTGCGAACAGCGGGCTCGCTCCGTTCGAGCTCCGGACGCAACCTGAAATGTCGTTCTTGAACCAAGGACCCAAAGGAAGGCGGACCGGCCCCCGGACGGTACAGCTATGTCCGCGGGGCGGCTACAAAGCCTTAGATTCCAAGCAAATTCAAGAAACGGAGTTACTGTGCCTACTATTGAACAACTTGTCCACCAAGGACGTACCAGCAAGCGCACGAAGTCCAAGACCCCGGCCTTGGCAGGCTCTCCGCAGCGTCGTGGCGTGTGCACTCGTGTGTACACCACCACCCCGAAGAAGCCGAACTCGGCTCTGCGCAAGGTCGCTCGTGTGCGTCTTTCTTCCGGCATCGAAGTCAGCGCCTACATTCCTGGCGTTGGCCACAACCTTCAGGAACACTCCATCGTGCTGGTGCGCGGTGGCCGTGTGAAGGACCTCCCGGGTGTGCGCTACCACATCGTGCGCGGCGCTCTCGATACCCAGGGTGTGCGCGACCGTAAACAGGGTCGCTCCAAGTACGGCGCTAAGAAGGAGAAGAAGTAAGAATGCCTCGTAAAGGACCGGCGCCTAAGCGCCCACTCATTGCTGACCCGGTGTACAACTCTCCGCTGGTCACCCAGCTCGTCAATCGCGTCCTGTTGGACGGGAAAAAGTCTGTGGCTCAGAGCATCGTCTATGGTGCGCTGCAAGGTGTGGCTCACAAGACCGAGCAGGACCCCATCGTGGTGCTCAAGCGCGCTATGGAGAATATTCGTCCGCACTTGGAGGTTCGTTCCCGTCGTGTCGGTGGGGCAACCTACCAGGTTCCGGTGGAAGTCAAAGCCTCTCGCGCGACCACTTTGGCGCTGCGTTGGCTGGTGGATTTCTCCCGTCAGCGTCGTGAAAAGACCATGACCGAACGGCTCATGAACGAAATTTTGGATGCTTCCAACGGCTTGGGTGCCGCGGTGAAGCGCCGTGAGGACGTTCACAAGATGGCTGAAGCTAACCGCGCCTTTGCCCACTACCGCTGGTAGTCGCGGGGCAGTCGATGCCTGTAAGTTCCGGATGTAAACCCGCACCGAGTGACTTATAGAATTACTAAGAAATAACAAATACTAACGAAGGGACACGCCCGTGGCACTTGACGTGCTAACTGACCTTAAGAAGGTCCGCAACATTGGCATCATGGCACACATCGATGCTGGTAAGACGACCACGACGGAACGCATCCTGTTCTACACCGGTATCAACTACAAAATCGGTGAAACGCACGATGGCGCTTCGACTATGGACTGGATGGAACAGGAACAAGAACGCGGTATCACCATTACCTCCGCGGCTACGACCTGTTTTTGGAACAACAATCAAATCAACATCATCGACACTCCCGGACACGTGGACTTCACCGTTGAGGTGGAACGTTCCCTGCGCGTCTTGGACGGAGCGGTAGCGGTGTTTGACGGTAAGGAAGGCGTGGAACCGCAGTCCGAAACCGTGTGGCGCCAGGCTGACAAGTACAACGTGCCGCGTATCTGCTTCATCAACAAGATGGACAAGCTGGGTGCGGACTTCGACTTTTCGGTTCAGACCATCATTGACCGCTTGGGGGCTCGTCCGGTAGTGATGACTTTCCCGATGGGTGCGGAATCCGACTTTGTCGGTGTCGTCGACGTTTTGCGTCAGCAAGCCGTGTACTTCCCTGAGAAAGACGCTGACGGTAACGAAACCAAGGGCGCCGTTGTCGAGTACAAAGATATTCCCGCGGAATACCAGGAAAAGGCCGCCAAGTACCTTGAGACCGCTACCGAAGAGGCCGCTGAGGCCAGCGACGAGCTGATGGAGGCCTACCTCGAGAACGGTGAGCTGAGCGTTGACCAGATTAAGCAAGGAATCCGGGCGCGCACCGTCCGTTCCGAGATTTATCCGGTCTATGGCGGCTCCGCTTTTAAGAACAAGGGCGTGCAGCCCTGCTTGGACGGGGTCATCGACTACCTGCCCTGCCCGCTGGATGTTGAGGAGGTTCGCGGTTTCCGTCCCGGTCACGAGGAGGAAGGCGAAACCGAATCCCGCAAGCCCGACGAGAACGAGCCCTTTGCTGCTTTGGCTTTCAAGGTGGCCGTGCACCCGTTCTACGGCAAGCTGACCTACGTGCGTGTGTACTCCGGGAAGGCCGAGCAAGGCACCCAGATTTACAACTCCACTAAGGGAAAGAAAGAGCGCGTGGGCAAGCTGTTCCAGATGCACTCCAACCACGAGAATCCGGTGGAAGTTGCGCACGCTGGTCACATCTATGCCTTTATTGGTTTGAAAGAGACCACCACCGGCGACACGCTGTGTGCTATCGACAAGCCGATTGTGCTGGAATCCATGACCTTCCCCGAACCCGTGATTCACGTGGCGGTGGAACCGAAGTCAAAGGCCGACCAGGAAAAGATGGGCATCGCCATTCAGAAACTGGCCGAGGAAGACCCGACCTTTACCGTGCGTCTGGACGAGGAAACCGGACAGACCGTTATCGGCGGTATGGGCGAGTTGCACTTGGACATCATCGTGGACCGGATGAAGCGCGAGTTCAAGGTGGAAGCTAACGTCGGCAAACCCATGGTGGCTTACCGTGAGACCATCAAGAAGAAGGTCGAGAAGGTCGAATACACCCACAAGAAACAGACCGGTGGTTCCGGCCAGTTCGCGAAGGTGCTGGTCACGTTCGAGCCGTTGAGCGAGGAAGAACGGGCCGAGGGCAACACCTACGCCTTCGAAGACAAGGTCACCGGGGGTCGTGTTCCGCGCGAATACATTCCTTCCGTTGACGCAGGCATTCGCGAGGCTATGGAATCCGGCGTTTTGGCTGGATACCCGATGGTGGACGTGAAAGCAACGTTGGAGGACGGCGCTTACCACGAAGTCGACTCCTCGGAAATGGCTTTCAAGATTGCCGGCAACATGGTGTTCAAGGAAGGCGCCAAGAAGGCGAATCCCGTCATCTTGGAACCCATCATGGATGTGGAAGTCCGTACTCCTGAGGAGTACATGGGCGATGTCATCGGCGACCTGAACTCCCGCCGTGGCAACATTGCTTCCATGAATGACGGCCAGGGCGTGAAGGTTATTCGTGCCAAGGTGCCGTTGTCAGAAATGTTTGGTTACATCGGCGACCTGCGTTCCAAGACGCAGGGTCGTGCGGTGTTCACCATGCAGTTCGATTCCTACGCCGAGGTTCCGCGTTCGATTTCCGAAGAAATCATCGCCAATAACCGCGGTGCATAAGGGTTCTTTTCCTATTCACAGTGTTCCCGGCGCGTTTGCCGGGTGCGTCCCGAAGGGCGCCGGGGACACTTCAGGAAAAAGCCGCAAAATCAGCAAGAAGAAAAATCAAGAAAAACCCAGGTAGGAAAATCCGTAAGATAGTGGTAATCTGACATCTGCTTATTTATTACGGAGCAAAACTACCTAAAGTCCAGGAGGAAAGAAAGAAGTGGCACAAGGCACTTATACTCATGACAAGCCGCACGTTAACGTCGGCACCATTGGTCACGTTGACCACGGCAAGACTACTTTGACTGCAGCTATCACCAAGGTGTTGGCTGAGAAGTATCCGGATTTGCCCGC
Organism: uncultured Mobiluncus sp.; assembly: GCF_902488535.1. Classification (GTDB taxonomy): domain Bacteria; phylum Actinomycetota; class Actinomycetes; order Actinomycetales; family Actinomycetaceae; genus Mobiluncus. The sequence continues at coordinate 13,052 of NZ_CABTWO010000021.1, forward strand.
AAACAAGTTCACCCCCTTCGATCAGGTGGATAACGCTCCTGAGGAACGTCAGCGCGGCATCACCATCAACGTTTCTCACGTTGAATACGAAACCCCCAACCGTCACTACGCTCACGTAGACGCCCCTGGCCACGCCGACTACATCAAGAACATGATTACCGGCGCTGCGCAGATGGACGGCGCTATCCTCGTGGTGGCTGCCACTGATGGCCCGATGGCTCAGACCAAAGAGCACATCCTGTTGGCCAAGCAGGTCGGCGTGCCCTCCATCCTGGTCGCTCTGAACAAGTGCGATTCCTCGGATGTGGACGAAGACATGCTGGAAATCGTGGAGGACGAGATTCGCGATGACCTGGAGAAGCAAGGCTTCGATCGGGACTGCCCGATTATCCACGTGTCCGCTCTGAAGGCTCTGGAAGGCGACGCCGAGTGGACCAAGAAGATTGAAGAGCTCATGGAGGCGGTTGACACCTACATTCCTGAGCCCGTTCGCGACCTCGACAAGCCGTTCTTGATGCCTATCGAAGACGTATTCACCATTACCGGCCGCGGCACCGTGGTAACCGGTCGTGTGGAGCGCGGCAAGTTGCCGTTGAACGCCGAAGTCGAAATCGTGGGTATTCGTCCTACGCAAAAGACCACCGTCACCGGTATTGAGATGTTCCACAAGTCCATGGACGAGGCCTACGCCGGCGAGAACTGTGGTCTGTTGCTGCGCGGCACCAAGCGTGAAGAGGTTGAGCGCGGCCAGGTTGTCTGCATTCCCGGTTCCGTGACCCCGCACACCAAGTTCGAGGGCAAGGTCTACATCTTGAAGAAGGACGAAGGCGGACGTCACAAGTCCTTCTACGATGGCTACCGCCCGCAGTTCTTCTTCCGCACCACCGACGTGACCGGTGTTATCCACCTGCCGGAAGGCACCGAGATGGTTATGCCTGGCGATACCACTGAAATCAGCGTGGAGCTGATTCAGCCTATCGCTATGGAAGAAGGCCTCGGCTTCGCTATCCGTGAAGGCGGCCGTACCGTTGGTTCCGGCAAGGTAACCAAGATCAACTCGTAATCACCTGCGGTTAATAACTCGGCAGTGGGCAGGAAACTTCGGTTTCCTGCCCACCCCGCTTTAAACCTAAACCTTGGCAAAGGCCATACTGGCTTTCCGCCTTAGCTATAATTCAAAGAGCTATTCGTAACTTACGGTCGACTTACGGAGAGGGGTCGCGGTGCATTCAGATGTCTTGGATGACAGATTCTTTGCCACCTTGGCAGAATTCTTGTCCTGGATGCACGGTCCTCGCAAGGACGTGGTCGATGTTGAATCCGGACGGTTACTGACCCGGGTCGCTACGGCTTCTCCAGAAGATGCCCAGGAGTCTCTGATGACTGTGCAGGCGGCACAGGTGGTCTGGACAGAAATGGGCCCCTATGGGCGCGCCAAAGTTTTAGCTCGTTTTTCCCAGTCAGTGTGGAAATTCCAAAACGAAATGGTTGCCCTGGCTCAGATGCTCAGCGGCAAGTCACTGATTGACGCCCACGAAGAATTCCTCGACGTTCTGTCTACCGCGCAAAACATCAAATTTTGCAGCCGTAAGCTGGGCAAACGCAGGGCCGGCCGAGGAGTGCTGCCTGGTTCGCGGTGGCGTGTTCACCACGGGCCTTTGGGTACAGTAGGGATTTTCACCTCGCCTGACTGGCCGCTCTCTTCTGTCAACGATGTTCTGCAGGCGATTGCGGCAGGCAATGCGGTGGTCAACTTTGTGACTCCCCAGGCGGCCTTGGGTGCCGTACTGATGCACGCCATGCTGGTGGATGCGGGGATGCCTTACGGCTTGTGGAAAATCATTCCGGACGCCACTTCAAAAGCGGGGCGCGCCGTTATTCCTGGTCTGGATATGGTTTCGGTTCTGGGTTCGGAAAAGCTAGGACGCAGGATTTCGAGAGTTTGCCAGGAATACCGGGTGCCTTTCAAAGGTTTCCTGCAAGTTCTCAACGTGGGGGTAATTTGCGATGATTGCCGTTTTGATCATGCGGTCCGGGCGATGGCCCGCGCTGGTTTCCAACATGCGGGACAAACCGTCAACAGTGCCGAGGTCATCTGGGTAGAGGAATCGATTTTTGATTACTTTAAACTTGCTTTGAAAGATTTTGTGTCTGACCAGGTCACTATTGGTTCTCTGGATTCTGCTGACACCACCTTGGGTTCTATGCTGACCCCGCAGCGAGCGCAAACCATTCAAGAACTTGTGGACGACGCGGTCCAGCGCGGAGCCGAGTTAGTCTTAGGCGGCAGCACCGCCCCAGACTTGGGACCGTCCTTCTTTGAACCGACCATCCTCGCCAGAGTGCCGCAAGACGCCGCAATCTGTGAGAGTGAAGTGCACGGCCCCCTCATCTATCTACAGCCTTTCCAAGACCTAACAGAAGTGTCGCGTTTCTTGGGTACCTCTCGGCACAGTTACTGTATCTATCTGTACACCGGATCCGAGTTCACGATGCGCGATTTCATCCACGCGGCTGACGGCGCAGCGGTAGTCATCAACGACTCCTACATGAGTTTGTATTCGACGTGGCAAGCCCCGATTCAAGGTATCAGGAGTACCGGGTCTGGCATCCGTCACGGGGTAGAGTCGATTCTGCAGTACTCCCGCATTCAATCCGTGGCGAGGCAGGAAGGTCATCCCTGGATTTCAAACGACCTCCAGCCGGGGAACCGGATGGAACGGTGGAGCTTTTTCTCCAGCCGTGCCGCGGTAATCGCCTCGATTCTGTTCACGGATACCGTGTTTGCTTATGCGTGGCGCAATATGTGGCACCACATTAAGGATCGGATTCACGGCCCGGTTTAGAACCTCTGCTGTTCCGCCGCGCGCCGAATGGTGACGATTCCGGGCTAGCTTGGGAAATGAAACAGTAGACTACACGAGGAAGGAGGAGACATGGAATACCCCAAGGGCATCGACGACAAGTTCATGACAGCCCTGCTCATTGCCGGGCGCGGCGAGAGCGGTGCCGACGCTCCGGTGTATAACGTCCAGACGTGGGAACCCTTCGGAACCCTGCATTGCTCCACCTTCTCTGATGGGGAACAATCCGTGCTCCGGGCTCATGCCGTGAGCGAGCAGTGGTCACAAGAGAGCATTTACACACGTTCGCGCATTCTGTACCGATTTTTGAAACGAGTTGTACGCCATTACGAACCGATTATCGGGCTCAATCAGCTGTTGAGTGGGAAATCCTGGCTGGATGCATCCTCAGAGTATTTTTACATGATTACCCAGGTACGCGGCATAAAGCGGAATTTGAAGTATCTGGGGAAACCACGTCGGGGTGCGGGGGCGGTACCCCGGTCAACCTATCGAATCTGGTGCCGCCCGGTGGGGGTAGTGGGAATGTTCACTTCCGCGGACAACCCAATTTCGATGGTCTGCGATATTTTGAATCCCATCATGGCTGGCAATGCGGTGGTCAACTTTGTGACTCCCCAGGCGACTCTGGGAGCCTTATTGATGAAAGCAGTGCTGGTGGACGCGGGGATGCCGGCGGACGTGTGGCGCATTGTGGTCTCGGAATCTTCGCAGTTCGGGATGAAGTTCATTCCTGCCCTTGACTATGTCACGGCCATCGGGCCGAACCGGATGTGTCAACGAATCTCGATGGAGTGTGCACGCCACTCGGTGCCCATATCTTGCTTTGGAGCGGTCAAAAAAATCGCGTTGGTGATGGAGGACGCAAAATTGTGGGACGCGGCGAAAGCCTGCGCCCGATCGGCTTTCCTGAGTGCTGGTCAATCCACAAACTCTATCGAGGTTATTTTTGTGCATGAAGCGGTGCGCGAACCGTTTGAACAGATGATGGTGCAATACACCCAGGAACAAATCCGGGTTGGCCGATATACCAATCCACACGCCACTATGGGTTCCATGATGTACCCCGACCGGGTCAAGAATTGTGAAAAAGTATTGAAACTGGCTCGCGATAATGGTGCCCGGGTGCTGATGGGTTCCCATCCGCGTCCCGAGATTAGCCCGACTTTCTTTGAACCGACCATCGTGGCGGATTTACCTCCGGATCTAAACCTGTTGGAAACGGAAGTGTATGGGCCGGTGGTGGCACTGCTGCCTTTTAAAGACATTACGAATGTGGTACGCCTGGTGACGGGGTCACGAGTCATTGACTCCGCCGCCGTCTTTACTCGCGACATCGATTTCGTGCGCAATCTGATTGACAATGCAGAGTTCGCCACGGTCTGCGTCAACGACACGTATTTCTCTATGGATATGTCGTGGAAAGCGCCGATTCAGGGTAAAGGCGAAAGCGGTCAGGGAATTCGTCACGGCATGGAAGCGATTTTGCAATATACGCAAGTCTTTTCGGCCGCGCGTTTGAAAGGTATTTCCTGGGTGCCCAAGGACTGGCGCTCCGGGAACTGGACGGAACGCTTGACCTTCGCTTTTATGGGGTTTTATTCTTGGATGTCACATAACGTGACCGACACGGTGGTGGCGGATGGAATCAGGGCTATGTTCCGGTGGATGCGAGACCGATTCGTCGGCCCAGTGTAATTTTTGTTTTCTGGTCAGGTTCCCGCCGACTCCGCTGTTCGATATATGAGACGAGTTTTTTTCAAAAGGTGAATAGCGCTATGGTGAGTTTCAATATTCACCAAAACGAAGGATTTTCCTGATGCGTAGAATAATTGCCTCAATAGTTGTCGGTATGGCCGCTTTGGCGTTGGCAGGTTGCTCATCTTCAGACGGGGCCAAGGGAGGTGCTGCCAGCGGCGATGGCAAATACAAAGTCGCTATTGCCCAGTACGCCAGTTTCCCGCCCTTGGACGAGGCGGTAGCCGGATTTAAAGCCGCTTTGAGTGAAGCTGGATTGGATGTCACCTATGACACTTCCAATGCCCAAGGGGATCAGACCAACGTGAACTCCGTCGCTTCCAAGTACGCTGCGGGCGATTATGATTTGGTGTTTGCTATCGCCACCCCCATGGCTCAGTCCATTGCCCAAAACGTGGTCGATACCCCGGTACTGTTCACCGCGGTGACAGACCCGGTGGCCGCGGAGCTAGTGAAGTCTAACGAAGAGCCTGGTTCCAATGTGACCGGCACCATGGATATGAATCCGGTAGCTAAGCAGATTGACCTGGTTAAACAGGTGATTCCCGATGCTCACAAGGTGGGCATTATCTATTCCTCCGGGGAGGTAAACTCGCAGGTACAAGTCAAATTGGCCAAAGCGGAAGCTAAGAAACAAGGGTTGGAAGTGGTGGAAAAAACCATCACCAATACCGCCGAAGTTCAGCAGGCCGCTCAGACCCTGACCGGTGTCGATGCCATTTTCATTCCTACCGATAACACCGTGGTAGCCGCGTTGGATTCCGTGCTGCAGGTGGCGGAGGAAAAGGGCATCCTTACGGTGGCTGGTGAGTCCAGTTCGGTCAGTAACGGTGCGGCTTTGACGCTAGGTCTCGATTACAAGACCCTCGGACATCAGACCGGAGAAATGGCGATAAAAATCTTGAAGGGCGAGGCTAAACCCGAGACTATGCCGGTGGAAGCCCAAAAGACGCCGTTGCTGGTGGTGAACCCGGAGGCCGCTCAGAAGCAGGGACACCCACTCCCGGCCAACTTGCTGGATAAGGCCGACAAGGTTGTCAAGTAACCACAGTGTCTAGACAAAAGCCCATCCTGCCTAAAAGCGGGGTGGGCTTTTGCGATGTCGGAAAGGCGCAGGTTTCCGCGGCCCTATTTTGGCTGGGGTGTCAGGCTCGTGTTTTAATTAGTGGGTGAGCGACCCCGAGAACCTAACCGGGGAACCTTGGGAATACACGTAAGGATTTGAAAAAATATGATTGGTGCGGTGGAGCTGGGCCTCATTTACGGATTGATGGCCTTGGGGGTGTACCTCACATTTAGAATCCTCGATTTCGCCGATTTGACGATTGATTCGAGTTTTACCACCGGAGCGGCAGCTTGCGCGGTAGTTATCCTCGGTGGAGGCAGCCCGTGGCTGGGGACCTTGGCAGGATTCGTGGTGGGACTGATTGCCGGGTTTATTACCGGCTTACTGAACACGGCTGGGAAAATTCACCCTCTGCTGGCGGGGATTTTGACCCAGATTGGTTTGTATTCGGTGAACCTGCGCATCATGGGTAAATCCAACCTGCCGTTTCGGCGTGAAGAATCTCTGTTTACGCCGCTGCGGGAGGCGAATCTGGTGGGGACGTGGGTCAGCGTAGCGATTCTGCTGGCGGTCCTGCTGGTAGCCTGCGGGGTAGTCGTGTGGTTCCTGTCCACCAATCTGGGTTTGGCTTTGCGCGCCACTGGCGACAACGAAGAAATGGCGCGTGCCCAAGGGGTGAACACCGACTTGGCCAAACTGGTCGGCTTGGCACTGTCTAACGGCTTGGTGGCGCTGTCCGGTTCCCTCATCGCCCAATATCAAGGTTTTGCGGATATTTCTATGGGTATCGGGCTGATTATTGCCGGTCTAGCCTCGGTTATTATCGGCACCGCGGTCATTCCCACCGGACGCATCTGGATGGCCGTGTTGGCAGTGGTGGGCGGCTCTGTCGTGTACCGCGTCATTATTCAAGCCGCCTTGATGATTCCGGGGTTCAACCCCAACGACATGAAACTGTTGAGTGCCATCATTGTGGTGGTGTTCCTTATCGCCCCACGGTGGAAAGGCTTTCTCTCGTGGCAAAAGAACCATCCCATTGCGGAGTTCTCCGGGGTGCAGCCCTGGGACACGGCCGACGCTGAGGAGCTTGACTCCGGCGATACCCGCCCGGCGGATAAACATATCACCAAACGGACCCGACGGAAGGGGCTGTGAACCATGCTAGAACTTTCGCATATTTCCAAGGCGTTTTTCCGTCACACCGTTAACGAAAAAATTGCTCTGCGTGACATCTCCCTGCAGTTAGACGAGGGCGACTTTGTTACCGTCATCGGTTCCAACGGAGCGGGCAAATCGACCTTGCTGAACATTGTCTCGGGACGCTACCGCCCGGACTTGGGACAGATACATATTGACGGACACGATGTGACGCGCAAACCTGACTACAAAGTGGCGCGTTACGTGGGACGCGTGTTCCAAGACCCGATGGCGGGAACCTGCCCACACATGACTATTGAAGAGAACTTGGCGATTGCCTGGGCGCGCACGCACGGGCACGGGCTGGGACTCGGGGTGACAAAGGCACGCAAGGCACAGTTCCGCGATGAGCTCAAGGTTTTGGAACAAGGCCTGGAAAATCGCCTGACAGCCCGCGTGGGTTTGCTCTCCGGCGGGCAGCGTCAAGCGCTGTCCCTGGTGATGGCCGTGTTCACTCAGCCGAAGATTTTGCTGTTGGACGAACACACGGCGGCTTTGGATCCGGCGCGTGCCGAGTTGATTACCCGCTTGACCCAAGAGCTGGTGGCGCGCCACGGACTGACCACCCTGATGGTGACCCACAACATGGAACAAGCACTGCACTTGGGCAACCGCCTCATCATGATGCATGAGGGCGAGGTCATTATGGAACTGAGCGGGAAAGACAAGGAAAACGCGACTGTGGACGACCTGCTGGCCCAATTCGCCAAGTTCAAAGGCGCGGCGCTATCTGACCGGACCATGCTGGCTTAGCGCTCGGCTAGCTGCCTGATGGCGGGGGTTCTTGACGAATCATCCGGTACCCAACCCGGACATGGGTCTGGATATATTGGGGTTTCTCAGGATTACTCTCGATTTTCTTGCGCAAAGTGGCCATGAACACCCGTAAGGACACAATGTCAGAAGGCAAAGCGTTTCCCCAAATTTCTTTCAAAATAAAGTTGTGGGTCAAGACCTTGCCGGTGTGCTTTGCCAGCAGACGCAACAGCTTGTACTCAATCGGGGTCAAGTGCAGTTCCGTGCCCTGAAAACTCGCGGTTCCTGCCACGTAGTCAATCTGCAGCTCGCCGTTTTCATAAGTACTGACTTCAGCAGTGGGGGATTCCCCCGCGTGGCTGCGCCGCAGGGAAACACGCAACCGCGCTAGAAACTCCTCCACGCTAAAAGGCTTGGTGAGGTAGTCATCTGCTCCCGCGTCCAGGGCTTCCACTTTGTCTTGGTCTTCAGTGCGGGCGCTTACCACAATAATCGGCACGCTACTCCAACCCCGGATTGTGTGGATGACCTCCACACCCTCTATGTCCGGCAGGCCCAAATCAAGAATAATGACATCGGGAGAAAATGAGGCGGATTCCTCAATAGCAGAAGCGCCGCTGCTGGCAGCACGGTACTGGTAGTTTTGAGAATTCAACGTGGTGCGCATCAGATTGGTAATGGCGGGGTCGTCCTCCACCACGAGAATTTTCGGCTTACTCATGCTGAACTGAAACCTCCTCTAGGGGTAGTGTAAAGGAAAACACAGCTCCATGAGGGGTGTTGTCGCACACGGTAATGGTGCCTTCGTGGGCTTCCACTATGGATTTGCACAGGCTCAATCCCAGACCCAAGCCGCGGCGGCTGTCGGCTGCTGGTGAATCCTCGCTCACGATATAGAACATATCGAACAGATGCTGCTTTGCCGATTCCGGTATGCCGGGGCCATCATCGGCAATTGTTACCCGCACTCTCGCTCCGTCTCTCCTAGCCGACAAGGTGATGTGGGAACCTCGCGGAGTGTATTTAATGGCATTATTAACGATATTGATTATGACCTGGATGACCAGTCGGGCATCAATATTTGCCAGGAGCATATCATCCGCGAGTTTCACGCTGATGTGATGCTCCGCAGATCGGCGATCAACGTGGGACAGAGCTTCTCGAAACACGTCATCGATGAGTTCAACGCTCATATTAAGCTGCATCGAGCCGTTTTCAATCTTGGTGGTCGACAAGAGATTCTCCGTGAGGTTAATCAACCACATGGAATCGTCATAGATAGAGTTATAGATTTCACGCTTCGTCTCCTCGTCGACCGTGATACGCGTATCCAGCAATACCCCGGCATTGCCGCTGATGCTCGTCAAGGGGGTAAAGAGGTCGTGAGAGATGGCGCGCAACAGGTTAGACCGCAGTTGTTCGCGTTGTTTCTCGAGCTCAGCAGCTTGTTTTTCGTCGCGCAGCCGCCTGCGTTCAAGAATCAAACCGCAACCTTCCAACATGGCAATCATGAGGTTTTTCTCGAAAGCATCCAAGTGGGGATAGAACTGGAAAGGAATCCCAACTATAGCCATAGACCCCTGATTGCCGCGCACTGCGAGGTACATATTCTTGGCATTGGTCAGAGTGGTGGTTGTCGCTCCGGCGTGTTTGCCGTTTTTCGCCACCCAATCTGCCACCGCAAGTTCTTCTTGATTAATGGTTCGGTACAAGCTCTGGGCTTCAGAAGCTGGAACAACCTGGAAAGACATCTTGTCATCCCTTCCTAAAAGGGCGTAGAGAATCGGTCGATCCAACAGGTTGCTCAACTGGGTGGCGGCGATCTTCAGTATGTCCGACTCGTCTTTGCCTTGCTGCATGAGCTGGTTGCCATTCATTAGGAGCTCCATGGAATACGCCTTTTGCGCCGACTGGCGAGCTTGGCGTTTCACCCGGGTAGCGAGGGAAGTTGCAATCAAACTAGCAATCAACATTACGATGAAAGTGATGGGATAGTTGGGGTCAATAGCGGAAAGGGAGAAACGAGGAACTGTGAAAAAGAAGTTGAATGCCACCACGCTGAGCAGAGAGACGATGATGCCATAGAGATAGCCATTCGTCCACACTCCAGTGAGGAGCACGCCGAGGAGATAGGTGGTGATAATGCTCGCCTCACGCAATCCCGCATCGTACATGGCGAAACTGATGGCAGTGGCGAGGACAAGAATCCCCACGGACTTAGCAGTGTCCGGCCAGGAAAAAGTCATCTTGGGTTGTTTCACGAAGCGGCTGCGTTTCCGATAGCGCATATGCACCTCGGGGATAATGTAAATATCCACGTTTTCGAGCAAATGCGTCAGTTTATCGATAAGGGTTTTTCCTGAAAACGGCGAGGTAGTGTGGTTGGTGTGTCCCAGTACAATCTTGGTGATTCCGGATATTTTCGCGTACTCGGCAATCTGCGAGGCAAGATCCTCCCCGTAGACCGTGGCGATTCGCGCCCCCAACTGTTCGGCCAGGCGAATATTGCTCTGCAGCCGTTTCAAATCTTCGCCCTTGAGAACTTTAGATTCGGCTGTTTCGACATAGAGGGCGGTGAATCCGCTGTGAAACGCTTCGGACATTCTGGCGGCAGTGCGGATTACAGTCGGGTTCGTCGGTGAACTGGATAGACAGGTCAGGATGTGTTCGGAGGCTTTCATGGCGGTTTCGTTGTCGGTTTTCTGAGCTTGGAGGCTCAGCCGGTCAGCAGTGCGCCGCATGGCAATCTCGCGCAGTGCGCTCAAGTTGTCTCGCGTGAAGAAGTTATCGAGTGCAGCAGCGGCCTGCTGTTGGCGATACACCTTGCCGGTTTGGAGTCGGGTTATCAAATCATCGGGTTCTATATCCACCAGCTCGATCTGAGCTGCGGAGTCAAAAATAAAATCTGGGACGCGTTCACTCACCTGAATGTGGGTAATCTGGGCGACGAGGTCATTCAATGATTCCAAATGTTGGACATTTACTGTCGTAAAGACATCAATACCGGCGCGAAGCAGTTCCTCGACATCCTGGTATCGCTTGAGATGGCGGGACTGAGGGGCGTTGGAATGAGCCAACTCGTCCACGAGAATAATCTGGGGGCGGCGTTGAAGCGCTGCGTCCAAGTCAAACTCGTGCAAATCCGTGCCCCGGTAGGTCATGCTTCGGGTGGGAATCTGTTCCAAACCACCTAAAAGAGCCAGGGTGTCAGGCCTAGTGTGACGCTCTACGTATCCCACCACCACATCAACGCCGCTGGTCTGTGCTTGGTGTGCCGACTCTAACATAGCGTAGGTTTTTCCCACTCCGGCGGCGTAACCGAAGAATATCTTGAGTTCACCCCGGCGCGGGTGAGAGCTTTCGGGAGGAAAGGACGTTTCGTAATTATTCAACTCGACACACTTTCTTTAGTGATGCCAGTCTAACACGGCTGAGATTGGTGAAACATTAATAAAGCTCCTAATGAGATTAAGAAAGTATTAATAAACCCGGGGGTGCGGACAAAGTTGAGATCCAATAATACTGGCTGAACTGGGGAGACATAATTCTTAATGTGTTATTAATACCGGCAATAACGTCTTTAGACCATGTTTATATCTTCACTGCTACACTGATGCTTGCCTTACTGAAAGGAGCATGGTTTCATGATGGATTTTATAATGCTTGCCACTTTGGCGGGCAGTGTTGGCTTGATCGTATTGCTTATCGACTGGTGTCGTCGGCAAGTGGAAGAAGATAACTAAGGAGAGAGAAATGGAAATTCTGGGAGTCCTGGTTGTGTTGCTTGGCGGATATTTGATTTATGCGCTCGTCCACCCCGAAAAGTTCTAGTTGAACCGGAGGAATTTATATGTTGCAACTATTATTGACCGTATTAATCTACATAATACTGGTCATCCCCGTCGGCAGCTATGTTTATCATGTGGCCGCTGAGAAACGTACTTTCTGTGATCCTGTGTTTAATCGCGTGGATGAGGCCATCTATCGGATTAGTGAAGTTGATAAGACTCAGAATATGTCCTGGTGGAGATATGCTTTGTCGCTGCTGGCGACTAATGCTGTCATGATCTTGTTGGGCTATCTCATCCTGCGTATTCAGTTTATTCCCCTGTTTAATCCCAATGGTATTGGGGCAATGGAAGAATCGCTGTCTTTCAACACCATTATCAGTTTTATGACGAACACGAATCTTCAACACTATTCCGGGGAAGGAGGGCTGTCGTATCTTTCCCAGATGCTCGTCATTATCTTCATGATGTTCGTTTCCGCGGCATCCGGTTATGCTGCCTGTATCGCCTTTATTCGAGGCCTGGCTGGTCGCTCGAAAGACCAGGTGGGGAATTTTTTTGTGGATCTCGTTCGGGTCACCACCAGGGTGCTATTGCCCTTCTCGCTTTTCGGCGGCCTGCTTCTTGTCTGGCAGGGTGTTCCTCAGAACTTTTCCGCCTCCGCGGTGGTGACGACCCTGGAAGGGACGAAACAGGTTATCGCTATGGGCCCGGTTGCGGCCTTGGAAATCATTAAACACCTCGGCACCAACGGCGGTGGATACCTGGGCGCGAATTCCAGCACCCCGATTGAAAACCCCACCATCATCTCCAATCTGATTGAGCTGTATTCCATGATGCTTCTCCCCGGAGCCTGCGTCATCACCTTTGGACTCATGGTTCGAGACCGTAAACAAGCGACTTTGCCGGTGGGCGGCGCGCTGCATCGAACGGAACTCATCACCCGCTGGTTCGGGTCTGAAGGACGCAGCATCTTCGCTGCTATGGGGATTATCTTCCTCATCGGTTTAGGAATTTGTTTCTGGGCAGAAAGCCAAGGTAACCCGGCATTGGCCCAGGTGGGGCTCAATCAGTCAATGGGCAGCATGGAAGGCAAAGAGGTGCGCTTCGGAATCGCCCAATCCGCCATGTTCACCACGACCACCACGTCCTTTACGACCGGAACAGTCAATAACATGCACGACACCTTGACACCTTTGGGCGGTATGGTTCCGTTGCTGCACATGATGCTGAACGTGGTATTCGGCGGCAAGGGTGTCGGTCTAATGAACATGGTCACCTACGCCATTCTCGCGGTGTTTATCTGCGGGCTGATGATTGGGCGCACCCCGGAATATCTTGGCAAAAAGATTGAGGGACGCGAGATGAAACTCGCGGCGCTGTGCATCATCATTCATCCGTTCCTGATTCTGAGTTTCTCCGCCTTGGCGGTGGCTTTCCCCGCTGGATTGGAAGGAATCACTAACCCCGGCTATCACGGGCTGTCCCAGGTGCTGTATGAGTATTCATCCTCGGCGGCGAATAACGGCTCGGGCTTCGAGGGGCTGGCTGACAACACCCTGTTCTGGAACGTGACCACCGGATTAGTGATGTTCTTCGGACGTTATCTTTCCATAGTGTTACAGCTTGCCATCGCCGGGTCACTGCTGAAGAAACGGTTTGTCAACGAGTCGACCGGAACTCTCCACACCGATACTGCTGCTTTCGCCATCATTTTGGTCTGTGTCGTCTATATTTTCGCTGCACTGACCTTTTTCCCCGCCTTGGCGCTCGGCCCCATCGCGGAACATCTCACCCTGTGGGCATAAAGGAGAATCTCGTGAGTAAGAAAAACCAGAAACTAATCAACCCTGACATCTTTCGTCAGGCCATTATCGGCTCGTTCACCAAGTTGAATCCCGTCTATATGATGAAAAATCCCGTCATGTTCGTCGTGGAAATCGGCTTCTTAGTTACCCTCGTGCTGTCCATTTTCCCCAGCGTGTTCGGGGACGTGAACAACACAAATCTGCGTGGGTACAACATCTGCGTGTGCGTGGTGCTGCTGGTGACGGTGCTGTTCGCGAACTTTGCGGAGTCAGTAGCGGAGGGGCGAGGGAAGGCGCAGGCCGCTAGCCTCAAGAAAACCCAGAAAGGCACCGCAGCCCGTCTCGTGACAGACGATGGCACGGAAACCACCATTGCGGCCAGTGACCTCAAAGTCGGTGATGTCGTGATGGTTTCAGCAGGGGAAATCATCCCCGGAGACGGGGAAGTCATTGCGGGCATTGCCTCGGTGGATGAATCGGCAATCACCGGGGAATCCGCCCCGGTGGTGCGCGAATCCGGCGGGGATTTCTGTTCCGTCACCGGCGGGACGACCGTGGTGTCTGATTGGCTGAAAATCCGCATCACCACCGAGGCGACCAACAGTTTCCTTAACCGCATGATTAAACTCGTGGAAGGGGCTTCCCGCAAGAAGACCCCGAACGAGATAGCCCTGAACACGCTCCTGGTGTCCCTCACCATCATCTTCCTCGTGGTCATCGTCTCGCTCTTTCCGATGGCGGCATACTCCGGGGTGCAACTGCAAACCTCCACGTTGATTGCCCTGGCGGTTTGCCTCATCCCAACCACTATTGGCGGGCTACTCTCCGCCATCGGTATTGCGGGCATGGACCGGGTGACGCGCTTCAATGTCATTGCTATGTCGGGAAAGGCGGTTGAGGCCTGCGGAGACGTGGACACCATGATTTTGGACAAGACCGGTACGATTACTTTCGGCAACCGTCTGGCGGCTGAGTTCGTTCCGGTAGGTGGGAGTTCACTGGCTGATTTGCTGCGCTGCGCGGCTTTGACCAGTTTTCAAGACGAGACTCCCGAGGGCAAATCCACCTTGGATTTAGCGCGACAAATGGGGGATAACACCGCTGAGGCGAGTAGTGGTGAGTTTATTCCGTTCACGGCTCAGACCCGGATGAGTGGATTGAACCTCCCGGAGGGAACGAAACTCCGTAAAGGTTCTCCCGATGCCATCGAACAATACGTGAAATCCCAGGGGGGAAGCGTTCCAGAGGATCTCTGCGCGGAAGTGGAGAGAGTCGCCGGACTTGGCGGCACGCCCCTGGTGGTGTGTGAGGACGCGCAGATTCTCGGGGTGATTTATCTCAAAGACACGGTGAAGCCGGGGATGGTGGAGCGTTTCGCGCGGCTGCGTGCTATTGGAATCAAAACCATCATGTGCACCGGGGACAATGCTTTGACGGCCGCGACCATTGCCCATGAAGCCGGGGTGGATGGGTTCGTGGCGGAGTGCAAACCGGAGGACAAGATTGGCCTCATCAAAAAGGAACAGTCAGAAGGCAAGATTGTGGCGATGACCGGGGACGGGACTAATGACGCCCCGGCTCTGGCGCAGGCGAATGTCGGTCTGGCCATGAACAGCGGCACAAGCGCAGCCAAAGAAGCCGCGAATATGGTGGATTTGGATTCTGACCCGACAAAGTTGATTGAAGTCGTGGAAATTGGCAAGCAACTGTTGATTACCCGCGGCAGTCTCACGACTTTTTCGATTGCGAATGACATTGCTAAGTATTTCGCGATTATTCCGGCCATGTTTATGGTGAAGATTCCGGAACTGGGAGTGTTGAATATTATGCATTTGAGTTCTCCGAATAGTGCGATTCTTTCCGCTCTCGTGTTCAACGCCATTATTATTCCTTGCCTGATTCCCCTGGCGATGAAAGGCGTGAAGTATCGCCCGCTTTCCTCTGGTCGGCTGCTGGGCAGAAATATGTTGATTTATGGTATCGGCGGTATCATCACGCCCTTTATCGGAATCATGCTCATTGACAAGCTAGTAGCGCCGTTTATTGCCGCTTTGGGAATGTAGCAATTTAGAAAGGACACGACAATGAAAACCAACCAGAAGAAAATGCTTCGCGAAACTCGGCAAACTGTGCTTGTTTCGGTGGCGTTGCTGCTCGTGTGCGGGCTGTTTTTCCCGCTCGTTTTGACGGGGCTATCCATGTTGATTTTTCCGCATCAGGCTGAGGGGAACCTAATCTCTGCGGGCGGGAAGACCGTAGGATCTGAGTTTGTGGGTCAGGAAACCACAAAGGAATACTATATGTGGAGTCGACCTTCGGCGTACCACTACAACGTTTACGTGGAAAAAGAGGGCAAGCAGTATTACAACGATGGCTCGAAGTTTCCCGGACTTGCCTCGGGTTCTAACAACTATGCGCCGTCCAATCCGGAGCTGTCGAAACGAGTCGAAGCCGATTTGAAGGCTTTCTTGGAAAAGAACCCAGATATTAAGCGTGAGGACATTCCCGCCGACTTGCTGACCGCCTCGGGCTCCGGCCTCGACCCACACATTTCCCCCCAGGCAGCTGAAATCCAAATTCCCCGCATCGCTAAGGCTTCGGGTCTGAAAGCAGACGAAATTGCTGCGATTGTGAAAGACAACACCCAAGGTAGGCTTTTGGGGGTTTTTGGGGAGGAAACCGTCAACGTTTTGAAAGTCAATATTGCGATTGCTCAGAAAATGGGGTTGCTGCAGTGAGAGGAGGAGCATCAGTTGCCTTTGAAACCGGGTGAAAACTCGGGGCGTGCAGCGACTCTCGTGACGCTATTCAGTATCTTTCTTGGGGCGTCCGGGGCGGCGTGGGGGTTTGGCCTCCGAAGGGAGCCTTCCCGCGGCGCGCAGCTCGTTGCGGATTAGGACTTCGATTTGGGAGTTCACGGAGCGTATATCATCGGCGGCCCAGCGAGCTACTGCATTGTAGATCGCTGGGTCAAGCCGAAGGAGGAGTTGTTTGCGCTCAGCCATTAGGTCGGGATTCACTCCATAGATTGACTCGAGGTGTTAGTTATACAGCGTCCCAGGACTGGTGTCGCTTGCGAATCGGAACACAGCACCACCAGCAGGTTTGAAATCATGGCGGCTTTGCGTTCTTCATCCAGGGTCACAACGTCGCTAGCTTCAAGTTGTTCCAAAGCGTTTTGAACCTTGCTGACCGCACCCTCCACAATCTGTTCACGCGCGGCGATGACAGCCGAAGCTTGTTGGCGCTGCAACTTGGCCTGGGCAATCTCCGGGGCGTAAGCCAGGGTGGAGATGCGGGTTTCCACTACTTCGAGACCGGCCAAGGTAATGCGCGCGGCCACTTCGGTAGAGAGCTCATTAGCCACTTGCTCCATCGAACCACGCAAGGTGGGGGCTCCGTCAGAGGAATTGTCGTAGGGGTGGGCCGAAGCGACATGGCGTGGCGCAGCCTCGGACTGAACATGGACAAACTCTTCGTAGTTTTGCGCCGCAAAAGCCGCTTTCGCGGTATCGGCGACCTGCCACACTACAATGGCGGCAATGTTGATAGGGTTGCCATCCAAATCGTTTACTTTGAGCTGATTGGTTTCAAAGTTGTTGATGCGCACGTTGACCCTTTTACGCGAGGTAAAAGGCATTACTGTGAAGTATCCCGGCTCGCGGATAGTGCCGATATAGGTTCCGAAGAAGGTGAGCACCCGGGTCTCGCCGGGCTGAACCACGGTCATCATCGTCAAGGCCACAGGAAAAAGCAGGAAACATAAAGCTGCCAGCGCAATCATCCACACGGATAGGGGTTTTCCGCTGTCCTCCTGAATCGCCAAGGAGAAAACCAGGATGATGCCACCAACCAGGGTGACAATTGTGAGTAGTAGAGCAAATATGCCCGGTGCGTGACGGGCGGTTTTCTCGGTAATATTGGTCCGTACGCCGTCTAAACCGACCGGGGTAGTGGAGGTCGTGTCCATGATGATCCTTTCTCGGGTTTGCCAGAAGCTCAAGGGCGGTGATGACCTCACGAGTTAATTAGATATTAATTTGATATCAGATTAATTTCAACTTGAAATCCGAAATTCAGACCTGGACTTACTCAGCTTACGGGTGTCAGGCTCCGGCTGTGCTTGCCTGCCTCCCCCATTTCGTCAAACTTGCTCGTCCTATGCGATAGGGGTGGCGCAGGGGTAGTATCAAATCTCTACGTAGGCGCGGAAGCCGCGGGCGGAATAATACGAGTCGGCGCCGTTGTGGTAGATGAAGGTGCGTCCGAAACGGTGGTCGCCAAAAATCGCCCCGCCGGCGGCACGGACTTCGCGGGGGGTCATTAGCCAGCTGCTGGTTTTCGTGTCTAGTGGGTGAATTTTTTGCATCTCGAAATACGTGGCTTCGCTCACGAGAGTAACGCCGTGGGCTGTGGCTTCTTCGGTGGCGCTAGTGGCGGGCGCGTTTTTCTTCCTGCCTTCGCGAGCGGCGCGGTCGTAACACTGGTTGCGGCGTCCCACAGGGGTTTCGGGGCTAAAGTCCGCAAAAAACCAACGGGATTCAAAGATGAAAAAGCTCGGTTCCCCGCCACTTGCCTCGAGATATTGGATGGCTGCTAATGAATCCGCGGCGAGCCGGGCGGCAACTTGCTCCCAAGCGATTTCGGGATATAGCTCCTGGCGAACCGTGAACCGCTCCCGCAGCGTCTCCGTCAGTTCCATTGGCACCTCCTAGATTTTCTTTCCAGATAACTCTACCGGGAAAGCCTCCTAGCCACTGTACTCGCAACACTATCGTGTTGTGTCTGAAAAACTTCGTTTTTCTCAACGTGGCTCCACACTGCAACACGCTGGCTCATGCTTCGCTCGAAACCGTCTCTACAACCGCGTAGCGAAAAATTGGTGAGAACGAACGAAGCGAGTTCGATTCCGCGAGGATGCGAATCGTGGTGCCTCATGTCAATTTGAGCGCGAATGGTTAGTTGTGCGTCATTTAGTTTGAGCGCGAAGTGGGGGTTAGGCGCTGCGGGTTTTGATGCCTTGGGTGAGTAGGGTTTTATGTTTAGCGTGGTTTTGTTCCGTGCTGATAGTGAGTGCCTCGGTAGGGGTTCTGGCTAGGTCGGTGAGTATGGCTTGGTAGCGTAGGATATCGCGGGTTAGCTCGGCAGGGTTCGTGGAATCACGTAACTGTTGTAGTTCTTTGATTTGTGTCCTTGAGAGTATCCCGGAGGCTAGTAAACGGTCTAGGGGTGTGGCTGGTGTGTCGTAGACGCGTTTACGTCTCCCTACACTGTCTTGATTCCAGCCTATGTGTTTCCTGGTAGGAGTGAACAGGTTCATACGTAAGCACACTGTTTTCCATAGCTTGCGCAGGACTTTCAATTCTTCGGGTGTGTCATAACGGTAGTGGAAGCCGTATTTACGCACTACATGGTTGTTTTTAGATTCCACATGTGCCTGGTCGTTCTTCTTGTAAGGGCGCGAGCATGTGAAGAATACGTCCAGGCTAGATGCCCAGTTAATGACTTCCCGGTTAATGAACTCGCTACCATTATCACAGTCCAGGCCTTGGACCTGGTACGGGATGGCTTCTATCGCGGAGTCTAGAGCTTTGAGCATATGCACCCGGGTGTTATTCCTCAGGGTTTCTAAATGTATCCAGCCCGTGTTCACGTCGGTTAACGTCAGGGTACGGACGAACTCTCCCTTGAGGCTCGGCCCGGAGGGTGTCAAATAGTTTGTGTAAATGGTCGGTTCAGTAAAGAAATGAGGATTTACTATGACTATGACTATGATTGATGTTCCTGCTGAGGAATCTGCTGCTGGCGCGTTGCGTCGTGAGTTTATTGATGATGATTTACTTGATTGCTTGGTGGCGTGTTCTGGTGAGCGTGGCGTGGAGTTGACTGGTGAAGGCGGGTTTTTGCCGGAGTTGATTAAAGCTGTTCTTGAACGCGGTATGAAGGCTGAGCTGAGGGATCATCTGGGTTACGACAAGCATGATCGGGCCGGGTATGGTAGCGGTAATTCGCGTAATGGCACCACGGCTAAAACGGTTCATACCGAGGTTGGCCCGGTTAAGATTGATCAGCCAAGGGATCGGGCTGGCAGCTTCAAATCGTGTCTGTTGCCGCCGGGTCAGCGGCGCTTGGCGGGTCTTGATGACATGATTATCTCTTTGTATGCCGGTGGCATGACGGTCAGGGAAATTGGTCATCACCTGGAGGCCACTTTCGGCACCCAGATTTCTCACGAGACGATCTCGAATATCACCGAAGCTGTCCAAGACGAGGTAGCTGCTTGGCAGACCCGCCCGCTAGAGGCGTTTTATCCGGTCATGTTTCTAGATGCGATCCAAGTCAAAATTAAAGATCAAAACAGGGTCACTTCCCGGGCCGCTCATATCGCTATCGGCGTGGATCTTGATGGCATAAAGCACGTGCTTGGCATTTGGGTGCAAGCAGCCGAGAGCGCTAAATTTTGGGCTGGTGTGTGCGCTGAACTGGCCAACCGTGGCGTCAAAGATGTGTTAATAGTCGCCTGCGACGGGCTAACTGGTTTCCCCGAGGCTATCGCGGCGACTTGGCCAGGGGCGATCGTGCAAACCTGTGTGGTTCACCTAATACGGTCCTCAATGCGATTCGTGGCCTACCAAGACCGCAAAGCCGTCGCGGCGGCTCTAAAGCCTATCTACACAGCGGTTAACGAAGACAGCGCACTGGAGGCGCTGGATGCCTTCGAGAAAAGCCAGTGGGGCCAAAAATATCCGGCCACACTAGCGGCTTGGCAGCGAGCCTGGGACAGGTTCATCCCGTTCCTTGCTTTCGGCCCGGCTACCCGTAAAGCGATCTACACCACCAACAGTATCGAGTCACTGAATTACCAGCTACGTAAAATCATCAAAACCAGAGGCCATTTCCCCTCCGATGCAGCCGCTGTCAAACTCATGTGGCTAGCGATAACAAATATCGAAGACAAACGAGCCAGGCAACGAGCTAAAGAAGCCGGCCTACCCAAAGGCAACCCCCGAAAAGCACCAGGCAAACTAATCGAAGGACTAGCAATCCAAGGATGGCAGAAAGTACTTGGCGAACTAGCTCTACACTACCCAGACTGATTCCCAACCACTATTTAATAAAAACCGTTTACACAAAAAACTTGACAAGCCCTCGGCCCGCAATGCGCCACCGTGTCTATCTCGAAAAATCCTGGCTCGTCAGCAATCTCATCCCTGGCTTTCCTGATTTTTATCGAGTTACGTAACAATGCTCCCGGTTTCGTACTCGAAATGCCCCTCAGTTCTAGAGATTGGCGGGCTTCTTTGAGATACCGGTCTATCGTAGAAGCAGACATTCCCAGTAACTCGTCACGTATTTTCTGGCTATACCCGGCTCTTCCTATCACCAGTTCCTCATGCGTTTCAAGGGAATCAAGCCAAACACGCATCGATACTGCCAAATATTTACCGCATTGGCATCCTGATAGCACCCAAACCCGTTGTAGTGTTCTCTTCGCCACCGTGGAATACTTTGTGGCCCTGGCCTTACGGTAATCAATCCTGACCACGCCAGGATTCCCAGTGACATCACTGGTCAGATACCTCCTCGCGGTAGCTCTGGACAATCCC
>NZ_CABTWO010000022.1 GCF_902488535.1 uncultured Mobiluncus sp.
AACCTGGGTAACAAAATGCTAAGAAAATACCCCCACCCCCGGACACTGTTCACCGCCAGCGAACACCAGCACACCCGACACGAATCCACACACCAGCCAAACACCAACCCCAGGCACGAACAGAACAACACGAACGACCGATTTCAAACCAAAAAACACGCCATTGCCCCACCAAGCATTTCCAAAACCCCTGGTAGACACGTTTCCGGAGTGATTGAGTTGCAGCAAACCGAACCCAAATCGGTCACTCGCGCACGCCCGCTAGATTCCCCGGCGTGCAAAAGTGACCCGTACCGGGGTATCGGGCGCGACCGGAGCAGGGGGGCGACTCAGCGAGAGGCTGGGGGGTGAGCGTTTTGCGACAATAGTCGCGCAAAACGCGAGGGGGCACTCCCCCTTCCGCCGCGAGCGCCCCCAGCGACGAAGCGCCCCCACTAAAACCAATACGACATCAACGCGATGGCTCACTCGCTAACGGGAGGCACTGTTAGTTCAAGTAATCACGCAAAGACTGAGAACGAGCCGGGTGGCGCAGCTTGGACATTGTCTTGGCCTCAATCTGGCGGATGCGCTCGCGAGTGACCCCGTAGCGGCGCCCGATTTCGTCCAAGGTCTTGGGCTGACCGTCCTTGAGGCCGAAACGCATGGCAATAACGCCGGATTCCCGTTCACTCAAGGTGTCCAAAACGCGCTGGAGCTGTTCTTGGAGCATCATGAAGCTGACCGCGTCGGCGGGAACCACTGCTTCGGAATCTTCAATCAAATCCCCGAATTCAGAGTCGCCGTCCTCACCCAGCGGGGTGTGCAAGGAAATCGGCTCGCGACCGTATTTCTGGACTTCCACGACCTTTTCCGGGGTCATCTCGAGCTCTTGCGCCAGTTCGTCCGGGGTGGGTTCGCGTCCCAAATCCTGCAGCATTTGGCGCTGGACACGGGCCAGCTTATTAATGACTTCCACCATGTGTACGGGGATCCGGATGGTGCGCGCCTGGTCCGCCATGGCACGGGTGATGGCCTGGCGAATCCACCAGGTGGCGTAGGTTGAGAATTTATACCCTTTGGAGTAATCGAACTTTTCCACCGCGCGAATCAGGCCCAGGTTGCCCTCTTGAATCAAGTCAAGGAACAACATACCGCGCCCGGTATATTTCTTTGCCAAGGCCACCACCAGGCGCAGGTTTGCCTCCAGCAGGTGGTTCTTTGCCATTTGTCCGTCTTGCACCACGTAGTGCAGTTCCCGAATCTGTTTCGGAGTCATGGTTTCCTGGCTGGTTTTCAGCAAGTGGTCGGCATACAGCCCGGCCTCAATCCGCTTGGACAGGTCCACTTCCTGTTCCGCGTTCAACAACGCAACCTTACCGATTTGCTTTAAGTAGTCCTTAACTGGGTCAGAAGTCGCCCCGGCCACGGTTACTTTTTGAGCCGGTTCGTCCGTGTCGTCTCTCTCCGAAAGCGTGTACTCAGCGCTGGTCGGAGCCTTGGCTTTAGCGCCTGACTTAGTTTCACTGTCTTTCGGCTTTTCCCCGCCAGAGTCCTCTGCGTCCTCAGATTCCTCAGCGTCTTCCGTTTCCTCGGACTCCTCGGCATCGTCTGAGTCTTCGTCGTCGCCTTCGAGGTTCTCCAAGTCTTCATCGGCGATTTCGGTATCTTCCAGTTCGCCTTCGTCAGGTTCGTTTTCCTTTTCTTCGGATTCGTCCTCGATATCTGCTTCGTCCTCAGCGTCAGGTGCCTGTGCTTCCAAAGACTCTTCGAGCAGTTCCTGATCCTTTGCCGATTTCCCGCTCTTCTTCGTGCTCTTGCTAGCCGGTTCGGTGCTGGCTTTGGTGGCACGAGTCTTGCGCGCCGGGGTTTTTTCAGCCGCAGCAGCCGGTTTCGTCTTGGTAGCGGTTTTCGCCGTCGAACGAGCAGTCGTTTTCGCAGTCGTTTTCGCAGTAGTTTTCCCACCAGTTTTTGCCGTGGTTTTTGCGGTGGCCTTGGCGGGAGATTTCGTGCCAGATTTCGCGGTGGTTCCGGTTGCCGCTTTCGCAGAAGTCTTTGTGGTCGTTTTTGCGGATGCCTTTGCGGGAGCTTTCGCAGAAGTCTTGGTGGTCGTCTTCGCCGGAGTCTTGGCACTCGTCTTCGAGGTCGTCTTAGTGGTCTTTGCCGCTGCGCTCTTGGTGCTGGCAGCGGCTTTGGTCTTCACCGAAGACTTGCCTGAAGCTTTCGTACTCGTCGAAGTTTTTTTCGCCGCCGCAGACTTGGTGGCAGCTTTCCGAGTGGTGGAACCAGTCTTGGTGCCCGCTGCCGCCTTTCTGGCAGTCTTACGAGTGGAGGCAGAGGTGGTTTCGCCTTGATTTTCAATGGTCTTTTCGCTGGTAGACACCGAGAACCTTTCGCATTGAGGGATTGTTTCAAAACGTACAAGGCACAATTATAATTTCATACTAACAAAATTCCTTGTGACATGGTAAATTTAGGTCATGCTCGAGGAAATTTCCCTGATAGCTGACGTGCGCTCCGGTGTTGGCGCTCGCCTAGCTGAACCGTGGAAATATTGCACCAGCAAAGCCCTCACCACCACACAGCTTGACGAGTTTTCCGCACCCACTATCGGATTACTGAACCGCGGCAAGCGTTTTCGGGCTATCGCCGCCTACATGGGTTGGATTAGCGCCGCTGGCCCCCTCAAATCGGACGAGATTCCCGACCAGCTTCTGGACTTGGGTGCCAGCCTCGAACTGTTCCAGGCTTCGGCTCTGGTTCATGACGACATCATTGATGAAGCGATGAAACGCCGCGGCCTGCCCTCAGCGCAAATCGCGTTTATGACTTCTTTCCTCTCGGGCGGACCTCGCTTCGGCGAGTTTGCGGCCATTCTCTGGGGCGATTTGCTCTATGCGGCAGCAAACTCTTACTTTTCTCAGGCCATCAGCACGCTCTCTAATGAGGATTCCCAAAGGGCCTGCGATTTCTATGTCTCTATGCAAGCTGAAGTTGCTTATGGACAATTCCTCGACCTTTCCGCTGAAACTCGCGAGATTTCGCCCAATCTGCCGCCGCGCCAACAAGACGCTATGGAGATTATCAAGCACAAGACCGCGCGTTACTCAGTGGTGATACCGCTGTTGCTGGGGGCCGCACTGCGTGGTGCCAGCGATTCCCTGATAGAACAGTTGGAGGGATTCGCCACTCCCCTGGGTGTGGCTTACCAGTTGCGCGATGACGATTTGGGAATTTTTGGCGATCAAGAACTGACCGGGAAACCGGCCGGCGATGATATTCGTTCTGGCAAACGCACGGTACAACTCGCCCTCGCTTGGGAAATGACTGACGACCAGGGACGGGACTACTTGATGCGCTACTGGGGGGCGCCGGACTTAACTCCGCCTATCATTGACAACATCTGCGCCATCATCACCGGTTCCGGAGCGCGACGCGCCATTTCCGACCTGATGAATGAGCATCTGGAACAATCCCAGAGATACCTTGACGCCATGCCGTGCGACACGGAAGTGAAACGGCAGCTCGCGGCTTTCGGGTCCTCCCTGGTGAACCGCGCCAACTAGAGAGCTAAGGCTCCCGCCACGCGGCGCACAGCTTTCTTGCGTCCCGCCCGCAACGCGTTCAACGGGGTGTCCCCCAGGCTGTCATCCTCGCTGAGTATCCAGTTCATGGCTTCGGCATCGCTGAATCCGCCGTCGCGCAACAGAATCAGGGTGCCGCGTAAGACCTCCAGCGGGCCGCGGTAATCCCCTTCAGACTCATCACCCTCCAGGAAAACCTGGGGAATACGCAGTTTTCCATCCTCCGGCGAAGGCAGGGCCAGCAGGGATACATCCTTCAGCCAGGAGCGAATGACCTTCGCTTCCACGCCCAGATAAGCCGCCGCTTCATTGATAGTCAGCCAGTTATATTCCTTCCAGATTTCACTCACAATGCAAAACTAATGCAAAAAGCGGCGCATCACGGGGAGGGACACAGAAATACCGAGCATTTTAACCTAGACTTTTGGGCGTGAGTGACGCAGAAAAGGAAAATTTTGACGGTACCGGAGCCACGACCGCGGTGCCGGCACCAAAACCGACTTCCACGGGACGCCACTCTAACGGAGAGATGCCTGATTCTTTCGCGCCTTCTCTGCCCGCTACCCCAGCTCCTCAAGCCCCGAAAAATCCCCCGGATCGCCTGGTGGGACAGACTATTGATGCCCGTTATGTCATCGAAAAGCGAATTGCCCGCGGCGGGATGGCTACCGTGTACCGGGCGCGAGACACGCGCCTGGACCGGCCGGTAGCTTTGAAAATTATGTATCCCCACCTGGCGGAGTCCACGGACTTTGTGGCCCGGTTCCGCCGCGAGGCTCGTGCGGCGGCTAAGCTGACCCATCCCGGCGTGGTAGCGGTGTATGACCAGGGCAGCGCCCAGGGCTCCAGCTATCTGGTTATGGAACTGATCAAAGGTCCTAACCTGCGTACTTACCTACGTTCGCAGGGCTGCCTGCCGGTAGGCGAAGCCCTCAAAATCACCAAAGAAATCCTCCAAGCCCTGGCCGCCGCCCACCGCTCCGGCCTGATTCACCGCGATGTGAAGCCAGAAAACGTGCTGTTGCCGGAAACCGGTCAGGTAAAGGTCGCCGATTTTGGTTTGGCACGCGCTGCCTCTGAAGTCACCGCCGCCACCACCGGCTCAATCTTGGGGACGGTAGCTTACCTGTCTCCCGAGACCGTCTCGGGGGCTGCCGCGGATTCCCGCGTAGACGTTTACGCGACAGGCATCATGCTTTTTGAGCTTTTGGCTGGAGTTCCCCCATTTTCCGGCGATTCCCCCATCCAAATTGCCTACGCCCACGTGAACAAAGATGTTCCCCACATTAAAGAGACTGAGCCTTGGGTGCCGCAGCCCGTCGACGACCTGATTGCGAAACTCACGACGCGAGACCCTGCCAAACGGCCTTTGAACGGTGATGCCGCCCTGGAACTGGTCAACCAAACCATTGCCGAGTTGGACCCCACCGAGATGGCGCTGCGCGGAGATACTCCAGCGGCACCCAGCGCCCCCGATGCAGACTTGGACCAGGAACTGACCCCAACTCTCAACGAAGTTCCGCTGCCTGGCGCCCCCGGCTCCCCGACGCATCGCAAGTCCTGGTGGAAGCGCCGCCGGGAACGTAAAGCTGGGTCGGCGCTGACCCCCACGACCTCTACGACGCCTGTCGTTGCGCCCGCTGACGGCGATACAGGTACCTCGCGTAAGAAGCGAGGGCCTGTGATTGCGGCAATAATCGGCGCCTTGGTACTGTTGGCGGCTATCCTGACTTGGTTCTTTATGTGGGGGCCGGGATCGTTTAGACCCATGGTGGACGTGGTCAATCAACAGTGGCCGGACGCCTCCAAGTCCCTCGCCGCTGCCGATGTACCTTTTGAACGTGTGGATGTGTTCGACGATAACATTCCCGCTGGTAACGTGGCCCGCACCAATCCGGCGCCCGGTAAACCGCTGGGGCGTTTCCAAACCGCGAAAATTTTTGTCTCCAAGGGCATCGAAATGCTGACAATGCCCGATTTGACCGGAAAAACGCGAGAAGAAGCCCTGGAGCTGGTGAAAAAAGCTCGCTTTGACGCCCCGCAGATCAGCGAGGACTTCCACGACACAGTGCCCCAGGGCCAGGTTTCCGTGCAAGACCCGGCTCCGAATGCCAGCGTAGCGCACAACACGATTGTGAAAATTACGCTTTCTAAGGGCCGCCAACCCGTTTCAATGCCAGATTTGGTTGGTAAACCGAGCCAGGAGGCCCAAAACGAGTTGACCCGGGTCGGTTTGCAGCCCCAAGTCACGGAAGATTTCTCGGATAGCGTCCCCAAAGGCAAGGTCATCAGCCAAAGTGTGGCTCCCAACACCACGGTTCACCGGCTGGATCAGGTGGCCTTGGTGGTTTCTAAAGGCCCGGAAATGGTGGCGGTGCCAAATGTTTTCGGCAAAAACGAAGGTGATGCCCGCGCCGCCCTGGAATCCGCCGGGTTTACGGTGAACGTGAAACGGACTTTCGGGGATTCCAAGCGAGTCTTGAACTCCAACCCTGGTGCCGGTACCCAGGCTAAGGTCGGCTCCACGGTGACGATTACCCTATTCTGAGCGAACTCACGCCCGAAGAACCGAGATCTGTCCCCTCGACAACGACTGCCGGGTGAACGCCGCGATGCCAGACAGGCGCTGATTAAAACCCCAGCGCCGGGAAGTTCTCTAAGTCCGCCGGTTGGATTCCCGGCTTTGCCTGGGCCAGCATTTGCGCCACTAAGAAAGCCAGTTCCAGGGCCTGTTGGTGGTTTAGACGCGGATCCACTAAAGTTTCGTAACGGTTGGCAAGGGCGGATTCGTCGATAGTTTCCGTACCGCCAACGATTTCGGTTACGTCCTCGCCCGTCAGTTCCACGTGAATGCCCCCGGGAATCGTCCCCACGGCCTCGTGCGCGGCAAAGAATCCCCGCACCTCGTCCAGAATCGTCTCAAAGTGACGAGTTTTGTAGCCCGAACCGGTCTTTACCGTGTTGCCGTGCATCGGATCACACATCCACACCAGAGGAGTGCCGGTGTCTTTGCCGGCCTGCAGCAGGGGGGGAAGTTTTTCCCGGATATTGCTGGCTCCCATCCGGGTGATGAAGGTCAAACGTCCCGCCAACCCCTCCGGGTTCAACCGTTCCACGAGCCCTTTCACGTCATCAGGAGTCGAGTTCGGTCCGAGCTTAACTCCCAGCGGATTTTTCACTTGGGACAGCAAAGCCACGTGTGCCCCGTCCACCTGGCGAGTGCGTTCTCCAATCCACAGGAAGTGCGCGGAAGTGTCGTACAGATCCCCGCTGATGGAATCCACGCGGGTCAGAGCACTTTCGTATTCTAGGAGGAGCGCTTCGTGCGAGGCATAAAAATCGGTGGTTCGCAGCGCGTCCGAGGGAACCCCGGTGGCTTTCATAAACTGCATGGCCGCGTCAATCGCAGTAGCCAGGTCGTCGAATTTCGAGTAAGCCCGGTTGCACATAAAGCCTTTGTTCCACTCGTGAACTCGGCGCATATCCGCGTAACCGCCCTGGGTGAAAGCCCGAATCAGGTTCAGCGTGGCGGCCGAATACTGGTAGCAGGACATGAGCCGGCGCGGGTCGGGGGTGCGCGACTCTGCGTTGAACTCGTGTCCGTTGACCGCGTCGCCCCGGTAAGACTCCAAAGTCACCCCGTCGCGGGTTTCTGTATCAGAAGAGCGGGGCTTGGCGTATTGGCCTGCCATGCGGCCCATTTTGATGATGGGCAGTCCCCCACCGTAAGCCAGAACGACTGCCATTTGCAGGATGGTCTGAATTTTTAGTTTCAGGTGGTCGGCTGTGGACTCCGCGAACGTTTCGGCGCAATCCCCGCCGGTCAGCACGAAAGCCTCCCCGACGCAAGCTTGTGCCATCAGGTTTTGCAGTTCGTTGACCTCTCCGGCAAAAACCAGTGGCGGGCGCTGTTTCAGAGCGGCACAGACCTCGGTGACCTTGGCTGGGTCAGGATAGTGCGGCTGCTGGAAAGCAGCTGCGCCACGCCAGACAGTTTCAAAATCCCGTAGTGTATTCAAGACCATTTCCGCGTTCCCACTTCGTGTGTTTGCCATTAAAAGCCCTCGCTCCGGGCAACTTTCCTATAGTTTAACCCGGAGCGAGGCAGGCGAGAAAACCTGAAAAACCTAGGCTTGGCCAATCTCCTGGAGCATCTGGCGGAACCACGGCAGATTCACGTCGAACGGCTTGCCGCCCTTGATGCGCTGGAAATCGATACAGCTCAAACGGTTGCCATTTTCCTCATCGTGTCCAATGACCCCGGATTCTCCGGCGATAGCGCACTGCACACCCAGGTCAACCATGCCCTTGATGAGCTGCAAGTCAGCTTGATTGGACGGTGAAGAACGCGCGAAGTAACCGGATTTTTGAACCAGGACTTTTTCGGCGTCTACAGCCTTGGCAAAACGCTTGGCAAAGTATTGTCCCGGATTGATTTCGTCCAGACGCACATGCCCAAACGCGTCACGATTGACGACCTGGTTCTGAGCCTCCATCTCGGCCACAATGTCCATAACCCCGGCGCCTTCGGATAGGAAAATGTTGACGGTGTCGTTTTCGTCCATAATTTTCTTGAGGCGTTTGCCTTCGGCTTCGATATCCATGTGCATCTCCGGCACGTAGATACCGTTAATATCCCAGTGTTTGCGATCCAGGCCCACCGACGGCACAAAGGTTTGCTGGTCCAGCCACTCGCGGTACAGCTTTGCCGAGTACGCCGTCAGCCAGCCGCAGTTGCGCCCCATTACCTCATGCACAATCAGCATTCGCGGAGATACCCGGGATTCAGAAATAATGTGCTGGGCGAATAGGGAAGTATTTTCCGCCGCCGTGTAGGCACCCAAAGATTGACGAATCGGCACCACATCATTGTCAATAGTCTTTGGCAAGCCCACCACCGTGAGGTGATAGCTGTGCTCCTCGAGGTAAGCAGCCAAATCCGCGGCGGTCGTGTTCGTGTCATCCCCGCCGATGGTGTGCAACACGTCAACACCATCTTTCACCAGCTGATCCGCGGCGACTTTCAGGGCGTTCTCGCCTTCCTTGATGAGACCTCGTTTCACTAGGTCGGCGGTGTTCGTCAGCTTGACCCGGGAGTTACCGATGGGTGAACCGCCATAGAGCTGCAAACGGGCGGCGTGAGCCCGGGCGTCATCATCAATCTGCAAATACTTGCCGGTGAGCAGACCGTGATAGCCGTGCTCATAAGCGATGATATCCACCTCCGGTTCCAACTCGGTGTACCGTTCAATCAACATGCCCACCGCGGTGGACAGGCACGGCGCAAAACCGCCGGCCGTCAACAGAGCTACTCGCTTCAGAGTCATATTTCTGCCTTTCTTGTTGTCCTATTCATTAACATTCTAAGATTCATCGCCTGGCTGGGTGGCTAAGTCTGGTGTGGTATCCGGCTGTTCCTTGGAAGGGGAAGTATCCGAAGTCCCCGCCTCACTTGCAGCTGTTTCTGAGTCCTTGCCGGTTTCCTTGCCGGCTTTTCGCTGTGTCTCCAGGCGTTTTTTCACATTGGCAGCATATTCATCAACGTATTCCTGGCCGGACAGCAGCATCAGGTCATACATGACTTCGTCGGTAATGGAACGCAGCACGTAGCGATTATTCTCCATACCCTTGTATCGGGAGAAATCCAGGGGCTTTCCGATAATGACCCCAATGCGCTCAAGCTTGGGGATGGTCTTGCCGATAGGCTGCGATTTGTTCGTTCCCACCATCGCCACCGGAATAATCGGGGCGCCGCTAAGCAATGTCAGCCGAGCAATCCCCGTTTTTCCACGATAAAGCCTGCCGTCCGGGGAGCGGGTGCCTTCGGGATAAATACCGAACAGCCCGCCGCGTTCCAAAACCTGCAGACCTTTATCCAAAGCGACCTGGGAGGCTTTGCCGCCGGAACGGTCTACTGGAATGACCCCCACGGACTGCATAAAATGCTTAGTAATCCAGCCTTTAAAGCCGGTGCCGGTAAAGTAATCAGATTTCCCGACGAAAGTAATTTCCCGCTTGCTCATCAGCGGCAAGAACACCGAGTCGATGACTGCGAGATGATTGGAAGCCAAAATTGCCGGTCCAGTTTCGGGAATGTTTTCTGCTCCACGTATCCACGGCTGAAACAAGAGGCGCAACAACGGTCCGGCGACAAACTTCGAGAATCTGTACACAGTCGATACCTCCAGTGCCCAAAGGGCTTCATGTATAGTTCAAATATGACGTTTCGTAAACGAAGCGGTCACAAGGATCGCGATGAGGAAACCCCTGAGGAAGTCAACCGCCGTTTCGAGCAACTCGCGGCGGCAACTCCCGAACTCGGAGGTTTCGGACCTCGGGACTGGACTCCAGCGGAAGACACTGATGGCTTCGTGGCTCCCAATCCCCCTTTACCGACTTTACGGACACGCACCAAGGTCGGTTGGCTGCTGCTGGTTGCCGCCATCATCGGCTTCATAATCCTGGGGATTACGCAACCGGCTTTTTCGGCAGTGGCAGCCACTGTGTGCCTGATAGCACTAGCGGTGGGTATGGGTTTGCTCCTGCCCATCCGCCGGCGCTAAGGCTCTCAAGCCGCCTCAGAAAGTGCCTGCTTTAAGGCCGCCATCACGGCGTCCGCTTCGTAGGGAGCCGGCACGGTGTAGCTGGCCCCGGACCAGCGTGACATCCATTCGTCCTGTTGGCGAGCCACCAGCATGATGATAGGCGGAACTTTATCCGCATGGATATTGAGCCAACGGGCCACTGACTGCCCGCCCTCCTGATAGGTTTCAGCGTCAAGCACCAGAGCCGCATAGCGGTTCTCAGCGAAATTTTGTTTCACCGCATCCGGGGTCGCCACTTCTTGCCATTCTATCGGCGGTATATCAAAACTACCGCTGAGTCCGGCCGCATCCATGACAGTTTGACGGGTATGGGGATTGCCACTGAAAAGCATGACTTGCACGGCATCGGTGCCTGCTATTGCTTCCATAGAATTTGCTCCTTTACTGAGGACATGAACATTTTACCTACCGATGGTGTGCACGCCAAACAGTTCAGCTGCGCCCACCGGCGGGCGTAGCCCGAGCCTGCCAACCAGATGAATCCTCTGTACCTGCCTATTCCAAAGTTGGAAGAGCGATAGCGTCTACAATATCGACAATCTGGACGACCCCGCGCGGCGCGGATTTGTTCGGAGGCCCCACCATCACCAGCCGAGAGCCGACGTTTTTGCCCACCGCTTTCATGGTCTCCGCATCCGCCCACAAAACGCCCTGGCTGTTAATCCAAGTCGAGGTGGGCTTGTCTCCCCAAGAACCGGAAACAACCACATATCCGACCTGGTCGCCGGCCTGAATAGGCTGTCCCTGGCCTTCCAAAGTCCAAACGTTGAAGGCCTTGCCGGGAACTTTTGAACCTTCGACATACGCCGGCTGGGGTTCGCTGCCGGGACTGCAATAGATGCGCAGACCGTCAGGAAGTTTCGCCCCGGTCGGCTGGGACTGCGCCAAAAGCTGGGTGTAGGCCGCCAACTGGGTTTCTTCCGTCACCGGAGGCGCGAACAGGATGTCAATGACGAACACCAGAGTTTCGCCAGCTAGCGGGTGAACCTTATCCGGCAAGGGCTGCCCGGCGTCTTTAGCGGCTTGTTCCCGTTCCGTAAGCTCCCCGTACGCCAAGCGCGGCGGAATAACGAGCTCAATCCGATCTCCGACGTTGCGCCCGGCCAAACCCCAAGTCCAGCCTTCGATAATGTTGTTGCCCAAAGAGAAGTGGGCAGGTTCGCCCTTTTGCCAAGAATCGTCAAAGACTTCACCGTTCCACTTTTGCCCCTTATAGTGGACGATGACGTCAGCATTTGCCGAAACAACTGTCCCGGTACCTTCATGCAGCACGGTGCGAATGAAATCCTTGGGAGCCGGTCCCGTTCCTGCCGCAATGCTCGGTTCCGTCCCGAAGCCATCGGGGGGATTCACCGCGGGAACCGGTCCGTTCTCTACCGGTTTTACCGCCGCAGGTTCCGCGGATGTGGCCGGGGTAATGGTCTTAACACAGTTTTTCGGGTTGGCCAGCGGGGCGTTACCCTCTTTGGGGGTCTCTTGGCACGCCGTCAAACCCGCGGCGGCCAAAGCAAACAGGGAAAGAACCGCTAGTCGTTTCTGTAGGCGTTGCAATATTGCTCCTCTTTTCACCAAAATTTAGGTTTCGTGTCCCCGCACCGCTGTGTTAGCGGTTGGGATCGTAAGCGGAAACCAGCTGCAACAATTCCGCCTGAGGGTCAGCTGTGGGCGTAGCCGGAGTGAGAGCCAGCACCAGACTGCCCAACGGCAAATCAGCCAAACCCAATGAGTCAGCTGAAACCGAAAGTAACTCGCCGGCATTCCAGTCAGCGGCGGTGGTCTGTCCGTTCCAATTCGTACTGACCCGTTTCACGATGACGCCCTGTCCCGCATCGACTGCCGGGCCATCGCCAGTGGCATAAACCGCGGTGGTTTGTTTGGAGGGATACGCCCCTGCCGCCGCGGTGTTCAGGGTGTATGCACCTTGGCCGTCCGTCTCAATGCTTATGCCTTCTGGCAATGGGTTATTGGTAGGAGTGACCTGGAACTTGGAGGCCGCATCCGCGGACACCGCTAAACGCACGTCCACCACGTAGGCCAGCGTGTCGCCCTTTTTAACACCAATACTGCTGGCACCCATATCGCCGTAAGCCTTGTTCGGGGGCAGAATCAGCAGAACCCGCTGACCAACCTTGACCCCACTCAGCTCTTTCCAGCCTTCAATCGGCGGATTAGCCAGCGAAATCGCGCGCGGTCCCGCCGCGTCAGTAATGGTGGAATCGGGCATCAAATCGCCGCCCCAGACTTTGCCGTAGTAATCCACTACGACCAAGTCATTGTCCTTGACCGCTTCGCCTTTTCCGTCGCCGTCATCGAGCACCTTCATCACGGGCGCCTCCGGCGGCGGGGCTGCCGGGAAATTAATCTCTGGAACCGTCCCGAACTGGGGCGAAGCCACGGTAGGCATTTCGCTGCCAGCAGGTTTAGAACAGGCAGAAAGTGACAGCGCGAGGCTAGCAGCCGTCAGGGCCAAGGCAATTTTTCGTAACACGATACTCCCCGGGAATACTCAAGTTCAGAATTGTTCAAACTTGATTTTACCGTGAATAAGTCCTCGTTCGGGCCTAATTGTTACCAACTTTTCGACTTTGTAACCTCAGCGCACCGCCCTAAACCGCTGGACCGCTCCTCGTGGCGCTAAAAAGCGGCGAGCCCGGAAAACCGAGTTCGCCGCGACGCCTGCCAGGATTGCCCTAGTGAAAGGAACCTCCGCAGGAACAGGTGTTGACCGCATTGGGGTTATCGATAACGAATCCGGTCTGAGCCAAGGTGTCCTGGAAATCAACCGTGGCGCCAGCCAGATAGGGCACGCTCATTTTGTCAACGACCAGCTCAACACCATCGAAATCACGCACCGCATCGTCTTCGGACAGTTCATCGTCGAATTCGAGCTGGTAAATCAAACCGGAACAGCCTCCGGGAGCTACACCTACGCGCAGCCGCAAATCATCACGGCCTTCCTGCTCCAGCAAAGATTTAATCTTGGCTACCGCGGCATCCGTCAAAGTGACCTCGTGGGTCAAAGAAGCTGTCTCCATCTATATTCCTTTCATGAAAAAACACTGCAACTTAGTCTAACCTTATTTATGTCGTTTTTTCTTCCTCAGTTTTGGCACCGCCCTGACCTGGGCATATCACCACCTGTCGGGCAGTCGTTGCTCTCAATCGGGCAAATGCCAGGTTTGACCCAGGATACGGCCCCACTGCGCGGCACTACGTGCGGGGTGTTCGGTGAGAAAGTAGGCTTGCGCGATGCCCGATTCCTGCAGCTGGCGACGTGACAGCGGGGAATCCGCAGCCAACACCACCACTGGTTGAATGCCGTGCCGAGCCGCCCGTGCTACAACTAGGTTCGCCAAGTCAGCCGGGCCGGGAGCATCGGTGATTTCCGACTGAATGACCAGGTACAGATCCGCCTGTGCATCCAGCCGGACTTGCCGGGGGCTGACAATGGTCAGTCCTTTCACAAGCGCCGTGCCGGTGCTGTCCGAGTCACAAGCGGCTCGAGGGTGCGCCACCGGGTTCGCTCCCCTCGGCGTTGCCGTCTCTACCGGCTGCAAATCCGCCACGTCCAGGCGCAGGGTGTCAGCCGGATGGTACTGGCTCCACGCGCCGCAAAAGTCCTGGGCAAAATCGGCGAATTCGGGGGTCGCCAGAATCTGGATTCGCACCGGGCTGAACCTAGTTGAGCGCCTGTGCGGAGCCGTTAGCTAACCGCCCCAACAGCAGGGTCTCGGCGAGCACCGCCCCTTGCAAATCCGCTAAATCTTGGGATTCATTTTCCGAGTGGGCGTTGGTGTAGGGATCCTCTACCCCGGTCACGAGGACTTCGGCAGTCGGGAAAAACTCCTGGAAAGTGGCAATGAACGGAATCGAGCCACCTTGACCGATATTGACGCTCTTGACCCCAAAAGCATCGGTCAGGGCTCCGTGCATCAAAGCCAGCACCGGAGAATCCAGATTGGCGGCATAGGCCGGACCGGCTTCCAGGCACTCCACACTGACTTCGGCTCCGAAAGGAGCGTTGGCCACCAGGTAATCCGACAGCGCTTGAGCTGCCTTTTGAGGGTCCTGACCGGGGGCAATCCGCATCGAAATCCGCGCCTTGGCCTGCGGGATAATCGTATTCGAGCTGGCCGCGACGCTGGGCGCGTCAATCCCGATGACGCTGATGGCCGGCTGGGTCCACAGGCGGGAGGCAAGGTCCCCGGTTCCCGTCAGTTCCAGTCCCGCCACAGCACCCATTTGTTTCCGCAAGTCATCTTCTGGGTAGTCCACGTCCGCCACCGTATTCGTCACCAATCCCGGAACCGCCACACTGCCCTTGTGATCGTGCAAAGTAGCGATGAGCCGGCACAGGCAGGTCAGGGCATCTACGGTGACCCCGCCGAAAGCCCCGGAATGCACGGCGTGGTCCAAAGTCTTGACGTTTACGTCTACGCTCAACACGCCGCGCAGACCGGTGGTCAGGGCTGGCTGGTGCACGTCCCAGTTTCCGGAATCGGTCACGATGATGACATCAGCCTGCAGGAATTCCTGATTCTGTTCCAGGAAGGCGGTAAAGGTTGGAGAGCCAACTTCCTCCTCGCCTTCGATAAAGATTTTCACGTTGACGGGTAGTTCATCGCCCCACGCCCGCAGCATTCCCAGGTGGGTGGCCACCCCGGCTCCATCATCGCTGGCACCGCGGCCATAGAGACGGCCGTCGCGCTCCACCGGCTCAAACGGATTCGAATCCCACTTATCCAAGTCCCCGGTGGGTTGCACGTCATGATGCGCATAGAGCAGCACGGTGGGGGCGCCAGCTGGTCCGGACTTTTCAGCCAAAATTGCGGGGCGAGAAACTAATCCGGTTTTCGAATCTGTGACGGTCACATTGCGCGCCGCGGCTCCAGCTGCCTCCAGGTTCTTCACAATGTATTCCGCGCTAGCCTGCATATCCAAGGCATGTTCCGGCAGTGAGGACACCGCGGGTATGCGCACTAAGCCTTTCAAGAACTCGACTACATTGTTGAAATCGGCAGTTGCGCGTTCACGCAAGGTTACTTCCTCCACCGCATTTTCCTTTCCCTATTTTTGTTTGCCGGTCACTTTGCCGGTTTTCCAACCTAAAAAATCTGTGGCATGATTTGCCTATCATGAGTCTATTAAAAAAGCAGCAGCCAAGCGAAGCTGAAAACACGGGCGAATCGAAAACCACCACCAACCCACGCCAAAAGAAGGGGCCTACCCCTTCTCGTAAACAGCAGGAAGCCCGCAACTACCAGGGACTGCTCGGCGTTGACAAGAAAGTCGCGAAAGAGCGGGCGCGCGCGGAATCGCGTCGTCGCTACGAACGCGAACAGGAAGGTCTGCGCACGGGGCGTGAAGATTTGCTGCCTTACCAGCATCGCGGCCAGGCTCGCCGAATGACCCGGGACTACATTGACGGACGTTACAGTTTCGCTGAATTCATGATTGTGACGATGCTGACGCTCATGGCTCTCAGCTTGATTGCTGTTTCCATTTTGAACCGGCAAGACTCGGATTTGGCTCAAAAAGTCAATACATGGACTTTGATTGGCTCTTACGCTGTCTTGATTCTGGGTATGTTAGATGCCGGTTTTATCGCGGGACAAGCCCGGCGCAAAGTAGTGAAGCGTCTGGGCGCGGACAATGTGCCGCGTGGACTGCGCTGGTATGCCTTTACGCGCGCCATCATGATTCGCCGGTGGCGCAGCCCGAAGCCTCAGGTGGGGCGCGGCAAGTCCGCTAAACGGCAGCGAGATTCCTGATAAACGCGCTGTTTTATTGTTAAATCAGCGTAAATTCAGCGTTTACCGCCCGTTAAGAGTCGCGGTCAAGGCTCTATAACTTATAGACTGGCATCATGGACACACGTTATTTAGGTAACTCTGGACTTAAGATTTCTTCGCTGATTCTCGGGAACTGGCTCACTCACGGAGCCCAAATAGAAGACAAAACTGCGGAAAAAATCGTTCGGACCGCCCTTGAGAACGGAATTTTTACATTTGATACCGCTGATGTTTACGCCAACGGCGATGCCGAAAAAGTCTTGGGTCGGGCTTTGCGAGACGTGGATCGTCAGGATTTGGTGCTGATGTCCAAGGTTTATTGGCCGGTTAAGGGCTTCGGACCGAACGATGCCGGGCTGTCCCGCAAACATATTTTTGAATCTTGCCACAACTCTTTGAAGCGGCTGCGCACTGATTACCTGGATGTCTATCAGGCACATCGTTTCGATTATGAAACCCCACTGGAAGAAACCATGCTGGCTTTTGCCGACCTGGTGCGGGCCGGAAAGATTCTCTACGTTGGGGTTTCCGAGTGGTATCCAGACCAGATTCGCGACGCGGCGCATCTGGCCCGTGAGCTAAAGATTCCCCTGATCTCTAACCAGGCTGAATACTCTATGCTGTGGCGAGTCGTCGAGGACGGGGTCGTCGAGTCTTGTGAACACAACGGCATGGGACACCTGTGCTTTTCTCCTTTGGCACAAGGGGTGTTGACCGGGAAGTACCGTCCGGGGGAAACTCCTAAAGAAAAAACGCGTGCGGCCAGCAAAGTTGGCGCCAAATTTATGCACCGCTGGATGCAGGACGACCTGCTGGCCGCGGTGCAGGGATTGCGCCGGGTCGCGGAAGAAGCCGGGTGTCGTATGAATCAGCTGGCTTTGGCCTGGCTACTGGCTCGCCCCAACGTTTCCGGGGTCATTATTGGAGCCTCCAAAGCGTCTCAGATTGAGGACAATTTGGGAGCTTTAGACGTGACTATTGACGACCATTTGAATGCTCTCATCGACGATGTGCTGGGGGATTTTGTGGTTCATACGCAGCCCGATGATTATCCCAAGTCTCCGTTGAAGCGTCCCTAAGGTCGTTCCTCTCCCGTACCGACTAGACTTGCCCTTATGTACAAGTTTGTGTTTCGTCACCTTTTCGTGAAACTCGATGCCGAATGGGTGCATCGCCGCGCTATCGACTGGCTAGCATTTTGGGGACGGTTTGGCATGGCCCGTCAGGCGGTTTCTCGGATAGTGCGGCGCGGTGAACCAACCTTTACCTGGCTCCTGCCCCGGCCGAATTTTGATCCTGACCTTTCAGGTACCGAGTTCCGCACTTACGGCCCTCTGGGCTTGGCGGCAGGCATGGACAAAGAAGCCCGCGCGGTCGCCATGTGGGACGCGCTGGGCTTTGGTTTTATGGAAATCGGCACCATCACTCCCCTGCCACAGCCCGGCAACAACCGTCCTCGCTTGTGGCGTATCCCGCAACAGCGTGCCCTGCGCAACGCGATGGGCTTCAACAACGAAGGCGCACGAGTGGCAGCCCGCCGGTTACGGCGCTGGCGAACCGAATACGGTGAGCGAATCATCATCGGAGCCAATATCGGGAAGAACAAGGTCACACCCCCCGAAAAAGCCCCGGCGGATTACCGTAAAGTCACGCGGGTATTGGCTGCCCTGGTAGATTTCCTGGTTATCAACGTGTCCTCGCCAAACACCCCCGGATTGCGTGACCTACAGGCAGTTTCCTCCCTACGCCCCATCGTCAAAGCGGTGCAACGCGAACTGGAGTTCCAGGGACTATCCGAGCTGCCCGTGTTTGTAAAAATTGCCCCCGATCTGGCCGATGAGGACATCGTTGCGGTAGCGCAGCTGGCTACGGATGAGGGCTTGGCTGGAGTGGTGGCGACCAACACGACCATCAAGCACGACTTGGGTGCCGGCGGAGTATCTGGCGCGCCGCTGCGAAATCGTGCCCTGGAGGTTGTGAAAGTGCTGCGAGCAAACCTGAGCCGGGAAAAAACCATTATCGGGGTGGGCGGCATCTCGACCCTTGACGATGCCCACGCTATGCTGGCTGCCGGCGCGAACCTCATCGAGGGGTTTTCCGCGTTCATCTATGAAGGCCCCGGCTGGCCGGCAAGCCTCAATCGAGAACTGACCCACAGCTAGCTCCTGACCGGTTTAGACGGCCTGCCCGCCTCGTGTTGAGCCTAATCCCACCAAAAACGCCACAGCTGCCGATTCAGGTGCCCGTTATGAAAGACACTGACTTCATCGGGACAGGCGTCTTCACCCAACTCAAAACGCTTCAGACCGGCATAAGCCGCGTGCGGATCCTCATCGTCGGGACTGAGCCCCAGCAGATGCGGGGACACAAAGACAGTATCTATGCTCAAACGCTCATCAAAGCGCTGCGGCCCGATCATGTAGCCGGAAAAGAACGCTTCACCGGGATGCTGCGCCACGAACCGCAACAAATCTTCTAACCGCGGAGCATAGTTTTGCCGCTCGTCCAATGCGTTGGGCGGTATCACTTTCAACAGTTGGGTGGCTAACCATGCATCCCCGTCCGAGTACGGCAGATAATCAACCATTTCCTCCACATCCACGTCGGGATATTCGCGAGCCATGTCAAACCACATCCAGTCTGAATACGGCAGGGTGAGGGTGGTGACACCCTCCAGCACCGTCCAGCCTCGAGGACCATAAATACCCGGATCCAGCAACGGATTGCCGATAAGCCCCCGCAAACTTTCCAAAGACATGGTTTTTGCTAAGTTGCAGCGCTCACAATCGCAGCTAACATCATGATGCGGCACTTCCTGAGCCCTCCAATTCCGCAGTTCTTGCATAATTTCCAAAGTCGCCATACGTGTTCCTTTCTGTTTTCCCCCCAAGACCCGATTGGCGTCGTGCTTTCTTAGTTCTCAGTGTTCTCACAATCGGGTCGGGTGTCGAAAAAAAATTTTCTTACCTGTGGAAAACCCTCATTTCAGCCCCCTTGTGGAAAACTCTGTAAATCCGCTTGTTTTCGGTCTAAAGTTGGGAATTTTGGAGATTAAAAGGCACAATTAAGCGTGCTGATTGACCTGGATTCCCTCACCGCCTACCCGGAATATCTGAGTGACTACACCCAGCTAAAAGACGTAAATCTGCGCCGCAGTTTGGAAGCGGAACAGGGGCTGTTCATGGCGGAATCGAACGAAGTCATCGGCCGCGCTCTGCGCGCCGGATATACCCCGCGCTCCGTGCTTTTAGCCCCGCATTGGTTGGATTTCATCCGTCCGCTCCTGGCCGCCAGTCCCGCCACCGGATTTGCGGACGACGGCGGTTCCATTCCCGTGTTTGTGGCCCCGGAAGCCCTCTTGGAACGCCTGGTGGGTTTCCATCTGCACCGCGGGGCGATTGCGGCCATGCAGCGCAAACCGTCCCCGGATCCTCGTGAAATCCTGAACCGTTCGTCCCGAGTCTTAATCCTGGAAGATTTGGTGGACCACACGAATGTGGGAGCGGCGGTGCGCAGTGCCGCCGCCTGCGGTTACGACGCCATCATGGTCACGCCCTCGTGCGCTGACCCGCTGTATCGCCGGGCGGTACGGGTTTCGATGGGCACGATTTTTCAAGTGCCTTGGACCCGGCTGGAACGCTGGCCCGACCCGGCGTTATTTCACGAGGCTGGTTTTGAACTGGTCGCGTTGGCGTTGCGGGAGGACTCCCAGGACTTGCGAGACTACGCGGCGGAACTGGCCACTGACCCGACTCGAAAGGTCGCTTTTATTGCGGGAGCTGAACGGGACGGATTGAAACCACGGACGATCGCCCGCGCAGATAAAGTGGTGCGCATCGCGATGGCTCACGGGGTCGATTCCCTAAACGTGGCCGGGGCTATCGCTATCGCCTGCTGGGCGACGACCGCAAAATCGCCCGTAAACGGTTCATCGCCAACCGAAACTTGGGATCGCTAGGCGAGCAACCGCCGCAGCCAGGCCAAAGTGTCTGCGGGACTGCTCACTGCCTGACACGGCACCCCGGTTGCCAGCACCGGATAATCGTTGCCCCGCTCGTCGAGACGATCCCCCAAGAACACAAGGTTGAGCGGTGCATATCCGGTCGATTCCAGCAGGGAGCGGATGCCGTAAGCTTTGTCCACTCCCCGAGCCGTGACGTCCACCGAGGTGGCCCCGCCGCTACGCACCTCCAACTGGGGCAGCTGCTTTTCCAGCGCCTGCACCAACGCGGCTTTCTTAGAGCCGTCGGGATCCCAGGCTCGTTTTGCCGCAAGGGGCGCCTGCTGACCCAAGGCGGAAAACGTCACCTGGGTACCGCGGTCTTCAATGATGTTTCCCCACGGTGAGGATTCCCAAAAGCCGAGTTCACGAGCGGTTGTTTCGATAGTTTCAACAGTCCGTCGCCGCAGGTCCGCCGCGAGGTCTCGACGGTAGACGCGCACCAGTTCTTCCGGGCTCCTGCCCGGTTCCATTCGGTAATACTGGGTGCCGCAGGTAGGCAGCAGGTGCAGCGTGTGTTTTAGGGCCGGCTGGTCGGCGAGTCGGGAAAGAACTTGGGACTGGAACTGAGAGAGCTGGCCGCCGGAAATAACGGCCGCTTCGTAGCTGTTCAGCAGCCTAACTAGGGCAGCCGCCATTTCGGTGTCAAGGGGCATTTTTGAGGGTGCCAGGGTGTCGTCCAGGTCGAAAGCGACCAGACGCAGGTCTTCAGAGGGGGTAACGTGCAAACTCACTGGACAATCCTGGACGGGGCTACACCGTAAATCGAGCTATCCGCTCGTCCAGGGTAGAGACGGCGTCTTGTACCACGCTCATGTGTTCTTGGAATTGCTCGGATTGAGCGTGGGCACTATGAGAGAGGGACGCTAAGGATTGCGAATGAGTGAACAGTTCGTCAGAGAACGAACGTACTTCGTCGATGCCAGTATTAGCTTTGGACAAAGCGGCTTCTTGACGGTTCACGTCCTGGGTGACGGCCTGTTGAGAGGCACTCAACGCCTCCAGCTGGGTCAACAGAGATTCGATGCGCTGTACCCCGTCTATCGCTTGGGTCTGGAGCTGGGCGACCTGGCTGAGAACCTCACCGGTGGTTTGGGCAGTTTGCGAAGCCAAATCTTTGGCCTGGTTGGCGACCACGGCGAAACCTCGCCCGGCTTCCGCGCTGCGGGCAGCCTCGATGGTGGCGTTCAGTGCCAGCATATTGGTTTGTTCCGAGATAACAGAAATATCCGTCATCAAAGCCATAATGTTTTCCACCGAGGTTTTCAGCTCGGTGACTGCGGCGTTCAGATTGCGTGCGGCCGTGATGCCTTCGGAACGCAGAATTTCGTTGCTGGAGGCAATTTCGGACAAATTGGCGATGTCTCCCGCTACTGCGGTGCCGTTGTCCGTCAGAGTTTGCGCCGTCTGTCCCAGTTCTGTCCCGGTTTCAGACAGCCGGTTACTGCTCTCTAAAACCCGGTCGTTGCCCGTTTTGACGATTTTGGCCTGGCTGCCGGCAAGCGCGGCAAAGTTCCGCAGTCCGTCTACCCCGCTGCGCAGATTGACCACCAGGGAGGACAGCGATGCCATCGCTTCGTTGACTGCCTGGGACAAATCCGCAATTTCGTCTTTGGTATAGATTTCAGCACGTTTCGTAAAATTGCCCGCCGCGCAGTCCGCTAGGGTCAGGGATACAGCTTTCACCGAGCGGCGGATTCGGGCCCGCATGGTAAAACCAATGACCGTCCCCAGGATGGCCAAAATCACTATCAAAATGACTTGGATGATGATTTGGGTGAAAATTTCACGCTGCTGGACCTGGGGCTGACCTCCCAGAGAGAGGATTCGCTTCAACCCCACCAGCAGTAACACCACAGAAAGCACCGAAAACCCAAAACTCAAGAACGCGGTGAACCGGAATTGCCCCGCGATGGAGATCAGCTTTTGTTTCATGACTGTTCCCCCGATTCCTCTGGGCTTTCCGGATTGCGTTCCCCCGCGTCCTCAATCATCTGGAGGTTGTGAATCATGGTGCGGGTGGAAGAAATAATTTCCTCCACTTTGTCGGATTCGGAGTCGATGTTTTGCAAGCTGGTCTGAGACTGGGTGGCGGCCTCGGTGATAGTCTCGATTTCCTCGCTCAAGGCCTGAGCCTGGGCAAGTGCTCCCGCACAGGCTGCCTCCATCGAGGCCACGACCGCGGCCTGGTCAGCCACGGCTTGGGCGGAAACCTGCTGAGAATCGTTGATTTGGTTCAATTTTTCGGTGACGTCGGCAGTCACCCCCACCGCCCGGTCGCAACGTTCCTGGATCTCTGTAGAAGCCTGGGTAACCGCCGCCGCCGCGGTGCTGGTTTGCACCGCAAGTTCTTTAATCTGTCCGGCCACGACCGCAAAACCGGCCCCGATTTCCCCGGCTTTCGCCGATTCAATGGTGGCATTCAAAGCTAACAGGCTGGTTCGTTCCGCGATTTGGGCAATCTGATCCACAGAAACAGAAATTTCTTGACTGTGGGATTGAAAATCTTGAATAATTTGTGAAATTTCCGCCAAGTCCTGCACTTCGCTGTGCCCAATTGCTAGGGCTTCCTCAGTGTGGCGAGCAATGTCACTTCGGGAGGAGGAAATCTCGGCAGCGGCATCAGCCAGTTCCGCTGCCGACTGGGTGAGCATCTGAGCTTGGGGCGTGACCGTATCGACTTCCTGGCCGACCTTGCCACCGGCCTCACCCAAGACGCCAACCGCACTGTGCAATCCGGTTTGTTCCTCAGAAACCTGACGGTACACGCTGCGAGTTTCATTCATCAGCTGACTGAGAGCTAAACGAGTTTCATTCATCACCCGCGCCAAATCATACAGCTCGTCATTGGTCACTCCCCGCGCTGCCACCGTAAAATCTCCTGCCGCTATCGCCTGGGCACTGCTCCGCACCGAGCTGGCAGCATCGGTAATGGAACGGGAAATGAATCTGATGAGCGCCCACGCCCCCGCTGCTCCGGCCACTCCCACGACAATCAGCGCTCCCACCACCACGGGCAGGTTAACGCTGAGCGCACCTTGAGAACTGCTGGCGACCCGCCCTAACAGGCTAAGCAAAACCACCAGAGAAACTAAAAAAATCAAGCCCGGAGTCAGTAACACGGCTACCCCGCTGACCAGGTTTTTCGCTAAAAGGTTAAACCTGAATCCGCGCAGACGCAGCTCGTTCGGGTT
This sequence comes from uncultured Mobiluncus sp., assembly GCF_902488535.1. Lineage (GTDB taxonomy): Bacteria > Actinomycetota > Actinomycetes > Actinomycetales > Actinomycetaceae > Mobiluncus. The sequence goes on from NZ_CABTWO010000022.1 coordinate 23,155, forward strand.
ATCGGACATGCGTTAATTCTTACCAGAATTCGCGGAATTGTTCAGGAATGCCACGAGGTTTTCCGCTGTTTTCAAGCCAAAACCGGGGACTTGGGCAATCTCGGAGGCGCTGGCCTCACGCAAACGCTTGACCGACCCGAAATGTTTGAGCAACGCCTTCTGACGGGTGGGACCGACTCCTGGAGCCGCATCCAGAATCGAACGAGTCATAGCCTGGGCGCGTTTCTTGCGATGCGCGCTGATGGCAAAACGGTGTGATTCATCACGTAAATACTGCAGCAAATACAGGGCTTCGGAGGTGCGCGGAAAAATGACCGGAAAGTCGTCGTCTACCCGCCAGACTTCCTCCAAGCGTTTTGCCAGCCCGATGACCGGAATGTCCCACACCCCGACCTCATCCATCGCCGCCCGGGCGGCATGAACTTGTGGCAGCGCCCCGTCCACCACGACCAAATCGGGACGGTAAGAAAACCGCCGCGGTTCTTTTTCCGTTCCCAAGGGGGGTATGGCGCCAGATTGTGCCGTCTGGGTGGAAGGGTTTTTCGTTTCGACAAGGGCCGTGCCGCTCGCTGAAGTTGTTGCGGTGGGCTCGGGCAGCGCCGCGCCCAGGCCGTTTTCCTCTTGAATAAGGCGTTCAAAGCGCCGACGCAGCACCTCGTTCATGGCGGTCGTATCGTCCGGGGTACCCGTGCCGTCAGCGCCTCGAATCGAAAACTTCCGATAGGCATTTTTACGAGGAGCGCCGTCCTCGAACACCACCATGGAACCCATCTGAAATGTGCCTTGCGTGTGAGAAATATCGTAACACTCAATGCGCAGCGGCGGATCGATGTCGAGCAGGCGTCCCAGCTCATTCAAGGCCAGGTTCCGCTGCGTCAAATCCCGAGCTCGCCGGGTCTTGTACAGACGCAGCCCCTCCACCGCATTGAGCTGCACCCGGGACAGGGCGTCGCGTTTCGCCCCGCGCTGCGGCACCCGAATACTCACCTGGGAGCCCCGCAACTCACTCAACCAGCGCTGCAACACATCCACATCCGTCGGGGAAACGGAAACCAAAATCTCCTTGGGAATGACGGAAGTATCAAAATGGGCCATATCGTTGGCGGAACTGGGGCCGACCCGCTGGGGACGCGCGGCGCCTCCCTCGCGGGCGATGTCTGCCGCAGTTTCTCCATAGATTTGCTCCAAAGCCCGCGCCATCAGGGAGGGTTCGTCCAGGTCCTCTTCCCGCGCGCTCACCCAGCCGCGCTGCCCGCGAATCCGCCCCGCGCGCACGTAAAACACCTGGACAGAAACCTGGAGTTCATCGGCTTCGAGGGCGAACAGATCCGCGTCAGTGTCGTCGCTGAGCACCGCGGCGTTTTTTTCCAAAACCGTGCGCAGCGCCTCCAGCTGGTCGCGTTTCCGCGCGGCCTGTTCGAAACGATAAGCCTTGGCATCGTCCCACATGGCAGTCTCGATTTCGCGCAAGAACCCGGCGTCGCGCCCGCTCATGAAGTCGCAGACTTTTTCCGCCAGTTCACGGTGTTGCGCGGCGCTGACGCGGCCGATACACGGCGCGGCACAACGTCCGATATAACCCAGCAAACACGCCCGGTTAGCGGCTTGGGCCCGGGCAAACACTCCATCAGAGCAGGTCCGCACGGGAAACACGCTTTGCAGCAGCTCCAGGGTTTGGCGAATCGCCCACACAGCCGTGTAGGGTCCGAAGTAGCGTACTCCGCGTTGATGCGCGGTGCGTAGCACCCCCATGCGCGGATATTCCTGGTTCATCGTCACCGCGAAGTACGGGTAGGACTTGTCGTCCTTAAACATCACGTTGAACTGGGGGTCGTGTTCCTTAATCCAGGTGTATTCCAAGGTCAGAGCCTCAACCTCGGAACCGACCACCACCCAGGACACCGACGCGGCGCTGGCGACCATTTTCGCGGTGCGCGGGTGCAGACGCGCGGGGTCTACGAAGTAAGACGTCAGCCGATTGCGCAGATTCTTGGCTTTACCCACATAGATGACCCGGTCGCGGCCATCGCGCCACCGGTACACCCCCGGCTGTGTGGGAATCTCGGAGGCTTTGGGAAAATCTGGCGCTTTCATGGGAACCTAACGTCACCGCAAACGGGGTTACCCCCCTTGTGAACCGGGCTCAAAGCGGCATGACCGGCGGCATTCATGATTCCAGCATTTCGGGATTCAACCCGGATTCGGTGTCGGGGATTCCCAGCTCCTCCGCCCGTTTATCAGCCATGGCTAACAGGCGGCGGATTCGACCCGCCACCGCGTCTTTCGTCAGCTGCGGTTCACTGAGCTGGCCGAGTTCTTCCAGCGAAGCCTGCTTGTATTCCAGACGCAGCCGCCCCGCAGAAATGAGATGCGGGGGAATGTCGTCGCCCAGGATTTCAAAAGCCCGGCGCACGCGTGCCCCCGCCAACACGGCAGCCCGGGTGGACCGGCGCATATTGGCATCATCAAAATTCGCCAACCGGTTGACTTCCCCGCGTTTCTCGCGCCTTTCGCGTTTATCTGTCCACTCACGCAAAGCCGCTGATGCGCCCATCTGAGTCAGCAAAGCCCTAATAGAGTCGTTTTCCCGAACGGCTACCCGAGATAGTTGACGCACCTCTCGTGACTTGGCGTTCGCCCCCATCCTCCGAGCCATGCCCACCAAGGCGAGAGCCGCTTCGGGACCGGGTGCCGTCACTTCCAGCGCCGAAGACCGGGTTGGTTCCGTCAGCGAACCGCGAGCCAGAAAGGCTCCGCGCCAAGCGGCCACGCAGCCGGATAGGGGCCCGGACACGATTTCTGGGGGCAGCCCCCGCACCGGACGGCCCTGTTTGTCCAACAGCCCGGTTTCTTTCGCCAGTTTGTCCGCCCCGGGCACCACTCGCACCACGTAGCGATCCGCTTTACGGATTCCGGTTCCGCTCACCACTACCACAGAGGAGGCCGTGTGGTACAGGCTCCGCAAAGCGTGCTGCAGCCGTTTCGCACAATCCGGGTGATCCAGTTCCGCCTCCACCACTATGGAGCCTGCCACCAGGTGGATTCCCCCCGCAAACCGCAGCAGCGCAGACGTTTCAGCGCGAAAATCAGCACGCGATTCAACGCGAACCCCCACGAGTTCGTCTTTCGCGACTGCTGTCAGGGACATAGTGTAACTTCCTCCTGGTTGTGGAAAACCGGCACGGTTGAGAGCCGGTTAGTGAGTTCAATCACTATTCTAGCTAATGATTGTCGAGCTCTTCGATACTGGACAAATCTCCCCAGTTTCCGCTCATGGCATCCCTGAAGGCGGCCGCTAACCGCAAGAAATCGTGACGCGCGGTGCCGTCTCCGACCGAAATTTGACGCAACATGACCTGACAACCCAGGTCGTTAGCGGCATTTTGCAAGTCGTCAATATCCGTCACCGAAACGGGGTCGCCAATCACCACCGACAGCCGCAGCTCAGGAACTATCTGATGTAAAACCCGCAGATGATCGGGCAGAGTCAGGTCTTGTGTCTCTCCGCGTTGGCGGCTGAGGTTCAACACCAGGGCTTTCCGTGCCGGCGAGCGCACCAGTGCTTCCCTTAAATCTGCGATCAGCAGGTGCGGCATCACCGAGGTGTACCAGGAGCCCGGACCCAACACGACCCAATCCGCGCTTGCGACCGCCTGTAAGACTTGGGGCGTAACCGGTGCATCGGGAGGATCCAAACGAATTCCCCGCACCACCCCCGGTGCCTTCGCAATCTTGGATTGACCGCGGATCGTTTGAATCCGACCGTCAACTTCCAGATCAGCTTCGATAGCCATGGGGACAGTGGACATCGGCAAAACCCGACCTTGCGCATCCAACAGTCGGGTCATCCATTCCAGACCCGCGACCGGGTCATCCAGAATCTGCCACAAACCGGCCAGCAACAGGTTACCCAGGTTGTGTCCGTTCATTTCCCCGTTCGATTTAAACCGAAACTGCAAAATATCACGCCAGGTCAGACCCCAATCTGATTCATCACACAAGGCCGCCAGCGCCATGCGCAAGTCCCCCGGCGGCAGCAGGTAGAACTCTTGACGCAAACGTCCGCTGGAACCTCCGTCATCGGCCACGGTAACGACCGCCGTGAGGTCCGTGGTGAGGTGGCGCAAAGCCGAAAGGGTGGCGTACAGCCCGTGTCCTCCACCAAAAGCCACCACTTTCGGGCCGGTCGCGCGCCCCGGCCACACGGAATCTTGGGGAGGCTCAAAATAATGTCCTTGTGAATCCATATCTGTAATACCCCCGATTTATTCCTTACCAATATCACGGTGTACGGTGCGTACTTGGAAACCTTTAGATCGCAGCAGGTTGGACAGGCGTTCAGCCATCGCCACCGAACGATGTTGCCCTCCGGTACACCCCACGGCAATCGTCACAAATGGCTTTAACTCGTGCAGGTAGCCGTTCAGTACCGGCGCCAATGTGTCAACGTAGTTCTGGGCGAACTCGCTGGCCCCGGGCTGGCTTAATACGTATTTCGCCACTGCCTCATCCCGGCCGGTCAGGTGTCGCAACTCCGTCACCCAGTAAGGATTGGGGAAAAATCTCACATCGACCACGTGATCGGCATCCATGGGCAGACCGTATTTGAACCCGAAACTCATCACCGTCACATTCAATCCATTGACGGCTTCCCCGCTCACGAGTTCGCGGATTCGCCTAGCCAAGTCGTGGACATTCATGTGGGTCGTGTCCACATAGATATTGGCGCGGTCGCGGATAGGCCCCAGCAGCTCCCGTTCCGAGGCAATCCCGTCCATGATCCGCCCTTCTCCCTGCAAGGGGTGGGGGCGACGCACCTGCTCGTAGCGGCGCACCAGCACCGCGTCGGAACAATCGAGGAATAAAACTTGCAGGTCGACTTGGGCTTCCCGCAACGCATCCAGGGTAGACATAAATTCCGAAAAGAAACTGCGCGAACGCACGTCAACCACCACTGCCAGGCGGTGCACGCCTTCGCCTCCGGGAGTCATCATCCGTGCCAAAGGGCCGAGCATCCGGGGAGGCAGGTTGTCCACCACATACCAGTTCAAATCCTCCAAGACCTGAGCGGTTTGGCTGCGACCGGCCCCGCTCATGCCGGTAATAATCAGCATCTGGGCGCGTTCGCTGACGTCGCGCACGGATTGGGCATCCAGTTCGGGAATGCCCGACGGTACAGTTGGGGTGGGGTCTTCACTCATGTTTCCAGCTTATCGAGTTGATGGGGGGAAGTTCAGGCTTTGCGTAAGCCCAAATCTAAAGCTCTTCCGCCTCGTCCATCCACTGTGCCTCAAGTTGTTCTACCCGGCCGCGAGCGGTTTGCAGCTCTTTGGCCAATTCCGCCAGTTTTTCGTAGTCGGCGGGGTCCGTCTCAGCCAGCTGCGATTCAATCTGCGCTGCCTGTGCGCTGGCCTTGTCAAGCTTACGTTCCACGGATTGCAGACGTTTTTGGGTTTCGTAATCGGCTTTGGAACTGGTTTTTCCGTTCTCAAGGGGTTTGCGTGGCGTTGACGGCTCGTCCGACTTGGGTCGGCTGGCTTGCCGCGCCTGTTCGGCCAGCTCCAGGTATTCGTCCACGCCTCCGGGAAGGTGGCGCAGACCGTGGTCGATGACGGCGTACTGGTTATCGGTAATCCGTTCGATGAGGTAGCGATCGTGGGAGACGACCAGCAACGTTCCCGGCCAGGCATCCAACACGTCTTCCAAAGCAGTTAAAGTATCGGTATCAATATCGTTGGTGGGCTCGTCCAAAATCATCACATTCGGTTCTTCGAGCAGCAGTAACAAAATCTGCAGACGCCGTTTCTGTCCCCCGCTCAACGCCCCTACCTTGGCTTGCAGCTGGGAGGAGTTGAACCCCAAACGTTCCAGCATCTGGGCGGGGCTCAGTTCCTTACCCTCCACTTCGAAAGAGCCTTTGAGCTTGCCCAATACCTGGTAGACACGGTAATCCGCAATCTCGCGCAGCGCCCGAAACTCTTGGTCCAGGATGCCAATCTGCACCGTCTTGCCTTCGCGGCGTCGCCCCCGAGTCGGGGTGAGGTCCCCTGCCAGCAAACCCAGCAAGGTCGACTTCCCCGCTCCGTTGGCGCCCAAGATTCCGGCGCGCTCCCCCGGCGCCACCCGCCACGTGACATCGCGTAAAACCGGAGGGGAATCCCCTTGTGCGCCATAGGAAAAGTCCACATCCACCAGGTCCACGACGATTTTCCCGAGTCTTCCGGTGGCC
>NZ_CABTWO010000023.1 GCF_902488535.1 uncultured Mobiluncus sp.
CCAGCCACAAGTTCAGAGTTTGTCGTCATTAGTGGTCATGATTTTCTCCTTTGTTAGACGCGTTCTATCGCGTTGAGGGACGCGCTGCGGTTGTGGTGGGTGACGAGGGTATTGTCGTCGATTGAGTAGAAGGCGGTCAGCTGGTGTTGTGGCCCAATGTGTGCGCGGCGGGCCCGCACAAGGTGTGCGCTTTTGGCGACTAGCTTCCAATCGACGATTTCGGTCTTGTCGATGATCATGAAAAGCTCGCGGGTGAGGCCTGCGCCGGGGCCGTCCATAGGGTCGGCGGCGAGCCATTCCAGGCCCTCAGCCAGGTCGGCGGAGTTGATGCCGCAGCTGACCCAGTTCTGGGCGATATGTGAGGTGTTGATGATTTCGGGTAGTTCGCTCGGTTTGATGAAGCGAATTGTATAAGTTTTCATGTTTTGTCCTTCCAGGTTCGGGGGTTCCCCCTCAGCCGATTACATTACTATCATACATGAGACATGTAATAGTGTCAATAGAGACGAAAAGAAATGTAAGAACAAAACTCCCGACCAGCGCAAACAGAAAACCTTGCCAACAATCCAAAACTGTTCTAAACTGTACTCATCCCCGCATTAGCGGGGATGAGCCTTTACATTCATTGGAAAAGCTCAACCTCCCCGCACTAGCGGGGTAATACAGGGGCTCCAGCCGTTTGGCTGGAGCCCGACACTTTTATGCCGCCAGCAACACCCGAAAATAGCACCATAAATAGCACCACTAAAGAACAGACATAATGTCTGAACTGCTGTTTTACCCAAGCAAATGTTCCTTCACACGGAAGAGGTCACTGGTTCGATCCCAGTATGGCCCACCAGACTTGATTTCGGGGACGCTCAAAGTGATGCGAGCCAGGTAAGCTAGTTCCATGGCCGCAAAAAAGATTTCTGTCGATACGGTACTTGAGCTGTTCCGCGAGCTACCCGCTTCCTCAAAAGTATCCGCCCTCACCGCGCTGGGAACGTCATCGTCTCTGCTCTGGGCGGGCAACGCCGCCGCGGGGATGTGGAAAGTCCATCAAGAAGTTTCCAGTCACCGTTGGTTCTGGGAAGACCACGTCATCTCCGGGCTGGCGAAACTAAACGAACTGGGAATGCTGGCGAACCCAGAAATCTATGCCCCCGGTTTCGAGCTGTTTTCTGACGGAGCACAACGTTATCTGCGCCGCAGCGACTGGTACTCTAACAAACCCATTTTTCCCCAAACCGGTCAGAAACTGCATCGTCCCTCTAAAATTAAGAACGCCCCTCCCCTGATTTACGTGGCTCTCGGCGATTCCGCCGCACAAGGGGTGGGGTGTGAGGATGTCCATGACTCTTACGTGGCCTTGTTTGCTTCCTATCTGCGACGCGCCACGCAGCGCCGCGTTATTGTGCTGAATTTTTCCATTTCCGGAGCCATCGCCTCGACAGTAGTGAACGCCGAGATTCCACAGCTGCTGGCTACAGGCCTAACGCCGGATATCATCACCCTGGACATTGGCGGCAATGATGTCTTTTCCTCCGAGGGCCAAAGCCTCGAAAACTTCCAAAAACAGATGGAAATTATCATCAAAAGCCTGCCTGTACCCGCCTTGATTTCTGAGGTTCCCCCGGCGAAACCGCTCCCGGCGGATAAACGCGCCATCGAGATGAATGACATCGTTATCAACGTAGTTTCTCAGTCAGAACATATTTTGGTTCCCATGCGCCACTTGGGAGATGTGCCTCTGTGGAGAACATTCATGATTAGAGCCGAGGACGGTTTCCACCCCAACACCGACACCTATCGCCAGATTGCTGCCGAGTTCGTGCGTAAGGCCGAACCATTGCTGCAGGAACGCGGGTGGTGGCAAGCCTCGACTGCAGACATTGTCCCCGAGCTGCCCGACGAAACGGAGGACAACCGCTCCAACCTGTTGAGCGGACTTCTGAAACTCAAATCCACAGAAAAAGACGACACCCCACCTAGCGAGGAGCAGCCCTCATAACCCAAATTCAGCGCACTGCGCTTGAATATGAGATATTTAAGTTATGGAAATTTGGCCAGGAAAGCCTTATCCGCTGGGGGCAACTTATGATGGGAGCGGAACAAACTTTGCACTTTTTTCAGCTAACGCTGAAAAGGTAGAACTCTGTTTGGTAGAAGACGACGGACGGGAAACCGAACGTTTCTCTTTGGATGAAGTCGATGCCCACGTGTGGCACGGCTATATCCCTAACCTCCGCCCCGGGCAACACTACGGGTACCGCGTTTACGGCCCTTATGACCCCACCAAAGGACAACGCTTCAATCCGAGCAAACTGTTGCTGGACCCTTATGCCAAAGCCATCGCCGGCGACTTAGACGGCGACATGTCGATTTTTGCCTATCCTGCCGGAGACCCGCACGGATATTCGGACTCGGACTCGGCAGCGCACACAATGCATTCAGTTGTCATTAACCCTTTCTTTGATTGGGGCAACGACCGCCATCCCCGCTTGGACTACCCGGACCTGGTCATTTATGAAACCCACGTCAAGGGTATGACCATGCTGAACCCTGCTATTCCCGAAGCATTGCGGGGCACTTACGCGGGAATGGGGCACCCGAACAACGTTTCCTACCTGAAACACCTAGGCGTCAACGCGGTGGAACTCATGCCGGTACACCAATTCGTCACCGATCCTTCCCTAGAGGAAAAAGGCCTGAAAAACTATTGGGGTTACAACACTATCGGCTACTTTGCCCCGCATAACGGCTACTGTTCGGATCGCCGCGGCGACCGCCAGGTCGAAGAATTTAAGCAAATGGTCAAAGACCTGCATTCGGCCGGTATCGAAGTCATCCTCGACGTCGTCTACAACCACACCGCCGAGGGCAACCAGATGGGACCGACACTGTCTTTCCGCGGCTTGGACAACGAAGTGTACTACCGCCTGGTGGAGGGTGATCGGGAACACTACTTCGACACGACCGGGACCGGCAACTCCCTGCTGATGCGCTCCCCCGCGGTGCTGCAACTGATCATGGATTCGCTGCGCTACTGGATTACCGAGATGCACGTCGATGGTTTCCGGTTCGACCTCGCGTCGACCCTGGCGCGGGAACTCAGCTCGGTCGATAAACTTTCGGCATTCTTTGACATCATCCACCAAGACCCGATTATTTCCCAGGTCAAGCTCATTGCCGAGCCTTGGGACGTCGGCGAGGGCGGCTACAACGTAGGCGGTTTCCCGATTCTGTGGTCGGAATGGAACGGCAAGTATCGCGACACGGTGCGGGATTATTGGCGTGGCGAGCCAGCAAAACTCGGCGAATTCGCGTCTCGGTTCAGCGGTTCGGCAGACCTCTATGCCCACACGGGGCGCCTGCCGGTGGCGTCCATCAACTTTGTGACCGCTCATGACGGCTTTACCCTGCTGGACCTGGTTTCCTATAACGATAAACATAACGAAGCCAATGGTGAAGGCGGGGTCGACGGGGACAGTAACAACAAATCTTGGAATCACGGGGAGGAAGGCCCCAGCAAAGATGAGTCCATCAACGAGTTGCGCCGCCGCCAACGTTTCAACTTCCTGACTACCCTGCTGCTATCCCAAGGGGTTCCCATGATTTCCCACGGCGACGAGTTGGGACGCACCCAGGGCGGCAACAACAACGGGTATTGCCAGGACAACGAAATCACCTGGATTCATTGGAACGAAGACGCGCGTGACCAAAAGATGTATGACTTTACCCGAGCCTTGATTCACCTGCGTAACGAACACCCGGTGTTTCGTCGGCGCCGGTTCCTGGCTGGGGATGCGGCACGCGGCGGGGAATCGGATCGCGGCGACATCGAGTGGTTCAGCGTCAACGGCGAGCATATGACCGATGAAGAGTGGACCACCGCCTACGCCAAAGCCCTGACGATTTCCCTGAATGGGGCTTCTATTGATGAGCCGGGCAAGCGCGGCGAGCACGTGGAGGACGATGATTTTATCCTCATGTTCAACGCTTCCGAAAAGGACTTAGAGTTCACCATGCCGCAGTGGACTCATGATTTGCAGTGGTATCGGGTCATTGACACCACCGCGGCACAGCCGATTGAGACAGATTTCGTGCGGGCCGAGCTTTTAGGTTCTCCCGAGACCGTAACGGTACGTTCGCGTTCCATTGTGGTTTTAGCCTCTCCTCTGGCTGACCGTTCTCTCTAGAGGTTTTGGGCCTCGGGCAGTCCACAGAGGTATTTCGGGTCTGCAGGGCGTGGTAAGGTCGGTTTTCTTTCCCACTCGCTTACGCTGAGAGGGTGAGCAAGGCGAGTTCAACGGCGCAGACGCAGATACCCCCGGCGTGGGAGCTCGCTCTTTTGTCACTGCGCCAGGCGTCCGTACCGCCTCGAGTTTCCGTTCACGAGGTTCCAGCCCCGACGAAAATTGCCCCTTACGCGGTGGCGATTAGCGCGGAAACGGCACTGCACGTGGAGGCGGAAGCTCCCGCCACCGGCCGGTTTGTGTGTCTCTACGATCCGCAGACCCAAGAAGGCTGGGGCGGCGAGTTTCGGGTTATTGCTCTGGTGGCGACCGATACAGAGTTAGCTTTGGGTGAAGATCCGCTGGCAGGAGAAGTCGCCTGGTCCTGGCTGCGCGAGTGTTTGGCCAGCCGGGACGCTGATTACGGACATTTGGTGGGCACCGCCACCACGACCATCAACCGTTCTTTTGAAGGCTTTGCACTGCGCGCCACCTCCGCTACCCTAGAGATTCGCGCGTCGTGGACCCCCGGCAGCCCTGATTTGAGCGCCCATTTCCTGGCGTGGCTGGACACGATGCTCCAGGCGACCGGCCTCTCCCCCGAGGAAAACGTCACTCAGCTGCGACATTAGAGCCCTCCCCACCGCCCTTGTGCGCTCACAGACATACCCGCGGTAGCACCCCTACGGTGCGGCAGGACGGGGGTGAGCGCGCCGGGATATAACATAGAACCGTTATGTCGAGCGCTACCTCAAAACCGAAGTCCCCACGGCTGGTCACCCGTACTCGCGAGCCTTTAGCTCCGATTGTGGACACCCCCGCAGCCCTGCAACACGTCTGTGAACTTGTCGCCGCCGCCACGGGTCCAGTCGCTCTCGATACCGAACGAGCCGGATCGTTTCGTTATTCTCAAGGGGCCTACCTGGTGCAATTGCGCCGCGAAGGCGTGGGCACTGTCCTCATCGACCCGGTGGCTTTCCCCGATTTGGAGCCTTTGAGCCGGGCCATTGGCAAGGCGGAGTGGATTTTGCACGACGCGACCCAAGATTTGCCCTGTCTGTCGGAACTGGGAATGCGTCCGCGGCTGCTGTTTGACACGGAACTGGCGGCGAAACTGCTGAACTTTGAGGGGTTCGGCTTAGCCGCAGTCATGGAAAAAGTACTGGGCATCACCCTGGCGAAAGAACATTCCGCGGCAGATTGGTCTACGCGCCCCCTGCCCTCCGATTGGCAAACCTACGCCGCCCTGGACGTGGATTATCTCATTGACCTGCGCAATGAGCTGTGGTTACAGCTGCAAGACGAGGATAAAGACGACTGGGCGGAGCAAGAATTCGACTATCTGTTGGATTTCGAGCCTCCCGCGCCCAAACCCGATCCGTGGCGCCACGTCCCCGGTTCTGGAAAAGTCCACGCCCCGCGCAACCTCGCCGCCCTGCGGGAACTGTGGTATTCCCGCGATGAACTGGCTCAGCAAGAAGACCTGGCACCGACCAAAGTGCTGACAAACGCAGCAATGATTGCCCTAGCGGCGGGGCTACCAAAGGGCAAACGTTACATGGGGGCTTTGGAGGATTTTCGCCACGACCGGGCTGGCCGAAAACGAGCCGACCGCTGGTTTGCGGCTTTGCGCAGGTCCTATCAGCTGTCCGCCAAGGAACTTCCCCCGCGGCGTGCCCCGCGCGTTCCCGGCGAGGTTCCGGATTCACGCACTTTCACGCACAATCACCCACTGGAGGCCGATCGGTGGCGGCGTTTGCGTGAAACCGTGGCCGAGGTAGCTACCCAGTTAGACGTCAACTACGAGGTTATGCTGGAACCGAAAACTATCCGTCGACTGGCTTGGGTGCTGCCTGACGACGCCCCGGAGTCCCAGGTCCTGGAGGTATTGCAGGCCAGTCAGGCGCGGCCTTGGCAGATTGAAAATACTTTGGATTCGCTGGTGAAAGCCCTCAAATCCGAGAATTAATGGAATCAGCCAGCGCCCGGGGGGTCAGCCCCAGTTCTTCGCGGATTTCGTCGCGCGTGGCGTGGTGCAAAAATTGTCGCGGAATCCCGTAAGACAGCACCGGAGTAAAGATGTCCTGCGCCGCTGCCGCGTTGCGCAACTGGGAACCAAAACCGCCTTCTACCAGTCCGTCCTCCAGGGTTACGACCCGGTCGTAGTCCCCTACTGCAGTCACCAAGTCGTCAGGCACGGGAATCAGCCACCGCGGATCGACTACGCGTACTGCCAGATTATTGAGTGTCTGGAGTTCGTTCGCGACCTCCACCCCCAGTTGGGCAAACGCTCCGGTCGCCACAATCAAAAGGTTCTTTGGCCGTTTTGAGCTGGCCTTTTCCTCTCGGGTTGATGCTGACGGTGCTACGAAGTCCGCCGATTCCCACAATACATCTGCCCCGTGAGCACGTTTCAGGGCGGGCAAAGGCTTGGGCAGCGAGCCTTTCGGATAGCGCACGATGGTGGGTCCGTCCTCAACTTGGAGAGCCTCGCGCAGTTCTTCGCGCAAGGTCACGGCGTCGCGCGGCGCGGCCAGGCGCAGACCGGGCACTGTCCCGGCCAGAGCTATATCCCACATCCCGTTGTGGCTGGCGCCGTCACTGCCGGTAATACCGGAACGATCCTCAACAATCGTCACCCCAGCCCGGTGTAACGCGATATCCATCAACAACTGGTCATATCCCCGGTTTAAGAACGTGGAATACAGGGCGATAACCGGGTGCATCCCGCCGTAGGCCAAGCCTGCGGCGGTGGCCAGGGCATCCGCTTCCGCGATACCTACGTCGAAAACGCGGTCGGGGAACTCCTTTTGCATCGGGTTCAACCCCACCGGACGAAGCATCGCGGCGGTTATGGCGACGATTTTTTTGTTTTCCCGCGCCAGGCTGCAGATCTCTTCGGCAAAAACCTGGGTCCATTCAAAGCGTTCCGGCTCGATGGGCAGGCCGGTCTCCGGGTGAATCCGCCCAATCGCGTGGAAGTGGTCGGAGACATTTTCTTCCGCCGGGGTGTAGCCGCGTCCCTTTTGGGTGATGACGTGGATCAATACGGGTTTCTTGGCGGCTTTCGCCCTGGTGAAGCTAAACTCCAAGGCGGCGATGTCGTGTCCATCAATGGGACCGGTATAGGTGATGCCCAACTCATCAAACAGGACCCCTTCGTCGGTGGCGACCATGTCGCGCAGTCCGGCTTTCGCGGCGTGCAGCCCGGAATACACCAGGTTCCCCACCGGTCCGCTGCCTTTCAGGGTTTGTTTGCCCCACTTCAAAGCCTTGTCATACTGGGGGGTGACTCGCAGCGCATCCAGGTGATGAGCCAACCCGCCGATGGTTGGAGCATAGGAACGCCCGTTGTCGTTCAAGATGATAATCAGCCGGCCTTCGTTTTCCTCGGCAATGTTGTTCAGAGCCTCCCACGCCATGCCACCGGTCATCGCTCCATCGCCGATGACCGCTACGACCCAGCCTCGCTTTCCGGTCAGGCGGTTAGCCCTGGCGATTCCGTCCGCCCAGGACAGTGCGGCTGAAGCGTGAGAGTTTTCCAGCACATCCGTCTCGGATTCTGCCCGCGAGGGATAACCGGACAGACCGCCGCGTTGACGCAACCGGGAAAAATCTTGCCGTCCCGTCAGGAGCTTGTGAACGTAAGTTTGGTGTCCCGTATCGAAAACGAGGGTGTCTCGGGTGACGTTAAACACGCGGTGCAGGGCGATGGTCAGCTCGACGACACCGAGGTTCGGACCCAGGTGTCCCCCGGTTTTCGCCACTGATTCCACCAGGAAATGGCGAATTTCACCGGCCAGGCGGTCCAGTTCCTGGTGGTTGAGTTTCCGCAAATCGCGCGGCGAAGAAATCGTCGGTAGCAGGCGCAACGACGCCAAGTCCGCGTTTGACGCACTTACGGGTTCAAGTTGGGACATAGATTCGTAAAACTCCTCAAAAAGATACTGTCCCATTCTATCCGGTTTTCACGTTTTCTTTCATGTCAGGCCGGTTTGGAGCAGCGTCCCTGCAACGGTTTGGCGGCTGCGACAGTTAAAAATAGCTCCCCGGACCGACCAGATGTCGATCCGGGGAGCTATTGACAGTTGAACCGCAGGTGCTTAGGCCTTCACCAGGTTACGCAGCACGTAACGCAGAATGCCGTCGTTGCGGTAGTAGTCGGCTTCTCCGGGGGTGTCGATACGGACCACCGCGTCGAACTCGACCTTAGAGCCATCGGCCTTGGTGGCGCTGACTTTCACCGTCTCAGGAGTCTTACCTTCGTTCAGAGCGGTTACGCCACTGATGTCAAAGGTTTCCGTCCCATCCAGACCCAGCGAGTCCGCTGACTGTCCCTCCGGGAACTGCAGCGGCAAGATACCCATCCCAATCAGGTTGGAACGGTGAATACGCTCGAAGGACTGCGCGATAACGGCTTTCACACCGAGCAGGCGCGTGCCTTTTGCGGCCCAGTCACGGCTCGAACCCGTACCGTACTCCTTGCCGCCCAGCACGACCAGCGGAATCCCGGCAGCCTGGTAGTTCATGGAGGCGTCATAAACGTAGGACTGGGGGCCGCCTTCCTGGGTGAAGTCGCGGGTGAAACCGCCCTCAACCCCGTCCAGCAGCTGGTTCTTAATGCGGATGTTGGCAAACGTGCCGCGCATCATGACTTCATGGTTGCCACGGCGGGAGCCGTATGAATTGAAGTCCTTGGGCTGCACCCCGTTGCCGGTCAGGTACTGGCCAGCAGGAGTTTCGGGCTTGAAAGCGCCGGCCGGAGAGATGTGGTCGGTCGTAACGGAATCGCCCAGCTTCAGCAAAACCCGAGCGCCGTGGATGTCCTTGACAGGTTCCGGATCCATCTTCATTCCGTCAAAGAACGGTGCCTTGCGCACATAGGTCGAAGCATCGTCCCAGGTGAAGCGGCTACCTTCCGGAGTCGGCAGGGACTGCCAGCGCTCATCACCAGCAAACACGTTCGCGTAATCCTTCGTGTACATGTCGCGGTTTATGGTCTCGTCGATAGCCCGCTGCACCTCGTCGGGATCGGGCCAGATATCGCGCAGGAACACGTCGTTGCCGTCTTGATCCTGACCCAGGGGCTCCGTCTCAAAATCGAAGTCCATGGTCCCGGCCAGGGCGTAGGCCACGACCAGCGGCGGAGAAGCCAGGTAGTTCATCTTAACGTCGGGAGAAATACGTCCCTCGAAGTTACGGTTACCAGACAGCACCGCCGTGACGGCCAAGTCGTTGTCATTGATGACCTTCGAGATTTCGGGCGGAACCGGACCGGAGTTACCGATACAGGTCGCGCACCCGTAACCCACCAGGTTAAAGCCCAGCTCATCGAGGGGACCCCACAGACCGGCCTTGTCAAAGTAGTCAGTAACGACTTGGGAACCGGGAGCCACCGACGTCTTCACCCACGGCTTCGACTTCAGTCCCTTAGCGCGGGCGTTGCGAGCCAGAATACCGGCAGCCATCATCACCGAGGGGTTCGAGGTATTGGTACACGACGTAATGGAAGCAATGACCACGCGGCCATGATCCAGGTTGGTCTTGGTGCCGTCAGCGGTGGTCAGGTCCACGAGCTTATGCGCTTCAGGAGCGTAGGTGGGCACCAGGGTCTTTTCAAAGGTTTGCTTGGCTTCGCTCAACTTGATGCGGTCTTGCGGACGCTTCGGACCGGCAATGGATGGCACCACGGTGGACAGGTCGAGTTCCAGGTACTCCGAGTACTTCGGCTCGAAGCTCGGATCGTGCCACAAGCCCTGCTCCTTGGCGTAAGCCTCCACCAGAGCGCAACGCTCCTCGTCACGTCCGGTCAAGCGCAAGTAGTCCACGGTGACCTGGTCAATCGGGAAGATGGCTGCGGTAGAACCAAATTCGGGAGACATATTGCCGATGGTGGCGCGGTTAGCCAGCGGCACCTGCGACACGCCTTCGCCATAGAACTCCACAAACTTGCCGACCACGCCGTGCTCGCGCAGCATCTGGGTGATGGTGAGCACCACGTCGGTAGCGGTAGCGGAGGCGGGGATGGAGCCCTTGAGCTTGAAGCCGACCACACGCGGAATCAGCATGGACACCGGCTGACCGAGCATAGCGGCCTCGGCTTCAATGCCGCCGACGCCCCAGCCCAGCACGCCCAGCCCGTTGACCATCGTGGTGTGGGAGTCAGTGCCGACGCAGGTGTCGGGGTAAGCCTGTACCGTGCCGTCAGGCAGTTCCTTGGTGAACACGGAACGCGCCAGGTACTCGATGTTGACCTGGTGGATAATGCCGGTCCCCGGCGGCACCACGCGGAAGTTGTTAAAGGCGCCCTGGCCCCAACGCAGGAACTTGTAACGTTCCGAGTTTCGTTCGTATTCCTTATCCGTGTTGAGTTTCAGAGCGTCAGGGCGTCCGAAGTAGTCAATCTGGACCGAGTGGTCGATGACCATTTCAGCCGGAGCCAAGGGGTTGATTTTCTCGGGGTCCCCGCCCAGGTCTTTCACGGCTTCGCGCATGGTGGCCAAATCAACCACGCAAGGCACACCGGTGAAGTCCTGCATCACCACGCGAGCCGGGGTGAACTGGATTTCTGTGCTGGGCTGCGCATCGGGATTCCATGCCGCCAAAGCCTTAATTTGGTCGGCAGTGATGTTGGCACCGTCCTCGTTACGCAGCAGGTTTTCGCCCAAAATGCGCAGCGCGTAAGGAAGCTTTTTTAAGCCTTCCACGGCATCGAGAGAGAAAATCTCGTAGGATTTACCTCCCACCTGCAAAGTCTTGCGAGCATTTAAGCTGTTCAAACTGGCCATAAATAACCTCCTAAAGGGTGGCAACAATGCCACAAAAAATTTATCTCGACATCAAGATATATTGAATTTCCTGATTTCACAACACATTAAATGTTGCGCCGCAGCTGTTTTGTCGTTCCCGCCCTGGAATTTTTTATAAATAGGCTTCTACCTGGGATTATGTTTCATAAATTGGCTCGCCACGCGGCCTCATCGCGACGTCACAAGGGCGGCGCGTGCCGATTTATCGGTTCTCTAGCGTGAGCAATTCGCAAAACTTCTGTTGCACAAATCCCAATTCTTTACTCTTGGCTTTCCTATGTTCCTCAAGAATTCTCCCACGACAACCTGGCAATTGTCCGCCAGCATATTTGGCGGCAGGCGCATCCAGAAGAATCAATCTGATTCTGCGTAGGCATTCGTGCTGACAAAAGACATTAATAAGGTAGCTAACGCTATGAAAGCAGCGAAAAGAGCATAAACGATGTTTGTGTGGAACGCGCCCAGAGACCACAGCGCAACCAGGCAGTAACCGTAAATTACGGCCCAAAAAATCCCCAGAACGAAGTCGTGATTCCCTCGTAGAGTCAAAGTGTGCCAGCGTTTTGCAATCTGTGCTACCAGCTCCACCAAAATGGCCGCCCACAGTACTAGAAATGCGACGACGGCAAACCACTCATCACTGATTTTGTTTAGCAGCAAAGACAAACTGCTGCCCACACCTACGGTAACCACTGCTCCCAACCCTGCGCCGAGGACGGTGAGGATTGCCCTCGGCCGCGATTTCTCAGCGAGTTTATTCAGACGCAATGTTAAGTAAACGACCGCGGGCGTCTCGAACAAATAACCCAGGAAGTTTACCCAAATCACACTCATGAACACATGATGATTGATGTCCCAGGAAAGAACACGTCCGTCCCAGATCCAGAACCCCCCGTTGAGTCGGATGGCGGCCACATCCAGTAATAAATCCATCGAAACGACCAGCCAACCCGTAAAAAGGCTGATTTCAAAAAAGCTTTCGGAAAATTTCCTCGCGATTCTGAAACCACAAACAGCCAACGCGCCCCACATCAATCCACCAAAAACAGGAAACTGATTGGGTGGCGAACCGATGCTGAGAAAGTAGTCGGTGCTGTAGTGATAGATGCCGGTGGCTCTCACAGCCAGAATTTCAAGGATAAATCCCGCCAAAGTCGCGGCCAGGAATAAACGCAGCTCCACCCGGTTTCGCAGCTTGGCAATGTCTCCCAGCAACAGAACGGTCAGCAGGTAGCAAATAATTTCAAAGGCATTAATCCAGTTCACCGTACCTCCTAATGGCCACCATCAACCTGTAAAGGAGCTGCTTATTTCCGTTTTAGTACCGTAAGAGTCTCCACATGACTGGTGTAGGGGAACAAATCGAAGGCTCGCCAGGTCTTAACTCGGTAACCCAACTGGCGCATGGTTTCCAGGTCCCGTGCACAGCTAACCGGGTCGCAGGAAAACAACGCCACCAAATCCGGATTCTGTCGACAAATCGCTCGTGCTACCGCTTTGCCCAACCCCGAGCGCGGCGGATCAGCCACCACCAACGTGCCCTGGCTAACCATCTCTCCCATCGGCAAAGAACGCAACAGCTGCGGGGAAACGTTACCGCGCCGCACCTCTACCTGGTCGAAACCGGCTTTCGCCAGATTATAGATAGCCGATTTCGTCGCCGGACCGTCACCCTCCACCGTGGTCAAACGCCCTTGTGCCCCCAGAGACTGAGCCAGGAACAGCGAAAACAACCCCGAACCGGAATACAGCTCCCACGCCTCGAACCCCTCTACCTCCCCGATAGCGTCCAAGAGCGCGGCGGCGAGGGTCGCGGGCGCCCGTCGGTCAGTCTGCCAAAACGATCCGGCAAAAATCCGATACGTAAAAGTCCGGTCTCCCACGCTGACTGTCTCTCGTACCCGCGAAGTTGTCGGCTCACCGTCCACACTCAAAGTCTGGCCATCAACGAACAGCACCGGCGCGGAACTTGACGGGGCGATAACCCGCAGACGGGTTCCCGGCGCAAACTCCCAATGCCGCCGGAACAAATCCAAATCGACTAATTCGGGTACCATCAGCGGAAAAGAACGCACGGTGTGGACGTTGTGGGCCGCAGCTTCGTACATGCCCAGTCCCCCGCCCTCGCTGATGGTAAAACTCACGCGGGTACGACCCGGCTCGGGACCCAACGATTCTACTTCCCACCCGGGATGAGCTTGATCCAGCTGTTCCAGCAGTTCCGGGCTACCATTTCGCCGGATAGCGTCGCGCACCACGTCACGCTTCCAACGCAGCTGGGCTGGATAAGCGACGTGACCCAGTTCTACCCCGCCCAGGTCTTTTGCCTCCCCCTCGGGCCAGATGTGCGTGACCCGGTCCGCGCTGGCGGTTTTCACCTGCAAGACCCGGCCATAGGCAACTTTGGAACGCTCGGAAGTGACCTCAACCTCGACAGTCTCCCCCGGCAGTCCTCCCCGCACCATGATGACTTTTCCTGATGCCAGACGACCCACGCAGTATCCGCCGTGAGCCGGTCCGCCCAGCTCGATTATTTCTGTCTGCATGAAATTCCTTTCAAGCCGTCAAGCTGACCCAGGTAATCGTCACTCGTTCTAGGCGCGCTAAGTGACGGGCGTAAGTGCGTTCAGCCGCGTTGTGAAGCAATCCTAGGGCCCTGAATTTCGGGACGTAACGCGATAAATAGACCGAGATAGAGGTCAGAGGATCCATATCAAGTTTGGCGTTGAAATATTTCTGAACCGACCCCAGGTGATCGCCGCCCTCATCAGGAATCAGGGTCAGCGCGGCGGTGATTCCCCACTCCTGCCACTGGCGGCGAACCTCGGTCTCGTCCTCATCCGGCTCAAGGACGTGCACGACCTCAACATTGGGGTGGTGCGCGGCCCACGCGTAACGGATGGTTTTTAGGGCGGACGCATCAAAACGAGGCACCAGCACAAGGGCGAGAGTATGTTTCACCGGGGTCTCGGCGTGTTCGAGCTGCGACATTTTGTTTTGTACCCTCCGGTAGTAGAAGTTGAGGAAATAGATAAGCAATCCCAGTCCGGCCCAGGCACCCAGCACATAGAGCTCAAAGATAGAATTGAATGCCACCGAAACCACAATCAGGATAATTAGGCTGATAATCACGCTGATGATGGCGATACGGTAGTACCGCTTGGATTGGCGACGCTGCACATACGTTACCCCGCTGTGAAACCGGGAACGCCACATACGCATCCGGGCGACCTGCCCCAAGAAGCTAGAGATAGCTACGAAAGTCACCCAGGTGAGCGCCGCCACCCCCATACGGCTGTGTACCGTCAGCGCTGCCGCGAATGTAACGACCATGAACGACAAAATCGAAACCGAACGCCCTCGGCGCACCCAAGACACGGGAACCTGATGCACCGCCAAGTCATGCCCGCTTAAATCCATTAGCAAAGTGGAGACGCTGGAGATATAGATGTAGGCGCTAATCAAGCACCCCACTGCAAACAGAGACATCACCGGGACGACCAGCCACCCGTTCTTGTCCAGCAAAACCCCCAACAATAAAGCCAGGTTACCCGGCCCTTGAATGACCGTATCCAGGCGGGTCCAGTGGAATCCGGCCACCGTAAAAGACAGATAGACCGTGGCGGCAAACATGGCGGCGGCGGAACCGCCCAAAATCCTGAACATGAGGCCGGACAGGGGCTGGCGATTCTCGTTGCGGAATAGTGTTACCGCCGGGGTCACCGGAACCAGCAGCAGCGCCGCTACAGCAGCGGCTTTCCAACCGGATTGCAGATTAGAGTCAGCGACCGCTTCCTTTGCTTTCGTGGTGGAGCTGAGCAGCTCGAACAAACCGGGCTTGGCTCCGTTGCGCAGGTAGTGCCAAAAACCGTATGCCAGCAACAGAAAACCCACCACGAATATGACCACGGTGAGCCACGGAATCGCCCTGCGGATAGGTTCGGGGCGGAACAGCGCCAGCAACAGCAAGATGAAACCGGCAATGAGAATCCACACCCGATAGTCCTCGGGAAGCCCCGCGGAAACCACGATGAAAGTGGTGGCGGTAGAAACCAGGGCAGCTACGGCGACGACCATCGCCAGCAGCGAGGCGGCAGCAGTGAGAGCTCCGAGGAAAGACCCCAAGTTGGCTTGCACCAGGGCAGCCGTGGAATCTAAACGATGGGTTTGCCCCAGAGAATACCCGTGGGCCAGCGTTGTTATCAGCCCGGCTATCAGGACAAACGCCACAATCCACAGGGCTACCGCCGAGAAAATCGGCCCCGAATACGCAATCAAAGACGGAAAAACCGAAGCTGCTATGAGGGCTGGAAACCAAAATTTTGGTGCGAAGAACGCCAGCTGGGTAAAGGTCTCCAGCCAACCCTCCCTCGGAGCAAGATTCTTCAGCACGTCTCAACTTTAGCCGCTCGGATTCAAACCGGAAAGAATTTCCCTCCCTAACCCGTGAAATGTAGCCGAATTTGTGGCTTTCAGGTTATGTTTTAAGAGTGCATTTTGTGATCATGGGCTGTGGTCGCGTCGGAACCACGCTGGCGAAAGCGATTGAGGACCGGGGACATACCCTGGCGATTATCGACAACAACACGGAATCTTTCCGTCGGCTGTACAAAAATTTCCAAGGGCAAAAGCTGACTGGTGAAGGGTATGACCGCAACACTCAGCTGCAAGCCGGGATTGAGGACGCCTATGCTTTTGCGGCGGTAGCTGATGATGACAACGCTAATATCCTGGCGGCACGCGTAGCCCGCGAGATTTATCACGTAAAGAAAGTGGTGGCACGGATTTCCGACCCGCGCCGTGCCGAGGTATATGAACGGCTGGGGATTCCCACGGTTGGCTCCGTGGACCGCACCGCCGCATTATTGCTGGCTCGGGTGTTGCCGTTACCCCCGGATGTCGTGTTTACCGAGGAAACCGGGCACTTGAGCCTGTGCCGCGCGCCCGTGGGACCCAGCTGGGTCGGTCACGAGGTTTCCGCCATAGAAGCTGAACTGGAGATTCGGGCGGCTTATGTCCTGCGTTTTTCTAAAGTGCTGATGGTTGAGGCCTCTACCGTATTACAGGAAAACGACGAGTTGTTTTATTTTGTTGCCGAGTCTCAGCGTGAAGCAGTAGCCTCCCGTTTAGCTCGGAATTCCAAGGAGAAATGATGCTGATTGTTATTGCCGGGGCGGGCTCAATCGGCCGCTCCATCGCCAGGGAACTGCTAGCCAGGGGTCATCAGGTCACAATCGCTGACTCCAGCCCCGAGGCTATGAAAGTTTCCTCCGTGCCGGACGCGAACTGGATTCTGGGAGACTTGTCCACTCCTGAAACGATGGAACAAGCGGGCGGGGCGCAAGCCGATGTCGTCGTCGCCACTACCGGCAATGACCAGGCTAATCTGGTGATTGCGCTGCTGGCCAAGACCCAGTTCGGGGTGCCTCGGGTGGTGGGCCGGATTAATAATCCCAAGAATGAGTGGATGTTCAATGAGTCTTGGGGCGTGGACGTGCCGATTTCTACCCCCCGGATGATGACTGCCCTGGTCGAAGAGGCCCTCAGCGTAGGTACCTTAGTGCCGATTTTCCGGTTCTTTAACTCCCGCAACGGATTGTACTCCATAGTCCTTTCCGCTGATTCCCCGGTTTTGGGCCGGCCCGCGGGCGAACTGGAGTGGCCGTTGGGGGTTTTGCTGACCGCGGTTATTCAAGATGGGAAGGCGCTGGCTCCCCACATGGTCGCGAGTTTACACGCCTCAGATCAGTTGCTGTTCCTGTTCCCCGAGCAAAATGAGGACACTGTAAACCAGGTCGGAAAACTTTTGACCGCCGCTCCGGCCGCGGATGCCGCTGATTCAGCGGGCGTCGTCGAGGGTGTCGGAAGCACGGTCGGGGACGTCAGCAGCGCCAGCGCCGGAGGTGTCGATGTCGGTAAGACCGGAGTCGAGGAACTTCCCGTGGGTGCGGCGCAGCAGGAGCCAGCTGAGGTAGAGCGCCAAGGCGAATAGTGGCAAGCCCAACAAAATTTGGAAGGTTCCCAGCCAGGGTACGTTTCCTCCCAGGTAGAGAGGCGTTTTCACAGCTAAACGAAGCAGGAAAACCCCCAGCCAGATGATGGTTACAGCGTAGTAAGCTTTTCTATCCGCTTTCAGCCTCGGATCTGTCCGCCAGCTCAGACCTTGGGTGCGAAACCACCCGACCAACAGACCGATAACGGGGAAACGCGCCAAAATCGACACCAGAATCACGCTGGCATATACCGCATTAATAATCAGGCTCATCAAGAAGTAATTCTCGCCTTTGCCGCTGAACATGGCCCACAGCACACCGATGATGACGACCCAGAACCCCGCAAACGCCTGCATAATCGAGGAATGCCCAATGAGCCGCGCGATAATCAGACCCAAGGCAAACCCGAGAGATACCGCCCCGGCCCTTATGACGTCCCAGCCAGCCACGAACGCCACCACGAAAACCAGCGTCGGCCCGATGGACTCGACCATGCCACGCCACCCTCCTACTGCTTGGCGCAGGGAGAATTCTTCGGCATCCAGTCTGCCTCCCATGTTTCGACCCAGGGCATCTTTAAAATCGTTGAGCCCTGCCGTAACCGCTTCCTGGTCTTTCTCCTCGCTCATTTGGCCCCCAAGAGGTGATAATCAGGGTTAATGAGTTCCACCCCGTCCTCGCCCTGCAACGGGATTCCGCACACTTGCAGGCGGCGTCCCAAGGTCACTCCGGGAACTTCCGTCCTCCCCAGCCAGCGCACGTTGATGAATCCCCCGGCAGTTTCCAGACAAATCCGGAAAGACGGTACGTCCGTGGGAGACAGGAAAGACGTGGAAAGCACGGTGCCGACCCGGGTAATCTGTTGACGTGGCGACATGGTGAACTCACTCTGCCTGCACCGGCTAGGCCTGCTGCTCGCGCAGAGCCGCCAGCTGACGTGCTAAGTCGTCAGGCAAAACCACGGGAATGACCGTACGCGGACTCATCGGTCGGGAACCACGCACCACCACGACCTGACGGACGGCCTGTTCCAAGGCTTGCAAATCAGGATCCCCGGCTTGCACCATGCCGTTAAAGACCAGGCGCACAAACCAGTTCGGGCCGTCCACTCCGCAATAACGAACCTGCACGCGCCCCCGGTTACCCTGGGCGTCTTGTGCCGCTAACTGTACGAACAGTTCCGTACCGAAGCTGCCCTCGCGTTCGTCGCAAGTGTTGCCCGCAGCGGTAGTTTCTCCGCGTACCTGCGCGCGCAGCTCAGGCCACAAGCTTTTCGACTTTGGTGCGGCTACCGCCAGCAGTTCTACAGCCGCCTTGCCAATCTGCATGGTCAGAGACCCAAAAGTTTTTTCGTCCAGCGGAGATTCTGGATGAACCGCCAGCCCGGGAATCTGCGGCAGCAAAAACACTCCAAAGTTTACATACTGATTGGTGTCCTGGTCAGAGAGTTGTTTGACGTCCAGTGGGCCTGCTGGTTGGTCTTTCGTCCCCGGGCCGTAAGGCAAGGCTGGGGCCGGAACGAGCTTCTGCACCAGCACACTAGCAGGCTCCTGCACCGGCTCACTAGCAGGCTTCTCCATTAATTCACTGTTAGGGGACGGGTTCTCCAGCTCACCAGAGGAATTGTCCTCGACCTCTTGAGAAACTTTAACCGTTTTGCGTTTCTTTGAGAAAAGTCCCATCAGGCAACACCCGCACAATCCATGCAGACCGGCTGGCCGTCTTCTATCCCTGCCAGCTGGGACGCATGATGCACAATAAAGCATTGCGAACACACAAATTCGTCGTCTTGCTTAGGGACTACCCGAACTGAGAGTTCTTCATTGGAAAGGTCCGCACCAGGCAACTCGAAGGAATCCGCAGCTTCATTTTCGTCCTCATCAACGGAAGCATCTTCGGAATTTTTTCGCTGAGTCTTTAATTCCTCGATAGATTCCTCAGGGTTTTCCTCGTCTCGCTTGCGCGGGGCATCGTAATCGGTAGCCATTGCACTCCCTTAAAGTAATAGTTCCGGTGCGTCGCGATATTAGCACTACTTTAAGGAAATTGCGACCTCTCGGCAACGTTACGGCGGGTTGACGTGAAAACTGCCTACGATTTTGGCAATGTGTAGTTTAGGAGGAAATATGCGCAGTCTTTCTTTGCTTGGAATTCATACTGACAGTGAGCACCTCGTCTTGGTTGACACAGACGGTGAGCGCTTCCTTTTACCCCTTGACGAAGAGCTGCGCTCCATAGTGCGCCAGCAGCGCCGAAAAGTCGTAGCAGCCCTGTCTGCCTCTGACGCTCAGGACTTGCGTCCAAAAGACATTCAAACTTTGATTCGCGGCGGTGCCTCTGCCCAAGAGGTCGCCACCAGTGCCGGTCTGGACTTGGCACAGGTCAAGCGCTATGAAGCCCCAGTTTTAGCGGAACGTATCTATGCCGCCCGTCAGGCTCGGGAAACTCGTGTTTCCCCGGAAAAGGACGCGCCGGCCTTGGGCGAACTGGTGATTGATCGTCTGGCCACCCGCGGAGTTAGCCCCGCCTCTCTGAGCTGGGACGCGACCCGGCAGCCCGGCGAGAACTGGTTGGTCCACCTGGAGTTTGTGCAAGATGCCAAAGCGCTGGAGGCGAACTGGGATTTTGACCACGAAAACCGCACGTTGACGGCATTGGACGAACAAGCGCGCTGGCTGACCGAGACCGCCACCCCCGCCGGTTCCGACGCACTGTTGAACCGGGGACATTTCCGTTTTGATTTCGGCCCAGAGGCTGAGACCTCCCCCACCACTACCACAAAATCTGTCCCGGCACAGTCGCCGGAAACCAGCGCCACCGAAGCCTTGCTAGATGAGTTGAACGCTGCTAGGGGAACCCGGCTTTCCGTGGTGACCGGGGATGAAGAGGACGACGTTTCCGCGATGGAAGCCGCTATCGCCTCCGGGTTTGCTCCCGACGCTGAGACCGCACCGCCAGCTGCACCCGCCCCGGATGCCGCTTCAGACCAGCCAGACGCGGATGTTTTGCCCCTCGACACCGCGAAACGCCAGTCCTCCAAAACTGCTCAGTCACCCGCACAGGCTACAGAGAACGGCGTGTTGCCGGGGATGGAGGATTTGCAGCCAAATCCGGCTCAGCCTCCCGCCGATAGTGCCAAACACACCACGCGCCGGGGTCGTGCCGCCATGCCCTCTTGGGACGAGATTCTATTCGGCTCTAAGGCCGACTGAGACATTCTCAGCTGCAATAACGCAGCATCGGGACACGCATTTCCTGTTCGCTCAAGCCTCCGTGCAAGCCCTTCATCTGGAACACCTGTTCTTTGAAAAAGCGTGAATCCAAGATTTGGCCTGTCCCCGCGGCGAACACCACCACATCGCCCAACAGTTCCGGCCGGCGCACCGGGGTGCCGTTATAGGAGGCAAATAACGCCTCAGTTTCGTTGCGATTCAACACTTTGGCTTCGGGCAGCAGCGTCTGCAGACTAACTTGTAGCGCCGCGGCGGATCCCGGTTTGGCATGGACGTGCAGGGCTCGCCCCTCTCCGCTGGTGTCGGCGATGAAATCTGCCGCCGCAGTCTTCGCCAAATCCACGGTAACCTCTGGGGACGTGTTCAACATGCCGTGGTCCGCGGTGATGACGACCCTCACACCAGGTGCCAAGCTATCCAGCATGATTCCAACCGCGCGATCTGCTTTTTCCAGGTTTTTTACCCACTTCTCAGACCCCACTCCGTAGCCGTGTCCGGCATGATCGACTTCTGCCATATAGAAATACGTCAGTCCACCCTGTTTCGACACATTTGCGGCGTCACGGGCTCGCGAATCCAAATTTTCCGAAGCCACATACGCGGCGCCCCGCAGAGCAGCTCGCGTCAGTCCACCGCCGATAAATTTTTTCGGTCCCAACGCAAAAGCCGGAATTTTTGCCGCGCTGAGACGTTCAAACCAAGTCGGTTCGGCTTGGAATTCCTCTACTCCTCCCGGATACTCCTCGAAAGTAATCAAGTTGAATTTCGCCTGCGCCACCGGGTCTATCAACTGGTAGGACAACATATTGTGCCGTCCGGGGGCCATGCCGGTCAGGGTGGAAGTGATGGCGGCCGCGGTAGTGGAGGGGCATACACTGCGGCCGGTCAAGGGCTGCTCTGAGGCTGCGGCGGTCTTCACCAGGGCACGTAAGTTCGGCGCGTGTCCCAGATATTCGTTCAGGTTCCACCACCCCAGTCCGTCAATCAACACGAGGACGATTGGGGCGCCGGCTGAGCTGCCCGCCGCATTCGGAGAGGAGGGCCGCCCCTGAGGTAAACGGGGCCATCCGGCTGCCTCGAACTCGCTTACCAGCAGAGCATCGAGGCGCAAATCAGAATCGTCCGCGGCCATGATTTCAGTGTGAAATTCTGTCTCACTCACCCTTCCATTCAATCATTTCCGGCCTCACCGGTGTGGCAAGCGGCGTAAGAGCGGGAAAAATCGTAAGAATTGATGTCATGTCTGACTCCCCCCTCGAACACATCCAAGACATCGACATTAACGAGGAAATGGAGCATTCCTTTCTGGAATATGCCTATTCAGTCATTCATGCGCGCGCCCTGCCAGATGCGAAAGACGGGCTGAAACCGGTCCAGCGTCGCATCCTGTTCCAGATGAAACAAATGGGCTTGACCCCGGACAAAGGGCACGTAAAGTCCCAGCGCGTCGTCGGCGACGTCATGGGTAAGCTGCACCCTCACGGAGATTCAGCCATTTACGATGCTTTGGTGCGTCTGGCCCAGCCTTTCACCATGCGCGTGCCGCTTATCGATGGTCACGGCAACTTTGGTTCGCTCGATGACGGACCCGCCGCGGCGCGCTACACGGAGGCGCGACTGGCTCCTGCCGCCTTAGCGCTGGTGGATGATTTGGACGAGGATGTTGTTGACTTTGTGCCAAACTATGACAATCAGCTGACCCAGCCCGCGGTACTCCCCGCAGCGTTTCCGAACCTGCTGGTCAACGGCGCGAATGGCATCGCGGTAGGCATGGCCACCAACATTCCGCCCCACAATGTGGGCGAAACCATCAACGCCGCCATCTACCTGCTGGATCATCCGCAAGCCGATACCGAGGAACTCATGAAGTACTGCCCAGGCCCGGACCTTCCCGGTGGCGGGATTATTGTGGGCTTGGACGGAATCCGCGAAGCCTACGAAACCGGGAGAGGAATTTTCATCACTCGTGCCCGGGCGACTATCGAGCAGGTCACGGCCCGCAAACGCGGCATCGTCATTACCGAACTGCCTTACCAGGTCGGCCCCGAAAGGGTCGCTGAAAAGCTGAAAGAAACCGTCAGCTCCGGAAAGGTCAAAGGAGTATCAGGCTGGCAGGATCTGTCCGACCGGACTCACGGAATGCGCCTGGTGGTCGAGGTTAAGAACGGATTTCATCCCGAGGCTGTTTTGGCTTCGCTTTACAAGTACACTCCCCTGCAGGAATCCTTCGGCATTAATACGGTCGCCCTAGTCGATGGTCAGCCGCGCACGCTGGGCCTGAAAGCAGCCCTGCAAGTGTTTGTCGATCACCGCGTTGAGGTCACGCGGCGGCGCAGCGAGTTCCGCTTGAAGAAAAAGCAGGAACGACTGCATTTGGTCGATGGATTGCTCATCGCCGTACTGAACCTGGACGAAGTCATCGAGGTCATTCGGACCTCCGATGATTCAGCCGCGGCCCGCCAACGCTTGATGGCGGTATTCGATTTGTCCGAAGCCCAAGCGGAGTTCATCCTGGAGCTGCGGTTGCGCCGGTTGACCAAGTTTTCTCGGCTGGAACTGGAGGCAGAAGCTGACGAGCTGCGCCAAGCGATTGCCGAGCTAGAACAGATTTTGGCGTCCACCGAGAAACTGCATGACGTGGTGCGAAATGATCTGCGCCAGACCGCTGCGAGACTCTCCACGCCGCGGCGTACCGTGTTGATGGAAGAGGACGGTTCGGCCGTGGCGGCTTCCGAAGACGCCGCGCTGCCGGTTTTGGGGGCGATGACGGTTACGGATGTGCCCTTGGAGGTTCCCGACGTGCCGTGCCGGATTGTCCTGGGTGCCGACGGGCAGGCTATCCGTTTAGCGCATACCGGTCCCGTGACACGCTTAGAGGGATTCAACAGTACGGTCGCCGGCTCTATCTTGACCCATACGCGAGGGTCCTTTGGGGTCGTCACCTCATCGGGTTTTGTGGTGCGCCTGGACGTGTTGAATCTTCCTCCTGGGGAAAAGTCCCCGCTGGCTGGCTCTGCCAGCTCCGGTGTTGCGGGGTCAACAGATTCTGCCGAGACGGCAAGTGCCGCGGCGAACGTTGCGGAGAGCATCGAAGAAAGCGCGCCCCCCTGGTCTTTGGACGGAGCTCCGCAGCTGTCAGCCGCGGCACGATTAGAGGATGGGGAAACTGTAGTCGGTATCCTTACCTTGGATGAGGATGAAACGGTCGGTATGGTGACCGAACAGGGCATCGTGAAGCGGATGCGTCCGGACTATCCCAGCACCCAAAACCGGTTTAGCATCATCAACCTGGAGGGCACTGACCAGCTGGTTTATGCCGGGGCTTGCCCGGACGACGCCCAAATCGTGATGATTTCAACTGATGCCCAGCTGCTGCGCACCCCGGCGAGTAAAATTCGCCCCCAAGGGCGCAACGCGGGCGGGGTCGCGGGTATGAACCTGAAAGAAAATACGCGGGTTATTGCCGGGGCAATCGTCCCTGATGAGCTGGTCGCGGCTACCACCGTGGCTACCGTTGCCGCCATTATGAACGCCATGCCCGGAGCAAACCAAAGCTCCATCAAGCTCACGCCTCTGGATCGCTATCCCATAAAAGGCCGGGGCGCACAGGGGGTGAGGGTGCAGCGTTTCCTAAAGGGCGAGTACGTGCTCGATATGGCTTTTGTCGGTCCGGATCCGGTTCACGCCGTGGACGCGAAAGGCAAACCGGTCAAACTGCCGGAACTGGACGAACGCCGCGACGCCTCCGGTTCGAACTTGAAATCTGATATCGCCTATTTTGGTTGATACCGGATTTTAATATATTTCTTTTTCTGCCTGGTGGAAACGAGCCGAGTGCGATACATTACGCTCGCGGCGGGGCTTGGGGAACCCTAAGCCCCGTTTTTCTCTCCTTTTCGGGTCGGCAGCACCGCTGCTGACTGACGGTTCATCTGAGCAACTTCCTCACGCAAAGCTAAGGGATCCACTGACTTTTGCGCCTCGACAGGCAGATTCACCACCCACTCGGTCGAACCTCCCGTAACTTCATACCCAAAATCTGTATAAAGTTTCGAGACCTCGGTGGGATTTTCCTGGTCCAACCCTACCGCCGCGTACTGCATTCCAGATTCCTGGTAAGCCGCAATAGCGTGGGACAGCAGCGCCGCGGCGACCTGTGTTTCGGCATAGTCGGGCAGAACTCCCAGGATTTCGGTATAGCCTTGGGTGAACCCCATCGCCTCCCAATCTTGTTCGTAGCGAGCGGATAGCAGATACCCGGCGACCTCAGCGACATCGCTGGATTTGTCCAAGGCAATAAAAGACCACTCGGGAGCAAAGAAGGGCCGGTTCGACTGCCACGTCTGCAGATCTTGGGCGGGGGCACCTGCCGCCAGAGCCATCAGCTCGTTGTGAGCCCGACGCACATGGTCGTCGAAATCCAGGGTCCACGGGATAATTTCCAGGTACTGACCGGGTGCCACCAGCTCCACTGGGGCTGCCAAATCTCGGCGCAGTTCCAGGTAAGTATGGGCGGGATGAAAACCGCTGGCTCGCAATTGCGGCTCAGCGTCACTCGCTGCCTGATCCACGAAACACACAATCTGGGCAGGGCGGGGCTTTTCTGCCAGCATGGCGTGAGCGGTTTGAACTTCCCATTGAAAGATGATGGAACCGACCCCACGGTTGCGCCAACTTGTCTCTACACCCCCGGAACAGATGGCTTGGACTCCGTCGGTTTCCTCAATACGCACGATGGCATAGGCGACCATCCGCGAATCCTGGTCCCAGGCACTCAGACCGCAAAAATCGGATTGAAAAATCGAATCAACTTCTGCCTGCGATGTGCGGTAGGGGGGATTGTCAATACGTTCCATCTCGGCAATGAGCCGCATCAGGTCCGGCTTATGCGTTACTTCCAGCGGTTTCCAGGTGATGCCTGGAGTAGCGGCTGGGGACGCAAAAAGTTGAGCCAAATCTTTCCCTCGCTTGTTAGGAGCCGTTGTGTGACCTTAGTTGATGTCCGGTGAGAATCGGACATAGCCCGGAGCTTATCTGATGATTCTAGGCGTCAATCATCTCGGCGTCCAACTTAGAGGCTCCCTCGATGATGAATTCCCGACGCGGCGGTACTGCTGAACCCATCAACAGCTCAAAGACTTCTTCCGCCCGGTTGACAGCGGCTTCATCACTCAAACGGATTCGCCGCAGCATGCGGTGGCGCGGATCCATGGTCGTTTCCGCCAGCTGGTCAGCGTCCATTTCGCCCAGACCCTTGTAGCGCTGGATAGGTTCCTTGTAGGTTCGCCCGGTGCGTTCCAGTTTGCCCAGTTCCTTGTGGAGTTGATCCTCAGAATAGGTATAGCGGAACTCGCCCGGTGCCTTGCCTTTCGCGTTGACCTGAATCCGGTGCAGCGGCGGAACGGCCGCAAAAACTCGGCCTGCAGCAATCATGGGCCGCATATAGCGGAAGAACAGGGTCAGCAGCAGCGTGCGGATATGTGCCCCGTCCACGTCCGCGTCCGTCATCATGATGACCTTGCCGTACCGGGCTTGTGAAATGTCGAAAGTCCGCCCCGAACCGGCCCCAAGCACCTGGATAATCGCCGCGCATTCCGCGTTAGCGAGCATTTGGGCGGTGCCGGTCTTTTGCACGTTGAGGATTTTGCCACGAATCGGGAACAGGGCTTGGAACTCGGAGTTCCGAGCAGCTTTCGCGGTGCCCAGCGCGGAATCGCCCTCCACGATGAACAACTCGGATTTCTCGACGTCGTCACTGCGACAATCCACAAGTTTCGTCGGGAGAGTCGAGGTTTCTAGCGCGTTTTTCCGCCGCGTGATTTCTTTGGACAGCCGGGCAGACAGGCGCGAACGCATCTCGGCCACGATTTTGTCTAAGAGCGCGGAAACTTGGTTTTTGTCCTCGCGTTTCCGGGAGTTCAGCTTCGCTTCGAGCCCCTCAGCGACGACTTTGGTCACGATTGGCTTGACTTTGGCGCTGCCCAGAGCTTCTTTCGTCTGCCCCTCAAATTCGGGTTCGGGCAGGCGCACGGTGATGACGGCGGTCATTCCCGCCAGGATGTCTTCTTTCTCGATTTTCGATTCTTTAGCGCCAAGCTTTAGGCGCCGCGAGTTGGCTTGGATTGCCGCGCGCAAGGTTTTCACCAGTCCCGCCTCGAATCCGGCCAGGTGCGTGCCGCCGACCGGGGTCTCGATAATGTTCACGTAGCTTTGTTCCACGGTGTCGTAGCCCACTCCCCAGCGCAGTGCCACGTCTACCTCGCAGGTGCGTTCCATCTCTTTTGGCTCCAGGTGACCCGTTTTCTGGTTCGGCACTTGCACGATTTCTGTAAAAGTGCCGCTTCCCTGCAACTGCCAGGTGTCGGTGATGGCTCGGTCCGGTGCGAGATAGTCCACAAAGTCGACCGTACCGCCCTTGTGCAAGAACGTGTCGGTGAGGGTTTCCTCCCCGCGCAGGTCGGTGACGGTGATGGATAATCCGGGAACCAGGAACGAAGTTTTGCGCGCCCGGTTGGACAGGTCCTCGTAACTGAAGTCAACGTCCTTGGGGAAAATCTGGTAGTCCGCCCAGAAGCGGACCCGCGTCCCGGTGGTGCCTTTCTTAACCTTGCCGAGTTTCGTCAGCTTTGAGGAGTGCTCGAAAGGATGGAAGTCATTGTTGGGGTTCAGTTCCTCCTTGTCGCTGAACACCCCGGGTTCGCCCCGACGAAACTGTAAGCCGTGGGTGACCCCGCCCCGGTCTACCGCCACGTCCATTCGGGCTGACAAGGCGTTGACCACCGAGGCTCCCACCCCGTGCAAGCCTCCCGCGACCTTGTACAGCCCGGCATCGAATTTGCCGCCCGCGTGCAGTTTTGTGTACACGACTTCCACACCACTCAAGCCAGTTCCGGGCACTTCGTCTATCGGCACCCCGCGTCCGTTGTCGCGCACTTCCGCCGAATGATCGGGATAAAGCACGACTTCGATGTGGTCACAGAACCCCGCCAGAGCCTCGTCGACGGAGTTATCGATGATTTCCCAAAGACAGTGCATAAGTCCGCGCCTGTCGGTCGAGCCGATATACATAGCAGGACGCTTGCGCACCGCCTCCAGCCCCTCCAAGACGGAAAGGTGGTGGGCGGAGTAATCAGAGACATCTTTTGCAGTAACCACGGGCTATATCCTATGTGCAGCGGCGCCGCGGTTCAGGTTGCCTTGCCGAGCAACCCGCTTTTTTGTCCCCCGTGCTCTCGGTTTTCGCTCTGTGTGGCCCCGTAAACTGCTGGTAGACTAAAAGGCCGATAAGGCATGAAACCCACGACACAGGAGGCGTCACCTTTGGAGCTGAAGGTTAAGACTTTTGCGCAGCTTAGTAACACGGAACTGTATGCGATCTTGAAACTCAGGGTTGATGTTTTCGTGGTCGAACAGGCTTGCCCCTACCCGGAAATTGATGGGCGCGATGAGGGTTCTCTGCACGTGTGGCTGGAACAGGACGGCGAGATTCTGGCTTACCTGCGCGTCTTGGACCGCGGCGTGGAGAGCGAATATGTCGCAATCGGCCGCGTCATTGCCGCGCGCCGCCGCCAGGGCTTGGGCTCTGAAATCATGAAAGCGGGAATACGCGTGGCCCAAGAGCGTTTCCACGCCGAAGCCATTTATCTGGAGGGACAGGTTTACGCCCAAGGTTTCTATGAAAGCCTCGGGTTCCGCCAGATTTCCGAGCCTTACTTGGAGGACAATATCCCCCACATCAAGATGCTGCGCGAGTCTGACCCGAGCTAGGTGCCGCCCGCACCGGCTGGCACCGCACCGAAGACCGCACGGAGATTTTGTTTAGCGCTGCTGGGCTCCGGGTAATAATTCGTGCGCTATTTTGGGCATAAGTTGGGGGTGTCTGCCTTGCGGCAGACACCCCCAACATGGTCAGGAATGCGAGTTTCTGACCATCAGCCAGTTTCAGATGCGGCTAAGCTATAGCTGTCCACCAGTACGGATTGTTTTCGGTCGAATTCTCACCATCCCAATAGAAACACTTTAAACCAGTTTTGTCAGCGGCACAGGAATAGGCTAATCCCGGAACACCTCCTCCTTCGAAGCGTTTTCCGTAGGGGAATGGTTTGGCCCATTCGGGATGTTCAGCACCTTTACGGCACTGGGAAAGATAAAAAGCAAAGCCATCTGCATCCACGTTGTTGGGTTTGGGTTTGGCTGCAAGGAACGTTCCAAAACCGTAAATAGCCGTAGGATCCGTCATGTCACCGTAATCTCGGTAATTCGGATCGGTGAACCAGCGTTGCGCGTTGCTCAAATCCCCAAACTTCCAAGGCCACATATCCAGAAGGCGTTGCGGAGTCATGTCAGTGTAAGGTTCGGCTTTAAAAACCATCGGCATCCCAATTGCATCGTAGAAAATACGGAATTCGTCTCCATCTTCCAGGCAGTACGAATACGAAGCGATGTCGCTCGGTAAGTGCTCGGGTTCGCCTGCTAATGGGTAGTTGGCGCGCATTTCTGCGAGGGTCATGTCTAGCAATGGTTTCTTGGGGATGATGCCGGTGGCGGCGGCTTGGACGGTAGCATCGGGCATGACGCCGGTCCCGCCGATAATCATCAGTTTGCTAGCACCTAGGGCGTCAGCTTTCGCTTTCACACCCTCCCCGTTAGCTGGG
>NZ_CABTWO010000024.1 GCF_902488535.1 uncultured Mobiluncus sp.
GGTCGGCAACGTTTTCATTTACATGCTCAAACATGACGAGTTTATCCCCGAATTTTCGGTAACGCACCAGGGTAATATTACGACTCATCTGGTTGATCGCAGAGACATCATACTTAGTGAAATCCCCTGCAATGCAAAGGACGCGGGGTTTGCTCCAGTCGATTTTCTTGGCGATACCCATACCCAACTTTTCGATAACCAGGACTTTGAAGCTGTCCTTATGATTCAGCAACCAGTCAAGGTAAAACAACCCTTGGTTGATGACGTTTTCGTTTAGGGAGCGCTTGTATTCAAAAATAACCGGGCAATAGTTTTCGTCGATACCGATGGAATCCATCCGTCCACCATCGACGCGGTATTCGGATTGGAGGAAGGTCACCCCGAAGAACGTGGGCATATTGTTCTCTATCACGGTCTGGATTTCCCTCTCCAAGGTAACCGTACCGCTAGGTATTTCTCGTACCCCAGCATGAATGTCGAACAACTTTATGTCTGCCATCGGTCAAACTCCTCAGTTCTTCACCCGCCAGGCGCGACCACATCGCCACGGTCTCAAGCAGGACTCTTTCAAATATACAGTCCTGGCGTTGCCCGCGTGGCTGATTTTGCCTTTTCGCTGTGGTTGCTGGCCTCCAGGGCTTTGGCAACGAACTTGCCGAAGTCGGACTGAAAGGGACTTTGCGGCGGAAAAAGAAGTGCGCCCCAGCGGGTTTGCGCATGATTAGAATTAAAACCTGCATTGGCTAGCGCATCGGAGGTGCAACGATGATCTTACGAATCGTCTTGGAAGGGCTCGTGTTGGGCGCGCTGCTGGTTCTGGTCTGCGTCGTCGGCATCCGCAAAAGCCCGGTGGATATGGTGTATCTTTACCCTTCCGAAGTGCAGGAACGGTGCGTGAAGTTGGGGCTGACCACGCCCGAGAGAATCAAGCGAGGCCGCGCGATTTTCAAAGCAATCTGTGTTCCCGGCTACATCATTTACCTGCTGGTCTGCGTTTATGCAATCAACGGCGCCAGAGGGTTCCTGGGGGGATTCTGGCAGATAGCGGCAATCCTGTTCATCATGAGCCTCATCGACCGTTTCTTTATCGATGAATACTGGGTGGGGCGCACCGATGCGTGGGTCATCCCCGGTACGGAGGACTTGAAGCCCTACATTAGCGCCCGAGACAAGTGCAAGAAGTGGCTACTCAGCACGGTAGGGGTAGCGTTCATGGCGGCCGTCCTGGCCGGTATCGCCACACTCTTCACCCGCTGAAGCGGGGAACCAAACAGAACACCGAGAAAACCGTCGCGTACCTTTAATCGTGTGTTGGCGACAAAAATGGTCTCGCCAAACCAGCACAACATTTGATGATTGATGACGTGATTCCGCTCGGAATTTAGTGGTTGAGGACGAAGTTGGCGATCAGGGAGTCAATACGGCGGACATCAATTTTCTTGCCGAGTTTGATTTTGATGTGTCCTGCACGTGTCCATAGTTCAACTTCAGAAGTTAAATCGAGAAGTTTTCCAGCGTTCTCGGTTGACCACATATTGATTACGCTATAAGGCAAGGAGTAAATCTCTACTTTCTTGCCTGTCATCCCCTGAGCATCTCGAACGATTAACCGCTTTGAAGTAAAGATTGCCGAATCTCTAAAGGTCTTAAAAGCCGCATAAGGCTGTTCTCCTTGAATAAGCAGTTCGCTTACATCGGCGGGAATCGGCACCTCTTCAATGAACATCCACTCAGTAATCGCAGCAGTCTCCATCGGACATCTCCTTAGTGTAAAAAGTGCTATTTATCAACCTCATTTTCTCATAATCACGCAGGTAAAGTAGGGCAAAAACCATGGCTGAGGGTTTTGGTTTGAAGATTGGTCTGGATGGCGTGCGGGAGTTCATGTGCGCGTTTACGGATATTAACCGTAAACGGGGTTAGGGCTAGAACGGCACACCAGTGCCGTTCGATGCGGCGCGTGTGAGCATGGAGTGCTGCGGTGTCACTTTAGGAGCGTGAGGTATTGCTCACGGGCTTTCATGGCGTGAATAATCAGTTCGTTGCCGCTGTCGAAAGTCAAAACAACGACTTCCAAGACGCACCCTTTGGTGTCGAAACCGAGGCGCAGTTCCCGCTGCGGGTTTTCCTCATCAAGGGGCTAAATCCAGCGCAGAAACGTGGCAACTTGCAGGATGTAATTGTCGCTGATGCGGTGCTTTTAGGCGTGTTTGCGAGCGGTTTTTCCAAATATTGAGGCTCATGCCAAGACTGCCTCGCGAATCAAGGCAGAACGGGTCACATGCCTGGCTTTAGCGCGGGCATCAAGCTTCGCCAGTTCTTCGGGTGTGAATCGAACCGCAACCACCTGACTCGGGGCTTCGCCGCGCCCGGGACGTCCCCGTCCGCGTTTTTTCATGGCCGCGACATCGTAACCAGCCTCGGCTTCTGCGGCCCATTGCTCGATTTGCGCTTCCGTAACCGGTACACCCTTGATCGTTTCTTCCATAATATTATTGTAATACGTTATTTTCTTTCATTCAATAGGTTCCCTGGGTTGCGGCACCGAGTATGTCACAAGTGTCCAAGAAAGGCTATTGAAGGGAAAGCTGTGCACCTAACCTACAGCAGCCCCTCATGAGGGGTTTCGTTTCCATTGTTTTGCATTTCAATCGTTGTTTCCGGTTCAACCCGGTACTAGAAATGCAGGAACACCTTCCCCTATTTGACTAAAAACTTGCTGAGCGCAACAGCGCTGCGTGCTGTAGCTACTTATTCAATCGTGAGCTACGGTTACGGTTCAAACGTCGCCCCTGCATCGTTCTCAGAATCTCTTCAAAATCAGCTAAGACGTTCTGGGAGATTCCGAGTTGCGAGATGAGGAGGTGCTCATCAACCAGATGCCGAGCTTCACTGACACTGCCTTGTCTCAACAAATCGTCTACTTCGTCAATCAAGTTTCCTTTAACGCTTTCTGGATTTGGAATGAGTAGGTCAACGCACTCAGACGGCTCAAGCTCGAGAATTCCCCCACCATAAGATCGCCCGTACACTTCTGCCAAGGCGCAGGTAATGGTATTTAACGCAGCGGTCGCAAGTTGAGACGCCGATACTCGGGTTTGCGTTAAAAACACACGATGAACAGTATCGGTTGAGGTTGCAAGAGTCTTGTTCGCAAAGATCCTAGGAAGCGTAGAAATCTGCCGTAGCATGAATCCGTCAGGTACTGATATTGAGGGAACCGACCACCACTGCTTTCGGATCCGTGTTTTGTAACCAGTGTGAGCTCCCGACCGTTCTCCATCGCTGATGTATGCAGCAAGGGCTTTGTTCGAATAAATATCTGTTTCGGGGGGTATGGCCAAGAGGCGAGTGTTTATATTCTCTAACTCGTTTGCGGCTAAATCCTCGTCGGTAAATGAAACACCGTCTAGGTGAGCGGATCGAGCAACGAGAGGCATAGTCCATTTTTCAATCTCGAGTTCAACCGACTGCTCCTTCGTCATGCAGAAGAAGGCATTGCGCCCGGTTACAACCCCGACGTTAACTTTTGCGTATTCGCCCACCTTTTTAAACCTTTTGGAATCGAGAAAATCTCGAAGGGTCTTAATATAGTGGGCTTGCAAGTAGTAAAATGTCCACTTCTCATTTTGGTCTAACGAGGCTCGCACCGCCTCGCCATCGATATAAAGGTGCTCAAGTTGAGCTGCGTCATCAATTTCAGCTGTCCTGAACTGGGCTGGGCCCTGTCCAACTTCTAAAAGGAGGAGAATGACTTCCTGTAATACCTCTGGGAACACCAGTTTTTTGAAAGAAACGATCGAGATTTCTGAACAGTTCTGAATGAGGTAATCACGCAGCTGACTGGCGTAACCTACTTGCAAGAGCTCGGCTGGAAGCACCAATGCGATCCGACCTCCTGGCCTCGTCAGATTAACGGCAGCCACAACGAAAGGAACCCATGCGTTAGTTAGCTTGCTGGGAGCCAGCCCATTTCGCACCATGATTTGTAGAGCTCTCTCGCGCGACTCAATATCCCAGTTTCCGAAACGGATATACGGGGGGTTGCCTACAACGGCGTCAAACTTCAGACCTCGCTCTTGCTGCGCTTCCCAAACGAAGAAGTCCTCGTGAACGATCCGTCCGATCCCAAGATTCTCGGCCTTCTGAGCCTCTTCTTCGACCAGCTCAACTCCAACCACATCTAGGTTTGGATTCTTGAGCTCTCTAAGAATGGCGCCATCTCCGCACGAGGGCTCCAGCACACTCGCCTTGTATTTTACGCCCGCTGTTGGGGCAAGAGCCCATTCGACGAGGGCTGATGCAATCTTCTTTGGTGTGTAGTAGCCACCGCGCAGCTTGTCCACGTCGGGTCGCGCTTTTGAACTGTACTTACTCATCATCTCCATTGTCCCATAGCGAACGCCTAGGTCGTAGTCGCCCGGCAAGGGGAAAACGATGTAAGCCTGGCTGGCGTGTAGCCGTACACCAACGTGATACTGCTCTAGAATTTCAAATGTACTGCACCGACTGCAAGACACTTGACCTAACTGAGGAGTATTCGTGACTGGTTTCTTAAGACTCAATAAGGAGAGCGCTCGAAAGCGGATGGCTCAGCTAGTCGCAAGGTACAGCCCGCTCCACGATAATCTAACTTCGTCGAAGTCGGGTTTTACCGAAACAGAAACCAGAACTCAATACATCGATGAGTTCCTGAAGATTCTTGGTTGGGATGTGTCAAATGAGGCAGGTGCAACGAACCGAAAGGCAGATGTGGTTCAAGAACACTCTCACACTACCGAAGACTCTGGTCGTGGTCGCCCGGACTATATTCTTAGAGTTTCCGGAAAAGATAAGCTTCCCGTTGAAGCCAAGAAAACATCTTATTCGTTTGCAGGCGATAAAGCTGCGCCTAGCCAGGTTCGAGCCTATGGCTGGACGCTTAATACTCCCATAGGGGTGTTAACAAATTTCACCGAAACCCGAATCTATTCCACTCTTTCTGAACCAACTGATGATCAGCCGTCAGAATTTGGTCTTATACCTGGCGGTGTCTGGCGTTTTGATGAATACAATGCTCGCTTTGATGATCTTTGGGAGCGCCTTTCGTATGAGTCAGTTTCTTCAAAACAATTTGAGCTTCTCTACGGAGACACACGCCAGTTAAAAGGGGAATCCGAATTTGACGAATCCTTCCTGAATGCTTTTCGGAAGTGGCGTAAGGAGCTTGCCCAGGAGATTTATAACGCCAATTCGATGCTACCTGAGAAGGAAATTGGGAGACGTACACAAAAGGTCCTGAACGCGCTTCTCTTTATGCGTGTTTGTGAAGATAAGGACATCCTGTCGTACAAAGATCTCCTTACCTCTGCGACTTCCAGCAGCATCCTCGCGACGTTCCGTGACCGCGACAAGGTATTTAATGCTGGTATCTTCAAAGCTCTTGATGACATCAACTTGCCTGATAGTGCACTGCTTCCTGTCATCAAACAAATGTACTGGCCCA
The DNA here is from genome assembly GCF_902488535.1 of uncultured Mobiluncus sp. Classification (GTDB taxonomy): domain Bacteria; phylum Actinomycetota; class Actinomycetes; order Actinomycetales; family Actinomycetaceae; genus Mobiluncus. The sequence goes on from NZ_CABTWO010000024.1 coordinate 5,486, forward strand.
ACTCGAAATTCGCCTACGGGCTACTTCGCCCAGACACTCTTGCGTACATTTACGAGCAGTACCTCAGTGAACATGTCGTTATTGATTCTTCTGGACTAGTGCGGCTAGAAGAGAAGCCTGAAGTTCTCCATGCCGGAGGAATCGCTCGAACGCCCGACTACATCATGCAAAGGCTGACAATCCCCTCTATTGATAAGCAACTAGCTGCAGGGGTCTCAACCCCAACGATTCTAGATATGTCGGTAGGTTCCGGCGGTTTCTTACTGACTGCGTTTGAGCATCTAATTGAATTGAAGGAGCGCGAGATCGGGCGTCCGCTCGAAATTGCGGAGCGTGCACATATTGCTCAAACCCAACTTTTTGGAATAGATATCGACGGTGCGGCAGTGGAGGTAACTCGGCTCAGCCTACTCTTGGCGATCTTAGGGAACTCAGACGTGGATACTACAACTGACACCGCAGTACTACCTGATCTTGGGCAAAACATAATTATAGGGAACGCTGTTGTACGCCAGGATTTCGATCGAATCGCGCCCAAGTGGGCCGCAAACATAGACGCCAGACTCTCCGCACTCCCTCTCAATCTTGAGAAAGCCCTAGGCACCCTTTTCCCAACACAGGGCTTCAACATTATAATTGGCAACCCACCGTATGTTCGAATTCAAGTTCTATCTGAATTCTTCCCTGCACAACTGGACTATTTTCAATCACCAAAATCTGGTTACGTTTCTGCATCCTCAGGCAATTTCGATCTATACATGATATTTATCGAGAGGGCTCTAACGCTGTTGAATGATTCAGGGTCGCTGGCCCTAATCCTTCCCAACCGGTTTTTCAGTACTAATCCCGCAACTGGCTTACGTAAAAAACTCTCTCAGCGAATCCACCGGCTCGTCGACTTTGGGGTTGAACAAGTCTTCGACGGCAAAACCACCTATACCGCTCTGATTTATGTCGGTGAAAAAACAAGCACCCCCGTAGAAGTGGACTTGGTTTCCAATTTAGGCGAGTGGATTCTAGATGAGAAAGCGGTAACTAGCGCCAGAATAGATCGGAAATCATTAGAATCCGAGGCCTGGAATATCCTCACTCCGGCTCAGTCTGCGTTGTTTTCGCAGATGTTCAAGGAATCAGACACTTCCTTGGGAGACGAGGCCGAAGTTTTTGTCGGAGTCCAGACTTCGGCGGATGAGATCTTCATGATCAAAGATCCCAAGCCCGTCGGCAGCGCACCTGGGCTTGTTTCATTTCAGGATCTCAATGGCGTCACTCAGATGATCGAATGTTCTATCCTGCGGCCAGCAATCAAAGATGTTAGGATTGCGGTTTTAGACAGCGAACCGACACCCGATCGGTGGGCGATTTTCCCATACGCGATTGAAGAAACAGAAGCAGGTCGTCTAGTTAGCCACGTTTACTCTCTGGACGAACTCCAACGCAATTATCCTTATGCCCTGAATTACTTCACTCAACACAGGGAAGAGTTGACAAAACGCAGCATCACACCAGATCCGAAAGGCAAGTATTGGTCCTACGGCCGTAGCCAAAGCCTCAAGAAATTAGACGAGCCAAAACTTGTGGTGAGAGTACTATCAATCAGACCTTCCTACGCGTATGACTCAAAAGGATTAGTCACACCCGGCGGCGGAGACGGTGGCCCCTACTACCTAATTAGGCCATTGGAGAAATCTAAGTTCAGTATTGAGCTACTACAGGCGATTCTCAGCCATCCTGCAGTGGACCATTATGTAACTTCCATCGGAAAGAAATATCGAGGAGAATATGCCGTACACAGGAAGGCATACCTAATCAAAGTTCCACTGCCGAATGTCAACACACAGGACGCGCTGAGAATCGAAGAGATGGTCTTTGAGTGCCGGAACCTCTCATTGCAAATTCGAGATGAAACCGACTCCCAGCGGCGCACTGTAGCTGAAGGCCGTAAGCAGTTTCTTCACAACGAGATCAATACCCTGATCTCAGCAGCATACAAGATCACAAAGGAGCTACTTTCTGATGCAAGGCTGTTGAATTCGTAGTTGCGAGATACCGCAGCCCTTTGGCACATTAAACTTTTGATGTCTTTGAATGCTTACTGCGTAAGTACAACTATACAATCGCATCAGCTCGCCAGGACGAATAGCAGAAATGCCCGTAGAGTTACAACTTCATACTGATTAATGGTTGCTACAAAGAATGAATGCCAACACAGAGCTAGTCATGCGTAAATGCTCTTGAGAATCCTAATAGCGAGCCACACCTTCACGTTACGCACACCTTTTACCGACACTCATATCTTTACGCGAGTCTCCATAGAGGCACCCGCGAGTGGTTCAGTCGCGCCCAAATGCCGTATCGTCTTAGGTAAGAACTCTCAAAACTCGCAGCAAAAGATGCGCACTATGCCCAGTCCAACAGGTCTGATTTCGCGCATTGACTAGAGGAAACAAGTACCGGATCGACGGCGTCAGCGTACGGACTTTTGTACCAAAAACAGCTGCTTGTGCAATCCAGCCTGCAGAACCGCAAACCCTTTAGCGACTCGCACACTTTTTAGCGAATAGGCGCACCTTTTGGCGCCTATATCAGAAGCACTCCATAAGCCTAGAATACTGACGAACGGCACCACGCAAGCGACACCTCAAACACCTAACCAGCAAAACTTCCGACACCAATAAAGCTGCCCCGACAAGGCGAAACACCATGTTTTACGGCGTAAAGATGGGAGCTCACTTTGTATCAAAATGAGCGTCCTAATGGTGGAGGTGGGAGGAACGGGCGCAAGCGCGCTAAGAGGTGCTCCGGCGGCGAAGGCAAATCGTTGCCTTCGCTTAATCGCCTCCGCACTGTTGCGCGATGGCTCACGCGGCTTACCGCCGCTGCCATCGCGCTACAGGGGTTCAATTCCCCGCCCCACTCACCTTAAACGGCTAAACCCACAGGTCTTTGACCTGCGGGTTTAGCCGTTCGTGGAGGTGAGGGGAATTGAACCCCTGTCCGATCGGGAATACTTGCTTCTTCTCCGGGTGCAGTCTGTATTAGATTCTCGGCCCCATGCCGCCCACAGACCGGGCTACATCGGGCTAAAGTTACCTATAATCTCGAATCAACCTAAGTAACCCAGGCGATTCCAGTGGCTCTAAAAACGACGCCAGAATCCGCAGCTAGAGCAACTGCGGGCTGACGGAATCAGTTCCCTTGGATTAAGCAGCCAAGGTGAAGGATTCAGTACTGTTACGTTCAGCACTTATTGTTTCGTATCCGTCGTTTACGAGATGAGGACACCTCCTCGACCCGCTTCTCTCAAGACACTACCGACCGTCGAAACCGATCACCCCCGCTATTCAGTTATCCCTGCCAGTGGCAAGTATCCTATTGTAACCCCAGCCCGGAATTCTGTCCATAGCCGGGCATACCCAACTCATATTCGCCGTAACGATTCTCTGTATATGTCCGAACGACTCCCGCCCAGCCGGCGCCGCCAGCGCGAAATACCCCCATCTCACCGGCCATCAGATAGGCTTTTAATATGAGTTCTCTCACCCGTCTGCGCGCTGACCTCGTCGTTATCGGAGGCGGAGCTACCGGTGCCGGGGTGGCTCGCGATGCGGCAATGCGCGGCTACGATGTCATTCTGTTGGAACGCGCCGATATCGGGCAAGGGACGTCCGCTCGCTACCACGGACTGCTGCATTCGGGCGGACGCTACGTCATCTCTGACCCTGAATCAGCCACTCAGTGCGCCGATGAAAACGCTATTTTGCGCCGCATCAACGCCGATGCGTTGGAGGACGTGGGCGGTCTGTTTGTGTTGACCCCCAACGACCCCGAGGAATATGCGGACCGTTTCCTCCCAGCCGCCCTCAAAGCCGGTGTGACCTGCGAAGAAATCCCTCTCAGTACCGCTTTCCAGGCCGAACCGCGGCTGAATCCACAGATCAAACGCGCTTTCCAAGTCAATGACGGAGCGGTGGACGGGTGGAAACTCATCTGGGGAGCCCTGGAATCCGCTCAGGAATACGGCGCGACAATCCTGCCCTACCACCGGGTTGAATCGATTACCGTCAAGGACGGTGCGGTCTGCGCTGTGTCGGCTCGGGATGAAAAGACCGGCGCGGACGTTCACGTTGATTGTCGCTTTGTTATTAATGCGGCCGGCCCGTGGGCAGGCCATATTGCCGAAATGGCAGGTGCCAGCGATATACAAATTATACCCGGTCGGGGTATCATGATTGGTTTTAATCAACGCCTGGTACACCACGTCATCAACCGCTGCGCCCTGTCCGGAGACGGCGACATCCTGGTGCCGGCCCACCCCATCTGTATCATCGGGACCACCGACCAACCCGCCGACAAACCGGATTTCCTGGCCATCAAGCCAGAAGAAGTCCAACAAATGCTCGACAAGGGCGAGCAAATGGTTCCCGGTTTGCGCCAAGCCCGCCCCTTGCACGTCTGGGCTGGAGCTCGCCCGCTGCTGCGAGATACGCGCGTCAGCGCCACAGACACCCGACACATGACTCGTGGCATGGCCATCCTCGACCACCTGGAACACGACAACATTCACGGTTTCCTGACCATCGTGGGCGGCAAACTCACGACTTACCGCTTGATGGCAGAAAAGGTCGTGAACATCATGTGCCACCAGCTGGGCGATAATCGGGTTTGTACCACTGCGCAAGAGCCCGTTCCTTCTGCCCGCGCCCGCCGCTTCAGCCATTTGTCCGACCGGCTGCAGGCCCGCGAGACAGACCGCCACGATGACCCCATTATCTGTGAATGTGAACTGGTCAATCAGCGGATGATTCTGGAGGCGCTACAGGAAAATCCCCGTGCCAACATCGACGATTTGCGCCGCCAGTTACGCATTGGCATGGGGCCTTGTCAAGGCAGTTTTTGCGGGGCGCGCACCACGGGAATTATCCACGATTTCCGCTCCGTAAATCCCCCGGCGTCGCCTGTTTCCACGACGACCCACGAAACCCCGACCCCCGACCCCGGTGCCACTTCTGGTGCCCCCTGCCCCGCAGCCACGCCCGCCGACGTCAGCACCACCATGCTGAATCTGTTTTTGTCCAACCGTTTGGGCGGAATTACCCCCATTCTCTACGGTGCGCTGGCTCGTGAAATGGCTTTGCAGAGATGGATTTTAGGCACTTTGGACCTGGAACACCTGCCCGGCCCCAGCTCGGAATCTAGCCGCGCTACCGGTGACCTGGCGTTAAATCACGACACGGATCGTGGCGAACCGACAGGAGGTGCCCGGTGAAAATCGCCGTAATCGGTGCCGGATTGGCCGGTTTGAGCGCCGCCCTCATGGCCCACGAAAAAGGATACCAAGTTACGGTATACACCAAAGGCCTCGGTGGCCTGGCACTTTCCGCCGGTACCGGCGACCTGTTGGGTTACCTCCCCGACCGTCCCGATCCGGTGGCTGGCGATCCTTTCCAGGCCGTGGACGACTTGCCGGAAGGTCACCCCTATCGCCTGATTGGGACCGAACACTTACGCGCCGGAATGGAATGGTATCGGCGCGCCCTGCCCGATTTTTGGGCACCAACCAACGCCACGAACACAAACACATTCCTGGCTTCCGCCCTGGGATCCGTTCGCCCCACCTACCTGGTGCCCCAAACCTGTGCCGCGGGAGCCCTGCGCGACCAGATGAAACTGCTGGTAGTGGGCCTCAAACAATTCAAAGACTTTCCCGCGACCCTCATCGCCGACAACCTCAATCGTTCTGAGCGGTTCTCGCTTTCGGCGCGGGCAGTGACCCTGGACTTCAGCGTACGCGGAGACGAAGCCGACGTCACCGCCACGGACTACGCCAGAAACTTTGACGTCGCTGACCTAGACCCGCAGCGAGCCGCCAAACTGCGCCAAAAATTCGCCACTCTGCTGAACGACACCGTGCAAACTGGGGAAACCATCCTCATTCCAGCGCTGCTGGGATTGAGCCCGCAAACTTTTAGTGAATTTCAAGCCCTGGTTCACGCCCCGGTCGCTGAAGTTCCCACTGTTCCCCCCTCTATCTTGGGCCGACGCGCCTACGACATCCTGGTCAACAGCTGCCGCGAAGCCCGCGTGGACATCCACACCAACTGCGCGGTTTTGTCCGCCGCCAGCCTGGACGGCACCGTGACCGCGCTGCGGGTTGCACGCGCCGGGGGCGTGGACGAAGTGAAAGTTGACGCGGTATTAGACGCGGCGGGTGGAATGACCTCGGGCAACTTTGAGCGCGACTCACACTTAAATATCCAAGAAAAGGTCTTTAATCTTCCCGTGTTCACCCCCGCCCCCGACGCCACCGGCTACCTCAATTCCATTCATCAAATTGACCTAGAAAATCGCCAGGAGCTCGAACGGGTGTTGATGTCAGGAGTGGCGGTCGATGCCACGATGCGTCCCGTTGATGCGTCCGGTCGCCGGCTTTACGACAATGTATATTGCCTGGGTGAAATGCTGGGAGCTTGTGCGCCGTGGCGCGAGCTTTCCGGGGAGGGTCTCGCCTTAGGCAGTGCCTGGACGGCCGTACAATCGTTGGCGTCCCCTGAGAGGAGCCGGTCATGACGGAAATCTCCGCACTCGACTATGCCAAAGCGAACCTGGCGCGCACCTCCCTGGATCAGTGCCTGAAATGCACCATCTGCGAGACCCAATGCCCGGTCATGCGGGTTACTCCGAACTTTTCCGGCCCCAAGTTCGTGGGTCCCCAAGCGGAGCGTTTCCGCAAGGGTCAGTCCGTGGATAGGTCCCTAGACTATTGTTCCGGCTGCTCCATCTGTACTACCGTGTGCCCTCACGGGGTGAAGATTGCCGAGCTCAACGCCCAGGCGCGTGCCGTCATGAAGGCCGACAATATGCCCTTACGCGACCGCCTGATTACCCAAACTGAGCTGGAAGGCAAACTGCTGACCCCGCTGGCCCCCATCGCAAACGCGGCGCTGAAAAACCGGCCGATTCGCAAACTTGTGCAGGCCGTCATCGGAGTCCACGCCGACGCCCCCACCCCGGTGGCTCAATCCACCAGCTTCTTGACCTGGTGGAAGAAACACGAAAAGGCGGTCTACGGCGGCCCCTACGTCCCCCGCCGTCCCCAATCGACCATGTATTTGCCTTCTGAAATGAAGTGGCACCGCGGCCCGATTGTGTTCTTCCACGGCTGCGCCGGAGCGTACTTTGAGGTATCCACATCCATCGCGACGGTCGAAGTGCTGGAGCATCTGGGGTATCGCGTCATCGTGCCGAAACAGGGCTGCTGCGGGCTGGCATCACAATCAAACGGGCTGTTCAACGACGCTTCGCGCCATGTTTTGCAGCTGGCACGCCAACTACAACGTGCCGGTAAGCACTTGCAGATTGTTTCCTCCTCCGGGTCTTGCGCGGGAATGCTGCGCCACGAAGCTCGCGAAATCATGGGGCTGAACGATACCGTGTTGCGAGACGTGGGTGCGCGCTTGTTCGAGACTTCCGAGTTCATCGCGCATCTGATGGACGAGGGCGAATTCCCGGAAAGCGACTTGCGCCCGCTGGATCTGACCTTGACCTATCACCAGCCCTGCCAGGTGAAATCCCAGGGTATCGGCAAACCGGCGATTCGGATGCTGGAAACTATCCCCGGCGTGCACGTGGTGGAATCGGGCCAGCCCTGCTGCGGTATCGCCGGAACCTATGGACTGAAGAAAGAAAAATTCGCCGTGGCCCAAGCCATCGGCAAACCGCTGTTTGCAAAAATTAAATCCGTGAACCCCCATATCGCGGCCTGCGACACCGAGACGTGTCGCTGGCAGATTCGGAAAGGAACCGGCGCCGAAGTCGTTCACCCCATCGAGATTCTCGCTCGCGCACTGGGACTGCCGGGTCAAGGCGCGGGCTCCCGAAAACCAACCCACCGGCCTAGTGACGTCTGAGGAAAACCGATACGAAAGGACAGACGACGATGTCTCAGAAAAAATATGTGATGGCGATTGACCAGGGTACCACATCGTCTCGAGCCATTATTTTTGACCACTACGGGCGCATAGTTTCGGTCGGTCAGATGGAGCATGAACAGATTTTTCCCTCTCCCGGATGGGTCGAGCACGACGCGACCGAAATCTGGTTCAACGTGCGGGAAGTCGTGGGCCGGGCCTTGGGGAACGCCACGAAACAGACTGGAATGGAGCTCAACCACCACGACATCGCCGCCCTAGGCATCACCAACCAGCGCGAAACCACGATTGTGTGGGACAAAAACACTGGTCAGCCCGTCTATAACGCGATTGTGTGGCAGGATACTCGTTCCCAAGACCTGGTGGACCGGCTGGCAGCTAACGGCGGTCCGGACCGGTGGCGTCCGCTAGTGGGCGAAACCCTGTCCACCTATGCCTCCATCACCAAGATTATGTGGATTTTGGAAAACGTGCCGGGAGCGCGCGAACGCGCCGAACGGGGCGAACTGCTGTTCGGCAACCCGGACACCTGGGTCATCTGGAACATGACCGGGGGCATCAACGGCGGCCTGCACGTCACCGACGTGACGAACGCTTCGCGCACCATGCTGATGGACCTTCACACTTTGCAGTGGCGTGAGGACATTTGTCATGAGGCCGGAATTCCCCTCAGTATGTTGCCCGAGATTCGTTCCTCGTCAGAAGTTTACGGTCAGTGCCGCCAAGACGGTTTGCTGGCAGGAGTGCCGGTGGCTGGGGATTTGGGTGACCAGCAGGCCGCGACCTTTGGCCAGGCGTGTTTTGAGCCGGGGATGGCAAAGAACACTTACGGCACCGGGTGTTTCATGCTGATGAATACCGGCACCACCCCGATGCCTTCGGAAAACGGCATGATTACCACGGTTTGTTACAAGATTGGCAACGAACCGACCGTTTACGCTTTGGAGGGATCCATCGCGGTAACCGGCTCGCTGATTCAATGGCTGCGAGACAATCTGAACATTATCGAGGCTTCCGAGGATGTGGAGGGCTTGGCTTCCTCCGTGAAAGACAACGGCGGGGTCTATTTCGTACCGGCGTTTTCGGGACTGTTTGCGCCCTACTGGAAAGGGGACGCTCGCGGGGTCATTGTGGGCATGACCCGCTACAACACGAAAGGACACCTAGCGCGCGCCGCCCTGGAAGCTACCGCCTTCCAGACCCGGGAAGTCTTGGACGCGATGGAGTCCGATTCTCACGTGAAACTCGGTGAGCTGCGCGTTGACGGCGGCATGACGGCGAACAACCTGCTGATGCAGTTCCAGTCCGATATTTTGGGTGTGCCTGTCGTGCTGCCGATGGTGGCCGAAACGACCGCTTTGGGCGCAGCCTACGCCGCCGGTATCGCTGTCGGTTTTTGGAGCGGCACCGCGGACGTCACCAACAACTGGCAGGAACACCAAAGGTGGAACCCCGCCATGGAACCTGGCGAACGCGACCGCACCCTGCGCTTGTGGAAGAAAGCCGTGACCCGGACTTTTGACTGGGTCGACGAGGACGTCCGGTAGACCTAGAGCGCTGGCGAAGGTCCGGCCTACCAGTAGTAACGCTGGATGATGGCGTCCGCGAAGTGATCCACCGCCTCACGAGCAGAATCCAGGTACAAGTTGCCCTCTACCAGCGAGATCTCCATGACGTAGTAGGAGCCCTTACCGTCAGCCACCAAGTCAATCCGGTCGTAAAGTACCTGGGTATCGTGTTCCGAGGTCATCTTAATGTAGTCGTGGATGTAGCGGCGAACCTGCTCACCCCAGCCCCACTCTTCCTGGCTGGAATAACGGGCGGTGACAATCTGTTCCGGCTCCGGACCTTCGCAGGCGGCGTGCAGCATAGCGCCCTTTTGCACAGTATGGGAGATAACCCCGTTGTAGTACACAATCGAGACCTCGCCGTGAGTCTCAACTTCCTCTAAGTAGCGCTGAATCATCACGCCCGAACCACTCGCCAGCAGGTCCATAGCGTGTTCAATAGCTTCGCGCCGCGAATTGGCGGAAGTCGAAGTGTAGCGTCCCACGCCGCGCCCCCCGCTGGAAATCGTCGGCTTCACCACGAAGTCGCCAAAAGCGGGGAAACGGGAGTGAACCTGGTGTTTAGTAAGGTTCTGTTCGGGTTCCAGCCAAGTCGTCGGAATGATGGGCATCCCCAGCTTTTGCAGCTCGCGCAGGTAGTGCTTGTCGGTGTTCCATTCCAGGATTTCGGGGGTGTTCAGCAACTTTGGTACGGAACGCGCCCACTTGAGAAACTCCTCGCGGCGATGCGCATAGTTCGGGGTCGAACGCAGCACCGAGAAACGGCCCTCCGACCAATCCACGCTGGGGTCGTCCCAGTTGCGCATCACGGGTTCGATTCCGTGGTCGCGCAGGGCATCACATAAGTCCTGGTCACCTGCCAATCCTTGCGGAGTTTCGGAGCTCATCACCAAAATGACTTTATTATCTGACATCGTTGTCCTTTCGATTCACATTCATTCTATCTGTAGTTTCGGCTGCCGGGTTCGCTCCGGGGGACAATAGCTGCGTCCGCCTCACCGTAACCCTTGCGGGTGAGCCAAAGCCAGCTCAATGAGTTCGGTGACCAGGTCGGTGTAGGACAACCCCACGTTTTCCCACATTCCCGGATACAGGGAATAGGGCGTCATGCCGGGCATGGTGTTGACTTCGTTGAGGATGATTTCCCCGGTATCGGGCACATAGAAAAAGTCCACCCGGCTCAGACCCTCCCCGCCCAACAGCTGGAAAGCCTGGCGAGCGTAGCTCTGGATTTGCGTCGCGACACCGGCGGGAATCTGGGCGGGAATCTGGAGTTGCACCGCCTCGTTGGCAAAATACTTGGACTGGAAATCGTACATTCCAGGGGTGGAAACCATCACGACTTCTCCCGGCGGGGTGGTGCGGGGGGCTCCCCCGGCGCGGCCCTCCAACACGGCACACTCAATTTCACGAGCGCCCTGCACCGCGGCTTCCACGATAACTTTCGGGTCGTGGCGGCGAGCGGCGACGACCGCAGCCTCAAAGTCCTGCCACGAATCCACCCTGGTGACCCCTAAGGAAGATCCGGCACGCGCTGGTTTCACAAAGACCGGCAACCCCCACGCCAAAATCGGGGCCGGGACTTCGTCCGCACGGTGGCGCCAATCGAAGTCGGTTATGACGTGGTAGCGCCCCACCGGAATTCCCCCGTGTTCCAACAGAACTTTCGCACATCCCTTGTCCATACCGTTAGAGGAGGCGCCCACCCCGCAACCGGTATAGGGCACGCCAACCATCTCACACAGACCCTGGATGGTCCCGTCCTCTCCGTAAGGTCCGTGTAGCAGCGGCATGACCACGTCGATGCGCCCCAAATCTTTAATGGGAGCGCTGGGGGTGCGGGAATCCCAGAAGAATAGATGCTGGTTTTGCGGCACCAATGCCACGAACGTCCCGTTGTCCCGAATCTCGGCCCCTTGTCCGTCCTGCAGACGCAGCGAATCGGACTCATCGGGCATCAACACCCACGCTCCGGCCTTGGTAATTCCAATCGGTATCGGTTCAAAACGTGTGCGGTCGATGTGGTCGAGCACTCCCGCTGCCGTGGCGCAAGAAATCGCGTGTTCCCCGCTGCGCCCGCCGAAAATAACCGCTACTCGGGTCTTTTGTTCGCCTTCACTCATGGGTAAAACTTTAGTCCTTTCGGGGGTCTTTCTTGAATTCCTTTAGGCTGACTCAGTGACCGTAGCCGTAGGAGCCGGTTTCGGGGCAAAGTTTTCCAGCCAGCCGTCCAGTTTTGATTCCTGGTCGGGACACAGGGACATCGCCGCGGATTGCTCCACCCCTATCCAGAACTGCACCTGGGTCGCGGGCATCGGCAATTTGTCTGCATCAAAGCCGCTGTCGCTTTCGGAGATGAACGCCAACACCTGGGTGGGACTCCAGCCGGACTCCAGCTTTCCGCACGCCCGCCACCCCATTTTGGTGACCTCTTTGCGCAGATCGGCCGGGAAACCGGGGTTCAGGAAAGTAATCTGTTTCCAATAGGTTTCCTCACGAGCGGCCGCGTCGGCGGGGCGCTGGGCTGGGTTGTTACCGTTGACATTGCCAAATGCCCACGCCAGCAACAATCCGGCGGCAAAGAAAACGAATGCGCCAATCATGGTTTTTTTCATTCTCTTGTCCCAGATTTTGGCTTCGTCGGCGTCATCGTCGAAGTCTCGCAACCCTCGCCCCCTTCCGTTTCGAGCATTCCACCAGGTCTAGCGTGGTTTCTTAGCACCTTTGGGGCGGTTCTTCTTACGCCCGTAACGGTCGCCGTCGACTTTCATGTCCCACACTTTTGCGGGGGGCTCTTCACCGGGCCGCAAACCCCGCAAAAGTTCCGTCAGGTCAGCCATAATCCGCCGGGTCGCCTCCGTCACGGCCTCGTGATCGTCATGTTTTCCGTAGAGGTCGCTCAAGTCGACGGGCGAACCGGCAACCATCGACACCCGACCGCGGGGCGGCCAGTGCAGTTTTCCGTAGGGTGCCAAGGTCTTGTGCGCCCCCCACTGGGCGACGGGCACCACCGGAACCTGGGTTTCCAACGCCAATCGTGCCGCGCCGGTGTGGCCTTTCATCGGCCACAGTTCGGGGTCACGAGTGAGGGTTCCTTCCGGAAACATTCCCACACACTCTCCCACTTTCAGGGCGGCTTTGGCGGCAATCAGGGAATCGGCAGCATGGGTGGTTTCCCGAAACACCGGAATCATCCGCGAGTGCCGGGCGCAAAACCCCACCACCGGCCAGTGCATCATTTCTTCTTTCATCAGCATTCGCGGGGAATAGTGATTAGCCACCAGGAAGTGCGAAAACGTGACCGAGTCGATTTCCGTGACGTGATTGGACACGGCGATGAAACCGCCGCTTTGAGGCAAGTTGTCCACCCCGGCATAGTGCCGCTTCATCAGCGCTATCAGCACCGCACGCACCGGCAGTGAAGCCCAAAAATACACCCATCCCATCGCAGGACGTCCCGCGCGGTTCAACCGGAAGGGACGGGAAAACTGCGCGACCAGCCTGGTGCGGTCAGGATTGGAAGATTTCGTCATGAGTGCAGCTCCACCTGTGCGTCCAAAGCTTTTAGCTTGTTCATGAAGTTTTCGTAGCCGCGGTTGATGATGTCCACTCCGGAAACATTCGATACGCCCTGAGCCGCCAAAGCGGCGATGAGGTGCGAAAAACCGCCGCGCAAATCCGGAACCTCGATGTCCGTGCCGTGCAGCGGGGTCGGCCCGGAAATGACCGCGGAATGGTAAAAGTTCCGCGCCCCGAAACGGCACCGCAGTCCGCCCAAACATTCGCGGTAGACCTGAATATGCGCGCCCATCCGGCGCAGTGCCTCAGTGAAACCGAAACGATTTTCGTACACGGTCTCGTGCACAATCGACAAACCTTGAGCCTGCGTCAACGCCACCACCAGAGGCTGCTGCCAATCGGTCATGAAACCGGGGTGAACATTGGTTTCCAAAACAATCGACTTCAAATCACCCTGAGTGCCGCGCCGGAACCGAATCGAGTCCTCGGTGATGTCGAAATCCCCGCCGACCTTGCGGAACGTGTTGAGGAACGTCATCATGTCGGCCTGACGAGCGCCCTTGACCGTGATATCCCCGCCGGTGACCAGCGCTGCGGAAGCCCACGAAGCCGCTTCAATCCGATCCGGCAGGGCGGTATGGGTAAATCCGCGCAGTTCATCGACACCTTCGATGCGGATGACCCGGTCGGTGTCCACGGAAATAATCGCGCCCATCTTTTGCAGGATTGCAACCAAATCCATAATTTCGGGTTCCACCGCCGCCCCACGCAGCTCGGTGATGCCCCGCGCCCGCACCGCAGTCAGCAGGGTTTGTTCGGTGGCGCCCACGCTCGGATACGGCAGCTCGACTTTCGTACCCTCCAGCCCGTTTGGTGCGGAAAGATGGATGCCATTGGGGAGTTTCTCGACTTCCGCGCCGAAAGCCCGCAAAGTATTGAGGTGAAAATCGATGGGCCGCCCGCCGATATTGCAACCACCCAGATTCGGAATAATCGCCTGGCCCAACCGGTGCAGCAGCGGCCCACACAACAGAATGGGGATACGCGACGAGCCGGCGTGCCGGTCGATGTCATGCACCGCAGCCGCGGCGACCTTGGCGGGATTCATCGTCAGCACACCCTCGGTTTTGTCGAAATCGACCTCGACCCCGTGCAGGTTCAACAGTTTCGTGACCACTTCGACGTCGCGAATGTCCGGCACGGATGCCAGCTGGGATGTTTCCGGGGAAAGCAACGAGGCCACCATGGCTTTGGGGACCAGGTTCTTGGCTCCCCGCACGGTTATCTCTCCCTGCAGCGGTCGCCCGCCATTCACCTGCAAAACCGACATCGGCTTCCTTCCGTCAACTCAATAGGTTCCTCCTATTTTACCCCGCGATGCTCGCACACCGCTTAGGGTCGCCGTGCCTGGCTCTAGTTCACGGGACGAGCGGATTGAACCGGCTCTGGTGGCAGGTGTTTGGCCGGTAGCGTCTTGGGTTTAAAGGACGGGCGCTGCGCTTCGTAGGCGGCGATGGCCTCCTCGTCACGCAGGGTCAACGAAATATCGTCCAGACCTTCCATCAAACGCCAACGCGTGTAATCATCTATAGCAAAACTGCAGGTGAAATCCCCTACGCTGGCGGTACGCGCCTCCAAATCCACGCAAACCTCCGCCCCCGGATTGGCTTGCAGAATCTCCCAGAGTCGGTCGCAGTCGGCTTGACTGATGACCCCGGTCACCAAACCTTGTTTCCCGGCGTTACCCCGGAAAATATCGGCGAATTTCGGCGAAAGAATGACTTTGAAACCATAATCGCGCAACGCCCACACCGCGTGCTCACGGCTGGAACCGGTGCCAAAGTCCTTACCCGCCACCAAAACGGTGCCCGACCGGTAAGCCTCTTGATTCAGCACGAACTTCGGGTCCGTGCGCCAGGCGGCGAACAGTGCGTCATCGAACCCGGTTTTCGTTACGCGTTTCAAATAAACCGCGGGGATAATCTGATCGGTATCCACGTTCGTGACCTGTAGAGGAACTCCCACGCCGGTGTGTTTCGTAAACTTTTCCATTTGTTTTTCCTTTTTCTTAAAGCTGAATCTATAGGTCGTTGGGGCCGCTGAGGGTGCCGCGAATCGCGGTAGCGGCGGCGACCAGCGGACTCACCAGGTGGGTGCGCCCGCCTTTGCCTTGGCGGCCCTCAAAGTTGCGGTTGGACGTCGAGGCTGAACGCTCGCCGGACGCGAGTTTGTCCGGGTTCATCGCCAAGCACATGGAACAACCGGCGTTGCGCCATTCGGCACCAAAATCGCGGAAAATCTGATCGAGGCCTTCCCGTTCCGCCTGCAGACGCACCCGCGCGGACCCCGGCACCACCAGCACACGCACGTCCGGGCTCTTGTGATGGCCCTTCACGACCTCGGCGGCGGCACGCAAGTCCTCCAGGCGCCCGTTCGTGCACGAGCCGATAAACACCGTGTCCACTTTGATGTCACGCATTTTTGTGCCGGGCTGCAAATTCATGTATGCCAGGGCCTTTTCCGCAGTCAGGCGTGCGGTTTCGTCACTCAGCGCGGCGGGGTCAGGCACTTCCCCGCTCAACGCCACCCCCATGCCCGGGTTGGTGCCCCAGGTCACGAATGGTTCGAGGGCATCGGCGTCAATATCGACCTCGGCGTCAAACTGGGCGTCCGCGTCGGTCGGGAGGGTTCGCCAGTACGCTACGGCAGCGTCCCAATCCGCTCCCTCGGGGGCGTGCGGACGGCCTTGTAAGTACGCAAAAGTCGTGTCGTCCGGGGCAATCATGCCGGCACGCGCCCCGGCCTCGATGGACATATTGCAAATTGTCATCCGCGCTTCCATCGACAACTCCTCAATCGCGGAGCCGCGGTACTCCAAGACGTAACCTTGCCCGCCGTTGGTGCCGATTTTCGCGATAATTGCCAAAATCAAGTCTTTCGAGGTCACACCCGGTTTCAAGTGACCGGAAACGTTGATTGCCATCGTTTTGAAAGGAGCCAGCGGCAGGGTCTGAGTCGCCAGTACGTGCTCGACCTCCGAGGTTCCGATTCCAAAAGCCAGCGCCCCAAAAGCCCCGTGGGTAGACGTGTGCGAGTCGCCGCAGACCACGGTCATTCCCGGTTGGGTCAGCCCCAGCTGCGGTCCGACCACGTGGACAATGCCCTGGTCAGCGTCACCCAGAGAGTGGAGGCGGAGCCCGAAGTCGGCCGCGTTTTTCCGCAGAGTATCAATCTGCAGTGCCGAGGTCGGGTCGGTGATGGGACGGTCAATGTCTGTTGTCGGGGTGTTGTGGTCCTCAGTGGCTAGCGTCAGTTCGGGGCGGCGCACCTTCCGCCCGGCTTGGCGCAGCCCGTCAAAGGCTTGCGGACTGGTCACTTCGTGGCACAGCTGCAGGTCTATATAGAGCAAATCCGGCGCTCCGTTTTCCCCTTTTTTCACCACGTGGTCGCGCCATACTTTTTGTGCAAGCGTCTCACCCATTTTTGCCTCTTTTCGTTGCGCAGTCCGGAACATTCGCCCGTTTGGGACGGTGCGGGGTTCCGCGGGTTTTCCTGTTGTTATCAATGTTTACCCGGTATCACCAGCCAACTTGCATTTCACATTGTGAGATGGCAATATCAAGTTATGGACAAGTCTAGCGCATATTCCGGTGTAGGGGTACTCGACAAAGCAGTACTGATTCTCTCGACCTTGGAGTCCGGTCCCGCGACCCTGGCTCAACTGGTGGACACCACGCATTTGGCCCGGCCCACCATTTATCGCCTGGCGGTAGCTTTGGAGCATCATCGCTTCCTGGCCCGGGACTCCCAAGGTCGCTTCACATTGGGACCCCGCTTGGCGGAACTGGCTGGAGCAGCCGGGGACGACAGACTTCTGAGTGTCGCATCCCCGGTGCTGGCTGCCTTACGCGACCATACTCACGAGTCTTGCCAACTGTATCGCCGTCAAGGCGACCAGCGGATTTGCGTGGCCGCCGCCGAACGACCCATCGGTTTGCGCGACTCGATTCCGGTGGGGGCAACCCTGACTATGCAGGCCGGATCCGCCGCCCAAATCTTGCTCGCGTGGGAGGAACCCGAACGCCTGCACCGGGGGCTGCGCGGGGCGGCCTTCAACGCCACTATGCTTTCAGAAGTCCGTCGGCGCGGCTGGGCGCAATCGGTTGGGGAACGTGAACCCGGCGTCGCCTCCGTGTCCGCCCCGGTCCGCGGCGCGACCGGACGCGTCGTCGCCGCCGTATCTGTCTCGGGACCCATCGAACGTTTGGGCCGCCAGCCCGGCCGCACCCACGGCACCGCCGTCGTCGCCGCCGCCAACCGCTTGAGCGAATTCCTGCGCCGCGACGAGGAGTAACCCGGCTGTCCGCCCCACGCCCTTGTGACCTCGTCACAAAACGATTGTCTCCTGTCGATTCGGATACGGCACACCGGTACGAATTTATAGTTTTCAATCAGTTTTCCAGTTCCAGCGTCTGGCGATCGGAAGGGTGTAACCAAAAAACTGCGCGATTTCCGCGCAGTTTTGGCAAACATTTATGCAGTTTGAGACCTCTTCCAAGAGGTAGTACCCCCAATGGGATTTGAACCCATGTTACCGCCGTGAGAGGGCGATGTCCTAGGCCGCTAGACGATGGGGGCGCTGGGGTACCAGGATTCGAACCTAGACTGAGTGAACCAGAATCACTAGTGCTGCCGTTACACCATACCCCATAACACTCGGTGCAAAAGTCTCTGTCGAGATTTTCGCACCGAGTGTCAAGGTTACCCTAGTAGTTAGGCATTTGGCAAGTTATCGGCCTCGCCTTTCTTTTCGTAAACCAGCATCGAAATGTTGTCATACATCGCTTGTGAGGCCTCGACCAATTCGTCCGAAGCGTGTTGGAGAGTTTCCACACCCTTGCCGGCTTCCTGAGCAATCTCTTGGTATTGGGAAATGGTTTCCGCAATGGAAGCCGAGCCGGTCGCAGCTTCTGCCACAGAACGACTCATTTCGTTCGTAGTGGCAGTCTGTTCTTCCACAGCCGCCGCGATAGTGGTCTGGTAGTTGTTGATCTGGTTGATAATGTCAGAAATCTTTTCGATTGCTGCCACCGCACCATCCGTATCCGCCTGGATAGCCGTAATCTTGGCGGTGATGTCGTCGGTAGCTTTACCGGTTTCCTGGGCCAGATCCTTGACCTCGCCAGCCACCACCGCGAAGCCTTTACCGGCGTCCCCGGCACGAGCGGCCTCAATAGTAGCGTTCAGGGCCAGCAGGTTCGTCTGTTCGGCAATAGCGGTAATGGTGTTCACCACGTCACCGATTTCACGCGAGGACACCCCGAGCTTCGACACCGTCTCACTGGTGCGCTTCGCGACTTCCGTCGCTTCATTCGCCACCCTCGCGGCTTCGTTGGCGTTGGAAGAGATTTCGCGAATCGAGGCACCCATTTCTTCGGCGCCCGCAGCCACGGTCTGAATCGACTGCGTCACATCTCCGGCAGCACCGGCCACAACCTGCGTCTGCGCGATGACTTCCTCGGTCTCCTTGTAGCCCTCATCGATGCCGTCGCCGACATCCTTAGCCACCGAATTGACCTTCCGAGCCATCGCGGCTGCAGAACCCACGACTTGACGCAGGGTCGCCAAACTCTCATTGAGTTTCATCGCCACATCGCCAAGCTCGTCATTCATCAGCATCTCAGCTTCATCGGTCATGTCGCCCTTCGACAACGACTCGATGGAATCGCCCGTGTTCGCCACGGTCTTGCGCAGCACACGGCGCACAAAGAACCCAATCAGCAGCGCAATAACCAGCACCACCAGGTAGACGACGCACATGACAACCAAGACAATCGTAGCAACCGTCTGTGATTGCAGGGTAGCGGCATCCATCTTGGATTCCAATCCCTTAACAATCTGCGGGACCAGGTCGCTGAGCTGATTAGCCAAATCCAGCACATCAATAGCCGCGGCTTCTTCGCCCTTACCCTGGTTGACCAGTTCGGTAATCTGGTTGACCTCAGCTTCAAACTTCTTCATCACATCTGTAGCCTGAGCCACCAGCGGGGCGATGTTCTGATCCTTAATCTTTGACATTTCCTCCAAGCGCTGGTCGGTCAGCTCCATGAAGTGCTTAACGTTCTCAGTAGCCGCCTTCATCAAGCCATCACGCGCTTCGGGACTGATGGTCTGGGACGTGCCAATCCGTTTGAGCTCGCGTTCCGAAGCGATGAGGCGGGTCATGTCATAGTGCATCGCCTGAGCCGCCTCAACCTGAGTCTGTTCAGCAACATAGGTTTCCGTGGAGTTGCCATAGATGCGCACCCCCACCACGAACAGCAACAGCATCACCAGCAGGCCGGCGATACCGGAAACTCCGATAGCGCCAATCTGAACTACCAAGGGCATCCGCCGCATTTTCTTTCCTTTGGCGTTAACCCGGGCTTTACCAGCTTTCTTAACAGCCGCATCACTCATTTTCTTTTCTCCAGTATTCGAGTTCGCTGTACTTTGCAAATCCGTAGTCACAATCGTCCTCCCTAGTGTTTGAACTCATTGAGGCGGGTAACCAAGTCGTGCGACTCCGTGGCCAGCACGCCCATCTTTTGGTCCACATCAGCGAATCTGTCAGCCAAGTTCGTGGTGTTGCGGGCGATATCCGCAACATTTTCCGCAATGGTGGTGGAACCGTCAGCAGCCTCCGAAACCGACCGGCTCATTTCATTGGTCGTGGCGGTCTGTTCCTCAACCGCCGCCGCAATGGTGGTCTGGTAATCATTGATGGAGGCGATGATGTTAGAGATTTCTTCGATGGCGGCTACCGCGGCCTCGGTGTCCGTCTGAATCTGCTCGACCTTCACGGCGACTTCCTCGGTGGCTCGTCCCGTTTCCGCCGCCAAGTCCTTGACCTCACTAGCGACCACGGCAAAGCCTCGTCCGGCGTCTCCCGCTCGTGCGGCCTCAATAGTCGCGTTCAGAGCCAGGAGGTTCGTCTGTTCCGCTACCGCCGTAATCGTCTCGATGACCTCGCCAACCTCGCGAGAAGACTCGCCGAGTTTAGCCACGGTTTCATTCGTTTGCTGGGCGACTTCCGAAGCTTCCTTGGCCACTCCGGCAGCCGCGTTGGCGTTGGAAGAGATTTCTTTGATCGATACGCTCATTTCCTCCGCACCGGCGGCGACGGTTTGAATAGAGCGGGAAACTTGCTCAGCTGCCGCCGCCCCGCTGTTAATGTAGTCGGTAGCTTTCTGAGTAGCACCCACTGCTCCGCGAGAGCCTTCCCCAATCCCTTCGGTAATCTTGCCGACGTTCTCTGCCGTCCCGATGGTTACGGTGAGGCTTTGACGCAAGCCGCCCATAGCCTCGTTGAAGTGGTCGCCCATATCGCCGACCTCATCTCTGCTGTGACGCTGCACCTCGGCGGTGAAGTCGCCTTCCGTCAGTTTGTCCATTCCAGCGGAGAGGGAGCGAACCGACTTAATCATAGGAGCTACCAGCAAACGCACCATCAAGAAAACCAACACCGCCCCAACAACAAGGATAACGATAGAGATAATGATGGTGGTGCCTTCGGTAGTGGCTCGCGCCTGTGCGGAAGCCTCGCGTTCGGCCTGGTAAGTGTCCAACAGAGCACGAGACTTGTCCGCGAAAACGAAACCATTTTCTTCTTGGAACTTACTAAAGACATTCGAGGCATCCGCGGCCTGGGCTTCGTCGCCGGCCGCATTTTGGGTGAACTGACTCCACGCTGTGGAATAGTCTTCCGCGGCGGAGCGCATATCCGCGACCAAGGCTTTTTGCTCGCTGGTCAACGGAGCCTTTTCGAGACTGCCAAGGCCATCATTGACCTTACCCAGCAACTCGTTGACCTCGTTGACGGTATCGCCAGAGCCGCTCAGGTTCCCAATCTTTCCAGCTTGCAGCTGGGTGAGCAACATAATGTCTTGGGAACGAAGATTAGACCAGTTGATTCTGGCGTCTTCGACCAATTCTACTTCGTCAAAGCTGGCAACCTCTTTTTGGAATACTCCCCGGTATGCCTGCAGTGAGATGACCATGTAAATCAACATCAGCCCCATCAGCACTGCCGCAAGCAGTACTATGAGATGGGTCTTCATAGCGACAGAAAGCTTCTTTGTTTTCACTTGTAACTCCTGATTATTCACATCCGTGTCAATCGGATAGTGTCGGACTATCGGAGTTAAGTATATTAAAATATCAAGGAAAATTGGGGCTTTTTAGAGAATTATCAAGAAAAACTCCCCCTGCAGGGAAAGTTAACCTAAGAAATCGATAAATTTCCTGATTCTCCGCAGAGTTTCCTGCTTCCCCAGGATACACATGGAGTCAAAAACCGGGATGGATACATTTGTACCGGTTACGGCCACGAACAGCGGCGCAAAAGCTATGCGCGGCTTGACTCCCAAGCCGTCGATCAGCGCCGCGTTCAAGACCTCGTGAATTGTCTCAGCGTCGGCAAATGCCTGGTCACCTGCGGTTTCCAAGGCCTCGGCAGCCGCCTCCAGAATCGCGGCGGGCTCACCTTTCAACTTCGAGACGGCCTTTTCGTCGTATTCCACTTCATCACGGAACAGGAACCCAATCAGTCCCGGGAGCTGATCCAGCTGCTGGATGCGGGTTTGCGCCAGCGGTGCCGCCTGATCCAGCACGGCACGTTGCGCCTGGCTCAGGGAATCGTATTCTTCTGCCTCGACTAAACCGGCTGCTGCCAGGAACGGCACCGTCCGACGGGTGAAATCGGACTCGTCCAGCAGGCGGATATGCTCGGCATTAATCGCGTTGCATTTCTTAAGGTCAAAGCGGGCCGGATTCGGGTTTACCGCACGG
Source organism: uncultured Mobiluncus sp. (assembly GCF_902488535.1). GTDB lineage: Bacteria > Actinomycetota > Actinomycetes > Actinomycetales > Actinomycetaceae > Mobiluncus. The sequence goes on from NZ_CABTWO010000024.1 coordinate 27,333, forward strand.
ATGTCGAAAGCCTGAGCCATCTGTTCGCGGCTGAAAATATCGTTATCCGCGGCGTATGCCCAACCCAGCAGCGCCAGGTAGTTGACCAGGCCTTCGGGAATAATGCCGTGCTGTTTATGCAGCAACAAGTTCGATTCCGGGTCCCGCTTGGAGAGCTTCTTATTTCCCTCGCCCATCACGTAAGGCAGGTGCCCGAAATAGGGCATGAACTTCGCCACCCCCAGGGCGTAAAGCGCCCGGTAGAGCACTATTTGGCGGGGGGTGGAGGACAGCAGGTCCTCGCCGCGCAGGACGTGAGTAATCTCCATCAGCGCATCGTCTACTGGGTTCACCAGGGTGTAGAGCGGCTCACCGTTGGCGCGCACGATGACGTAGTCGGGTACGGAGCCAGCCTTAAATGTAATGTCGCCGCGCACAAGGTCGGTGAAGGTGATGTCCTCGTCCGGCATTCGCAGACGCAACACAGGTTTACGGCCTTCTTTTAGGTATGCCTCGCGCTGGGCAGCGGTGAGGTCGCGGTCGAAGCCGTCGTAGCCCAGCTTCGGATCCTCGCCGCGTTCGCGGTGACGCGCCTCGACTTCCTCAGGAGTCGAGAAAGATTCATACGCAAAGCCCGCTTCTAGCAGCTGACCAGCCACTTCGCGATAGATATCCATGCGCTCTGATTGGCGGTAAGGTCCGTGCGGGCCACCCACGTTGATGCCTTCGTCCCAATCCAAGCCCAGCCAGTCCAGCGATTCGAGAATCTGGTTAAAGGATTCTTCGGAGTCGCGCGCTGAGTCGGTGTCCTCAATGCGGAACACGAAAGTCCCCCCTTGGGAACGCGCATAAGCCCAGTTGAACAGGCAGGTGCGCACCATGCCGACGTGGGGGGTGCCGGTCGGAGAGGGACAGAACCGCACGCGGGTTTTCGGTCCGTCCGCAGGCGGCACAGGGATTGCAGAAACTTCAGGCAATTCGGTATTCATCACAGAGTCAATCATATATCCCCGCCTCAAAGCTTTTTTCAGAGGAGCCCTTCAGGTGATTTTAACCGTTGCCGGTTGGTGGGTTTCGGGGTGTGCGTGGATTAAAGGTGAAAATAGGGTCGTAGCTGCCAATAATGGCAGCTAC
>NZ_CABTWO010000025.1 GCF_902488535.1 uncultured Mobiluncus sp.
GGAGCATATGGGTGTTCGTAGTTTTTCTTAGCGGCTTGCCCGCTTAGAAAAACAGAACGGGACCCCATTTCTGCGACTGAGAGGCATCCCCCCGAACGCCGCCAGACCTCGCGCGCTTACAGAGTGTAACAAAAGCGGCAGGTAACAAACAGTAGTGGGCGAGAGGGGACTCGAACCCCCACGTCAAAGACACAGGAACCTAAATCCTGCGCGTCTACCAATTCCGCCACTCGCCCGGGCGCCTATACAGTGTAGCGGATTTCAAGCTAAATCCGTGAGCGTGATGTCCGCTAGTCGCGGGGTCGGCAAATCCTCGCCGGAATCAGGGGGAGCCGGTGTCGCTTTCTTGGCGGCATCAATCAAATCTTCCAGCGGTTTCGCGTTGCGAATCCAGCCTTCGGGCGAGGGCCATTCGGCTTGTGGACCGGGCGGTTCCGAACCTGCCGCTACCTTCGCCAGCAGAGCGTTGCGCGCAAAACACCACTTGGCCCGGGCAAAATCATCCAAGCCGCGCGAATCCAAAATATCCACAATCGGCGGCAACATCCGCACGCAGTTCGCGTAAGCCTGGGGCGAGGAGAACTGCCAAGTCGGGTAAACCCACTTCCGATCCAGAGTCCGGAACCCCAACAGGCGCCCGTCCCGCACTGCTTTCATAATCGCTTGGCGGGACACTCCCAGCCAGTCGCAAACAGTACCGGTCCGACAAACGGGCCCCACCAGACTATTGAGCGACATCGGCGCCGCCAGGAAAGCTTGGGCAAAGCGCGCCAGCCGATGCATATTTTCCCGGCTGGCATCGGCGTAAGCGCGTGGGCGAGCCAATAGCATCGTGCGGATGGTCTCTAAAAATTGTTCCTCTTCGTCGGTAAGTTCTCTCCGCACCGCTTCGCCTTTCGGTCAGAATAAGTAAACAAGTTTGTCTGATAGCGTCACTGCTACCACCAAGACTATCAAAAGCAAGATAATCGCGGTAATAAGCCAGCGTTGCGCCACCCAAACGCGGGCGAACCCGGTGTCGGGAAACAGCCAGCCGAGCCGCATCAGCGCCGCTCCGAGCTGCACCCACAGGATGATTGTGCACATCCAGACGATAAAACAGAACGGGCACAACTTCGTGAACTCAAAAATGGATTGGTGCAGGAAAAATACAATCAACGCCAGCGCTGCGGTCAGTCCCGCCTCGATCAGCACCACCAGCCAGCGTGGCACCCTCCCGCCGAACCAAGCCATGAACACGCCTGCCAAACCGGCGAACAAACCGACTCCGACCAGTGCGTTAGGGATGCCAAACAGCAGGTGAGCCTGCCAGGTCGTCAGCGAAGCGGAGCAGCCAATCAGCGGATTCAAATCGCATCCGAGATGCGCCGTGGGCTGTTTCAGCGTCTGGATTTCGGACAGCACCAGTTCCGCGCTCGCCGCCATCGCGATGACCGCCAGCACGATTAGCAGCACGAGGGTGGGGATGCTGGGCCGGGTTGCGCAAGCGTCCGGGGTTTCCGTATCGGCCGTTTCTGCTGGGTTCACAAGGGAGGTCGCGCTGGCCACCTCTGCCGGGTTCGCCGCCACGTCCGGCGCGGGCGTTGGCGCTGGGCTCGGCGAGTGTGAGGAATCCGGGGCCGTCGCGTCATCGGGTTCTTGCTTCATGAGGATTATTCTAACTTTTTTGTCCGCTCACCGAACCCAGTGTTCCCAAATAGCGCTGAAACGAGGCAACCACCACGACGGCCGCAGCGCAGCTCAGAAAAATCGTCGCAGCACACCCCACCCGGAACCGCCATAAAAACACCGAGACCCCCGCAACGTACTTGTGCGCCCGAACCCAACGAACTCGTTACGGGTTTAGCCGACAAACCCACCGAAATCCGGCCCGAGCCGCTTACCTAGTTCAGTTTGTCACGAGCGGTAGAATCCTGTAAACTAAACTTTCGTTGCCCCGGTAGCTCAGTCGGCAGAGCGTCTCCATGGTAAGGAGAAGGTCCAGAGTTCGATTCTCTGCCGGGGCTCGCTTCACGCTTGACGGTTCGCGCCGCTGAGCAGCGAGGCGGGGTAGCTCAGTTGGTGAGAGCGCACGACTCATAATCGTGAGGTCGAGGGTTCGAATCCCTCCCCCGCTACGAACCCGAAACGGGTAACCGCAGGGGATAAGCGATTAGAAAGAAGTAAAACAGTGGCTGCAAAATCGAAAGACATTCGCCCGAAGATTACGTTGGCGTGCTCTGAATGCAAGGAGCGCAACTACATCACCAAGAAGAACCGGCGCAACACCCCGGATCGCTTGGAGCTGAACAAGTACTGCCCGCGCTGCAAGAAGTCCACGTCGCATAAGGAAACCCGCTAAGCGGTTTTTCACAAGCTTCCCGGCGTCGCCGTTACGGTGACGCCGGTTTTTCGTGTCTCGCGAGCGGGGTCACAAGCCCGGGTGGTGGTTTTCGGGGTTTGCGAACGTGGGGTGTGGCTATTTGGGGATTAGACCGGGGTTGGTGGTTATATATGTCAGCTACCCCGATTTAATCTCGGATTTCGGTCGCTTTGGGGATGTGCTGAGGTCCAGGGCAGGGAGGCTCGGAGGTGAGTCGCTTGGTGCTGATTCAATCTAGGTTCGGGGAGCCGCAGATAGGCTTAGGGCGCCAGACAGAGGTTAAGAAAGTTGGGGGGCGGCCGCAGCCGCCCCCCAAACTAAGAGAAACCTAACCGAGCAAGGTATCCAGAGAAATCAGCACAGCGTCAGAAATGACACCCTTGCCGCCGATGCCCTTGAAGTCCTTGACAGCCGACTTCTTCGCCTTCTTGACGTACTCAGAGGTCACCAGAGGAGCTGTTTCCTTGCTGACCAGGACCACGGGACCTTGCAGCTTAGCCTTGTTGTCCAAGTAGCCGGCTACGGAAGCGTCCGCGAAAGCGGTGCCGTTAGCGCCGTAAACAAACTTTGCGTCCTTGCCACCGGGGTAGGCAGCTTCAGCGATAAGCGCAGCAGTCTCGAAACGAGTATTTCCGCCGATGCGCATTTCCTTGGCGCTGGCTGCGTACTTGTCAATAGCTGCCTGGGTCGGGCCGTCTTTCTTAGCCTTGTCAGCGGCGGTTAGAGCAGCCTGAACCTTCTTGAGTTCTACTGTGGATTCAGCCTTTTGCACATCTGTCAGCTTGGGGTCGGCTTGATTCTTTGCGTCAATCGCCGCTTGACCCAAGAAGGTCATGGCATCCGTGGTGTCCTTGGCAGCCGCGAGGGCATCAGCCTGAGTGCCCGGTGCGCCGGCCCCGTCAACAGAGAAAATCTTTTCCGTACCGGCATCGCTGGCGATATCGCTGGGCAGAACCTTCGGGAAGGTGGTCTCTACAGCAGCTTTCTTAGCAGCATCTAAGCTAGCCTTGGTCGCAAATGCCTCGAGGTCAGTGCCCTTGTCGACCGTGTACCAACCCTCTAGGGCCATGTGAGCCTGCCGTGAAGCTTTCTCAAGGTCGGCCTTTGCCATGGCTGTGGCTTCCGTAGCATCGCCCTTGCCAAGCTTCGCCGCGGCACTCAGCTCCGATGCGGTCACGGCAGACTTACCGCCCAGAGCCACGACCTCCTTGGGCTGCAAACGCTTAATTTCGGCAGCGGTAGAGGCGGGCAAAGTGCCGGAGCCGTTGGTCAGCAAGATTGGACCCTTGTCAGGCATCTGACCCCCCACCAAGGCATCAACCAAAGTCATGCCATTAGCTAGGTAGACCTTAGAGCCATCGTTATCCGTCGGGTGCAGCCGCTTAGAAATGGCAACTGCCGTGTCGTAGCGGGTAGCCCCGCTGACGCGCTCAAAAGTGATGTCTCCAGAAACTGCCTTGGCGGCCTCGTCACTGACTCCAGCAACACCGCCAAGAACCACCACGTGCTTGGTTTTCAGCTCCGCAATGGTCGCTTTGACCAGGGCTTTCACTCCATCGTTATTGTTGAGCAAGAGAACCGGGCCGCCGGGCAGTTTGCCGCCAGCCACCGCGTCAACCTGTTCGTCGCCGCGAGCCAAGTACACCGTATCGGCAGTGCCGAAAGCCTTGGCCACCTGAATCGCAGTCTCGTACCGGTTGTCTCCGGCGTAACGTTGCGCGTCAGCCGCCACCGCGCTCATCGGCACGGTCATAGCCAGGGCAGCCGCTGCCGCCCCGAAAGTCAAAACAGACTTCTTCATGTTTGTGTTTCCTAACTTGTTGGGTGGATGAATTCCAAACTCATCCTATTGATAACTTCTGAATCTCGCAGGGCATAGTACAGTGCCTACGCCCCTAATACGTCTCAGAAGAGCGGATTCTTACAGACACAATTAACTATATCATACGCGTATTTTAGAAACTGCCATCCGGCTGCAGTGGGTTAGACTTAAACGGTGAGTGAAGAAACGACGAAAGACGAAAACCTGGCGGCCAGCGAGACGGAAATCCGCGCCACCTTGAAAGCTGCTCAGGAAACCTCGAAAGCGATTGAAGCCGACATCGCGGCGGGAAACGTTGGAAAGTACCGCATTCTGACGGGCGACCGGCCCACCGGATTCCTGCACATCGGGCACTATTTCGGCACCTTGAAAACGCGGGTGGACCTGCAGAACCTGGGCATCGACACGACTGTGCTCATCGCGGACTACCAGGTCATCACCGATCGGGACAACCTCGGCAACGTGCGCGAATACGTGTTGAACCTGGTGGCGGATTACCTAGCGGCGGGGATTGACCCCGAAAAATCCACGATTTTCTGCCATTCTCAGATTCCGGCCATTCACGAAATGCTGGTCATTTTCCTGTCCCTGGTAACCGAGGCGGAGCTGCACCGCAACCCGACGGTGAAAGCCGAGCTGGAAGCCGCCGAGCGTCCCATGTCCGGGCTGCTGTTGACATACCCGGTGCATCAGGCCGCGGACATCCTGTGTGCCAAGGCGAACCTGGTGCCGGTGGGTCAGGATCAGCTGCCGCACCTGGAGCAAACCCGCGTGGTCGCCAAGCGGTTCAACAAACGTTACCCGCAGCGCGACCCCAAGACTGGCAAAAAGACCGGGCGCGGCGTGTTGCCGATGGCGCAGGGCCTGCTGGGGCAGGGCGCGATGATCCTCGGCACCGATGGCCAAAAGATGAGCAAGTCGCGGCACAACACGGTGGAGCTGCGCGCCAGCGAGGACGACACCGCAAAAATCCTGAAAAAGGCCGTGACCGATTCCGACCGTCAAATCACTTATGACCCCGTCCACCGTCCCGAAGTGTCGAACCTGCTGCTCGTTGCCTCGCTGTGTACCGGGCGGACGCCCGAGGATATCGCCGCGGAAATCGGTGCGGGCGGCGGTGGGGCGCTGAAAGCCCTGGTGACCGAGGCGCTGAACGAACACTTGCGCCCGCTGCGTCAGCGCCGCGCCGAACTGATGCGCGACGAAGGCTACCTGTGGAGCGTGTTGGCGCGCGGCAACGAAAAAGTCCGCGACGAATCCAGCGATGTGCTGCGTGAAATGAAGACCGCTATGGGAATGAACTACGGGGTCTGATGGAACCGGACGACAAGAAGCCAGAGGACTTGATTCGGCGCCGCGACCATGCCCAGGCCGTGGCCGACCGGATGGTGGAACGCGCCCTGTGGATTATCAACCTGGACAACCAGGATGCGTCGGTGAGCCCGGAAACCCGCGATGAGCTGGTCGATGAGACGACGGATATGCTGCTGGAATGGGCTTATGAGGTCGGGGAAGATTCTTTCCGGGCCGGCGAGTTCAAAGGGCGTTCCGGGGCGGCGGGGGAGAACAAGCCCTATCCGTCCTCGCCCGCGAAAGCTAATCCGCAGCGGTTGGGGCGCCGCGACTATCTGTTAGACGAGTAGGCGCGTTCACAAGCGCGGGTCGCCAGCGCGTTCGGAGGTTTATTCACAAGGGCGGGTCACGAGTGCGTCCGGAGGCTCGCCGGGTTTGTCGCCACCACACCGCAGGTCACGCCGGTTTTGCGGTACGTCCACTAGCGCGGGTCGCGAGCGCGTCCGGCGGCTCGGTCGGTCACGTCACCAGCGACCCGACCTCACTTGTGCGCTAACTCTGATAGTGCGCGTTTGCGTCAGTTCGCCCGCCGCACAAGTCCGGACATCGCCACAGTAGCGTACGACACCGCAACACCGCAGGTCACGTCGACCTTACGCGACGAACCCCGACGCAACGAACCCCGACGCAACGCCCTAGTGCCGTTGGATCTTGCGCAAGGTGTTCAGCAAATCGATTTTCTCGTCCCCGGAGGGGTTGTCCGGCACTTCGGCAAAGAAAATCCGCATCGAGAACGGCGCCATTTTTGACCTCATGCCGCGCACCGTCACGGGCAGCTCGGAAATGACTTCGGCCAGACGAATCCCGGAACCGGGAGTGACCCCGACTTCCTCGGCGAACAGCGCGACCGGGTCGTTCGTCTCTTGGTGCCGTTCAGAGGGAACAGCGGAGTTCAAACCGGTCAACAGCTGCAACTTTTCCGCCGCGCCGCCTTCACGGGCACTCGGATCGGGCCAGGTGGAATCCCACACCAGCCTAAACACGCGGGAACGTGCCGGCGGGGGATTAATCTGGACTTCATCCTTGGTTCCGTTAATCATGACCAGCAAATCCACGTCGTCCCAGGGCGCCCCGGAACGCAGCATCTGGAGCACGCGGTTGCCCGGATCGTGCCAGGCGCCAGGGGTCAAATGTTCGCCTTCGCGGTTGTACCACGAGAGGTCCTGGAGTTTATCGCCGGCTTGCGGCATCCCGGAGGCAAACGCGTCGGGACGCATAACCGGGTGTTCGGCGCGCAGATGCAGCAGGTAGCGGGCAGTTTCAAACAGTCCCTTTTGCCAGGGTTGCCATTGCCAGTCCAGCCAGGAAATCGGCCCGTCCTGACAGTAGGCGTTATTATTGCCGTTCTGTGAGTTCCCGAATTCGTCCCCGGCCAAAATCATGGGAGTGCCGGAACTAATCGCCAGGGTTCCCCACAAGTTCCGCAAGGTTTTCAGCCGATTCAAGGCAACTTTGACCATCTGGGTTTGGTTCAGCGGGTCGCCGTGGAAAGGGGTCGTAGGATTCATGCGGCTAAACCGAGGGGAGAAGCCTTCACCGGACTGCGGGTCGGGAGCGTTTTCCGCGGCAGCGCCGGGCAAGTCTTCGTCCCCAAGTTCTTTACCGCTCAGCACGTGGCCCTCGTGGCCGTGGTTCCACGAATTATTGTTGTTCGTCCCGTCCCGGTTGCCTTCCAGGTTGGCTTCGTTGTGCTTGTGATCAAAAGTCACCAGGTCGGCCAGGGTGAAGCCGTCGTGGGCGGCCACAAAGTTGATGGACGCTCCCGGACCGCGGTTATATTCAGCGATGTTGGAACCGTACAGGTCAGCCGACCCGGAGACGCGGGTAGCGAGCTCGTGCGGGCCATGCGCGTGACGCCCGTGGGACAGGGCCGCTGCGTCGGTGAGCCAAAAACCCCTGACGCCGTCGCGGTAGCGGTCATTCCAGTCCGCAAAAGGCGAGGGGAAGTTCCCGGTTTGCCACCCGTTCGGACCCATGTCCCACGGCTCGGCGATGAGCTTGCAGCCAGCCAGAACCGGGTCGGTCGCCATGCCCACGAAAGAGGGATGACGAATGGCGAACTGTTCCCGGTTGCGCCCCAAAGTCACCCCCAAGTCGAAACGGAAACCGTCCACCCCGACTTCTCCGGCCCAATACCGTAGGGAATCCAGCAGCAGCGCCACCGCCTCGGTAGACGTGAAATCGACCGTGTTGCCACACCCGGTAAAGTCCACCATCTGGTTGGGATAGCCGTGATTCCAGAGGTAGTAGCATTGCGGATCCAAGCCACGCAAGCTGAGGGACGGCCCCAGGGTGCCGCCTTCGGCGGTGTGGTTATAAACCACGTCCAACAGGACCTCGATACCGGCTTGGTGCAGCAGCGAAACCATGCCGCGGACCTCGTCCAAGACGGCCTGCGGGCCGCGACGCTGGGCGGCTTCGGTTGCGTAGGTCGGCTCGGGGGCGAAATAGCTCAAAGTCGAGTAGCCCCAATAGTTGCTCAGGTTACGTTCCGCCAGGAACGGTTCGGGCATCTTGGCGTGAATCGGCAGCAGCTCAATGGCGGTCACGCCCAGATTTTTCAGGTAATCAATGGTGACTGGGTTCGCCAAACCGGCATAGGTGCCCTGCAATTCCGGGGGAATCCCGGGCAGTTGCCGGGTCAAACCTTTGACGTGCGCTTCGTAAATGACGGTGCGTCGCCACGAGGTGCGCGGCCGATCCGCAACCGGGAAAGAATGCGTGTTTACCACGACCGACAGTGCGTTATAGTCCGCGGAATCCAGCGGATCCATAGTGAGTTCGCGGGTCACGGGCTTCAGTTCGGCATCGACCTGATGGGCGTAAAGCTGCGGGCTGAGGACGGGGGGCTGCGTAATCGCTTTCGCGTAGGGGTCGAGCAGGACCTTTTGCGGGTTAAAAAACACTCCCGCGTCAGGATTCCACGGCCCGTAAGCCCGATAACCGTACACTTGACCGGGGCGTACGCCGCGAATGTTGCCGTGCCAAATCCCGCGGAACGGACCGCGCAGCCGAATCCGGCGTTCGGACTGGTAGTGCCCGTTCTCGTCCGGGGAGTCGAACAGGCACACCTCTACCGCCGTGGCCTGGTGAGAATAGACGGAAAAGGCGACCCCTGATTCTGTAATCGTGGGTCCCAAGTGGTGAGGGTCGAGTTTTGGTTCCTCCGCGACCACGTCAGTGGGGGCAAAAGCCGGTGTCATCCCCTTCTTCTCGACAGTCATAGACTCGACATTACCGGGAAAATGTCTCGCGCGGGGGGCTTTATGAGCTTCGCCTAAGTTGTGGCGGGTAATTCTGGCTTTTTTCGGCCCCGAGTTTTCCGCGTTCGCCCGATTTCAGTCACTGGCGTTTTTCATAAATAATGTGCGGGGTCACAAGGGCGTTGCGGCGGTGGTGATGGTCGCTTGGGCGATGACGCGGTCCCCCTGGGGGCTTTCCTGGTAGAGCACCAGGGATTGGCCCGGCGCCACTCCGGTGACCTCATCGGCGGGCTGCAGCCCCACCCGCAGTTCGGTTCCGCCGTCCGTGGCTTTCAGGCACACGTCCCGCGGGGCGACGGGTTTGCCGTGGGCGCGGAACTGGATAGTCAACCCGGCCGGGTCCAACTCGCCCTCACCAGTTGCGCTGAGCCCCAGGCTGGTGGGGTCCACCAGCCAGTTCACCGTCGGTCCGGCGTGAATTTCCGTGACTGTGAGTGCCTGGCGGGGAGCCACAAACACCGTGTTCGTCTCCGGATCCGTGCCCGCCACGTAACGGGGAGCACCGTCCTCGTGAGGTCGAGGAATGTGCAGGCCGCGGCGCTGTCCGACCGTGTATTGGAAAGCGCCGTCATGCGAGCCCACCACCGCCCCGTCCTCGTCCACAATCGGACCGGGCGCCACCCCGATGCAACCGCGTAAAAAGCCGCGCGTGTCCCTGTCAGGGATGAAACAGATGTCGAAAGAATCCCGCTTGCCCGCCACCGGAATCCCCAGCGCCTGAGCCTCAGCGCGGGTGGCGGCCTTGTCCGTGACGTCCCCCAGCGGGAACACGGCTCGTGCCAGCGCCGCGGCTCGCGCCCCCGCCAACACGTAACTTTGGTCCTTGCCCATCGCCGACCCGCGCAGCAAGGCAAAGTCCGGAAACGCGCCGTTCGCACCGGTCTGGGGAACACCCGACGGAATCAACCCCGCCTGACCGGGACGCCACAGCCGGGCGTAGTGGCCGGTCGCGACATAATCGAAACCCTCCCGCAGGGCGCGTTCGATGACGTAGCCGAACTTGATGAAACGGTTGCAATGCACGCAGGGGTTCGGGGTTAAACCGTCGCGATAAGCCTGCACAAACGAATCCATCACGACCCGGTTGAAACGCTCGGCCAAGTCCCACACCTGCAGCTCGACCCCCAAGAAATCCGCGACCCGATGCGCGTCAGCCAGGGCGTCGACCGGCTCGGCGGAAGTGGCAGGCCGCGACCACGGACGGGAGGGGGACTCCAACTGCATAAAGAACCCCGAAACCTCGTGACCGGCCGCTTGCAGGCGCGCGGTCGCCACGGCCGAATCCACACCGCCGGATAATCCCACTAAAATTTTCGCCAAGTTATTCCTCCTCAGTGACCTCACATTCTACCGTTTCCCTTTAGCCGGCTCTCGCCGGGCCCGAAACCTCGGGAAGATGCCTATCTGAAAGGGAAAAATCATGGAGAATCTGTTACACACCGACCCAAGCGCCGACTTCGAACCGCGCACTTTCGCCGATTTTGGCCGGATTTGGTTGGAAAGCCGGGTCGATTTAAAACCGACCACCCGGGCTTGTTACCGGTCGATGCTAAACACGGTCAACCTGGAATTTGGGGGTCAGCCCCCGAAACAGGTCAGTTATCTGCAGGTCGTTTCCTGGGTCGCAAAGCTCGCGGAACAGGGCGTTAGCCCCACTGGCGTGCGGCAGGCCTATCAAATCGTGGGGCAGGTGCTGGCGTTGGCTAACCGTTTGGGGGCCATCGAGAGCAACGCGGCGGCCGGGGTGCCGCTGCCGACGGTGTGCCGGGTCGGACGTCACCGCTATTTGACTGTGCTGCAGCTGGAATCCCTGGCGTTAGAGATTGGGTGGTGGCGGTTGAGCCGCGAACCCTCGGGGGTCATTTTTCCCGGTGCTTCGGGGCAAATGTTTTTGCGCAAGAAGGGTCGTGGCGGGTATCTGACTCGGCGCAAGACCCGGGCGGGGGCGATTGATGTGGGGTTTGCTTCGCTGTCTCGGTCGCGCGGTGGGCAGAGCCCCGCGCTGGGCGGTAACCGGCTGGAAATTTTGGTGCGTTTGCTGGGGTACACCGGGTTGCGTATCGGGGAAGCCCTGGCGTTGACCCCTGCTGCGGTTGACCTGGAACGCCGCGTGATCCGGATTGAACGCGCGGTGTCGGAGGTGTCGGGGCGCCAAGTGTTCGGCACTCCCAAGAACGGTCGCACCAGAGTCGTGCCGATTCCGGATTTCTTGCGCCGGGACTTGCGGGTGTTGACTCGGGCGGCGTGTGGAGGTGACGATTTCCTGTTTGCCACAAAACACGGCACCCCGCTGCGAGCGTCCAACCTGCGCCTGCACTTCGACATGGCGGCGTTGGCGGTCGGACAGGGCGGGCTGCACATTCACGACCTGCGCCACACCGCAGCCACTTTGGCAGTCTCGGCCGGAGCGAACGTGAAAGCGGTGCAGCGCATGCTGGGGCATTCCTCGGCTTCGTTGACTCTCGATGTCTATGCGGACTTGTTTGAACCGGATCTCGGTGATGTGGCCGGGGCACTGAGCCGAATGCGGCAAACGACCCTGCGTCGGGCCGCCGCCTAGTGCGAACGAGTTATGCACACGGCCTGTGGAAAAAATGTGGATTGCGGAAATGTAAACAGAAAAGTGCAGGTAAAGTCCAGGTTAATAAAAGGGTGAAAAAATGGCGTAATATCAGGAAAAAATCGGCGAAAGCCCAGTTCAGCGCGGTGACGGTGGCGAGGTATTTGTTAATACAAACAGATTCGCGATTTCCCCGATAAACTCGGCAAAACTGTCCCCAGCGCTTGTGGATAACCTGTGGAAACCGTGCGAACGGGACGGACTTTCGTCCCGTTTCCGCTCGCCGGTTTTGATAGGCTGGGCTTATGAGCGAAATTTTGGCAGGAACCAGCGGACTACCCGACGATCAGCCGGCGACCGGCGGGCCTGACGAAACGACTGCCTGCAGCCCAGAGTGCCGGCCCCACAGCACTCGTGAAGAGTACAATCGTGTCGTCTTCCTGGCACGCGTGGTGCTGGGATTCACGGTGGTGGCGGCGGTGACGCTGACAGTCATTGCCCTTACAGCACACCGGGACTATCCCGCTATCGTAGTCAGTATCGTGATGGTGGCGGCGGCTGCGTTCTATTACATCAGGACGACCCGCGCGGTGAAGCGGGATCTCGATAGCGACCCTGAACTGCGGGAATAGGTTTATTTAGCGGCCGCGGCCGACCTCGAACCAACCGGCCGGACCCGACGAAAACGGTGCACCGCCCTTGTGAAAAGTGCAAGAATGGGGACATGAGTAAAAATCGTGTTTCTGCGCGCCTTGCCGCCATTGCCCCGTCCGCGACCCTCGCCGTCGATAGTAAAGCTAAAGAACTGAAAGCTGCCGGAAAGCCGGTCATCGGCTTCGGTGCTGGTGAACCGGATTTCCCGACCCCCGATTACATCGTGGAAGCCGCCGTGGCGGCCTGTAAAGACCCCGCGAACCACCACTACACCCAAGGCAAAGGGATGCTGGTCACCCGCGAAGCCATCGCCGCCAAGACCTTGCGCGACTCCGGCTACGAAATCGACCCGAACAACGTCATCGTCACCAACGGCGGGAAACAATCCGTGTTCCAGTCTTTTGCCGCCACCGTCGATCCCGGCGACGAAGTGCTGTTGCCCGCACCCTATTGGACCACCTACCCCGAGGCGATTCGCCTGGCCGGCGGCACTCCGGTGGAAGTTTTCGCCGGTGCTGACCGGGACTACAAAGTCACGCCCGAGGACCTGGAGGCGAAACGCACGGAGCGAACCAAAGTCCTGCTGATGTGCTCGCCGTCCAACCCGACCGGCACGGTCTACACTCCCGAGGAACTGACCGCCATCGGCCAGTGGGCTGTGGAAAAGGGCGTGTGGGTCATCAGCGATGAAATCTATGAACACCTGCTCTATGACGATGCTAAGCCCGCCCACATTCTGAAACTGGTTCCGGAACTGGCGGACACCTGCGTCATTGTCAACGGCGTGGCGAAGTCCTACGCCATGACCGGGTGGCGTCTGGGCTGGATGCACGGCCCGACTGACGTCATCAAGGCTGCCACGAACCTCCAATCTCACCTGACTTCCAACGTGTGCAACATCGCCCAGCGGGCCGCCATCGCGGCGTTGAACGGGCCGTTGGATGCGGTGGAACAGATGCGTCAAGCCTTTGACAAGCGTCGTCAGACTATCGTGCGGATGCTGCGCGAAATTGACGGCTTGCAGGTGCCCGTGCCGCGCGGTGCGTTCTATGTGTATCCCGATGTCACGGGGTTGTTTGGGCGTAGCTTGGACGGGGAGCGTATCGAGTCCTCCTCCCAGCTGGCGGCCATGATTTTGGACAAGGCCGAGGTCGCGGTGGTTCCCGGTGAAGCCTTCGGTCCCAGCGGTTTCATCCGTATGTCCTACGCCCTGTCCGACGCTGACCTGGTCGAAGGGGTGGGCCGGGTGCAGGATTTGCTGGCGAAAGTGAAGTAGTTTTTTGGATTTCACCGGGGGTGGCGCGTGGGTGCGTTGCCCCCGGTGAGATTTATGTGTCTGAGGCGCCATGGGCGCGCTTGAAAGTTAGGGCGGCTTTGCTTTATCATTGAGGACGCTGCGTTTTTCGCTTCCGCCCGGCGGGGTGAGCGCAAAACTAGGGAAGTGGCGCAATTGGTAGCGCAACGGTCTCCAAAACCGTAGGTTGCAGGTTCGAGTCCTGTCTTCCCTGCCACTTGGCTCAAACAGTTTCCAACGTTTTCGGGAGTGCCTGTGAACAGAAGCCGACCCAGTACCGCCCTGTTCCTGATGATGTTCCTGGCGGGGATTGTCGCGCTGGTCGCTGTCGCGGCGGGTCTCAGAACGGTGAGCCAAAACCCCACGCCGGCACCATCTACCCAGGCCGCGACCCGTACTGCTGCGTCAGCTGCGCCAACCACCGTAACCGTGGCGATGACCGGGGACATTTTGAGTCACAGCTGGGTCACGGCCGCGTCTCGAGAGGCGGACGGGAAATATCACCTAGAGAAACTGCTGGCAGAGGTGAAACCCTACCTGGAACGCGCCGACCTGGCCTTGTGCCATCAAGAAATTCCCTACGGAAAACCCGGACAAGACCCTCACGGCTACCCCGTTTTCAACGCCCCGATGGATTGGGCGAACGGCCTGGTCCAGGTCGGTTATGACGGCTGTTCCACGGCGTCAAACCACAGTTGGGACCAGGAAACCGAGGGCATCACCCACACTTTGGAAGTGCTGCAAAACGCCGGGTTGGGAACCGCCGGAACCCGCGCGAATGCCGAGCAAACCCCTTGGCAAATGTATGAAATCCGTAAGGGAGGCCGCACCGTACACGTGGCGCACCTGTCGTTTACGTACGGGCTGAATTTTGAATCCGTGCCGGAAGTGGATCGCCACCCTTACCTGGTGGAAATCAACGATGTGGAGCAAATCATCGACTATGCCCGGCAAGCGCGCCAGGCCGGGGCGGACATTGTGATTGTCAGCCCTCACGGCGGCAGCGAATACGTTTATGAACCTCAGCCCCAACAGCGGCAATGGGCGCAGGCTCTGGCGCAATCCGGGGCCGTTGACGCCTATGTTGGTCACCACGCCCACGTTCCCCAGCCGATTACGCTCACGCCAGGGGGAGTGAACGGCGCCGGCATGTGGACGTATTTCGGTACCGGAAACCTGCTGACCAGCCAAACCCCCGAGATGGGAATCGGCACCCAGATTGAGTCGATCGCGTGGCTGATCTTTGATATCTCCGGGCCGGCGAAACACCCGCGGGTCACTCTCAGTAATGCCGCGTGGGTGCCGGTGGTGCTGGATCGCAGCCGACTTCACGCGGTTCCTGTTCACGATTTCGATGACGGGACCTTCCCGGCCGGCTCGCGTCTCGATGCCGCCACCGTCCAGCGCTACCATGAGGAACTGGTGAAAGTGATGGGAACTGAGGCGATAGAACTGAAGTCCCCGCCTCCGGCCCCGGCTGACCCCGCTGTCGTGACGGTTTTGCCGCGTTAGACGCCGGGCCGTCCTCGGACAGCTCCGTACACGAGCCTCACACGAGCGGCGTACCAGCCGCGTACCGGCCGCGTACCGGCCGCGTACCAGCCGCGCACGATTGGCTTTAGGTACGGTTTTCTACTATGATTTGACACATCCCCCCGTTAATTTGTTTAGGGTGAAGTGTGCCCGCGGCGGGGAAAGAATTGCCTACAGGAGGAACACATAATGGCAGAAACCGAAGGTGCCATTCAGCCGGTGAAGAAAGCCGAGCCGACCCCTAGCGCTAATCAAGATCTTGGCTTTTTTGCGCGTATCATGCAGTTTTTCCGCCAAGTCGTGGATGAGATGAAAAAGGTCGTCTATCCCACCAGCGAAGAACTGTGGCGCTACTTCTTGGTCGTGATTGTTTTCGTGGCAATCATCATGACCGCGGTCGGATTGATGGATCTGGGCTTCGGAGCCCTCACCGACCTCATCTTTAGCTAGACCTGTTTGGTCTTTTCAACACCATTGCCCCACGAGGAATATCAGTAATGTCAGACGAAAACGAATTGCAAGAAAACGCTGTTGTGGCCGAGGAAGCCCAGCCGGAACCGAACCAGGCCGCCGAGTCCGGCCAGCCCGCCGAGGACGCTTCTGCGGCTGAACAGAACCTAGAGGAAGTCCCCGCCAACGTGAACCCCGAAACTGGTGAAATCATCGAGGACACCGGGGAAACCGAGGACGCCGGGGAAACCGAAACGGAGGAACTCGACCCGAAGCAGGCCCTCGAAGTCGAGCTGCGCGCCCTGCCGGGCCGGTGGTACGTGGTACACACGTACTCTTCCTACGAAAAGCGCGTGAAACAGAACATCGAACAGCGCGTGGCGAATAATCCCGGCATGGAAGATTACGTCTACCAGGTCGAGATTCCGATGGAAGAACACGTCGAAGTCAAGGCCAAGAGCCGCAAGGTCGTGCAGCGTCCGCGCATTCCAGGCTACGTTTTGGTGCGCATGGACATGGATGAGAACTCGTGGCGTTTGGTGAAAGACACCCCGGCCGTGACTGGTTTCGTCGGCAACCAGCAAGATCCGGTGCCGCTGACGTTGGCGGAAGTGGTCAATATGCTGGCTCCGACCGCCAAGGAGGCCGCGAAAGTGGCGGTGGAAGACGGTCAGGTCGAGATTTCACAAGCGACGCAGCGGACTGCTCCGGTGGCGGCCGATTTCGAGGTGGGCCAGTCGGTGACTATTACCTCCGGTCCGTTCGAGACGCTTTCTGCGACGATTGCCGAGGTCAATGCCGAAACTCAGAAGCTGACCGTGTTGGTCACTATCTTCGAGCGCGAGACCCCGGTGGAGTTGAACTTCAACCAGGTCACCAAAATCGACTAATTTTTGAGGCTTGGCGGCGGGTGCGGGACTTCCATCCTGCGCCCGCCGTGCTTTTAAAGCGTTTTTCCGGGGGCAGCTGACCGGTTTGGTGTTAAGACCGAGCAAGAAGTCGTGGGCATGGTTAAGGAAGTTTGTCGCAAACGCGCCACCGAACACGCTACAGCCGCGCCACGAAATCATCATTTGAGAGATGGGGAAAAATAGGGTGCAAATGGGAGATTTTGTTGGAATAGCAACGTTTTGAGTGGTACGCCATCAGGGACTCGAACCCTGAACCCACTGATTAAGAGTCAGTTGCTCTGCCAATTGAGCTAATGGCGCTTGGCGCTTTTGGCGCGGTTAACTATGCTAACGCTCTGGGCGGGGATTCACAAATTGAATGTGCCCCAACCCAGGGTTTAGCTAGCGCGGATTCGGTGCGCTGCCGCCAGTCCGCTATCTAACGCAGCCCGACTATCCCAGGGATTCCAAAGATTCGGGGACGTTCGCGCCAAAGCCCAGTTCAATCAGGGCGCCGCGCAGTTTGTCGCAGCTGGCTTTGATGGCATCCGGGGAGCCCGCCGCTTTGGCATCGGGATGCAGCACCCGCATGGAATCGGTCGGAATGACATGAATATGCAGGTGGGGGACATCGAAACCGGCGACAACAATCATGGCGCGCGACACGTTGAATGCATCGCGCCCGGCTTGCCCAATAATCTGAGCGACTTGAGACAGGTGCGCAATCAAGGCCGGGTCGGCGTCCAGATAGTTGTCGACTTCCTCACGCGGCACCACCAGCATATGGCCGTCGCTGCGCGGTTCAATGGTGGCGAAAACGACGCACTGCTCATCTTGCCAGACGAAGTTTCCGGGGATTTCGCCGTTGATAATTTTCGTAAATACGCTGGCCATAAGGTTTTCCTTTCGCTTGCAGAAGTCCGGTCGGGCGGATTTTGTGTTGAGTGAGCGCATCAGGTGGGGGCGGATAGCCCTCCCGGTGCAGCTCCGCTTTTATAGTAGGGGAATTTTTGTCTCTCGGGAGGCATGTAGAGTTAAAGCGTGGCAACAAAGAAGAATGCTCAGAGAGGCTCCCGGGCTGGTTTCGAGCCGTGGTCCCGCGCAACGCTGGCTCCGGTGGTGCTGCTGCTGGGCAAACAACGGGTTTTCGCCCAGCGCGCCATAGCCAGCCTGCGCGCTGCGGCCCTAGACGCGGCAGAAAAAGCCGGGGCGATGGAACCCCCGGAAATCACCGAGGTCAACGCCCGGACTTATGAATCATCCCGCTTGAGCCAACTGACTTCCCCCTCCCTCTTTGGGGGGATGCCGCTGGTCATCGTTTCCGGACTGGAACAGGCCAACGACGAGTTGCTCCAGGATTTAGAAGCCTACCTGGTACACCCTTCCTCGGACGCCTACCTGGTGCTGTGGCATGTGGGGGGCAACCGCGGGAAAAAGGTCTTGGACCTGTGTAAAAAGGGTGCCGCGAAGGTCTATGCCTGCGATGAGCTGCGCTGGCCGGAGGAGAAAGCAAAGTTCCTCCAGGCTGAGGCTGGCCGGCTGGGCCGTCCCATCAGCCAAGACGCGGTAGCGGCGCTGGTGGCGGCGCTGGGTGACGAATTCGAGGAACTGCTCGCCGTGACGACCCAGCTGTTGCAAACAGTGGGGGATCCCGCGCAGCCGTTGAGTCTGGCTGAGGTCGATCAGTACCTGCAAGGGCGGGTGGAGGCGACCGGGTTTAATGTCGCCGACGCGGCCGTGACCGGCAATGTCGGCGAAGCGTTGCGCCTGTTACGCCACGCTTTAGCCACCGGGGTGGCGCCGGTGTTGATTGTTTCGGCGACGGCCACGAAAATCCGCCAGATTTTGACCTCGTTTTCTCCCCAACTGCCCCCCGCGGTCGCGCAGATGGACCTGGTGGATCCGCCTAAACCCCTGTTTGGGCGTATTGCCCAGGGAATTCATGCCGTTGCGCCGCGCTGGGACGACGAGCGGCTGGGCTTAGCCATCCTGGCGGTAGCCCGCGCGGACGAAGCGGTAAAAGGGGCTTCACGGGATCCCGAATACGCCCTGGAAGCCATGGTTTTGGACGTGTGCCGATACGCCAGCGGCGTGCGCGAGCCAGTTGGGAGGCCACCCACGCGAAACTGAGCGCAACAATCAACAGGCCGGTCACGCCCGCCACTGGGTTTTCTAACCAATCGACTTCCGCTCCCGGTCGACTGGCAAAGAACCTGGCCACGCCGGCAATCCACGCGGCAGCCCACCCGGTGACGTGCGCCGCGCCCTGTTCCAATAACCCCACCGGCACCGCAAAAACGGGAGCCGACCCGGCCGTAAGCCCCGCCAAGGCCGCTAGTGCGACCAGCCCCAGACCGCCCACGGTCACTATGGAGGACACCGCTCCGGTCAACAAGTTCGCCGGTAGAGAGTAAACCGGCAGTTTGCCGCGCATGACCAGCATTAGCGGTGCGCAAGCCAGCTGCGCGCTGAGGGAAACAGCCAGCGGCAGAGCAATCAGGCGCGGCAGAAACCGCGCGCACCAGGCCGCCAGGTATGGCCCGCCGGTTACGATGGCGCCGGTCGCCACTACCGACAGGGCAAAGCCCCAGGAATTGGCTTGGAACGGCTGCACCAGCAGCATTCCGATGATGGCCGCGGACAGGGAGGACACCGAGCGGGACGGACGGGCTATCCCCAGCCCTACCAGCGTCAACGCCCCCATTGCCGCCGCGCGGGTGACGGAGGCGGAGCCCTCCAGCATAGCTAGGAAAATTCCCACAATCCCCGCTGCCACTACGACTTGCACCCCGCGGCGTTTCCGGGCAGTCAGTCCCAGCGCCAGAGCTAACAGGACGCTGAGGTGCATTCCAGACACGGCAGTCAGGTGTGATAAGCCTGCGACCTGCATAGATTCGCGGTCCAGGGGGTCTTGGACGGCGGTCAGCCCCAAGCTCATCGCCATAATCATTCCCGCCGTCGATTCCGAAAGTCCCGCCGTGGCCTCGCTTAGGCGCTGTCGCACTGCATTGACAAACACAAAATGCCCGGTCGGAGGCCCGATAATTTCAGGAGCGGTCGGAGATTTCGCGTACCCCAGGTACTGGGTGGACAGGTCCCGACTGGCCAGGCCGGTGCGCAGACGTACCCACGAACCGAGGGGGATACCGTCCCAGCCTGCCCCCTTGACCTGCAATAGGGCGCGGGTGGGGTAGGTTGAGCCGTGCCAAGTCAGGCGGGTCGCTCTCAAGTCAACGCGGTAACTGTCCCTCCAACTCAGTTTCGGAGTGGAGATGACCTGGGCTTTCACGTCAAAACGGGCGGTCGAGTGAGTGCCAATTACGGCCAGAGCATCACGCGAATCGAGTTCCAGGCGCAGCGCCAGCGTCCCAAAAACGACGGCAATGACCAGGGCGGTAATCAGCAGCGTGGCCAGCCCGGAGCCGCGTGGAAACAGGCGGTGGCGCCGCCTGGTGGGTGTTTCCGTGGCGCGTTTCCCCACGCGGGCGGGCGTGACCGCGTCGGCTTTCCCCACGCGGGCGGGCATGAGCACTCCACGTCTGCCCCCACGCCCTTGTGACCGGTGCAACCACCCCAACACACTCGCCGCTACAGCTGCGACCAGGGCAAACCCAACGCTCACCGCTAGTGCGACGCGCTCCCCGCGGCTTCCCGCCGCCAACAGCGCCACCCACAGGCTCACCGCCGGAATCGCCAGGCGCAAATCCAGCGGGGCGGGGCGATAGTCCCGGTCGGTCCGCAGCCGCCGGACAATCAGCGCGGTTTCGTCCTGTGCGGTCATCACAAATCCTCACACGCACACGTGGTCGCGCAGGCGTTCCATCAGTGCCGGACCAATACCGCTAACTTCGTCGAGCTGATCCACCGAGGTGAAACGTCCGTTGGACTCGCGGTAATCCACAATGCGTTGCGCCAGGGCGGGGCCGATGCCGGAAAGGGTCTGCAAAGCGCCCAGGTCCGCGGTGTTCAGGTTAACTTTTCCGCTATCATTTCCCGCTGACTTGGTGCCCGAGCCCGGTGCGCTGCCCGGGTTTCCGCCCGCGCTCGGTGGGGGAGTTTCCCCAGGCCGGACGACATAGATCATTTCGCCATCCGTGAGCGGTCGAGCCAGGTTCAGGGTACTCAAATCCGCTTCGGGCAAGGCTCCGCCCGCCGCCTCCAAAGCGTCGGCCACTCGAGACGGGTCGGCTAGGTGAACCACTCCGGGGCGGCTCACCGCTCCGGCCACGTGAACTACGACTTCGGTCCCGTTCGCGCCGGGAAGAAACAGGTGCGGTGCGGCGCCCGGCGAGGGTGAAGCACCGTCCTTGCCCGTCGCGGTACTACCGGACTTCCCCTCAGCCGCGGCTAGGGCGGCACCCGGACCTGCGGAACCGCCCGTTTTGGAATCCGGTTTTCCTGTGGCGTCCCCGGATAGCACCCCGTCGGGAGGTGGCGTGGGCGGGGCGGCAAACACCTGCCAACCCACCACCAAAAGCCCGCTCACCAGCATAAATGCTGCGATTAGAGTCGCTACTCGCGGACTGGGCGCCAGGCGTAAACGCTGCTCACGCTCGGCTACGGGCCTGACCTGGAGACTGCTTTCAAATCCCTGAACCAGGTCTTCGGCCCGTCCCGCCAGGGCGCCGCGAGGCGGCGGGTTCCCATCCGCACCAAGCTCAGGGGGAGGCCCGGGGCGACGCGCGGTGCGGTAATCCGGCTCAGCATCGTCCAGATAGCCTACCCCCGCGGCTCTGGCCCGCTCAAACACGCCGGCGGTGAGCCGGTCACGGTCCGTTTGTCCAAACTTATTTAGCATCCAGGCTGCCTCCTCTGTCGTGCCGGGAACTTTGCGACCCTCGCTTGTGAAACTAATCGCGACCCGCCGTGGCGGAAAGTCGAAAATGATTTACCTGTGGAAAACCCAGAATTGCCCTCCCTTGTGGAAAACTTCTTGAAAGGCAGTTTTTCGTTGCTATCGCTGGGATAAACTTAAGCAGTGAGAAAACAGAAACCGGATTTAAGCGATTCTGCAACCGCGGCGCGCCAGCCCCGCTTGGTCGAACGCATCATTGGCGCCATCATTCTGGCCCTGGCGGTGGTGGTTTTGGTGACCGCCACGATGCAGTGGTTTGGTGACACCGCCCGAATTCGCAACCAGGCGGAAGTGAAAAAAATCACCACGGTTGCCCCGTTGAAAGAGGCCTGGACCCTGGCCATGCCCGCGAAAATGAAAGATCCGCGCTCGGTGCAGGTGTGGGGCTACGCCGATTCCCAAGACTCTTTGGCGGCCCAGGACGCGGCTACCGGTGTTACCGCTAAACTGGCCGAAAACGAGCAGCTCGTGCTGGTAAAAGGCACTGACGGCAAAGCCCAAACCCAGGCTATTGCGCTCGTCGACGAAACGACCGGCACCGCCAAGTGGTCGAAAACCTACGATGACCTGCCCCTGGATTACTGCCTGAAACAACTGTGGCAAAGCTCGATTACCTGCGAGTCTGATGCCGCGAAAAAGGTGGTGCGTATCGACCCCAGTGGCAATGTTGCGGTGGGGGATCTGCCTAATGACATTTGGGATTTAGCGACCGGCGAGCATGTTTTGGGGGCGATTTTTGACCAGTTCCTGGTGGTTCCGATAGCGGTTGGGGAAGGGAATTCGGCCGGGGCACAGGCGGTTTACGTCACCCCGGACTTTGCGTGGAAGGGAAAGTTCCCGCTCATGGTGCCGAACGCCCAGGCTGCTCAACCTTTGCTGGTGCAAACTCGGGGGTCGGCGACCTTGCTGGGGGTGACGACTTCGAATCAAGACGGGTCTAACCGGCAAAATACCTGGAGTTATTCTCAGATTATTAATACGAAAATCGGTTCTTTCGATACCTCTAAACTTGGGTCTGAGTCACAGATTTCCATGCTGGAAGCCGGATTTTTCGCCTCTGCGGATCCGCAGAGCGCCGCTGAGGTCGATTGGCAGGTTCACGGCTCCGACGGTGCCATAGTCGGGGTGGGAAAGTGCCCCTCACTAGCGGCTCAAGCTCTGCACGCCCAACTGCGTTCCGGGCTGCGGCTGGATACTGACAGTGCTATGGCAGCCTTGAAATCCGGGAAAGTTCCCGTGCTCATGCCCAACCGGACGTATTTCTTGGCGGATGGCAGCGATACTTGCGCGTCTTGGCCGGGCTGCGCGGCAAAAGCTTGGACCACCGGGGACGGTGTCATCATCAATCTGAAGGCTCCGGGAACCCCGCTGGCCTCTGACGGTTCAAAAGCCGTGTTCACCGAGGGTAACGGCGGGCTTTTGAGCTACGGGGTCGTTGACGGCAAGTTCCTGTGGGAAGGCATCGCCCCGCCCTTGAAAGATGCCGCCACCACCGGCGATACGTTTGTTTTCGGGTCTGGATTGGGTCAGCTGGCGCAGCTGGGCGACCTCAACAAGGGCAGCGCCAAGGCGGTGTTGCGCTACCTCACTCTGCCCTAGGGGCCGTTTTGAGGGCACAAGAGCGGTTGGTAGCGTGACTCGCACTGCGCGGCGTGCCGTTGCCTTACGTTCCACGCGGTCGAACGCGGAAACCTACGGTTGTCGAGGCGGCGATACGGGCTAGGGGAGCCTTTTTCTCGCCATAGTCCACCCGCGCTCGGAGTGGTTCGTTAGACTTAAACGGGAGTGAAAGCTCAGGAAAGGAACCCAACGTGGCGGCAAAAACGCAGACAAAACAGCTTGACGAAGCGACTTTGGAAGAAATCGGGCAGGCATATCAATTCGACGGACCAACCATGACCCTGGGGGCGCTCCTGACTGACGGTACCCCGCAACCCACCACCCTGGTGAACCTGCCCTTGGGAATGCTCAACCGCCACGGCCTGGTTGCGGGCGGCACCGGCACCGGGAAAACCCGCACGGTGCAGCTGTTGGCCGAAGGGTTGAGCGCCGCCGGCGTAGCCGTGTTTCTTTCGGACGTGAAAGGCGACCTGACCGGCCTTTTGAGCCCCGGTGAACCGACCGAAAAGCTGCAGCAGCGCACGCAGGAGCAGGGGCAAGACTGGGCTCCGGTCGCTTTTCCGGTGCAGCCCCTATCCCTCGGTGAAACCAGCGACACCGCGCCGGGAGCGCCGATTCGAGCCACCGTCACGGATTTTGGGCCGATTCTGCTGTCGCGCGCGCTGGAGTTGAACCAGACTCAGTCCCAATCTCTGCAGCTCATCTTTTCTTGGGCGGATCAGCGCGGCCTGGAACTGGTGGACCTGAAAGACCTGAAAGCAGTCGTGTCTTGGCTGACTGACGAGGGCAAAGCGGAGCTGAAAGACCTGGGCGGGGTGTCGACCCAAACCGCCGGGGTCATTTTGCGGGCTGTCTCAACTTTGGAGGCACAAGGCGGGGACGTGTTTTTCGGAGAGCCCGCGTTTGATCCCGCCGACTTGCTGCGCGCCGCGGACGGCCGGGGAATTATCTCGATTCTGGAGATGAACGACCTGATGAACCGGCCTGCGCTGGCCTCCGCTTTCCTGATGTGGCTGCTGGCGGCCCTTTTTGAGGGGTTGCCGGAAGTCGGGGACGCGGACCGGCCTAAGCTGGTGTTTTTCTTTGATGAGGCGCACCTGCTGTTTACCGGAGCCTCCAAAGAATTCCTGGCCTCCATCGTGCAAACCGTGAAACTCATTCGTTCCAAAGGGGTGGGGATTGTGTTCATCACCCAGACCCCGAAGGACGTTCCCGCTGACGTGTTGGGCCAGCTGGGGACCCGGATTCAACACGCCCTGCGGGCATTTACCCCCGACGATAAAAAGGCCCTGCGCGCCACCGCGGACACGTTCCCCGAATCGGCTTTTGACGTGGAAGAACTGCTGACCAGCCTAGGCACCGGCGAGGCAATCGTGACCACGCTGGATCCGAAAGGACGCCCGACCCCGAGCGCGCCGACCCGGATTTGGGCTCCGGCCTCCGTGATGGGTCCGGCCGCTCCCGAGGCGGTGGCACAAGCGGTGGCGGCGTCACCGTTGCAGGCGAAGTACGGGACTCGCGTGGAGCGGGACACCGCGTTTGAGGATTTGCAGGACGGCGTTATCGGCAACCTCGGTCAAGGCAGTCCGGCCAGCGCCAGTGCCGGCCAGGGCGCCAGCGCTGAGGGCAAACCAGCCGGCCAGGCCGATGGTGCCGCGAGCCAACCGGGGGATGCCGCCAGCGATTCCGTTTCCGCTACCGCCCAGGACGCCCACGAAAAAGCCCGGCTAGAACTGGAAGCAAAACGCTTGGAACTGCAGATACGTCAGCAAGAAGCGAAAGAAGCGGCCGCGGCTCGCAAAGACGCTGCCGCAGCAGAACGCGCAGCCCGAGCCGAGGCGAAAGCCCGCGCGAACTCGCCGTTGAACAAGGCTCTGACGTCTTTCTTGCGTTCGGCGGGGACCCAGGTAGCGCGCGAAATCACCCGCGGCGTGTTCGGTTCGCGCCGCCGCTAGGGCGCACCACGTTAGGCGACACCGGGACTTGCCGGCTACAAAACCAGGGACACGAGCTTCGGGGCGCGCACGATAACCCGTTTCGGTTCGCGCCCGTCCAGCAACTTCACC
>NZ_CABTWO010000026.1 GCF_902488535.1 uncultured Mobiluncus sp.
AAAGTGGGGCGAAATGTGTTTTATCCCGCCCCGAATGTGGATTCGACCGTAGTGGATTTTCGGCGTTTAGAGGTACGTCAGAGACTGCTGGAGGACCTGAAACTGACCCCCGATGGCTTGACGGATGAGGCAGTCGAGACGTTAAGGAAGGAAGTATTCGCGGCGGTGAACGCGGCATTTTCTCAGCGCCGCAAGACCTTGCGGCAATCTTTGGCTGGATATGCTGGCTCCCCTGATGCGTCCGCCGCTTTGCTTGAGGCGGCCGGTATCTCGCCGGGCCTACGTGCCGAACGTCTCAGTGTCACAGACTTCACAAAAATCGCGGCCGCAAAACTTTATGGAACGAGCGATACAAAATGAGCGGAGTGAGAATTCTCGAAAACCAATCGGGGCGGCGCCTTAAAGTGTTTACTCCTGGAAAGGTCAACCTGCTGCTCCGAGTAGGAACGCGACCACCAGGACAGCTCCGCCACGAACTATCGACGGTATTTCAGTGCCTGGACCTCGGGGAATTCTTGACTGTGGAACCTCGTGATACAGGCGAGACCGATGTGGTGCACACCGTGCTGGCACCGGGATTGACCGGACCAAAGAACCTGGACGGACCGGAAAATCTGGCGCTCAAAGCACTGAAGGCCTTGCGGGATACCGGCACCGAAGTACCTTTCACCAGCATCAAGATTGAGAAAAATATTCCGGTGGCGGGCGGTATGGCTGGCGGGTCAGCCGATGCCGCTGGCGTGCTCTACGCGGCGAACGTGCTTTACCAACTGGGATTCACCCTTGCGGAGTTGCAGTCTCTGGGGGCGAGAATAGGCGCGGACGTCCCTTTCGGCCTAACCGGGGGAAACGCCTTGGGGCTCGGCTTCGGTGACAATATGCATAGTTTACCGGGCGGTACAAAATGTTATTGGGCCTTAGCTGTTTCCCGCCGTGGACTGTCCACACCAAAAGTCTTTGAGGCTTTCGACCAGCTGGTTCCTCACCCGCAACCACTGCCCGCTGCGCTTTCACCAGACTTTTTGGCAGCTCTGGACGGGGACATCACCGAGCTGGCCGGATACCTCCACAACGATTTGCAGGCCGGTGCCCTACACATTTTCCCTGAACTATCCCAAGTCATCGCCGCCGCAGAACAGGCCGGGGCTTTGAAAGCTATCGTTTCTGGCTCCGGTCCGACCATCGCCGCCTTATGCTCAGACGCAACTTCCCAAGAAAAAGTGGCACAGAGGCTCGGCGCCCACCCTTTGGTAGCACGAGTTTTCAGCGCCGTTGGACCGGTAAACGGCGAAAATCAGGGCTCCTAATCCACAAGATTTAACAAATAAAAAGTTGAACTTACATAGCTTTAACAAATTAAGCAGGTAAGTCCTAACGCGAGTTTCCTAACCTGAGATTGCTAATAAAGTTTCAGGAAAGGAAAACCCTTGAACAAGAAATTTTCTCTGATGGCAGGCGCCGCTATCCTGGTCAGCGCCTCATTGGGATTGACAGCTTGTGGCGGCAGCGCAGCAAATGCAGAAAGCGCCGCAGACAAGACGAAGTACCAGGCAGCTGCTTCCATTGATGACTTTGGGGGAATGGAAGGGCTGGAAAAAGCGGCGAAGGCAGAGGGGCAGTTGAACCTCATTGCGCTGCCCCACGACTGGTCAAACTGGGGGGGAGTGATTGAGGCGTTTAAAAAGAAATATCCCGAAATCACCGTAAACGAACAGAGTCCCAATGCGTCTTCGAAAGAAGAAATTGATGCCATTAAGACGAACGCTGGGACGGATAAAGCCCCGGACACCGTTGACGTTGGTTTAGCGGTAGCCGTGGATTCCACCCAGTATTTTGCGGCTTACGAAACTCAAGGGGCAGCAAAGATTGATCCGAAACTTAAGAATAAAGACAAGCTGTACACCCCGGATTACACCGGTGTGATGTCTCTGGGCTGGAATAAGACCAAGTACGGTGATGTCAAGTCCATCGAGGACTTGAAAGACCCGAAGTTTGCCGGCGTCGTCTCGCTCAACGGAAAACCCGCGGAAGCCGGGGCGGCATTCAATGGCTTTATTATGGCGAATCTGGCCAATGGTGGGGATTTGCAAAACCTCCAGCCGGGTCTGGATTTCTTTAAGGAACTCAAGAGCCTCGGTAACTTGAACACCATTGATGTGACCTCGGCCACCATCGATTCCGGTCAGACTGCCGCAGTGTTCGACTGGTCCTACAACCAAATTTCGACTCGTGACCGCTTAAAGGGTCAGGGAGTTGAATGGGGAGTCATCGTGTTCCCCGGCACCGAGGTCGGCAGCTATTACCAGCAGGCCATCAACAAGGAAGCTCCCCACCCAGCCGCGGCACGTTTGTGGCAGGAGTTCCTCTATACTCCAGAAGCTCAGAACCTCTGGATGAAGGGCGGGGCAATGCCGGTGCTGATGGAACAGATGGAAAAGGACGGCACCATTGATGCCGACGCCAAAGCCACCTTAATTGAAACCTCTAAGCCTCCGTTAACTTACAGCCCGGATGATTCGGCTCGAATCACCACTTGGTTGCAGCAGAATTGGGACAAGGCTATTGGCAACTAAGCCTGTTCAAGAAGATACACGGCCAGGGAGCTCGGATACTGATCCGGGCTCCCGGCTCGTGCCTACAGACGTGAAACCAGAAGTCAATGTACGAACCGGTTGGCGCGGACAGTTACTAGCCCAGTCAAAGACCTGGTACCCCTCGTCAGAGCGGCGGCGCAAGTCCACAAACCTGGTCACTATCCCGTTTTTCCTCTATGTGGCAATATTTTTGCTCACCCCCACCGCGATTGTGATTGCGGGAGCCTTCACCAGCGCGACGGGGGGATTTACCTTGGCAAACTTGGCGCGTTTGGGAGAAAAGAACACTCTAGAATCGCTTGGTACTTCAGTTATCGTCTCCATTGCGTCGGCTCTGATTGGGGCCGTGGTGGGGGCGCTGGCCTGTTATGCCCTAGTGGCTCGTTCCAGCCAAACCGGTTTGCTGCGCCGCTTAATCAATGCCGTATCTTCCGTATTGGCTCAGTTTGGCGGGGTCATGCTGGCTTTTGCATTCATCGCCACCATCGGGATTAACGGTATCGGTACCCAGATTCTGTTCGCGGCCACCGGAATTCAGCCGGATCCTAACTGGCTGGCCTCCCTGCCGGGGCTGGTGCTGGTGTATTGCTACTTCCAGATTCCCCTGATGATTATCGTGTTCTTACCGGCGATGGACTCGCTGCGTCCCCAGTGGAAGGAAGCGACCCTGAACTTGGGGGGCTCGACTGGGGATTATTGGTTCCGGGTGGCGGGTCCGATTTTGTGGCCGCGATTCCTCGGTGCTTTTTTGCTGCTATTTTCCAATGCTTTTTCCGCCTACGCCACCGCGGCAGCACTGTTTACGCAACGCTCCATCCTGGTGCCGTTGATGATTCAAAGTGCGCTGCGTAATGAGCAAGACATCGGGCAAAACGGGTTCGCGCAGTCGCTCGCCCTGTTGATGGTGGTCGTAGTGGCTGTGGTGATGACAGCTTACGCACAACTGCAAAAGAGGACGGCGAAATGGGAGTAAACCTCACTAATTCCATAAATTCCAAAGCGAATGCCCTACTGACAGCCCCTTCCACCGAGGCCACGTCGCGCCGGGCAAGCCGTAAGTGGCAGACGCACCTGGGCGTAGCCATTTATCAGTGGGTAATCCTCGTCGCCGTACTGCTGTTTTTATTTATACCACTGCTGGGTATGTTAATTTTTTCGGTGCGGTTTCCCCTCACCGGGGCGTGGTCGGGCGGGGCTTGGCAATCCATCTTTAGCTTGTCGGGGACCACCGCCTCTGGGGCAGATATGTCGATTCTGTGGGACGGTGTGTTGAATTCCTTGGGATTGAGCGTGTTTACGGTGGTGCTGATGCTGGCGTTGCTGTTGCCAACCATGCTGGCGCTAAAAATCCGCCCTTCCAAACTGTCTCGCGTGGTGGAGTTTATTTGTCTGCTTCCCCTCGCGATTCCCGCCATTGTGCTGGTGGTGGGTTTAGGGCCGATATATCGATTTATTTCGATTAACCTGTTGAACACGCATCCAATCTGGCTAGCTTTTGCCTACACCATCTTGGCGCTGCCCTTCGCGTATCGGGCGCTCGATGCCGGGTTCTCGACGATTCCGGTAAAGACCCTGGTAGAAGCCGCTCGTTCCCTAGGAGCACCGTGGTCTACGGTCATGTTCAAAGTCATTATCCCCAACCTTCGCGGAGCCATTGGGGCCGCATCCTTTATCACTATTTCCGTGGTGCTGGGAGAGTTCACCATTGCGTCGCTGTTGAATCGCAACAATCTGCAGGTTGCTATTTTCCAGTTGGGTCAAGACGACTCTATGACGGCAACCGCGCTGGCTCTGCTGACCATGGTGTTTGGCATCGTGGTGTTGATGATGTTGGAAATCGTGAGCTACGAATTGAAAAAGAAGAGAGAGAAAAATGCCAAATGAGGCTGTTGGTGCCGAGGTTGAGCTTCGGGATCTGAACAAACAATACGGGCGCACCCAGGCGCTGGATCATTTCAACTGTGAATTTCACAGTGGAGAACTCGTTGTGCTGTTGGGACCCTCGGGATGCGGGAAAACGACCGCGTTACGGGCTCTGACAGGCTTGATGCAGGTCGACTCGGGCCAAATTGTGGTCAACGGTCAAGACATCACCCACACCTCCGCGGCAAAGCGGAATATGGCGATGGTTTTCCAACAATATTCCCTGTTTCCCAATATGACAGTACGCCAGAACGTAGAGTTCGGGCTGACGGTGCGCAAGGTCGACTCTAAACATCGCGTCCGTCAGGCTATGGAAGCCCTAGAGATGGTGGGCTTGTCCAACCAAGCCGATAAGTACACTCACCAAATGTCCGGGGGTCAGCAGCAGCGGGTTGCTCTGGCACGAGCTTTGGTGTTACGACCCTCCGTATTGGCTCTCGATGAGCCGCTCTCGGCTTTGGATGCCAAAGTGCGGGTGCAGTTGCGCGGAGAAATCCGCCGACTTCAGCTGCAGTCCGGTTTGACGACCCTGTTCGTGACGCACGACCAGGAGGAGGCTTTGGCTGTGGCCGACCGGGTCGGTGTGATGAAAGACGGTAAGCTGCAGCAAATCGCTGAGCCTTGGGAGTTGTATAACGAGCCCGCGAATGAGTTCGTGGCGACTTTCATCGGTGAATCGAGCCGTATTCCCGCTGTGATTCGGGATGGCTCAGCTTTCGTAGGGGACCAAGAAATTCCGATTCTAAAAACCTCAACGAAACGTACCGACGGGGAAGCCACAATTTTGGTGCGTCCCGAATCCGTGCAGCTGGAGATGGTACAGCCCAACGCCCCCCGATTAGCCAATCAAGGCGTAGTGAAAAACCTGACTTTCCTGGGATCTACCGCGAAAGTCGAGGTGGAGATGCCTTCGGGAATCACGTTGACGTCTCAGATAACGCCTTCGGAATCCATGATGGTCACGAAAGGGCAACGTGTGGCGCTGCGGATTGAGCCGAAAGCTGTATTGGCGGTGTCTCCTGACGACGTCCCCCAATCTAACCCCATAAAAGTGGTGACGCAGGTCGAGGAAAGACAACCTTCGCAGGTTTCCTAGCGAGATTGGGCATCGAAGGGGAGGAGTACCGACCGAAGTAGGCGCGCCAATTCGGTTACGTCCGCTTCGGAAAGATCTCCTAACCAACCCCGTTCCGTAGCCATCAGTGTGGTTATCGCGGCATCGGCGTGCCGCTTGCCGTCTTCGGTGAGTTCCACCAGAATGGCGCGGCGGTCCTCCGGGTGGTCGCAGCGGCGTACCAGTCCGCGTTCTTCTAACCGGTCGATGCGGTTCGTCATGGTCCCGGAGGACACCAGCGATTGCTGCATGAGCACGCCGGGTGTCAGGGAAAAGGGCTCTCCTGCTCGGCGGAGGGCGGAAAGCACATCGAAGGCCCAGGGCTCCAAGTCTACTGAGGAGAACGCTTCACGACGTGCCTGGTCGAGGTGGCGAGCGAGGCGGGAGACTCGGGAGAATACCGAAAGTGGAGTTAAATCGGCATGGGGCAGCAGAGAGCGCCAAGCCTTGAGGATGCCGTCGACTTCGTCACTGTCGGGTAAAGCGGAAGGGGGAACCATAGCACCGTCCTATTGCGGGAAAAATTTCTTTAATACTACTCGAGGTCGAGAATCTTTGTCGCAGAGAAAATCTTTGTGGTCTCGAAATACCTTCCTGGGGACTATTGGAAGTCTCTAGAGGGGTGCTTGCAAAGTGTAAAAAATTTGAGAGTACTGCAAGTACTTGCGATGCTCGCGACATACAGGAAAGTTAAGCAGCCTCGACTTTCTAAAAAAGTTGAAAAATGGCAAAATAGACGGGCGCTGTTTCCGACTGGAAGTTGGTGGCGCACTCCGCCCTGGTGTAATGGCAGCACAGAGGTTTTTGGTACCTTTAGTCTGGGTTCGAATCCTGGGGGCGGAACGTTTTGCTTTTTAGGGGCGGGCAAGGCGTTAGGATAGGAACATGACCAACGTCAGCACCATCGTTATCTTGGCGGCAGGCCAAGGCACTCGTATGAAGTCCAAGAAAGCCAAGGTTTTGCACTCCTTTGCGGGGCGCACCCTGCTTTCTCACGCTATCCACACCGCTATGGAAATCGAACCGGAACGCATCGTGGTGGTGGTTCGTCACCAGGCCGAGGCCGTAGCTGCCGAAGCTCAGGCGGTTAATCCTGACATCGTGATTGCTCACCAGGACGATGTGCCCGGTACCGGTCGTGCCGTGTGGTGCGCCTTGCAAAAGCTGGAGGAACTGGGGGCTGCGACAGGGACTTTGGTGGTGACTTCCGCCGACGTGCCCCTGCTTGATTCCTCCACGATTCTGTCCCTGGCGGAAACTCGCGAGGACGAAGGGGCGGCCTTGTGCTTGCTGACTACCGAGATAGCCAACCCTTTCGGTTACGGGCGAATTCAGCGGGTGGCCGGACACGTCGCCGGTATCGTCGAGGAACGCGACGCGACTTACGCACAAAAGCAAATCAAAGAAGTCAACGCCGGGATTTATGCTTTCGACGCCGAATTCTTAAATCGCTGCTTACCGACCCTGTCGACAAACAACGACCAAGGGGAGATTTATCTGACTGACACCATCAAAGCTGCTCGGAACGAAGGTCTCAGGGTTTCTTCGGTGCTGCTGTCAGACACGGCGCAAGCGGAAGGCTGCAACGACCGGGCGCAGCTGGCCGAACTGCGGGCCGAATACAATCGCCGTCGCACTCGGTACTGGATGCTACAGGGCGTCACCATCATCGATCCGGCTACGACATGGATTGATGCCGACGTGACCATCGGACAGGACACTACGATTTACCCCAATACGCAGTTGCGCCGCCACACCTGCATCGGCGAGGACTGCCGTATCGGGCCGGACTCGACGCTTATCGACATGAAAGTCGGAGACGACGCGGAAGTCTTTCGGGTTCATGGGCTTTCCTCTGAAATTGGAGCACATTCCTACATCGGGCCTTTTACCTACCTGCGTCCGGGAACAATACTGTCGGAAAGCACAAAGGTCGGAGGTTTTTGCGAAACGAAAAACATTCAAGTCGGGCGAGGCACCAAGATTCCCCACCTGTCTTATGTGGGCGACGCCACCATCGGGGAAGGCACCAACATTGGCGCCGCCACTATCTTTGCAAACTACGATGGGGTACATAAGCATCACTCCAATGTCGGGTCACACTGCCGAACCGGCGCCAATAACGTGTTCATTGCCCCGGTCAATATCGGCGACGGTGTTTATACCGGCGGAGGAACCATCGTCCGCCAAGATATCCCGGAGGGGAACTTGGCGGTCAATGACTTTCAGATGCGTCAAATTCCCGGCTGGGTCGCAAAGAATCGTCCCGAAACTATCGCCGCCATCGAGGCTATGCGGGCTGAGCAAGCCGGAGGGAATCCCCCAGACAGCGCGGATGGTACGAAATAGTCCCGGTGGACGAAAGGGACGGTAAAAGCCATGATTAATACCTTTGCAGCAACAGAAAAACTCCGATAAAAGAAGGACACACGAATGGCAGAGTTGTTTGATACCCCGCGCAAGCGTCTTGTGATTGTGTCGGGTCGATCGCACCCCGAACTGGCTGAACAGGTTGCCAAAGAACTTGACGTGGAGGTGCTGCCGACTACGATTTACGACTTTGCCTCAGGCGAAATCTATGTGCGGTACAACGAGTCGGTGCGCGGTTGCGACGTGTTTTGTATCCAGTCGGTTTCCGGCAATGTCTCTAAGTGGTTGATGGAACACTTCATCATGATTGACGCCCTGAAGCGAGCCAGCGCCAAGCGCATCACCGTGGTTGCTCCGCTGTACCCTTATGCCCGTCAAGATAAGAAACACCAGGGACGCGAACCGATTTCGGCGCGTCTCATTTCGGACCTGTACAAGACTGCCGGGGCGTCCCGTTTGATGAGTATCGATATGCACGCCTCGCAGGAACAGGGCTTCTTTACCGGTCCGGTGGATCATCTCCAGGCGATGCCGGTGCTGATTGACTATGTCCGCACCCGCGTGGATTTGAACAACGTGACCGTGGTGTCTCCGGATGCGGGCCGGATTCGCGTGGCTGAAAAGTGGGCGAACCGTCTGGGCGGATACCCTCTGGCTTTTGTGCACAAGACTCGTGACACCTCCCGTCCCAATGTGGCTGTGGCCAACCGTGTGGTGG
The DNA here is from genome assembly GCF_902488535.1 of uncultured Mobiluncus sp. Classification (GTDB taxonomy): domain Bacteria; phylum Actinomycetota; class Actinomycetes; order Actinomycetales; family Actinomycetaceae; genus Mobiluncus. The sequence continues at coordinate 8,720 of NZ_CABTWO010000026.1, forward strand.
GTGATGTTGAAGGGCGCACCTGCGTGCTGGTCGATGACTTGATTGACACTGGTGGCACGATTGCGGAAGCCGTGGGGGTTTTGAAGCACGCCGGGGCCAAGGATGTGCTGGTAGCGGCGACGCACGCGGTGTTTTCTGATCCGGCGGCAAAGCGCCTGAGCGAATGCGGAGCCCGCGAAGTCATCGTTACAGATACGGTGCCGATTCCTCCGGATAAGTGTTTCCCGCAGCTCAAGGTTTTGCCGATTGCGCCGTTGCTGGCCCGGGCAATTCGCCAGGTCTTTGAGGAAGGCTCCGTGACCGCCCTGTTCGAGTAAAACGGGCGTGATTCCCCTGGAACCTAGGGGTGCATGAGGAATCCCTGAGATTCGATGTCATCCAGGATGGAGGCGCGGCGGTTGCGTACCTTGCCGAGTTTCTGGAAGATTTGATTCGTAAACTTGTCCTCACGCCTGCCCTTATTGCGCAGGTCATAGTATTCGCGCATCTGCGCGTCGTAATCCTTGAGGGCTTCTAGGTAGGAATCCGGACGCACATAGGTGTCGGTCATGACCCGGAACTCTTTGGGCATCCGCGGTTTCGATTGCGGTTCTTCGCCGGGGTATCCCAAGGTTAGGCCCAGTACTGGGAAAGTGTAGGGGGGCAGTCCGATAGCCTCGATTACCCCTTTGGACTCGTTCAAAATATTGCCTAAAATATTGGCTCCTAACCCCAAAGACTCGGCAGCTATGACCACGTTTTGAACCATGAGAACCGCATCGGTGAAGGCTTCCTGGAACGTATCTATCGTGGCAGCCGATTGGGGGAACAAACCCATTTCTTCCAAAATGGCTGCTCCCCGAGCTAAGTCTGCGATAAACAGCAGATACTCCGGGGCGCGGGCTACATATTCCTGACCACCGATTTCAGCCAGCTTTTCGCGCTTTGCTTGATCCTTAATCCGAATAATCGAGGCACCCTGAATCCCCCGGGACGTGGGGGTGTGCATGGCTACGTCCATCAGGGTTTGGAAAGTGTCCTCAGGGATGGGATCCGATTTGAACTCGCGGATGGTGCGATGTTCTAGCTGGACATCGATGGTCTCATTCATGAAATCATTGTTTCATACTTTACCTTTAGGTATACCCAAATAATGAATCTAGTCAGATTAATATTTGCACAGCGAGAGGCACAGGAGGTTAACGTTACACAAATTAGTAAAATTGCGGTGGTTTCGCTATCATTGATGGGTTGCCTCGGCGAGGGGGAGCGCGGCGGTCAAGCCGCAGCGTGAACCGTTATCGACGCGGCCCGGTAACTTTGCTGGATGCCCTTCGCCCGCTTCTGCTTATTGAGCAGAGCGGGTTTTTCTGTCTTATGGCAGGAACGGAGTCGTCTGCTCACCCGTGAGGGGAACAACGAAACTTTGGAAAGGAAATCCTGCAACAGAATTCCGCGGTCCTCCCGGGAAAACGCAAACTGATTACATATTTTGGAGGATACAAATGGCTGATAACCCCACTTTGCAAGTTGAAAAGCGCACGGATTTCGGTAAGGGCTTTGCTCGCCGCGCTCGAGTTGCTGACAAGATTCCGGCAGTACTCTACGGTCACGGCACGGATCCGGTGCACCTGTTGCTGCCCTACCACGACACTTTCCTGCTGGTTAAGGACAACGCTAACGCCGTTATTTCCTTGAAAGGACTCGAAGACCCGGCGATGGTCCTGGTCAAGGACATTCAGCGCCACCCGGTAAAGCGCCAGATTATGCACATGGACCTGCTACTGGTGAAGGCCGACGAAAAGGTGGACGTGGAAGTGCCTATCGAGATCATCGGCGAGCCCAAGTCCGGTTTGGTTGCCAACCAAGACCTGTTGAACATGGAAATTTTTGCTCCGGTTATTGCTATTCCGGAAAAGATCGAGGTCAGCGTGGATGGCTTGGAAGACGGTGTGGTGTTGAGCGTTGCCGACATCAAGCTGCCTGAAGGCGTGGAAGCCAAGACTGATCCGGAAGCGATCGTTTTGAGCGTCACCACTCCGCAAGAAGTTGACATTCCGGAAGCCCCGACGGCGGAAGAAGAAACCACCGAGGCTGAAACTGAGGAAGAAACCGAAGAATCCGCTGAGTAATAGCGGTTTTCTGACACTTACTTGGATTGCTGATGAGCCCCACTCACGAACCACGTTTGGATCCCTCTCGTCTGGTGGACAAGGAGGGAACCTGGCTCGTGGTGGGGCTCGGCAATCCCGGTGAAAAATATGCCGGAACCCGGCACAACTGTGGATATATGGTCACGGATCGCTTCGTGGGGCAGTCGGGTCAGGCGTATCGAAATCAGTCCCTGGCGCGTGCGGGAGTGGTGGCGCGCGTGGCGACAGTACGTTTGGGATACGGAGTGGACGCGCCCAAAATTATCGTGGCTCATACCGGCTCTTTCATGAACGAATCCGGTCCGGGGGTGAAAGAACTGCTGGACTATTATCGGCTTGGCTCAGAGCGCTTGCTGGTGGTCCATGATGAGTTAGACCTCGAAATGGGTTACGCCAAGCTAAAAGTTGGCGGCAGCGATGGCGGGCATAACGGGTTGAAATCCATCCAAAAGGCTTTGGGCACGAAAGACTTTGCGCGTTTACGCATTGGCATTGGTCGTCCGGTCAAAATCCCTGGCGGGGGGTTTGACGTCATTAACTGGGTTTTGGGACGTATCCCGAAGTCGCAGCAAGGTACTCTCGATGAGGTTTTGGACCGAGCGGTACAGTGTGTGACGGATATTGCGGAAAACGGTCTGGCAAAAGCTCAAGCCAGGTTACATTTGGGCAACCCCAAGTAAGGGGCGGCGTGTTCGAATGCCGGGTCTGAGCTGAGGGGGTCAGGTTCATTCATGAGTTTGCACGGTTTACTGAAAGCGACGGGGACTGCTTTGGCAGGCCTGGAGCCTGAAGTGGCGGGTGCTGTTTACGAATACGTGGCACCCCCCGGTTTTTATGCCCCGCTCATCGCGGGTTTGCCCGGCGGCGACGAGGGATTAACCGTGGTTCTCGCGCCGAGCACCCGCGCCGCTACCCAATTAGCTCGTGAACTGGGAGCCTACACCGTCGGAGTGGAGTTGTTTCCCGACTGGGAAACATTGCCCCACGAGAGGCTTTCCCCTCGCGTTGATACGATGGCGCGCCGGATTTGGGCTTTACATCGGGTGACGCATCCCGACCCGCAAGATGCGGTTCATTTCCTGGTCATGCCCATGCGGGCTGCGCTAGCCCCGGTGAACGCCCATATCGCCGACTATCCTCTGTTTACGGTGCAGGTGGGAGACACTTATGACCGTGACACCATGGCTGCGGATTTGTTGCGTTTGGGCTACGAACGTGTTGATATGGTGGGGGCGCGCGGTCAGTTTGCCGTGCGTGGGGGTCTGATTGACGTTTTTTCTCCCACGGCCGCCCATCCGGTGCGTATCGAACTGTTTGGCGACGAGGTAGACACCATTCGGGCGTTTACGGCAACGGATCAGCGAACTTTCGGCGGCGACATCCGGGAGCTGGCCGCCCCAGCCTGCCGCGAGCTACTCCTCGACGATGCGGCGCGGGAACGGGCCGCCAGCCTGGCCGACCAAATGCCACAGGCTGGCGAAATACTGAATCTGGCTGCCGAGGGTAAGTACGGTGAAGGCTTGGAATCCCTGAGCCCGCTGCTGGGGGCAGAAATGGTGCCCTTGTTTTCCCTGCTGCCGCCCGGAGCCCGTCTGGTGGCGACCGATCGTCCCCGTTTGGAGGCGCGCGCGAAAGAACTGGTGGAAACGACCCAAGAGTTCCTGGCAGCTTCTTGGTCGGCGGCCGCGGGCGGTGGGGAAGTACCCCTGGAGATTGAACAGGCTTCGTTTTTGACCTTGGAACAGCTCCATGCCGCTGCCCAAGAGGCGCGCATGGACACCGTGTTCGTCTCTCCTTTTGCGGTGGGCGAGAACGCTCAGAACGTGGGGGCACAAATCGCGATGGAGCCCCCCGCCGGAGAAACTGGACTGATTGGTACAATCGGCGATTTGGTGTCAGAAAATTGGAACGTAGTGATTACTACGACCGGTAGGGGGATGGCGAGCCGTCTGCGGGATGTCATGGGAGAGGCGGACGTTCCGGCGAAAGTGGTTGCGGATGCCACAGCGCCTAGCAGCGGCGCGGTACAGATCACGGTGGCCCCCCTGGACGAGGGCTACCAGGTCCCCGCAGCGCAACTATTGGTGGTGAGTGAGGCCCAGGTCTTGGGCAAAAAGAAGTCCCGCCACGCCTCGGACAAGGCCAACCTTCCCGCCAGGCGACGCAAAGCTATTGATCCCCTGACTTTGAACCAGGGCGACTACGTGGTTCACCTGCACCACGGCATCGGGCGTTTCGTAAAACTGGCGAAACGCACCATGGGGCGAGGCCGGGAAACCACCGCGAAAGAATACGTGGTGTTGGAATACGCCCCCAGCAAACGCAACGGTCCCGCCGATCAACTGTGGGTGCCTACTGATTCTCTGGACTTACTCTCGAAGTATGTGGGTGGGGAGTCCCCGGCGCTATCAAAGATGGGCGGGGCTGATTGGGCAAAAACCAAGTCTAGAGCCCGCAAAGCGGTGAAAGAAATCGCCCGGGAACTGGTGCGTCTCTATGCCATTCGCCAAGCCTCCAAAGGGTATGCTTTCAGCCCGGATACCCCGTGGCAACGCGAGTTGGAAGACAGTTTCGAGTTTGTGGAAACTCCCGACCAGCTCACGGTTATTGATGAAGTCAAGCATGACATGGAACAAACCGTTCCGATGGATAGGCTCATCTGCGGTGATGTGGGTTACGGAAAAACCGAGATAGCGGTTCGCGCGGCCTTTAAAGCCGTCCAGGATGGCAAGCAGGTGGCGATTCTAGCTCCGACGACCCTGCTGGTCAGCCAGCACGCCGAAACGTTTACGAACCGTTTTGCGGGGTTCCCGGTAACCGTAGCCGCACTGTCGCGCTTTACCACAGCTAAGGATGCCACCCGGATTAAAGCCGGGTTGAAAGACGGCTCCATCGAAGTGGTAATCGGAACCCACGCCCTGCTGTCGGGCAATGTCCGGTTTAAAGACCTGGGCCTGGTGGTGATTGACGAAGAACAGCGTTTCGGGGTGGAGCACAAGGAAGCCCTCAAGGCTTTGCGTGCTGACGTTGACGTTTTGACGATGAGCGCCACCCCGATTCCGCGCACTCTGGAGATGGCCATCACCGGGATTCGCGGCATGAGCACCCTCACCACCCCGCCGGAGGACCGCCACCCGGTCTTGACCTATGTGGGAGCCTACTCGGATAAACAGGTCGCGGCCGCCATCCGGCGCGAACTTTTGCGTGACGGTCAAGTATTTTTCGTACATAACCGGGTGCAATCCATCAATAGGGTTGCCGCTCACCTCGCCGAGCTGGTGCCCGAAGCGCGGATTCGGGTGGGGCACGGGCAGATGTCGGAAAAACAGCTGGAATCGGTCATGGTGGATTTCTGGAACCAAGAATTCGATGTGCTGGTGTCCACGACTATTGTCGAAAACGGGTTGGATGTGACCAGCGCCAACACAATAATCGTGGACCATGCGGACCGCTTTGGCCTGTCCCAGCTGCATCAGCTTCGCGGACGAGTCGGGCGCGGGCGGGAACGTGGCTACGCTTACTTCCTCTATCCGCCCGGCACCACTATGAACGAAACGGCTTTTGAGAGGCTGAAAACGATTGGAACCAACACCGGGCTGGGATCCGGGATGGCCATCGCTACGAAAGACCTGGAAATTCGCGGGGCTGGAAACCTGTTGGGCGGCGAACAGTCCGGACACATCGCTGGAGTAGGTTTTGACCTGTATGTGCGCATGGTGGGCGAAGCGGTGGCGACCTATAAGGGTCAGGAAGCCCCCGAAGACACTAGTGTGTCCATTGAGCTGCCCATAGATGCCTACATTCCCGAGGACTATCTGGATGTACAGTCGCTGCGTCTCGACGCCTATACGCGTCTGTCCTCGGCCACCACGGATACGGAAATCGACCAATTACTGGAGGAAATGACCGACCGTTACGGACGCCCTCCGCAACCGTTGGAACGCTTGGGGGCAGTCGCAAAACTGCGGAACTTGGCGCGGACCCAAAAGGTGCAAGAGATTAAGGTGATGGGCAAATTCATTCGCTTTAAGCCCGTAGAGCTGGCGGATTCGCAGATGGCGCGTCTGCAGCGCCTGTATCCGGGGGCGCGGGTGAAACTGACCACGCGCGAATTATTTATTCCCGCCCCAACCAGGAAAAATGGGTTGAGCGAAACTCCGATTGTGGACCGAGAGCTCATGGAATGGGTAGAGAAAGTCATTCGAGGCGTCATCAAACCCCTGGTTTAAAATTCCCTCCCCGGTCAAAGAAAAGCTAAGATGGGAACGTTGGGCCGGACTATTGAAGGGAAAAACGATGGCGGAACAGTCCCTCGTGACCAAAACCACTAAAACCGCAACCAAGCTGATGACGGGCGTCGCCGCGCTGGCGCTCGCGGGGGGACTGCTGAGCGGATGCGAAGCAAAACCAGGAGTAGCCGCTTACGGAGACGGATGGGTCGTCACCGAAGCGCAACTCGGAACAGTCACCAAAGAACTTTCCGACGCAGGATTAAACCTCAACGACACGCCGGATTTGCAGACCGCGCGCATCTATGCTCTGCACTACCTGCGGACTCTCAAGGAAGGTGGCAAGGATTTGCTCTCGCAGTGCCCGCAGCTCGATGAAATTAAAACCGACCTGTTTAAGGTGGACTCCGCACAGATGTCCCCGGAAACTCGTGATGTCATGCAACTGTTGCTGTGTGCTACCGCCACGGATCCGAAGGCCGCTAACGAGCTGGGCGTGCCACCGGTCAATTCGCAGTTGGCGGCCCAGATTGAACAGGCTTACCAGGCTGGTTCTGACCTAAAGAAGGCGAAGCTGTCGAATCGGATGAATCAAACTATCCAGATAATTCAGCATCGCGCCGCACAAATGCAGATGATGGGGCAAGCGCAGCAGTAAGAGAAAACTGCGGCGAGAGCCGGAAAGTTAATTCGCGGATAAATTGTTTGTCCGGGGAGAAATCCCCGGACAAATGCGCATTTTTACGAAAGAATAGTAGTGGCTGCCTGTACCCTATTCGGGGTGGAGCGGCAACATTATCAACCTTTCACATAAGGAGACTCAGTTGGCAATCATCGAAAGCATTTACGGTCGCGAAATTCTCGATTCCCGCGGTAACCCCACGGTCGAAGTCGAGCTCGAGTACGAGGGGGGGATGGTTCGCGCTGCGGTTCCTTCCGGTGCATCGACCGGCCAGTTCGAAGCGGTGGAACTCCGTGATGGTGATAAAGGACGTTACCAGGGCAAAGGGGTGCTCAAGGCAGTCAAGGCCGTGAACGACATTATTGCCCCCGAACTGGTGGGGTTTGACAGCGTTGAGCAGCGCTCAATTGATGCGGCAATGATGGACCTGGACGGTACCCCCAATAAGGGCAAGCTGGGGGCGAATGCGATTCTGGGCGTGTCCCTGGCAGCAGCGAAAGCCTCAGCCGAGGACGCCGGTTTGGAACTGTTTGAATACCTCGGCGGTCCCAACGCTCACGTCTTGCCGGTGCCGATGATGAATATTTTGAACGGCGGTTCCCACGCGGATTCCAACGTGGACATTCAAGAGTTCATGATTGCGCCGATTGGTGCCGAAACGTTCGCCGAAGCGCTACGGATGGGCGCTGAGGTGTATCACTGCTTGAAGTCCGTTCTGAAGGATAAGGGTCTGGCCACCGGTTTGGGTGATGAAGGCGGGTTCGCGCCGAACCTGGAGTCTAACGCGGAAGCGCTGGATTTGATTCTGGTCGCCATTGAAAAGGCCGGTTACAACCCCGGTAAGGATGTGGCGCTGGCTTTGGACGTGGCCTCTTCCGAATTCTACGAAAACGGCAAGTACAACTTTGAGGGCGAAGCCCGCGATGCAGCCTACCTCGAGAAATACTACGAGGAACTCATCGACAAATACCCGATTGTTTCCATTGAAGACCCGCTGAATGAGGAAGCTTGGGAAGACTGGCAGAAACTCACCGCCGCCATTGGCGACAAGGTGCAGCTGGTGGGCGACGACCTGTTCGTCACGAATCCCGAACGACTGGAGCGCGGTATTAAGGAAGGCGTGGCAAACGCCCTGCTGGTAAAGGTCAACCAGATTGGTTCCCTAACCGAAACCCTCGAGGCTATTGAAATGGCTCACCGGGCGGGATTCCACACCATGACTTCGCACCGTTCGGGCGAAACCGAGGACACCACGATTGCGCACTTGGCGGTGGCGTCCAATGCCGGCCAAATCAAGACCGGCGCGCCGGCTCGTAGCGAACGTGTCGCCAAGTACAACGAGCTGCTGCGCATCGAGGATATGCTCGGCGATGCCGCCGTTTACGCCGGCAAGTCCGCATTCCCGCGCTTCCGCGGCTAAGTTCATTCCGTTTCTACAAGTTTCCCAGGCTGGTGACATCATCAGCCTGGGAACTTTTTCCCTGCCGAGGCTCGCCTAGCCCCTCCCGGCGAGTTGATACCGCGAGTCCGGGGGTTATTGAGTGGCCTTGACGGGGCGCAAATCATAGATGACCGCCCGGTGATCCGAGATGGGCAGACGCAAAGCTCGCGGTTCGCTCACTAACTCCCAACCGTTGCCCAGCAGCTGATCTAAGGCAATCCACGGCTTATCAGCCGGATATGACGGGATAGCCCCGTGCAGCTGCGGGTGTTGTTCCGCAGGTAAAGGCTGCAGTACCTTGTCGATATGGTAATCACGCAGATTGAAATCCCCCACCAGCAGGCATGATTCAGAACGCAGGTGATAGAGAGAACGCCAGGCGCGCCGCAGCTGAGAAGCAGCCGTGGGACGGTGAATTTCCAGGTGGGTCGTGCCTAGCGCTACGGTCCCCAGCGGAGTAACCAGCCGGGCCGCCAACAGCACTCGCATCTGACCAAACCGAATCCCGGTCCCTTTTGCAGCATCGGGAAGGTCACGTAACCCCTCGATAAAGCCGTGAGAAAAACCCTTCCACGGGTCGCTGCCCCACACTATGCGTGCCCGAACCCTGCCGAGCCGTTTGAAATGCCAAGATTTCACCGGCCAGCGGGAGAGCAGAGCGATACCGTACCCGCTTTCCGCCTTTAGCTCGCTGTCCAAAGGGCGGCGGTGCAGGACTTGGGACTGGCCCGCGTAAGACGCCCCGATACGCCAATAGGGCAGGTGTAAAGATTCCGCCAGCACGCGTGCTTGGCGGACGTAGCCGGAACGTCGCTGTCCTTTGTCAACTTCCTGTAACGCCAAAATATCCGGTTTTAATTTCTGAAGAACCCGGGCAGTCTGCCGAAAATTTTCCTCGGTCAGTTGGGTGCGGGTATTAACCGAACCCGATTTGAACAGGCTGCGGCAGCGTTCCCCCAAGCCCCGGATAAATGCTTCTACCCGCGAATTTGCCTTTTGGACATCGGGCCATCCCTCCGCTGGGGTACCCCACTGCAAATTACAGGTAATAACCCGCAGGTAATCCGGATTCGGCAAAGTTTCGGGGGTTGAGCGGGTTGGGGCAGAAGTGGCTTTTCGAGAGCGCTTATTCCGGCTCATTTCTGAGCCTCCTCAGAAGGTGGGGTGGTGCCTTTGGTCGTGGTGTCTTTGGTCTTGGTGTCGCTGTCAGCAGTCGGTTTGCGTTCAGTTTGTTTCGGCCCCGTGACAAGTTTGCGGCGTTCCTCTGCGTCAGGAGTTCCGGAAAAGAGTCGGTCACCAGCCATCGTGGCGGTGGTGCTCAACACCCTGGTGTCTTGCAGGGCATCTTGGGAGGGGAGAAGCAGTCCCGGCGTTTCGCTCATGCTTTCATCTAGACGCCGGGCCTTAGAACGCCAGGAGCGGCGTTTTTCCTGAATTTTACGGGCATACTGGTCCAGAAGTGGCTCCCCGTAAGGGCTGGTCGGGGCCGCTTCATGTTCCTGTTTTTCGGCGGCCGCGGCGTGACGTTCACCATTCGCTTCCCGGATTGTGGCGATAGCCAGTTCACGAGCCTGTTTTTCAATCTCGATTTCATCAACGGGCATCTGTACTTCCGTCACGGTTTCGGTTTCCACGCGGCGACGCGGCAAGGCATAGGGAGCTTCCCTGTCAATCCACTCAATCAGGCGTTCTCGTAGGTAGCACTTGAGATCCCACAAATCCCCGGAGTTCGCGGCGCTCGCCACCAAACGCACCAGCATGGTGTCTTCGGAACTGTCTGTGACCTGCACGCTGGCGGTGCGCCCATCCCACAAGTCCGTCTCGGACAACAACCGGTCCACTTCGTTGCGGAAAGCCGCCAACGGCATACGCCAATCCACTCGCAGCTCCACGACCCCCAACAAATTGGTGTCCCGTTTGGTCCAGTTCTCGAAAGGTTCCTCGGTAAATTTCTTGGACGGCAGGATGAGGCGCCGTTCATCCCACAGATGAATGACAATATACGTCAGCGTGATTTCCTCAATCGTACCTTGCTGACCTTGCACCACGACCACATCGCCCACCCGAATTGGGTCGGAGAAAGCAATCTGGAGCCCGGCGAACATATTGGCTAACACCCCTTGTGCCGCAATACCAGCAATCAGGGAGATAATGCCGGCAGAAGCCAGCACCGACCCCATGGCCGCACGCGCTTCTGGGAACGTCAGCGCTATCGCGATAGCTCCGAAGACCCCAAAGAAAACTTGTGAAACTCGGTGCATGACTTGGGCCTGCGTCACCAGACGGTTTGGCTTCGCCCCGCCCTCAAGCTGTGTCCGGGTCATGTCCTCCAGGACGGCACACAGTTCAATCATCCACACCGTCATGGCAATAATCATGAAAATCAGCAAGCCGTGTGAAATCGTGTCGTAACCAGGGACGTTGGGGTTGCGTACAGTCCATTGCCATCCGATAGTCGCCCCCAAGGCGACGCAGGTCAAGGACCCGCCGACACGAGAACGACGCTCCAGATATTTAACCAGTCGGTGCTTGCGTCCCCAGCGCCGCAACAAGAACCCGATGATTTGGGCAGCCACCAGTAAAGCCACGATACAGACCAAACTGGCAGCCAGAACTGCCATAACGTCCAGGGACGTCTCCAGGACTTCCTTAACGGGGGTATCCGGGGTTGGATTGGGCTCCGGGGTCTGGCTGAACACAAAACTCATGTCTCTAGCATAGGTTATCGAGCTCGGACTGACCGGGGGAAGCGAGGTTTTGCACTTGTGGCTTTTTTCACCTAAACTATTTCAAGTCCTTAGCCCCCTGGGCTTAGGCGACGCTCCTATCGTCTAGCGGCCTAGGACTCCGCCCTTTCACGGCGGCAACACGGGTTCAAATCCCGTTGGGAGTACAAGTAAGCCTTTGGGCTTGCGGTTTGAATGGCCCTGTAGCGCAGTTGGTTAGCGCGCCGCCCTGTCACGGCGGAGGTCGCGGGTTCAAGTCCCGTCAGGGTCGCAGTTCGTCGATGGCCACAAGCTAAGACGAACGTTGGCTCTGTAGCTCAGTTGGCAGAGCGAACGACTGAAAATCGTTAGGTCACCGGATCGACGCCGGTCGGAGCCACCAAGTCCTCGCGCAAAGCGGGGATTTTTGGTTTTTACGCTTCGGCTTCGTTAACGGCTTTTGCAGGTCATAATAGAGGTATCCCCAAGACGACGGAGGAACATATGGCCGAAAAGAAACGCGCCCTGCTGATTGTTGATGTCCAACCGACCTTTTGCGAGGGCGGAGCTTTAGGGGTCGTGGGCGGCAACGACGTCGCGGAGCGGATTGCGGACTTTGTCACCGAATATGAGGACGAATATGAGATTATCGTCACCACTCAGGATTGGCACGTCGACCCAGGGGAGCATTTTTCTGACGACCCCGACTTTGTCGACACCTGGCCGCCTCACGGCGTGGCGGGCACGGCACAAGCGGAACTGCACGACGCTATCGCCGCCCTCCCCTTTGATGACTCCGTTAAGAAAGGTCAGTACGCGGCGGCTTATTCCGGTTTTGAAGGGGTGAACAAGGCGGGAGATACCCTGGAGGAGATTCTGCGTCGTGCCGACATCACCGACGTAGATGTGGTCGGCATCGCCGAATCGCACTGCGTGAAGGACACCGCTTTGGATGCCCTAGATTTGGGTTGGCCAACCCGAGTGTTTGAGGACCTCACCGTGCCCGTTTCAGAGAATCTTGGCAAAGCCGCGCGCGAAGAGATGGCGCAGGCCGGGGTAGATGAGATTCCCAGCGCTGACGCTTTCAAAGAAGAGGACTGACCCCACGGACTTTGCCGCAGGGTGTCTCGGCCGAGGCAGCTTACGGTCTGCCGTCCGATAGCGATGAGGCGGACATCGTCTCGCACCTTTTCGCTCTCTACGCCGCCCAAACCCGCAGTACGCCGGGACAGTGCGGATGACGTGTCTGCTGCTTGCCCGGTTGGATGGTGAGGGCGCCGGAACACACAATGAAAACAAAAGTGGGTGCCGAGTTGCGAATTGTGAAAGTAGGGGAGGGGTGCTAAATAGTCTGTTGCGGTATTGATAGAGTCACCTTTAAGCCGCCATGTTTGCTCGGGCTTATCGTGACCGTTCCTTTATGGGCGTCAACAATCTGTCGCACGATGAGCAGTCCTAAGCCATGTCGCTGTTCAGCGGTGCTGGTGTCACAAATCATATAATGCAGAGTACGGTTGAGCTGTTCTAATTCTGGAGCGGAAACGCCTATTCCATCATCCTCGACGCAGATAATGCAATTATTGTGTTGTGTAGAGACGGATACGTATATCGTGCAGCCATTTTCGTTATGGGAGATACTGTTATAGAGCAGATTTGAGAGGGCTCGTTGCAGTAAATCCTGGTCTACGTTGACATTGCAAGAGGCTAGATTTTCGTCAGTGAGCCATTTTATCGAAAATCCATTTGGCAGATTCATATTTATGAGATCTACGACTGTCTGTCGAACGATGGCAACAACATTGTGCGGTTGAATCATCAGTGGTTGCATGTTGTAATCGAGCTTGGACGCGAGATTGAGGTCTCGGATTAAGTTCTTCATTCGTTCACTTTGTTTGATAATCATCGTCACTTTTTTACGGTCTGGGTCCGAAAGCTGGGGTGAATTTTCTAACTGACCGGCAAAGCCCATAACCATCGAGAGCGGGGTCCGGATATCGTGGGAAACCCCGGCAATCCAGTTCGCCCTAGCGGTTTCTTTCCTTCTCAACTGTTCTTTTTGCTGCTGCAATATGTCAGAGGCAGAGTTGATGTTTGCGGCGAGTTCCCAAAGGACTCCAGTCTCAGGAACAGAGACACTCTCTCCCCTAGACAGCTGTTGTATGCCCTTGGTGATTGGATTGACCGACTTGAGGAACTTGGTGTTGGCAGTTAGATAAATTCCGAAGATCAACAGAATGTTGATAGATAATATGCTCAGGAGGATTTGCGGAAAGTTAGAAATGAAACTATAGTTCCAGCTCGGTTGGGTATGTTTCCAAAAACTATGGTGTGGAAATCCGACTACAACCACGCCATGATTATTTCTGCCGGTGTAGGTAGGGTAGTCGTCAAGATACCCGGTGCTCAAATCAGCTATATCTGACAAGGTGTAAGAATTTGGAATGGTCTGTGGAGCGTTTGGGGTTCTCCATATGACTTTTAATGTCTCGTTATCTATTAAAATCGCCCACGCTCTCTCCTCGGTTAATTTTGTAGACATGCTATCTGATAAGGCATATTCCCCGTGAGGAGAAACCTGTAAGGCTTTTCCAGTTGCCCGGGCGATGGCGTAGGGAGATGCATCTTCACTGGGGGCATAGTTTGCTACGAGAACGGCAAGTGCAATAATGTTCAGTAAAATTATGAATAAAGAGCTGAGCAGGAAAATGCTTACGAACCGGTGTATGAGCTTCGGTACGCTTTTCATGCTACTTCTCCTCTAGAATCAACTTGTAGCCCAGTCCCCTTACCGTGACCAAGGAAACGGGCTGTGAAGGATAACGTTCTATTTTCTCCCTGATGCGCCGTATGTGCGCCATCAAGGAATTTTCGTACCCAAAGGGATTGGTGCCCCAGGCGGCTTCACATAATGCTTCAATCGTTACGATACGACCGGCGTTCCGGTATAGGGCGGAGAGGATGTCATGTTCTTTAGCAGTCAGGGGTATACATTCATTATCCTTTATTACTTCAGCCAAGGAAAAATCAATCTGACTATTTCTCAGTGTCACTATGGGATTTTCTCCGCGATAGCTTCTCCTTAGTATAGCCATGATGCGAAACGTTAACTCTTTAGGGTGAAATGGCTTTACGATATAGTCATCTGCACCTAAACTAAACCCCTTAAACCTATCTTCATCCTCACCACATGCGGTGAGCAGCAAAATAGGGCAGTCGGCGTATTGCTTTAATTTGTTCATTAACTCAAAGCCGGTGCCATCGGGAAGCATCACATCGATGATTGCTAATTCGGGTGTTACCTTCTGAGCCACTTCGAGGGCTTCTTTCACGCATCTAGCCGTAGTAATTTGGCGAAAGCCGGATTCGTTGAGAATTGACAGAACCATGTCTAACAGTTCTTGCTCGTCATCAACGAGGAGTATGCGCTTGTCCTGTATATAAACATCCTGATGCATGGTCACGCCTCCTGAGCACCTATTCTGCACGTCATCGTATCCCTACCATTTGTGTAAGATACCGGAATCTGGTGGCATTAGCTCCAAGTAAACGATACTCGGTTGCCGAGTTCAAGGTGGGGATAGATCGGAAGAGCACACGTCTG
>NZ_CABTWO010000027.1 GCF_902488535.1 uncultured Mobiluncus sp.
GGCGACTCAGCGAGAGGCTGGGGGGTGAGCGTTTTGCGACAATAGTCGCGCAAAACGCGAGGGGGTACTCCCCCTTCCGCCTCTCGCGAGCGCCCCCGAGCGAGTGCCCCGCACCCAAAACAACAAACAGCCCCCCAATTACTCGAAAACCGAGAATAAAACCTATTTAAACGGCTCGGTGTGCCATATATGGCACACCGAGGCAAATTAATAGGATTTACACCGAAACCAGGGGAAAATTTTGGGGGTAAATTGGCAGGGTGAGACTTTTTGTGGTGCTGACTGCAGCGGGGTCGGGAACTCGACTAGGCTGTAATATGCCCAAAGCGCTGGTTCCCGTAGCGGGTCGCCCGTTGCTGGAGTGGGCTTTACAAGGTCTACCCAGCTGTGATTTTGTGGTTGTCAGCGCCCCGTCAGCGCAGCTCGACCGTTTTCAATCGGTGGTTTCCGGTTATGACGTGCCCGCTGCGGTTGTCCCCGGTGGCTTTTCGCGGCAAGGTTCAGTAGCAGCAGCCCTCCAAACGCTGGTAAACATGGTTGACCCGGTGCAAGACGATGACTTGGTCCTGGTTCATGACGCGGCCCGCCCTTTCACTCCCCTCGCAGTGTTTGACCGCGTGGTTTCAGCTTTACAGAACGGTCATCGGGCCGTTGTTCCCGCCCTGCCTGTCACCGACACAATCAAGGTCATAGCTCCGCGGACCCGTCCCGACGAGCCTGTCGAGGTCGTCACCGCCACCCCGAACCGCGCAACTTTACGTGCTGTACAGACGCCACAGGGCTTTTACCTGCACGAGTTGGCAGCGCTGCACCAGCGTTTTTCCGAACGCTCGCTCGCGGAGTCCACGTCTTTCTCCGATGATGCAGCGCTCTACGAAGCCGCAAACCTGCCAGTCGTGACCGTAGAGGGCGATCGCTTAGCCTACAAAATCACCACACCCGCTGACCTGGCTCTCGCCGAATCCCAGCACTCCCCACACCACTAACATCCCCACCCTTGTGCAACGAACACCCTAGATAACACGAGAAAACTTAACAAATCCCTTACGTAAAACCGGTAGGTTAACAGTAAGGTCATCAAAGGGGAGAGACATGCCAAAACCAGGCGGATTCATCCAAAAACTCACGTGGTGTATGGGGGCGCGATGGCAGCGCGAAGCGCATGAGCCATCGCGGGCCGGGCGCGAAGGCGTCAAAAAACGGTCCGGGGGACCGTTTTAGCCGCAGCTCCTTGAAAGGGAAAACAATGGTAAAAGAAGGCGGATTTCTTCAAAAACTAACCTGGTGCATGTGGGACGCCGGCGGCGCCTCCGTCAACGCGGTCGCGACGACTTTCGTGTTCACGGTTTACTTGACCGGCTCGGCTTTCGGCAACCAAACGGCCTCCTCACAAGCCGTTTCAACCGGCATGACCATCGCGGGGATTATCGTGGCGCTGACCGCCCCCATCACCGGGCAACGCGCGGATCGGCGCGGCAAAGGGACGTTTTGGCTAGGGGTCTTTTCGGTAATCATCATCGCTTGCCTGGCGGCGATGTTCTTTGTGGCGCCGCACCCGAACTTCCTGTGGCTGGGCGTGGGACTGCTGGCGCTGATGACCATGTTCTTCGAGTTCGCCACCGTAAACTACTACGCCATGCTGACCCGGATTTCCAACGCCGACAACATCGGAAAAATCAGCGGTATCGGCTGGGCCAGCGGGTATTTCGGCGGAATCGTCCTGTTGATGTTCCTGAACTTCGGGTTCATCTCGGAAAATAACTTCACCGGCTTGGATACTTCAAACGGCATGGGGGTGCGAGTCGCGATGCTGGTCGCGGCCGCGTGGTCGCTGATTTTCTTTGTGCCGGTGCTGTTTACCGTGCGCGGGCGGGTCGTGCCGGGCAGCGAAAACCTGCCTCACGAATCCATTTTCACCTCCTACAAAAAGCTGTTCCAAACCATCGCCTGGCTGTTTCGCAGCGCCCCGAACGTGCTGTACTTCCTGATTGCCTCCGCGATTTTCCGCGATGGACTGTCCGGCGTCTTTACCTTCGGCGGCATCATCGCCGCGGTGACCTTCGGTTTCTCTCCGGGGGAAGTCATTATTTTCGCGGTCGTCGCCAACGTCGCGGCCGGCATCGCCACGTCGCTGATGGGTTTCTTTGACGACAAAATCGGCCCCAAGAAGGTCATGATTTTCTCCCTCATCATGCTGGTAGCCTGCTGTTTGGGAGTTTTCGCCCTGCACGCCCAAGGCAAAATCATCATGTGGACGATTGGGCTGTTCATGACCTTGTGGGTCGGTCCGGCCCAGTCGGCGTCCCGTTCTTTCCTGGCGCGGCGCATTCCCGAGGGTCACGAGGGCGAGGTGTTCGGGCTCTACCAGACGACGGGTCGCTCGGTGACGTGGCTAGCTCCCCTGATGTTTACCCTGTTCATCAGCCTGGGCCAGCACTTCACCCCGTTCATCCCGCCCGCTTTGCTGTCTGTGACGACGGGTCCGGGCGGCCCGATGATGGCGATTCACGCGCAGGCTCAGTACTGGGGCATCCTCGGGATTGGCCTGGTGCTGCTGGTGGGGTTGCTGATGCTGCTGCCGGTGCGAGAGGATCACATGGTTCTGCGGCGGGCGACCGAGGCCGCACCTCACGATTCCGCTTCTGACGCAGTTTCGGGCGACCCCACAAGTCTTGAGGGGGACGTTTCCGTGACGGTTTCGCCCTCCGGTCCCGGCCAGCCGGTCGAACTCCCGGCGGAAACGCCAACGGAGGACTTCTCACCTGAAACTCCCCCGCCCAGTGCGCCAGACCCCACGCAAACCCTCGGAGGTGCCCAATGAAACGCAAGTTTTTCTCCATGATTGCCGCGGCCGGCCTGGTGACGTTGAGCCTGACCGGGTGTGCCTCAGATCAAAGTAAAGTCGACGCGAAACCGGCGCCCGGTTCTCCTGACATCGGCGCGACGGCCGCCATTTTCGCCGACCTGAAACTGGCGGGGCACTCGCTCACGCCGTTCAACGAGGACGAATCCACCCAGCTGCGCCAACAGGTTGACCTGGCTGGGGACCAGGTGCGCGACCTGAAAAACCCGGCGGACCTGAAGTTTGAGCCCGCCGGCTCCGGCTGCCAAGCCATGATGCGCAATTCTTTCAACCTTCCCCTGCTGCATTGGCCCTCACTGGCAGCCCAAGCGCCTGACGGACAGGCCGCAGCCCAGGTGTTTCTGGCCCCTTCCGTCCAGGACGTGCGGTCGATGATTGACGACCTCAACACCATGGTCAGGAACTGCGAGGAAGTGACGGTGAGCGCCCCGACCGGCACCGTTAAGATGACCCTCAAAGCGAACGACCCCGTGTCCTCTTGTCCGAACGGATACCGCCAAACCGTGACAAGCAACCAGGTCAGCCAAACTTTGGACGTGTGTTACGTCCCACATGACAACGCGGTTTTGGCGCTGTCCCTGGTGGATTCCACGGATACCGCTCAGGGCATAGCGCAGGATTTCTCGGATTTTTCGTCGCGTTTCTACGCGCGGCTGGCCCCGCTGTACACCGAGTAGTCCCGGAGTCGCACCCGCCCCAACCACGTTACCCGGCACCCGCAGCCCGTCTCAACGGCGTTGCCCGATGAGCGCGGTTGCGCGACTGAGGAATATACTGACCGTATGTCGTCAGTCCGCAAATCTAAGGCTCCTGGTCCCCGCCAGCCCGACAGTATCGTCGCTTCTCCCGACCCTGCCATGATTGATGCCGCCCGCACCGAACCGGGCGGGATTCCAGTTCCGGTCGAAGATTTGCCCCTGACCGCGCTGCGCCCTGCCGCCCAAGCGGCTTTCACCGGCTACACCAGTCACGACCCGGAATACCGCCGCATCAAGTTTGCCCTGTTCGTAGCTGGTTTCGTGACTTTCGCACAGATTTATGAGGTGCAGGTGCTGCTGCCGGACATCTCGAAGTTTTTCTCAATCCCCCCGGTCACAGCCTCGCTGGCGCTGTCGCTGACGACCCTGGCGTTGGCCATCTCGATGTTCTTTATCGGGCCGTCCTCGGAGCGTTTGGGGCGCCGCCCGATTATTTTGATTTCCCTGTTCGTGGCTTCCCTCCTGGGTATTATCCTGGGCTTTACCCCGAACTGGGGGTTTTTGATGGTGGGGCGTTTTGTACAAGGCATGGCGTTGGCGGGTTTGCCCGCGGTGGCTACGGCTTACCTGGCCGAGGAAATCTGTCCGGCTGAGCTGCCCAAAGCTGCCGGTTCCTACGTGGCCGGCACCGCGATTGGCGGTATGCTGGGCCGGATTATTTCCGGGTTTCTGTCTCACCTGGTGGGATGGGACATGACCATCACTATTCTGGGTTGCATCGGCGTGGTCGGCACGGTGCTGGTGTGGCTGCTTTTGCCCAAGCAAGAGGGTTTCTCTAAGGCCGAGCCGGGGTTGAAAGCCCTGTTGCAACACACCAAGGACGTGCTAACTGAACCCGGTTTGGTGCTGCTGTTCGTCATTGCCGGCACCGCGTTAGGCGCTTATCAAAGCATCCTCAACATGATGCCCTACCGTTTGACCGGCGCGCCGTACTTCATGGCGACCTGGATTGTTTCCCTGATTTTCCTGGTCAACCTGTTCGGTTCGGTCGCGGCTTCCGCGGCGGGCAGCCTGGCTTCGCGTTTTGGACGGCGCGCCGTCGTCCCGCTCGCCGGCATCATCTATTTGGTGGGGATTTTGATGACTTTGGCAAGGCCGTTGTGGGCGATTTTTGCGGGGCTCATCGTGTTTACCATCGGGTTTTTTGCGGTTCATTCCGTAGCGACCGGCTGGGTCACGGCTCGGGCGGTGTCCGGGGTGGGGGCCACCGGCCAGGCTTCGTCAGCCTACTCGATTGTTTACTATGCCGGCGGCTCGATTTTCGGCACCCTAGCTGGTTTTGGCTGGACCGCCCTAGGTTGGCTAGGAGTGGTGGCGATTTCTGGTTCCCTGGCAGTCGTGGTCATCATCCTGGCTTTGATTTTGCGCCACATCAAGCCACTGTCTGCCTCCGGGTACTGAGCTGAGAGTTCCGCAATTCTGCAGCGCTTCTGGGGTTTCTCACCATCAAGTTACACGTGGGTGTGCCCGATAAAATGCAGCATCTGGTGCGCGGCAGTGTCTTTCAGGGTGTAGCGCATCAAGCGCCCGTCACGATCGGCGCTAACCCAGCCTTCATCACGCAAGACCCGCAGCGCTTGTGAGGCTGCCGTCTGGGTAATACCCGCCGCGTTAGCTAAATCCTGTACGCAAGAACCGGGATAAATATGCATATAAGACAGCAGCTTCAGCCGGGTTAAATCGGCTAGCAATTCGAAGCGAGGTGCCCAGATGGTAGCAATCTCATCGATGTCTACCGGCTGCATTGGGGGGTGTGCCTGCCGGCCGTGGCGGGTCTGGTCTTCGTCGTAAGCTCCATCGGGTTCATGAGGTGTTCCGGTTTCGCGGGGCATCAGCTCCGTATCCGCCGCGCACCGACATCCCGCACCGGTTCCATGTGGATGGGTCAAGGCTTCGCGCAGGGCACGAATCTCGGCGGCAGGCAGCTGGCTCATGAATCTTTCCTTCCTAACACCTTTTCAATTGTGACATTATTCGCCTGATTTTGGCTCGTTATCTCTGGATTTCTCACCGTCAGGAGAATTGCCCCGCTACTAACCGCATGATAATATCTTTGCGAACTGACATATGTCTATGTAGACATTATTAACCCTGCGCGAAAGCAATACGTTACACACAAGGAGCAGCTATGTCCCACCCCTGCCACCCTGGCAAATTCAGCATAAAAACCCTAGCGGTCAGCGGCGCCGCCGTGGCGTTAGCTTTGAGTCTTACCGCTTGTCAAGGGGGCTCCTCCGCGAAAAACCCCGCCGCTGACACCGACAAAGTCACGGCCGCCGATGAAATCACTCTGGCGGACGCTTATGAATTGGGAGGATACAACCCCACTAACGGCTACGCAGCACTCGGTGTATCCCCCATATATGAAGGCTTGTTGGGTTTGGAAAGCAAAGACCCTCATAAATTGCCGGAGCTGCGTCCGGTCTTGGCGACTACGTTGCCGACCTCTAACGCAGATAAAACCGAGTGGACCGTGGAAGTCCGTGACGGGGTAAAATTCTCAGACGGCAGCGACTTCGACGCCCAAGACGTGGTGGCTAACTACAAAGAAGCTATGAATCCCGCCACAGCCTCGGAAATCGGAGCTTCTTTCGATATGGTTGATCAGATTAACGCAGACGGGAATAAGGTCACTTTCAAACTAAAGTACCCTTACCCCGATTTCCCCTCTCGATTGTTGCTGGGACTGGCACCTGGTGAATATATGAAAGGTGGACTGGCGAGTGAATCTCCGCTGAACACCAAGCCAGTGGGCACCGGACCGTACGTCCTCGAAACGCTTGACAGCCAGAAAGCCGTGTGGATAGCGAACCCTAAATACTGGGGTAAGGCTCCGCAAGTCAAGAAGCTGACGACGGTGTATGTTCCCGATGACGCAGCTCGCGTGGCCCGGATTCGCACCAAGGAATTCGACGGGTCGATTATCCCCCCGGCTTTGGCAAACAGCCTGAAAGACCTCCCAGACTACCAGGTAGTATATGCGGATTCCGCAGACTGGCGCGGAATCAGCTTCCCCGGTAACAATGCGTTTTGTGCCGACCTGCAGGCTCGGATAGCCATGAATGAAGCCGTGAACCGTCCAGAAATCATCAAAAAAGTACTGTTTGGGGCGGGCAAACCAGCATACACTCCAGTTTCTGGGGTTTACGAGGCTTACGTCCCGGAAGCACAGTTTAAGTTTGACCTGGAGGGCGCCAAGAAGCGCCTGGATCAGGCCGGCTGGAAAGTCGGTGCGGACGGGATTCGCGAAAAAGACGGCCAGCGTGCCGCTTTCACCCTGGCTTACACCTCCAATGACACAGTGCGCCGTGACCTTTCGGTGGCTTTCGCCGCCGCCATGAAACCACTGGGCGTAGACGTGAAACTGGAAGGAACGACTTGGGATGCGTTGGATGGACGCCTGGACAAAGTCGGTATCTTGTTGGGCGGCGGCGACAAGCCGTACTCCATCGACACCCAGGTGTACTCGATTCTGCACACCCGCGAAGCAAACACCTCGCAGTACGATAACCCCGGCAACTACGGCTCTCCGGAAATGGATAAAATCTTGGAGCAGGCACGCAAATCCGGAGATGAATCCGAACGCGTGAAGCTATACCAGCAAGCCCAAAAGCAGTATTTGGAAGCCCCAAACCACGTGTTCCTGGCATTCTTGCAACACACCTATGTCACCCGTGATGCCGGTTGGAAGACCGGGAATCTGACGGTAGAGCCGCACTCCCATGGCGTGAATTGGGGTCCGTGGTGGAACTTAGGGCAATGGGAGAAATAAGAACCGGAATAACTCTGCGCCAGGCGCGTCGCCACGAGCGACGCCACCAGGTGTGGAATTTGGTGCGCAACCGCCTGTTGGTGTTGCCGGTGCTGCTGGTGGCGATTTCAGTAGGTGTTTTCCTGCTCGCCGCCGTATCACCCTTGAACCCGCTGGTGGCGTACTTGGGGGATCGCTATCAGTTCCTCAGCGCCACCCAGCAGGAATCCATCGCGAAGGCACTTAATTTGGATCAATCCTGGCACGGAGCCTGGTTGGCTTGGGCCAGCGATCTGATTCATGGCAATTTGGGGTATTCGCGCACCTATAATCAGCCCGTCGTGCAAGTCTTGGCAGAACGCTGCGAAGCCACCCTGGCGCTATCGGGTGTGGGCCTGGTTCTGGCTTTCGTGCTGAGTATCGTATTGGGGATACTCGGGCTGCGGTGGAACTGGCTGGGACGCGTATTCCAAGCTCTCATGCTGTTTGTCCAAGCCATCCCCCCGTTCGTGTTGGCTTTGGGAGCTGTGTTATTCCTGGCTTTGGGAACCGGATGGTTCCCCGCTGGGGGGCGCACAGGTCCAGATGCCACCTCGGCATGGGAGTGGTCGTATCTGATTTTGCCTGCCAGCGTGTTGGCGTTAACCCAAATGCCGTGGATGCTGTTGACCTTGTGGGAACGCGCCCAAGAGAATCTCCATTCCGACTGGTGGAAAGCCGGGATTCAACGCGGGATTCCGCAAAGCACCTTAATCCGCCGTTCTGTCCTGCCGCTGTCACTAGCCCCCACCATCACCATGGTGGGCATGCGCCTGCCGGAGCTGATTGTCGGCGCGGTGCTGGTCGAGGAAGTCTTTTCTTGGGGTGGACTGGCGGCCGCGCTGGTAGCTTCCGCAAAGGGACTGGATTTACCGCTACTAACTTTCCTGACTTTGGCATCGGCGGCGCTGGTAATTATCGGCAATCTGGTCGCCGATGTTTTGTATCTCTATTTCGATCCACGGGTGCGATATGACTCTTAAGTTGACCTCCCCTTCTGCGCTGCGAAAGGCATTTAGCCCCAGTCGGCTGGCTTTCTATGCCCTGGTGTTGTTGCTGCTCTACGCCGCAATCTTGCCGTTTTTTGCCGGCACGGATTTGCACGAGGCGGATCTGTCACAAGCACGGTTGGCGCCCAGTGCCACACATTGGTTCGGCACTGACTTGGCGGGGCATGATTTGTTGGTGCGCGTGGCTTTGGGGCTGCGGGTCAGCATTTTCGTGGCGGCAGTCTGTGCCGTGGTTTCCACAGTAATTGGGGTACTCATCGGAGCCGTGGCAGCCTCCTGGGGTGGAAAAGTCGACTCGTTACTGATGCGTTTTACCGACACGATTAACGCGTTGCCCCAACTACTTCTGGGCATTGCGATTGTGGCGTTTTACCCCGGTTCTCTCGTCGCGATTATCGCTTCGATTGCCTTGGTGCACTGGTCGCCGGTAGCGCGTATTGTGCGTTCGATTGCACTATCCACACGTGAATTGGAATATGTAGAGGCCGCGTATCTGGCGGGCGCGAGCCACTGGCAAGTGGCGCGCAAACACCTGCTACCTTCGGTATTCGGTCAGGTGAAAGTCAGTGTCGTGCTGCTGTTCCCCCACGCGATTTGGCACGAATCTACCCTGTCTTTCCTGGGTCTGGGGATTTCTCCCGACCAGCCTTCGCTGGGCACCCTGCTAGAGGTGGCGCGCACGGAAATCCTGATTGGCTGCTGGTGGGAACTGGTGTTTCCGGCAGGCGCCTTGGTTTCGTTGACCCTGCTCATTTTCGGATGGGCATCGGGTTTGGGCAAGACTTCGCGCGGAGCAGCCGTAGAGGCAGATTCTGCACAGTCCGACACCTTGGTGGGGGATTTGAGTGTTGCCGCCAGTGGCGTTGCCCCGTGTGTGCATGAGGCTCCAGCCGGGGAACCAGACGAAAATACCGCCCCACCCGCCTTGGAATTCCGGGATTTGAGCGTGACGGTTCCCTGCTCTGGCTGGATTTCTGACCAGCGTCACGAAGCCCCGACTGACAGCACCGCCGCAACGCTAACATCGACATCCAATTCCCCCACGGAACGCGACCTGGTTTTGGAAGACCACGTGAACCTGCAGGTCAGACCCGGCGAATTGCACGTGCTGCTGGGACAATCCGGAGCGGGGAAATCGATTCTGGCAAAAACCGCCACCGGGATGTTACCCGGAAAGATGCAGGTCAGCGGCCAAGTCAGCGTCAGCGGGATAACCCTGTATGGCAAAAACTGCCCCTGGCAGGCGGTTCGTGGGCGTCTCATCGCGGTCGCGTCCCAATCCAGCGCCACAGCTTTTGCACCGAACCGTACCATTGGCGACCAGCTGGAAGAATCCGTCAAGTTACTCGGGCGCCGGGACAGGGCAGAGATGCTTTCCGGGGAGACCTCCGCAGGCCCCACGACCGTGACCGAATTGTGCGAAATGACGGGCTTTCCCACGGACTCCCTCGCGGCTTATCCGCACGAGTTGTCCGGCGGTATGTTGACCAGGGCAAACTTGGCGCTGGCTTTGGCGGGGAACCCCGCAGTTTTGATTGCAGATGAAGTCACCGCGGGATTGGACGAAACACGCCGCGACCAGATTTGGCAGCTGTTGCGAAAGTTAGCAGACCGGGGGCTGGCAGTGTTAACCATCACCCACGATTTGGCGTTGTTGCTGGATTTTCCTCTGGCAGATCAGGTGACAGTGTTGGGTCACGGTCAGGTGTTGGAGCAAGGCACGGCAACGCAGGTGTTAGATACGCCACTGCATCCTTATACGCGGGAACTACTAGCAGCTTTGCCGCGCAACATGGCACGAAACGGGACCGATGCATCAGCGCTGCACCCCGCTTCTGACCACGAGAACCAACCTCGACTGACACCCGACGTAACCCACGAAACCGTATTGGAAGTGCGCGAACTTACCGTCGGATATCACGGAGTCCCGGTGGTGAAAGGCTTTAACCTCAGCCTGCACCGCGGCGAAACCGTGGGGTGGTTCGGAGACTCTGGTTGTGGCAAAACCACTACCGCCAGGGCGATTGCCGGACGCCTCACACCCTTGACAGGCCAGATTCGCTGGTGTGAATCAGGGGAAACGGCCATACCTCCAGGCAACAGCCCCGCCACCAAACAGCGCCCACGTGCGGCAGTGCAACCTGGAGTGGCGATGCTGTTCCAGTCACCTCGGCGCTCCGTGAATCCGCGGTGGACGCTGGCACAAATCATTGAGGAGCCGTTAATTTACGCGGATGTTCCGCCCGATGTGCGACGCAAGCAAAGCGCAAAAATCTGCGAGGAACTGGGAATTCCCTCTGAGTTCAGGCGGCGCTTCCCGGTGGAGGTCTCAGAGGGTCAACTGCAGCGCGTTGCCTTGGCCAGATGTTTATTGACCAATCCCACGGTGCTGATTTGTGACGAGGCCACTGCCATGCTGGACACTTTCAGTACCGCTAGCCTGGTGCGGGCGATTCAGAGACGCTCGGCACAGGGGCTCGCGGTTATAGCGATTAGCCACGACCAGGAACTTCTAGATTACTGGGCTGATTGTAGCCTTGACCTGGACTAATCTGCGCCCCGTTGCGACATTAATTCCCTGTTTCGCCACCTCCCGCAGCCCTGCAGCGTCGCGAAGCCACTCAAACACCGACCCGACGGCACAAACTCTAAACACCTGTGGATGCGCCCCAGAAAAATCCCCTTAATCACCGTCCAAATTCAGGGGTTCAGTACATTGACCTGCCAGATAAACCAGTTCCCTTTTCGACCTATAGGATAGAAACATGGAACAGAAACTCAGCGTGGGCGAGGTCGCCCCGGACTTTACAATCGAAACTACCGAAGGAACCTTCCACCTGGCCGAGGCCCGTCAGGCCGCACAAGCCGGGGTGGTCGTGTACTTTTACCCCCGCGCGATGACCCCGGGCTGCACCACGGAGGCTTGTGACTTCCGCGACTCCCTAAACTCCCTGAAATCCGCGGGATACACGGTCATCGGGATTAGCCCGGATAAAATGCCCGCCCTGGAAAAGTTCCGCGACAAACAGACTCTGAACTTTGCCTTAGGCTCCGACCCGGAGCATAAAGTCTTGTCGGACTACGGTGTGTGGCAGGTGAAACCCCTAACGAAAAAGCCCGGGGTAGTGCGCTCCACGTTCGTGGTCGGCCCCGACGGCACGCTGATTTCCGCGAGATACAACGTGCGCGCCACCGGGCATGTCGCCCGTCTGCGCAAAGAACTCGGACTGGACTAAATCACCGTTCGTCGGGGTCGCTATTAGGGTTTTCGCCGGTTTCGTCAGAAGGGCCGTCGTTGGGGTTTTCACCAGGGTTTTCATTAGGGTCCTCGGTCGGCTCCGATTCGGGACCGCAATAGCCGGGGTCTACGGGATAGACGGTGTGCAGCGGGCTTGGCCCGCAGTCGTAGTGGCGTTCCCGAGGGCCTTCCATCAGCAGGAACGGCCACTGACGCTGCCAGGAAAACCGCAGCTGCCAAGCAAACAGCGCCCAGATAAAAACCGCCATCGCCGCCCCCATACAGGCCAGCGCCCCCAAACCGATGCTCCAGCGGGCTCCGAAAGTTTCTCCGACCCAGCCCACCAGCGGGGACCCGATAGGCGTGGCACCCAGGTTGAACACGAAGTAAATCGAGAGGACCCGCCCTCGTAAACTTTCGGGCGTAGACGTTTGAATCAAGGCGTTTGCCGCGGTCAACAGGGTAATCATAAAGAACCCAGCGGGTATGGACATGACCGCAAAAGCCCCATAGTTCGGGCACAGCGCCAACAGCGCCTCGGCCAATCCAAAAAAGAAAACCCCGGAAATGACCATCGCGAAACGCGGGTGAGCGCGCCGCGCCGCCAGCAGCGCGCCCGACAGAGAACCGATAGCCAGCATCGTCCCCAGCAAACCGTACTCGCCCGGCCCTTTGGCATAAACATCGGTGGCCATAAAAGCCTGGGTCATCTGCAGGTTGAACCCGAAAGCGCCAGTCAGGGTGATCAGGAAGATGATGGCTTTCAAATCGGAGCGGGATTGCACGTAAGCGAAACCCTCCCGAATCATGCCGCGGCGCCGCTCCCCTCGCTTGACCGCAAAGAAATTTTCCCGGCGCATCAGCGCCAGAGTCACCACCGGAATCACGAAAATCGCCGTGTTGATGACGAACACCCAGCCCGGTCCCAGCACCGCAATGAGCACCCCCGCCAAGGCGGGACCAATGAGGCGGGCAATGTTGAAAGCCATCGAGTTCAGACCCACCGCGTTGGGCAGGCAGTCCGCCGGGACCAGCTCCGAGATGAAAGTTTGCCGCTGCGAAATCGCCAGGGCATCAAAAATGCCGGTCACGAACGCGATGAGGTAAATCTCAAACAGCTGAGCTGAGCCGGTCAGCAGCAGCACCCCCAGAATCAGCCCCAGCAGGGCCACCCCGGACTGGGTAATCTGGAGCATTCGGCGCCGATCCATCCAATCCGCCAACGCCCCGCCAAAGAAACCGAAAATCAGCTGGGGCAGGAACTGCAGGGCGGTGGTCATCCCGACCGCAAACGCATCATTGTTGGTCAATACGACCAGGACCACCCAAATCTGAGCGACGCGCTGCATCCACATCGCGGTCGCCGCAAACAGATTCGAGACAAACCACAGCCGAAAGTTTGCGAACCGCATTGAATAGAAAGTTTTACTGGCCAAGCGGCTCATCTTCTTTCGATTCCACAGGTTCCCCTAAGAGTGGTCCCGCTGTTGGGGGTCTAGACCAGCAGGTTTTCGCTTACTTTTTCGTAGTTTTTGCAGTCGTTTTCCGAGTAGTTTTTTTCGCCGTAGTTTTGCGAGCCGGAGCTTTGCGTTTCTTGGTGGGCCCTTTGGCGCGTTTTATGGCCAAGAGTTCAAACGCCGCACTTTCGGTCAACGTAGCGGGATCGGTGCCGCGCGGCACGGTCGCGTTCGTGGTTCCGTCCGTCACATAAGGTCCGTACCGGCCGTTCTTAAGGGTGACTTTCTGGCCCGTTTCGGGGTCCTCACCGAACTCCATCATCACGGTTTGTGACGTCGCCGCCCGTCCGCGAGTTTTCGGCGCCGCCAGCAACGCCAAAGCCTGCTCGGTCGTCAACGTGAACAGCTGTTCCTCACTTTCCAGCGAACGCGTGTCGGTGCCGCGCTTGATGTACGGACCGTAACGCCCGTTAGACGCCACAATGTCCACACCCTCGCCGTCCTGACCGACCGTGCGCGGCAGGCTCAACAGCTGCAGGGCGTCCTCCAGGGTAATCGTGTCCGGGGACTGGGTTTTCAGCAGGGAGGCCGTCCGGTTCTTGGGTTTCTTTTTCGTAGTCTTCTTTGCTTTGGTATCGCTCTCCGGTGTGGCTTCCGGTTCCGGAGCCAGTTCCTCCACGTAGGGCCCAAACCTGCCGTTCTTGACGACAATCTCGAGGCCGGTTTCGGGGTGAACCCCCACCACCCGGTCGCCTTGGGCACCTTTTTCCAACAGTTCCCGCGCCATTTCCAGGGTCAGCTCATCGGGAGCCACCGTGTCAGGCACCGCCGCGCGTTCCTCGCCGCGCTGCAGGTAGGGGCCGTAACGTCCCACGCGCAGGGCGATTCCCTCGCCGAGCTCCACCGTGTTCAGGGCGGCGGCGTCAATGTCTCCCAGTTCCGCCACCGCGCGCTGCAACCCTAATCCTTGCAGGTCAGAGCCTTTACCGTGACCGTACCAAAAGTCTTTCAACCACTGGGTACGGTCGGCTTTCCCGGCCGCGATTTTATCCAAATCGGCTTCCATATCGGCCGTGAAGTCGTAATCAATGAGCCCGGGCAGATTATCTTCCAGCAGCTTCACCACGGAAAACGCCAGCCAGGAGGGCACCAGGGCCTGTCCGCGGCGATACACATACTGCCGATCCACAATGGTGGAAATGGTGGAAGCATAGGTCGAGGGTCGCCCGATCTCGCGTTCTTCCATCGCTTTGACCAGCGACGCGTCCGTGTAGCGAGCGGGCGGAGTCGTGAAATGCTGGCGCTCCTGCCCGGAATCCAAGTGGTCGAGACACAGCCGATCCGCGGCTTGCATCCGTGGCAGCCTCGCCTCACCGGTCTTGCCCCCGCCGGGAGTGGCCGCGGGCTCATCACCCTCATCCCGACCCTCTTCGTAAGCGGCGAGGAAACCAGGATTTTCAATCACCGTCCCGGATGCCCCGAACTCGGCGTGAACCGAGCCGTCAGCGGGAACAGCCGCAATCTTTACCGACACGGTAGTGCCGGTGGCATCGTTCATCTGGCAAGCCAGGGTGCGCCGGAAGATGAGGTTGTACAGTTTCCATTCGCGCGGATTGAGTTTGCCCTCCAGGCTCGATGGCAGTTGGAACTGTTCTCCCGCGGGGCGGATGGCTTCGTGAGCCTCCTGGGCCCCTTTCGTTTTCGTCTCATAGATGCGGGGTTTGGCGGGCACCGCATCATTGCCGAACCGGCGTTTCGCTAGAGATCGAGCCGCAGAAATAGCCTGTTCAGACAGGTTAACCGAGTCGGTACGCATATAGGTGATGTAGCCGTTTTCATACAGGGACTGCGCCACGCGCATCGTGTCGCGCGAATTCAACCGCAGTTTCCGGGACGCCTCTTGCTGCAGAGAAGACGTCGTGAAAGGGGCGGGAGGACGGCGCCGGTAAGGCTTGGACTCTACGTCAGCAACCGACCAGGTCGCACCCGTGCTGATGGCATCCGCTAGCGTCCGCGCCGCCGCACCGTCCAGCGCAAACACCCCGGCCTTTTGCGCCGCGGCCTTGAGCTTTCCGTGCTCGTCAAAGTCTTTGCCAGTCGCGATACGTTTGCCGTCCACTTCCCGCAAGGTGGCGGAAAACTCGGTGCCACCCGCCTCGGGAGTCAGCCACGCCACCAAATCCCAGTATTCAGCAGCCGTAAAACTCATCCTGTCGCGTTCCCGGTCGACAACCATGCGGGTCGCCACCGACTGCACTCGTCCGGCCGACAAGCCGGTACGAATCTTGCGCCACAGCAGAGGGGAGACTTCGTACCCGACCAAGCGGTCGAGAATACGGCGGGTCTCTTGGGCGTTGACCAGGTCAGTGTCCAGCTCGCGCGGGTGGCTCAGGGCGTAGTCGATAGCGTCTTTGGTAATCTCGTGAAACACCATGCGTTTCACGGGGACTTTCGGTTTCAGCACCTCCATCAGGTGCCAGGCAATAGCCTCCCCCTCGCGGTCCTCATCAGTGGCCAGCAACAGTTCGTCAGCCTCTTTCAACCGGGCTTTCAACTCGCTGACTTTCTTTTTCTTATCCCCGTCAACCACGTAATATGGCTCGAAGTCGTGATCCAGGTCAACCGCGAACTTCGCGTAGCCAGTCTTTTTCAACGTGGCGGGAAGGTCAGACGGCTGAGCGAGGTCACGAATGTGACCCACCGATGCCTCCACGTCAAAGTCGTCACCGAGGAACCTCCCAATGGTTCGAGCTTTCGCCGGAGACTCGACAATCACGAGTTTTTGGTTTTCTTCAGCCACTAAGTCTTACTCCTTTTAAATGCGCAAAAATGAGTTTACTGTCTGAAAGATACCTCGAATTCCCCGATTGGGTAAAATTCTAGGGTTTTCAGGCGGTCTTTGCCACCCTCGGCATTGTCAGGTCTAACCGCCCCGCCCTCCTGTGATTTATGTCACACCCGCGTCCTCGCCGTCGCGCCCACCCGACCTTTGGCACTGTCGGCCACTGGGAAAACCCAAGGTAGGCCGGACGCAAAGAGGAAAACCGCCGCGACAACCGGCTGCTGAGCCCGCCTGGAAAAAGTCGGGATATAAAATTCTTATTCATGACTTGCGCCGGTCGATACGATTAAAAGGGACAAGTGTGCCCAAATCACCTGGTCTTTTAGCATTAAGGGCTGGGCGTTACCGTTTTTCGCGAGGGGAGGGACTGCAAGATGCGCCGTGCGTTAGACACGAAACTGACACCGTTTCTGGGATTCATCTCGATAGTCTGTATCCTCGCGGCGTGCCTGTTCGAATCTCCTCCTCTGCAGGGCGGCGGGAAGTATGGCGCGGCGAAAGTTCCCAACCGCGTCCATTCGGCCGAACTGCACCAGCCGGCGGCGCCGGACGACAACATCATCGACACGACTTCAAAATCCGAAGTTCGCCGCGCCTACCTGGCCCATTACGAGAAAAACATGATTCGCCCCGCCATGAGTGTCGGGGTGGACTTGGAAAACTGCCTCCCCGGTCAAGCCGTGACGGACGGGATTCGCCCCATCATGGAGGCCTGGAATTTTATGCGCGGTCTCAACGGTTTGAATGCGGTGTCGCTGGATACCTCCGGGGCTATCGCTCCCTATACTCAAGCCGCCGCGATGGTCAGCGCCCGCAATGGCAAACTGTCGCACTATCCGGCGGTAGAGGGTTTTGCCTGTGCTACCGACGATGCGGTGCGCGGAGCTAGGCATTCCAACCTGGCCCAATCCATCTCACAGACTTCGGCGGAAACCGCCCTGTGGTATTACATGGATTATTCCAATCAATCCAACCCCACCAATGACCAGCTTGGACACCGCCTGTTTATGATGGATCCGCAGTTGTCCCTGACTTCTATCGGGGCCGCGGCAGGCTATACCGCTATCTCGGTTCGTACCGGCGAACCGTATCCGGGACTGCCCGCCGAAGCCATGCATAATCCCCAAGCCCCCTCCCCGGAATGGATGAGCTGGCCGTCGGCCGGGTTCTTTCCCAAGCAGCTGCTGACCTCAGTTGGGGAAACCAACTCGGGGATGGATCTGGAACGTTGGAGTTTCTCGGTGCTGAACGCGGACCTTTCCTCCGCGAAAGCCAGCATTATCGACCCGACCGGGCACTCGGTTCCGCTCACCACCATTCACCCCGGCGAAAAGGGGGTCACGTTCACGCCTCGTGCCATCGCGGACTACTCCACCCTGCTGATGAAGTTCCCCACGATTGAACGAAAGCCTGTCGGCCAGGAAAACCTGGTGTACAAAGTCAAGATTGACGGGGTAAAAAACGCACCGAAGAGCACCTATGAATATCAGGTGGCGCTGTTCGACCCACTGACCCCCCTGGAAAAAACCGCGCCTCAGATTCAGCTGATGGAACAACCCCTCACCGGTGTGGGATACAAGCTGGTCAACCCCATCCGAATGCAAGTCTCGGCTTGGCCGGTGCCGAAATATCAGTGGCAAGAACGCGACCATGCCGGAGCCTGGAGGGATATCCCCGATGCGACCCAGGAAACTTTCACTCCCGAGGGTATCTGGACTTGGAACCGATCCAAGAACACCGAATATCGCCTGATGGCGACCTCTTCGGAAGGAACCGCCACTTCTGAACCGGTACGGGTAGCGGTGCAAGGTCTAAAGAATATGCCGACCAGCGCAAAAGCCCCGGTGGGGTCGCGTGTCTCGTTTGAGGCGTCACCCATCATGGATCCTGACGGCTCCCTGTTCGACACGACCTATGAGTGGCAGGTGAAACGCGCCGGAATCTGGCAGCGAATCTTCGACGACGGGCATTTTGAAGACACCACCACCAACCGCCTGTCTATCAGTCGGGTTACCCCTGCTGACCAGGGTCTTGCGTTCCGTTTGGTGGTTCGCTCCAAGATTTTCAAACTGTCCGGCTACGACGTGGTGGTTTCCTGGTCGGACGGCAACGCCAAACTCACGGTTTACTAATTTTTACTTAACATTTCTTTGCTAAGTCTTGACGATTGTATCCTCACCAAATTACTATTTTTTTATTGCTCCGATGAGGTGCAATGGCACAATATTTCGACTTCGGAGAGGACACACGCGATGAGCAAACAATACCGAACACTTCACCGCAGCTGCGCGGGCGCCGTGCTGGCTTTGGCTCTGCTGGGCGTTACGGCTTGTTCACCGGCAACGGAAAATGCTGCCACCGATACGCCTGAGAGTAGTCCTGAAAGCACAGGACATATCTTGCCGGCGGCGCAAGTGAAAGCTATTACCGACGCGGTAAATGCTGACGTCGAGGAAGGGTCGTTTAGGACTTCATCTGGCCCGCGACCGAGCTATCAACTTGATGCCAAGAAACAAAAGACCATTATGAACATCAGGGATGAAGATCAGTCCAAGTGGGAGAAAGGAATCTACCGGTTCCAAGTTTTTTGCATCGGGCAAGGCACTCTGAACGCATCGTTTACGGTTGGCGACCAAACGGAATCTATTTCGGATATGGTTTGCTCCGATGGCGTTACCTCGGAAAATGTCACACTCTCGATTGACGAGGCCAACAATAGCGTGGTGAGCACTGAACCGTCAGACGACTCGAAGAGCGAAATCGCTTATCGAATCGAGAAGTTATAACCATACCTAAATCTATTAAGGCGGGGGGGCCCCCCAAAGCGAGACGCCGCCCCAACAAAAAAAAAATAATTGTCCATGCACACAACAACAATACTCGCCCCTCGGCGTCCCCGCCACCACCCCCGCCCCCCCAGCAGGCTGCGTGCCCCCGCGCAGCCCCCCCCCCTCGCGTGCCTCCCCCCCCCCCCCTGCCACTACC
>NZ_CABTWO010000028.1 GCF_902488535.1 uncultured Mobiluncus sp.
ACCTGCCCCTGGACCCGCTGCTGTTTGTTGTAGTCAGTTTGTCCATGCCGCCACATCACCAAGGTTTTCATAGTCCTGTGCTCCTTTCCGGTCGGCCCGCCGCAATCTGTCCCTGACCTGTCGACTCTATGAATCGTCTTCGCCGATGAGGTCCAGCGGAGAGACAGGCTCGGGCGTCGGCGCAGGACTGGACGGAGCAGGACTGTCAGGCTGAGCGGCCGGTTCCTCTGGATCGGGCACCTCAACCAGGGGCGCATCGGCCCACAAACGTTCCAGCGCGTAAAACTGCCGGTCGTCCTCTTGCTGGACATGCACCACCAGCAACCCGTAATCGAGCAAAACCCAATGAGCCTGGGCCAACCCCTCGCGACGCAACAGCTTTAACCCAGCTTTCGTCATCGCCTCGTCAACAGCGTCAACAATGGCGCGCACCTGACGGTCGCTATTGCCCGTAGCCAGCACAAACATGTCAGTCAGCACCAGGCGTTCGGAGACGTCCAGGGCGATGACCTCCGTGGCTTTCTTTGATTTTGCTGCTTGACCTGCTGCTATGGCGAGTTCGATGGACTTGGAGTCAGCACTCATACAGAAAAAATCCCCATTTCGGTTGTGGAATCGGGCAAAAGGGCCTCCCCTGACGTGGTGGTCGGAGGGTCAGCAGCTGCGCTCAGCGTGGCGCCTGTCTCTAGCGTTGTTCCAGAGGCGGTCGTGACCGCGGCGTTCTTGTCCAGAGCGTAGATGAGCACGCCCACAACCACGACGGTCACCAGCACGACCAACGCCCAGCGAGCCGCCTGACCCAGCATCAGCAAAGTTTCGCCCCAACGCCCGGACCTGCGAATCAAACGTTCGGTGAAGGACTCCTCGAACTCGAATTCTTCCCAGTCGATGTTTTCCAGTTCTTCATCGGTGATGTCCTCGCCGAGTTCCTTACGCAACACCTCGACGTCGGCCTCATGGAACTTCTGTTCGGCTTCTTTGAGTTCTTGGAGCTGTCGAGCCTCGGCCTGTTCCAGGGTTTCGCGGCGTGTCGAGCGGGATTCTTGCGGATTCCACAAGGGCGGCATTCCGGGCCGGCCGTAAGGCATTCCCGGCATTCCGGGCCGGCCGTAAGGCATTCCCGGCATCCCGTAACCGGGCATTCCGTAACCGGGCATTCCCGGCATTCCCGGCATTCCGGGGCGGCCATAAGGCATTCCGGGCATCCCGTAACCAGGCATACCCGGCATACCGGGCATTCCTGGCATTCCGGGGCGACCATAAGGATTCGGACGTCCCCACATTCCGTAGGGAGCGCCGGGCTGCCCCGGCATCTGCCCCGGCATTCCAGGTTGGCCCGGCATTTGCCCGGGCATTCCCGGTTGGCCGGGCATTCCCGGGCGACCTGGCATTGCGGGCTGGCCGGGTATCTGTCCCGGTTGGCCTGCCATTCGGGGATCACCGGACGGAGCTCCCGGAGCCTGAATCAGCATCTGTCCAGGTTGTCCGGGCTGGTTAGGTTGTCCGGGCTGGTTGACTTGACCAGGCATCGGTACCGGCTGTCCCGGTTGTACGGGTTGTCCAAGTTGATTAGTGTTCCCAGGCCAACCGGGCTGGCCAGCCACCTGAGCGGGCTGTCCCAGGCGTCCGTGCTGGTTAGGTTGGCCGGGTTGTCCTGGCATCTGACCGGGCTTCTGTACTGGTTGTCCAGGTTGGTTAGGTTGTCCCGGTTGCCCAGCTGACAAGGGCGGGCGAGCCGCGGAGCCCGGTTCCATTCCCGGAGCCGTGGGGTTCGCTGGGCGCGGACCAGGCATTCCGGGTTGTATCGGCGCTGTTCCCGGTGCTGTTACCGGCGAGGTAGGCTGCTGCGGCTGAGCGGCTCCCATCTGGTCGGGTCGCGGTATGGGAGGGTTCGGCCGAGAAGTCGGCGGCATCGCTGGTCTGGCTGGAGCGGAACCCGCCGGGGCAGAACCTGCCGGAGCGGACGGTAGTGGCCGAGACGCGCTACCCGGAACCGGAGGGTTCGCGGGCGACCTGCTGACCTGAGCTGAACCAGCCGGAGCGGACGGTAGTGGCCGAGACGCGCTACCCGGAACGGGTGGGTTCCCGGACGGCCTGCTGACCTGAGCAGAACCAGCCGGAGCGGACGGTAGTGGCCGAGACACGCTCCCCGGAACCGGAGGGTTCCCGGACGGCCTGCTGACCTGAGCAGAACCTGTCGAGTTCGGCGCTACTGTGGGAATCATCCCCGTAGTGGAAGGGGGCACCGGAGTTCCCTGCGTCGGCAACTGACGAACCGCCGTTTCCGCAGGACGATTCCCGACCGGAACTGCGGGCTTTTCGGGTACCACCGGAGTGGTGCCGCGCACGAGGGGGCGCTGGACGCCGGCGACTTGTGGCCCGGCAGCACTCACGGCCTCAGCCTTGCCAACGACCGGAATCATGCCGGTCAGGGCGCCGTCCTCATCAACAGCACGCACCGCTTGGGCAGTATTGGGAACTTGCAGAGCGGGACCGGTCGAACCGGCACCGGGCAACACTTGTCCCGGCCGGGGGGCGCTAGCTCCCAAGCCCGGAAGATTGACCGCCTGCACCGGTACGGGTCGCGGCCTCGGCTTGCCCTCGCTCACATTCCCCCTCTCGACAAGGTCATCACGGAGCCCTCTTGCGGCGACGAGTCATTCACCGCGGCCGCCGTCAAAGCCGTCTTGGGAACGGCGTATGACGCCTCTCGCGGATCCGACTGCAGTCGCGTGTCGTCAGTATAGAGTCCGTATTTAGCAATATATTGAACAACGCCGTCGGGTACCAAATACCACACCGGTTGGTGCGATTTTACCCGATTCCGACAGTCGGTTGAGCTGATTGCCATGGCCGGAACCTCGACCAGAGAGACGTGCTGAGCCGGAAGGTTAGCGGGATTAAAGGAGTGTCCTGGCCGAGTTACCCCCACGAAGTGCGCCAGTTCAAACAGCTGGTCGATGTCTTTCCAGCGCATAATGTCAGAAATCGCGTCAGCTCCGGTGATAAAGAATAGTTCCACGTCGCCTAAAGCGGCTTTCAGGTCGGTCAGAGTGTCAATCGTATAAGTCGTCCTAGCCCGGTCAATATCGACTCGGGACACCGAAAATCGCGGATTGGAAGCGGTCGCGATAACAGCCATGAGGTAGCGGTGTTCGGCCTCGGTGACCGGGCGTCCCAGCTTAAATGGCTGCATGAAAGTGGGTACAAAAATGACTTCGTCAAGGCCGAAGACCGCCTGAACTTCCGAAGCCGCCACCAGGTGACCGTGGTGAATCGGGTCAAAAGTGCCGCCCATCACACCAATACGGCGCCGACGCTGGTAGGGCTTTGCCGAATTGTCGGAATCCAACGCCCAAACGCATCTGTGCGAGCGAGACTCCATGACAGCCTTTCCTATCCCTTTGCCGCCCATTATGAGCACACAAAACATCCTTTTGTGAAATTATACCCATCCGGGCCTGAGTGGTTCCTATAAATGGTGAGAGAATCTGCAATATCCTTTGAGTTTGTCCCCGCGCGCGACCTCTCCAGGCGCCCGTGGGTCCGGCTCACGAACGGACCTGACCGTGACCGCGGATGACGGATTTGGTGGTCGTCAGTGCTTCCATCCCCATCGGACCTCGTGCATGCAGTTTTTGAGTGCTGATGCCGATTTCCGCCCCCAACCCGAACATGGCGCCATCGGTGAATCGCGTGGAGGCGTTGACGGCAATCGCCGCCGCATCGACGGCATTCACGAAATGGTCAATGACGTCCTGGTCCTGAGCGACGACAGCCTCGGTATGACCGGTGGAATACCGTGTGATGTGGTCAATCGCCGCGTCCACCCCATCCACGAGCCGCACCGCCAAGTCGTAGTCCAGGTACTCCGTTTCCCAATCCTTTTCTGTGGCGGGCACAAGGTCGATCTGTTCAGTTTCCGGGTGTTGCCTCGCTACCGTGCGGGTCGCCTGGTCGGTGTGCAAGCGGACCTGGTTCGCCGCCAGCGCCGGCAGGACCAGCGGCAGGAACGCGGGCGCGATGCCACGGTCCACCAGCAGGGTTTCCGCCGCGTTGCACACCCCGACCCGCTGTGTTTTCGCATTAATAACGATGCGCAGGGCGTCATCGAGTTTGGCGGATTGATCCACATAGATGTGGCAGTTCCCCACCCCTGTCTCGATGACTGGAACCGTCGCGGTGTTCACCACCATTTCGATGAGTCCCGCTCCGCCGCGAGGAATCGCCAAATCCACCAATCCCCGCTGCGTCAAAATCGCCTCGACCGCCTCACGGCCCAGGCCGTCCAGGGTCTGCACGGCGTCTCGCGGCAAACCTTGCTGTTCCAGGGCTTGTTGAATAATGTCTACGAGGGTCCGATTGGAATGGACGGCGGCTGAGCCGCCCCGCAAAATGACGGCGTTATTCGTTTTCAAGCTCAGCGCGGCGGCATCTACGGTGACGTTCGGTCGCGCTTCATAAATCATCGCCACCACACCCAAAGGCACCCGGATTTGTTCAATCCTGAGACCGTTCTCCATGGTGCGTCCCCACAGGGTTTGGCCTATCGGGCTGGGCAACGCCGCGATATCACGCACGGCGTCAGCCAGCGCCTGCACCCGCTCCGGGGTGAGCTGCAGCCTATCTTGCAGACCCGGGGGCATTTCATTGGCTTTGGCTTGCTGCATATCGCGCTCATTGGCTGCCAAGATTCGCTCGGTGTTGGTTTCGAGCAGACCGGCAATGTTCTCTAACAGCTGGTTTGAGCTCCCCGCCCCGCGCATCACCCGGCTGGCTGCCTGTGATTGTCGTGCAATCTGGCGCACCTGATCGTAAACACTCATGAGAAAAGGCTACCAACAACGGGAATAACGGGTGAATATAGGGCGATTGCTGCCATTATTGGCAGCAACTGCCCTATATTCCCCTTATATCCACAATCAGTACCGTGTCTCGGCCAAATAGTCGCGGTGAACGACCGGGCCGAGGTCCGTATTTTCAGCCTCAACTTGCGCGGAATCATAGGCGGCGACCCCTTTCGCGAGGATTTCGCCCCTGGCATCGGCCAGCTCCACCACGTCCCCGGCGTGAAAAGTCCCTTCCACCTCGGTGATACCGGCAGCGAGCAGCGATTTCTTTCCCTCAGTAATCGCCCGGGCCGCGCCATCGTCCAACACCAGGCGTCCCTGCACGGTCGCCGCGTAAGCCAACCACAGCTGCTTAATTCCGCGCCGCGGACCGGTGACTCGAAACACCGTACCGACCGGCTCCCCGCGCAGCGCCGGACCCAAATTATCGGTTGAAGTCAACACCACTTCGGTCCCGTTTGCGCACGCCACCCGCGCTGCCAGCAGTTTCGTGTGCATTCCCCCGGTGCCCCAGCGGGAACCGGCATTTCCCGCCTGCACGCCGGCTAAATCCTGTTCCCCTCGAACTTCGGGGATGAACCGCGCGGTCGGATCGGAGGGATGGGCGGTGTACAAGCCGTCAACATCGGTACAGAGAATGAGTCGCTCGGCTCGCACCATGTGCGACACTATCGCTGCGAGCCGGTCATTGTCCCCAAAACGCACTTCATCAGTAGCGACGGCATCATTTTCGTTGATAATCGGGATGACCCCCAAAGCCCGCAGCTTTTCCAGCGCGCGCGAAGCGTTGTTGTATTGCTGGTGGCCCACCACTTCCGCGGCCGACAAGAGAATCTGGGCCCCAATCACCCCTTGCCACGCCATCGCCTGATTCCAGCGATACATCAGCAGCCCCTGCCCGACCGCTGCCACCGCCTGGGCCGTAGCCAGGTCTTTGGGGCGTTCCTGGCGACCCAAAGGCTGCGAACCTGCCGAAATGGCCCCGGAGGACACCAACGCGATGTCCTCACCGCCCTTCTGAGCCCGCGCCAACAGCCGCGAAACCTCATCGATACGATTCAAATCCAAGTATCCGTCGGCCCTGGTCAGCGAGCTAGAACCGATTTTCACTACTGTCGTCATGAGTTCAGCCTACCCGCACCAGGGCGTTGGGGCGTATTCTCGGTCTTACTCGGTTTCCCCGGGGTCGTTCCACAAGCCGGATTCGCGTTCCACGTCCAGTTCTTCACGAGCGCGTTTCTTGGCGTCCATCCAGGCGTGATAGTCGATACGGCGCTGCTGGTTGGTGCGACGGGTATTTTCGTAAAGCCTCGAGTCTGTGCCGCGCGCGCCCAGCAGCTCCGCACCAGCTTGCAGGGTCGGTTCCCAGTCAAAAACGACACCCGTCTCGGGGTCGCCAATCACAACCGTATCCCCGGCGTGCGCTCCGGCCTTCAGCAGGTCGTCCTCCACTCCCAGGTTTGCCAGGCGGTCTGCCAGATAACCGACCGCTTCGTCGTTAGTGAAGTCGGTTTGTTTCACCCAGCGCTCGACTTGCTCGCCACGGATAGAGAATCCCGGCGTGCCCTCGATAGTGGTTGCCTCGATGGTGTAGGTCTTGGTGGAGCGCGCTGGTTTCGGCTGCGGACGCAGCACAGGACGCTCGTTGTCGTCCTCGGGCAGGTGGGAACGGTACTCCTGGACCATTTCGGCCAACCCAAACGCCAGTTCTTTCAAGCCTTCGTGAGTGGTCGCCGAGACCTCAAAAACCGGCCAGCCAAGTTTCACAATCTCCGTTTCCATCAGAGCGGCCATGTCCCGCCCGTCTGGGACATCGATTTTGTTGAGAATAATGGCGCGTTGGCGTTCCATCAGAGGTGGCAGGAAGTCCCTCCCGGGACGGTAGCGATCCAGGGACTTCGCGTAGTGGGCGAGTTCGCGTTCCAAAGTCTTAATATCGGCCAGCGGTTCACGTTCCGGATCCCACGCCGCCAAGTCCACCACGTGGGCAATCACGCAGCACCGTTCGATGTGACGCAAGAAATCCAGCCCCAGACCTTTACCCGCGGCCGCGCCGGGAATCAATCCGGGCACGTCCGCCACGGTGTAGCGTGCCACCGGATTATCCACCACCGCCAGGTTCGGCACCAGGGTCGTGAAAGGATAGTCCGCAATCTTGGGGCGCGCCGCGCTCATGGCCGCTATCAGCGAGGATTTACCCGCCGAGGGGTATCCCACCAGCGCCACGTCGGCCATCGACTTGAGTTCCAAAATGACGGTGCGTTCTTCACCAGGTTCCCCCAACAGGGCAAAGCCCGGCGCCTTGCGTTTTGCGGAGGCCAGGCCGTAGTTGCCCATGCCTCCCACCCCGCCGCGGGCGATGACCAGTTGAGCCTCCGGAGAGTCTAGATCGGCCAGGAACTCGCCGTCCTCGCTAGTGACGACCGTGCCTTGGGGAACATCCAGAAACAGGTCCTCGCCGCGACGTCCATCGCGGTAGTCCCCCATCCCCGCTTGACCGCTTTCCGCTTTCACGTGCGGGCGATGATGGAACGGCAACAGGGTCGTCTCTTGCGAATTGACGCGCAGAATGACCGACCCGCCGTGGCCGCCAGCCCCACCGTCAGGCCCCGCCAACGGCTTGTATTTTTCGCGGCGGATTGACGCGCAGCCGTTACCGCCAGCCCCGGCTTGGGCAAAAATTTTTACGTAATCCACAAAGCTGACCATCTGGGCTGCTGACCTCCTCTGGCTCTCTCACAGAGCCATCGTTACGTTAAACAGCAAGAGGGCTCGAACGAGCCCCCTCACGAAAGTAGTCACTGCCAACATTTAGGCGTTGGCGACTTCCTTAATGCTCACGATGCGACGATCGCGATGACGGCCGAATTCAACTTCGCCGGTCTTCAGGGCGAACAGGGTGTCATCCTTACCGATGCCCACGTTGAAACCGGGGTGGTAGTGGGTGCCGCGCTGGCGTACCAAAATTTCACCAGCGTTGACCAGCTGACCACCGAAACGCTTTACTCCCAGGCGCTGCGCGTTCGAATCGCGACCGTTGTGGGAAGAACCGAGACCTTTCTTATGTGCCATTGTTACACCCCTTACTTAATGGAAGTTATCTTAATGCGGGTCAGCGGTTGACGGTGACCTTGACGCTTCCGATAACCAGTCTTGTTCTTAAACTTGACAATAGAAATCTTGGGACCCTTGGCTGCGCCCAGCACCTCCGCGCTGACCTTTACCTTAGCTACGTCAGCAGCCTGGGATGTTACCTTGGCGCCGTCAACCAACAGAATCGCAGGCAGCTCAATCGTTTCCCCCACTGCCTTGTCTACTTTTTCCACCAGCAGCTCTTCGCCGACAGAGACCTTCTCCTGTCGACCGCCGGCCTTAACGATTGCATATACCACGTCGAAACTCACTTTTCTGAATGTTTTTCGTCCAACTGTGCCCTCACGAACCGCAAGAAGCACCGAAGTTCTAAATTACCGGATTTCACCTGTTTTTGCAAAATCAAGTTTCATCCACTGGTCTTGGCGGATGCGCCAGCCCAACGTGGCCTGGCGCGCCAAGAAGAACACTCCGCAGTAGCATCCCCACAGCCAGGCCAGTCCCAGGATTCCACCGGGCGCGAAACGCCACACCAGCACCAGAGCCGGGATATAAACAACCAGGTTAATCAGTCCCGCGAGAGCCAGATACCACGTGTCGTTGGCGCCAATCAAAACCCCGTCGAACACGAAAACTACCCCCGCCAGCGGTTGAAAGAACGCCGACACCAGCAGTGCCAGAGCGGCTGCGGCCAGCACTTCGGGGTCGCTGGAAAAGATGCGCGGCCACAGCGGAGCCAAGACCGCAATGCTCAGCCCCAGCACGACTCCCAGTCCCAGCCCCCACAGCGACACTCGGCGAATCAGGTTGCGCACTGCCTGACGGTCGGCTCGCCCCAACTCGAAACCAATGAGTGCCTGCACCGCGATAGCCAGAGAATCGTGCAGGTTTGCCCCGAGGGTCCAGGTGTTCGCCGCAATCTGACGCCCGGCGATGGCGACTTCTCCTTGGGAGGCCGCCACCCACAGGGTGCCGAGGATGACAATCTGCATGGTGAGGGTGCGAATCATCAGGGGAACGCCTCCGGCCAGAGCCGCGAAAATCGCTCGGAACTCGGGATGGAGCGCGACTTTGGCGCGCCGGGCTCCAGCCATAATTTTCAGCGCGAAAGCCACCCCCATGCCGATACCCGCGATAGAAGTGCCGATGCCCGCCCCGGTTACCCCCAGATTGAAACCATAAATGAACACGGCGTTGAAAGCTACGTTCGCGATAGCGCCGGTGACCGAAATCACCAGTGGGGTCTTGGCGTCCAGCACGCCGCGCATGGCTCCGGTTCCCGCCAAGACCAGCATCATCCCCAGCATGGAGGGCGCCGCCGCCCGCAGATACGCTGCCCCCTGAACATTGACCGCCGCGGAGGCCCCGAACAACGAAACAATCGGCAGCGCCCCAACCCACAGGACTACTGCCAACACCACTCCCACCAGCAGCCCCAGCCAGGCACCATCCACCCCGGTCTTGACCGCACCGTGCCGGTCCCCCGCGCCCAGCTGACGGGAAGCCACCGCGGTGGTGGTGTAGACCAGGAAAATACAAATCCCCACCAAGAACACGTTGACCGACGAACCGAGGGTCAAGCCGGCCAGCTCAGTAGTTCCCACGTGCCCAATCATGGCCGAATCCGCCATCACCATGAGCGGTTCAGCCAGCAGCGACCCCAGGGAGGGCACGGCGAGCGACAAAATCCGGCGATTCAGGGGCTGGTCCTCCGGTTCAACAGGCCGGTTTTCCGGTTCGACAGGTCGGTTTTCCGGTTCAGAAGGTCGGTTCTCAGCTGGCATGGGGTCCTCCGTTTTCATGCTCACAGTACCGGTTTCAAAATATCGGCCACAATCAGCAGCACCGTCATGGCGATGAAAGCGATGACCACCGTGGCCGTCACCGGCAGCATTGCCGCCAAATCGACCGGACCACCGTCCTCGAGACCCCGCGCGCGGCGCACCCGCTTGCGGATTCCTTCATAAATCGCGCCCGCAGCTTGCCCGCCA
Organism: uncultured Mobiluncus sp.; assembly: GCF_902488535.1. Taxonomy (GTDB): domain Bacteria; phylum Actinomycetota; class Actinomycetes; order Actinomycetales; family Actinomycetaceae; genus Mobiluncus. Next base: position 9,935 of record NZ_CABTWO010000028.1, read on the forward strand.
TCGAGGGGCATCAGCGGAATGAGGTTAAACATGAACAGGGTCATGTTCAACGACCCGAACAGCAGCAGGAAAGACCGCAGTTTTTCCAAAACCCCGTAGCCGGCAGTGTCGCTGGCGGCGATAGAGCCCGCGACCTGGCCCATTCCGACGATTCCCATCACCGAGTTCGGGTCGCGAGGTCGATCCGGTTGGAACAGCCCGATGGTGGTTTGCCACAGTTTCACCGGCAGAGCCAGCAGGATTTTCGCGGTGCCTTTCCCGGTCTCCCACTGGTAGTGGGCGACTTCCCCCCAGCTGGCGTGGTGGCGTTCGGTAACGGCAATGACGCCGATAACCGAGCGCTTTTCCCCTTCCATAGTTTGGGGTGTCACCTGGATAGTTTTGGTTTCCCCGTCGCGTTGCACAGTGAGAGCAGCAGGCTTCCCCGGCTGACTCACCGCCACTTTACTGATGACTTCGTCCCAGGTCTTCATGGGTTTACCGTTCCAGGCGGTGATAACGTCGCCGGGCGCCACTCCCGCCGCGGCCGCGGGAGAATTCGGGGACACCGTGGCGACTTCGCGGGTCGGCAGCTCGTAGCCAATCGCGCTCAACCCCACCAGCACGCACAGGAAACTCAACGCCAGATTCACCAAAGTACCGCTGACCATCACTATTAGGCGCTGCCAAATGGGTTTGGCGTAAAACGCGCGGTGTTCCTGGCCGGGCGGGATTTCATCGTTGGAGGCGATCCGGGCCTCCTCAGCAGCGGTCAGCTCGCCTTTGCGGTTTTTCGTGCGCCGCCCCGGATGTCCCGGTGCATACATCCCGACCATCTTCACGTAGCCACCCAGCAGCACCCACTTCATTCCAACTTCGGTTTCCCCGATTTGGCGCGAAAAAATCTTTGGTCCAAACCCGATGAAATACTGAGTGCAGAGAATGTCGAAGCGTTTTGCAGGTATCAGGTGGCCCAGTTCATGCAGGGCAATCGACACCATCAGCCCCAACACGAGGGCGATGATTCCAGTGAAATAATCCATGACAGGGCGGTTCCAGTACTGTGTTTAGCGGTTCTCGATGAGCTCGGCGGCTCGCTGTTTGGCCCATTCGAGGATGCGTTCCAGCGCGGACAGGTCCGGGTCGGACACGCCGTGGTGTTCGCTGACAACCTGCTGCACCACGTCATAGATACCCAGGAAAGGCAGACGTCCGTCCAAGAAGGCGTTGACGGCGATTTCGTCCGCGCTGGCCAGGACTGCAGGATGGGTGTCGGAGGCGGAAATGGCGTGACGAGCCAGGCTCACCGCCGGGAAAATCGCCTCGTTGAGCGGCTCGAACTGCCAGGTCGTCGCCCTGCTCCAGTCACAAGCGGGGGCTACCTCGCGTAGCCGGGCGGGGGCGGACAGTCCCAGGGCAATCGGAATGCGCATATCGGGCGGGGAGGCTTGCAGCAGGGTCGCGCCGTCCCGGAACTGCACCATCGAATGCACAACCGATCCGGGGTGCACCACGACGTCGATGTCTTTCGGTTCAATGTCGAACAGCAGCGAAGCCTCGATGACTTCCAGCCCTTTGTTAAACATGGTGGCTGAATTGACGGTCACCAGCGGTCCCATGTCCCAAGTCGGGTGGTTCAAGGCTTGCTCTACCGTCACGTTTTCCAGTTCCGCGCGGGTTTTCGAACGGAACGGACCGCCGCTGGCGGTCAGAATCAGGCGTTCGACTTCGCTGTAGCCGGTGACAGTCGGCGAACACAAGCCGCGTTCGTGTTTGCCCGAGCGCAGCGCCTGCCAGATAGCGCTGTGTTCGGAATCAACCGGCACGATTTGGCCGGGCCGTCGCAAAGTTTCGCGCACCAGGGAACCGCCGATGACCAGGGATTCTTTGTTTGCCAGGGCCAGGCGCGCCCCGGAGTCCAACGCCCGCAGCGTCGCGTGCAGGCCGGAAATCCCCGCGATGGCGTTCAAAACGATGCCTTGGGGCACGAATCCGGCGGCCGCTTCGACCCCGGCCGAGCCGGTCAGCAGGTTATGGCTGGCTCGCGGCTGGCCCAGCTGTATCTCTGCCTCGCGGATGGCCTCGTCGAGGTCTGCCACGGAGCCATTCGCCACGGCCACCATCGGCACTTCAAATTCGACGGCTTGACGTGCCAACACATCCAGATGCCGCCCGGAGGCAGCCAAGCCCTGCACCCGGAAGTGTCCGGGATGGGAGCGAACAATGTCCAGAGCTTGGGTTCCAATCGAGCCGGTAGAACCCAAAATTACAATATCTTGCACCCGTTCATTCTAACGGCAAGTTTAGGTTTCGCTCATTCACAGCGACCAGCAACCCCGCAAGGAGACGGATAAAACCCCGCCAACCCCCTTGTGAAAGGCAAAATCACTCAACAGCCAGCAGCACTTCGACCGCGCGAGCCAGGTAAGCGTCAACCGGGCCTTCCAAGTACGCCCGGGCTCCTTTCGCTTCCGCAAACACCGCGTCACGGATTTCTTTGCTGGTCAGAGGCTTGTTTTCGTCAAAATATGCCACCAGGCGATCCAGCAGCGCGTCCACGTCCTCAATCCGGTAGCCACGCTGGCGCCCTTGGGGGTGGGCAAATCGTTTCCCTGCCGGACGCAATAGCCGCGGATAGAGAGTTGTGGCCTGTTCCGCCACCAGCGACATCCAAGCCTTTTGCCCGTTCACCGCAATATGGTCGGCCCGCGCCCGCGCCACAAAAGCCGATTCCAGCCGATCCATCGCCGCATCGACTTCGATAAAGTTGTATCCCCCGCGCACCACGTTGAACCCCTGGGCACGCACCTGCGCCGCCCCGAAATTCGCCGGTCCGCCGTTGCCTTCGTATGCCGAACGTGCCTTCGCCAAGAACTTGTCGACCTGGTTACGGTCGTAGCCCTTCCCCAGGAGTTTAGCGGTGCGAAACGTCGTGTCGCTCACGTCCGGCCCTTTCCTTGTCTCTCTATGTTCTCAACAGTTTTCCGCGCGCTTTCGAAGTGTCCTCTAAGCCGCGGGAGACTGCTTCGCTTTCGCAGCGAGTTGCCCGCAGGCTCCGTCAATATCAGAGCCGCGCGTATCCCGCAGCGTAGTGCTAATTCCAGCTTGCCGCAAAATCTCCATGAATTCGTCCATGACACGCGGCAGGGAGGCATCCCAGATACTCCCTGGCGTGGGATTGAGCGGAATCGGGTTCACATGCGCCCAGGTTTTGCCCCGTTCATTGAGTTTATCCGCTAGCAGCTGGGCGCGCCACGGGTGGTCGTTCATGTCCCTAATCAGGGCGTATTCAATAGAGACGCGCCGCCCGGTCGCTTGGAAATACGCATAAGCGGTGTCCAACAGTTCGTCGACCTGGTAGCGCCGGTTCATGGGTATCAGTTCGTTGCGCAGTTCGTCGTCCGGAGCGTGCAGGGACACCGCCAAAGTGACCGGCAGCCCTTCTTGGGTCAGCTTGCGAATTCCCGGCACCAGCCCGACAGTGGAAACGACCAGGTTGCGGGCCGAAATCCCGAAGCCTTGCGGGGCTGCGTCGGTGAGGGTCCGAATCGTGTGCAGCAGGGATTTGTAGTTGGCCAACGGCTCGCCCATACCCATAAACACCAGGTTAGACAGCCGTGCCGGGCTGCCGAGTTCCCCGTCTTGGGCGGCCCGGGCGGCGAGCCGGACCTGTTCCAAAATTTCCGCTGCCGAGAGGTTTCGGGTCAACCCCAGTTGGCCGGTCGCGCAGAACGGACACCCCATACCGCAGCCGACCTGTGAGGATACGCACAAGGTAACGCGCTTGGGGTAGCGCATCAGGACGGATTCCACTTGGGCGCCGTCGAACAGTCGCCACAGGGTTTTGCGGGTCCATCCCCGATCAGCGACCTGGGTTACGACTGGGGTAATCAACTCAGGTAGCAGGTCACGAGCCCGTTCTTGGTCAGCCTGGCCCAGGTCTGTCATCTGGGAGGAATCGGCTTCAAACCGCCCAAAATAGTGGCGCGCTACCTGGTCGGCACGAAACGGCCGCATCCCCGCCGCGGCTACCGCTTCACGGCGCTGCTGCGGGTCTAAGTCGGCGAAATGCTGCGGCGGTTTACCCCGAGCCTGAGCCCGAAAGTTGAGTTCTGCCGCAGCCCCCGCGTGCGTGGCCCCCACCGGCGGTTGTTCGTGGGGCAGAACCTGTCTTTCCATAGGTTTCAGTTTAACGGTTTTCCCAGAATTTCCCGAGCGGGATCTAGGACAGCACCGGGACTTGTTGGGAAAAGATAGCGAACTTCAACACGATATAGGCCACCGGTGCCGTCATCAGGATGGAATCCATCCGATCCAGCAGCCCGCCGTGTCCCGGCAACAGGTGACCCATATCTTTAATGCCGAGTTCCCGTTTCAACAACGATTCGCTCAAATCGCCCAGAGTTCCCACCCCAGCCATCAAAACACCCAGAATGATTCCGTAAAACCACGGAATCCCAATCCAGAATGTGCCCGCCACGGACACAATGACAGCAAACAGAACCGAACCGGCAAACCCTTCCCAGGTCTTGCGTGGGGAAATAGACGGTGCCATGTGGTGGCGTCCCAGGAAACGCCCGCAGAAATAGCCCCCGGTGTCGGAACCCAGCGTGACGGACAAAACGAAAACCGCGGTGGCGGGAGCTCCGCACTCCACCGCCAACAAAGCCAGGAAAGACCCCAAGAACGGAATATAAGCCACGGTCAGGGTGCTGACCGTAACGTTCTTGAGCGCATCTTCGCCTCGGTAGGGACCCGCCAACTGCCACAGCAGAGCGGCCGCCACCGTCAGGTAAGTCGCGGTCAGCATGGCTTCCAACCCGACCTGCCAGGCACAGATGAAAATCCCGATTCCTCCGATGACGACGATTGGCATCCCCAAATGCCGGTCTGTAAACCGGATGGCATGGCGAAACTCGATGAGGCAAGCCACAATCGTTGCCGCGCACAAGGCCGCGAACAGCGGTTTCACCAGGAATAGGGTCAGTCCGTAGGCCGCCAGCAGTCCCGCTCCGACCCCGGTGGCTGCCGCCAAGTTGCGTCCGGCCTTCCGAGGTTGGTTTGGCGAGGATTCTGTTGGTTTAGGCTCGCTCTTTGCCGCAGCAGCTCCCCGACCCGGTTTCCGGCCCTGTTTGGCAGCACGGTTTTCCCTGCGGCTAGGCCGGGTCACCGGGTGCACCCCAGTTTCCGGGGTCGTCGGGGAAACCGCTGCCTCGGAAGATCGCGGTGGTTGGAAATTCTCGGTATCGACCATGCTCTAAAACCCCGATAATGGCGGGTCATCACGGGCTGGCGGCGCCTAGATAGTCATCAACTCTGATTCTTTGGCAGCCAGCAGCTGGTCAATCTCATCGGTGAACTTTTTCGTGATGGAATCGAGTTCCTTTTCACCGCGTTTGATTTCGTCCTCGCCGAGTTCCTTGTTCTTTAGCATGGATTCTAATTCGTCCTTGGCCTTGCGGCGCAGCGAACGCACGGACTGGCGGCCCTCCTCGGCTTTGGTCTTTGCCATCTTAACGTATTCTTTGCGGCGTTCCTCCGTCAGGGCGGGCAGCACGATACGAATCGTTTTGCCGTCATCAGTGGGGTTCACGCCCAAGTCGGCTTCCGCAATGGCACGAATAATGTCTTGCGAGGCAGACTTGTCAAAAGGCTGGACGATGACGGTGCGCGCCTCGGGAATGTTAAAGGAAGCGAGCTGCTTCAACGGGGTGGGGGCGCCATAGTAGTCGACCATAATGCCGTCAAACATGGCGGTATTGGCCCGACCGGTCCGAATAGCGGCGAATTCGTCTTGGGTGGCGCTCAAGGCCTTTGCCATCATGCTCTTGGCGGATTTGAGGGTGTCTTCAATCACGGGTTTCTCCTTTGTTCCTTAGCTTTCTCCACAGGTTCCCCGGTGGGGTTTCGTTATTTCACTTACTCTTCGTTGTACAGCACAGTGCCGATGTTTTCGCCCAGCAACGCCCTAGTGACGTTACCCGGCTGCGTCATACCGAACACTCGCATCTTCAGTTTGTTTTCGGAGCACAGGGAGAAAGCGGCCGCGTCCACGACCTTCAGCCCATCGCGCAGCGCTTTCTCGTAGCTGACCTGATCGAGTTTTTCAGCCTGGGGGTTCCGGCGCGGATCGTCGGTGTACACCCCATCCACCCCGTTCTTGCCCACCAGAAGTTCTTGGCAGTGCGTCTCCAGGGCGCGTTGCGCACTGACGGTGTCGGTCGAGAAATACGGCATCCCCGCGCCAGCCCCGAACACGACCACACGTCCTTTTTCGAGGTGACGAATGGCTCGCAAGGGCACATAAGGCTCAGCGACCTGGGTCATCGTGATGGCGGACTGCACCCGGGTGCGCACTCCGGCCTGTTCCAAGAAATCCTGCAGGGCCAAGGCATTCATGACGGTGCCCAGCATCCCCATATAGTCTGCCCGGGCGCGGTCCAAGCCGCGCTGGCTCAGCTCCGCACCGCGAAAGAAGTTCCCGCCGCCAACCACGATGGCAACCTGCACGCCCTGCGTCACCGCCGCGGCGACCTGCTGAGCGATATTGGAAACGACATCGGGGTCGAGCCCCACTTGACCGCCGCCAAAGACTTCACCGGATAGTTTCATCAAAACCCGGCGTTTACCGGGGGCTACTGAGCCGTCATCGCTCATCTATCTTCTCCCTTGAAAGACCTACATCCTTAGACATTATACGCAAATGCCCCAAAGCCTTCATTGACCCTGGGGCATTTGCCTAGTTCAAATGGTTGCTAAACCCTTTTGGGGTTTATTCTCCAGCCTGCAAACGCGCAAAAGCGGTGACCTTGCCTTTGGAGGCTTCCACAATCTTGCCGACCGTGGTCTTGGGGTCCTTTGCAAAAGGCTGTTCGAGCAGCACGCAGTCCTTGTAGAAGCCCTTCATCCGGCCTTCCACAATCTTGGCGACGACAGCATCCGGCTTACCTTCGGCCTTGGTCGTTTCGGTCAGCGTGGCGCGTTCTTTTTCGACTTCCGCAGCGGGAACGTCCTCGCGGCTGAGGTACTCGGGGCTGTAGGCCGCGATGTGCATCGCGACATCGTGAGCCACGTCGGCACCCGCCTTGTCGGTAGCCACCAGCACACCAACGGTCGGAGGCAGATCCTGGGAAGAACGGTGCAGGTAGACATCGACGGCTTCGCCCTCGACCTGACGCACGTTGCCGACTTCCAGTTTCTCGCCGATAATCGCCGCAATCGCGTCCACGGTGTCCTTGACGGTGCCGTCAGCGGACTTGGCAGCCAAGAGTTCCTCTACGGTAGCCGCGCCGGATGCTGCGGCGGCGTCCAGAATTTTATCTGCCATATCGATGAATTTGTCAGTCTTGACCACGAAGTCGGTTTCCGCGTTGACCTCGACCATGGTGCCGCGCTGGCCACCCTTGGTGTCGGTCACTTTCGCGGCAATCAAGCCGGCCCCAGCGGAGCGGCCTTCCCGCTTCGAAAGGGACTTCAGACCCTTGACACGAATGATTTTCAAGGCTTCCTCGCGGTCGCCGTTCGCCTCTTCCAAGGCTTTCTTAACGTCAGCCAAGCCCGCGCCGGTTTCTTCGCGCAGGTCCTTCAGGTCTTGCATACTGTATTTAGCCAATTTTTCCTCCAGTTTCAGAGCAAGTTTCATGAACCGGGAATGTTATTCCCGAATATTCTTTGGGGAGAGCGTTGAATTGTTCTTTTCCCGCCCTCGTGCAGCCGATTACTCGGCCTTTTCGTCGGTTTCGTCGCTCGCGGCGGCGGGTTCAGCAGGCG
>NZ_CABTWO010000029.1 GCF_902488535.1 uncultured Mobiluncus sp.
ATGCCCACGAAGCGTCCCAGTGTCCAGGTCGGCGACCCGTTCATGGAAAAAGTCCTGATTGAATGCTGTTTGGACCTGTTTAACGCCGGCGTGGTGGAGGCGATTCAAGACCTCGGTGCGGCGGGGATTTCCTGCGCGACCTCGGAACTGGCCGCCAACGGAGACTCGGGAATGCATGTGGACCTGGAGAAAGTCCTGTTGCGCGACCCGACTCTGACCGCTGGGGAAATCCTCATGAGCGAATCCCAAGAGCGCATGATGGCCATCGTCTCCCAGAGCCACCTCAGCGAGTTTGAGGACATTGTGCGCAAGTGGGACGTGGAATACGCCGTGATCGGCACGGTGACCGGGGACGGACGCTTGACCGTGGACCATCACGGCCAACGTATCGTGGACGTGGACCCGAAAACTGTCGCGATTGATTCGCCCGTGTATGACCGCCCTTATGCGAAACCGGCTTGGCAAGACGCGTTGAACGCGAACACGGTGCTGGAAGCGATGGCGCGTGACGAACTGGCGATGCCGGGGGATACCGACGTGGCGAAACTGCGCCAAGAAATCCTTGACGTGTGCGTGACCAGCCCGAACGCGGCAGCAAAGTCCTGGGTGACCGACCAATACGACCGTTACGTGCGCGGCAACACCGCTCTGTCCCAGCCTGATGATGCCGGGGTCATTCGCGTGGTCGAAGAGACCGGGCGCGGGGTGGCGCTGTCGACGGACGCGAACGGGTGGTACACGAAACTCGATCCTTACGCCGGGGCGCAGCAGGCGCTGGCGGAGGCCTACCGCAACGTGTGTACCGTCGGGGCACGCCCGGTGGCGATTACGGACTGCCTGAACTTTGGGAATCCTGAGGATCCGGACGCGATGTGGCAGCTGGTGACGGCGATGACGGGTCTGGCTGACGGCTGCGTCACCCTGAAAGTACCGGTGACCGGCGGTAATGTGTCGCTCTACAACTCGTCAGGAGACACGATGAGCCAGCCGGATTCTTCCATCAACCCGACCCCGGTGGTGGGGATGCTGGGTCTGATGGACTCGGTGACGCGGGTGGTGCCCGCCGGTTTTGTGGGCCAGGGTCAGCCGATTGTGCTGTTCGGCGCCAAAACGGCCGCGGAGCTGGACGGTTCGGCGTGGGCGCGGTTCCACGGTCATTTCGGTGGGCAGCCGCCGGTGGTGGATTTCGCTGCGGAACAGGCCTTGGGAGAAGTTTTGATTTCCGGCGCGAAACGTGCGTCTCACCTGGGGGCGCACGACCTCTCGAACGGCGGTTTGGCCCAGGCTCTGGTGGATATGGCGTGCCGTTTTGAAACCGGAGCGCGCCTGGATTTGCGCCAGTTGGAGGCCGAAACTGGGCTGGGCGCCACCGCGCTGCTGTTCAGTGAAACTCAGGCGCGAGCCGTGGCTTGTGTCCGCGAGGATCAGATAGACGCGGTGTGCCACTGGGCCGAGGCGGCCGGTGTCGGCGTGTGGCAAATCGGCGAAAGCGGTGGATCCGACCTGTCGATTACCCTCTCGCAGGGCGAAGTGCGTTTCTCGGTCAGGGAACTGGCCGACGCCAGCGCCCAGGTCCTGCCCACCCTGTTTGAGTGAGCCGTGCCGAGGGGTTATAACCGCGTAAGCCTGCATATTTTGCTGCTTTCGCATAGAATTACCACGTCAGCGGTTGGTGCTGACTCTAAGTCCAGAGGAGATAAACGATGGCGATTTTGACTATTGGTGATGAGTTTCCGGAGTACGACTTTCAGGCGGTAGTGGGCGGTGTACTCTCTGAGCTGCCCGTGAACAAGGAAGAAGACTACTTCACTCGGGTGCGCTCCGCTGACGTGCCGAAGGGTCAGTGGCGCCTGTTTATCATGTGGCCCAAGGACTTCACTTTTGTGTGCCCCACCGAGCTGGCCGGAATCGCCGGAGTGTACGAAGACCTGCAGGACCGCCACTGTGACGTGGTGGCGGTGAACACTGACTCCGAGTACGTTCACCTGGCTTGGCGCTCCAAGGACGAGCTGCTGAAAAACGTGCCGTTCCCGCTGGCCAGCGACCTGACTCAAGAATTCGTGAAAGCGGTCGGGGTTTTGAACCGCGATGGCGTGTGTGACCGCGCGTCTTACCTGGTCGACCCCGATAATCGGGTGCGTTTCGTCTCGGTCGACGACGGTTCGGTCGGGCGTAACGCTGAGGAGCTGGTGCGTCAGCTCGATGCCTTGCAGTCCGGCGGCTTGACCTCTTGTGGGTGGCATCCGGGCGAACCGACCCTCGATGTGTTCAAAGCGGCCACGAACTTGGTGTCGCTGTCTATCTGATTCTGTCTTCATCTTCATGACCGGGGAACCTCACGGGTTTCCCGGTCACTTTTTTGGTTTCGCGGCGTGCACAAGGGCGGTGGTGCGGCTGGCTCGGAAACGCCACGGAGCGTGTCCAAGATGCGGAACGATTCTTTTGTCAAGTGAGACAGGTGGTATATTTGGCGCAACAAAATTATTTAAACCAAAGGAGCGTAAACTCATGCATCCTAAACTAGAAAAAGTATTACAAGAAACTGATCATCGTAACCCCGGCGAACCGGAGTTCCTCCAGGCCTTGACCGAGGTACTCATCTCGCTGGATCCGATTATCGAACGGCACCCCGAATACGCTGATTACGGCCTGTTGGAGCGTCTGACCGAGCCGGAACGCCAGATTATTTTCCGCGTTCCCTGGGTTGATGACCACGGCGATGTCCAGGTCAACCGCGGCTACCGCGTGGAGTTCAACAGCGCGCTCGGCCCGTACAAGGGCGGCTTGCGTTTCCACAAGTCGGTGAACCGCAACATCATCAAGTTCCTGGGGTTCGAGCAAATCTTTAAGAACGCCTTGACGAACCAGGGCATCGGCGGCGGCAAGGGCGGTTCGGACTTCGACCCCCACGGCAAGTCAGATAACGAAGTCATGCTGTTCTGCCAGTCCTTCATGACCGAGCTCTACCGTCACATCGGCGACAAGACCGACGTCCCTGCTGGTGACATCGGTGTGGGCGGCCGCGAGATTGGCTACCTGTTCGGTCAGTACAAGCGTCTGACCGGCGTGCACGAGGCCGGTGTTTTGACCGGGAAAGGTCTGGGCTGGGGCGGTTCTCTGGTGCGTACCGAGGCGACCGGTTACGGTCAGGTCATGTTCGCCCGCTTCATGGCCGAGGATCGGGGCGAATCCCTGGAAGGCCGGACCTGCGCGGTTTCCGGTTCGGGCAACGTGGCGATCTACGCCATCGAAAAAGCCCAGCAGCTCGGCGCTAAGCCGGTGACCTGTTCGGATTCCAACGGCTGGGTGTATGACAAGGAAGGTATCGACCTGGATTTGCTCAAAGAGATTAAGGAAAAGCGCCGCGGTCGGGTTTCCGATTATGCCGCGCAGCGCCCCAGCGCGGAGTTCCACGATTCCGGTCGGGTTTGGGTCGTTCCCGTGGATGTGGCTCTGCCTGCCGCGACTCAAAACGAAATCGATGAAAACGACGCTCGGACCTTGGTTAAGAACGGCTGCAAGTATGTGGCGGAGGGCGCGAATATGCCCTCGACTCCCGAGGCTATTGATATCTTCCAGGCTGCTCCCGGAGTTTCCTACGCTCCGGGCAAGGCCGCTAACGCCGGTGGCGTGGGGACTTCCGCTTTCGAGATGGAACAGAATGCCTCGCGTTCCCACTGGTCTTTCGAGTATGCCGAGGAACGTTTGGAAGCCATGATGCGCGACATTCACACCGACTGCTTGGCCACCGCGGAGGATTACGGCAAGCCCGGCGACTACGTTTACGGTGCGAACATCACCGGTTTCCGCCGCGTTGCTGACGCCATGCTGGCTCACGGCGTCATCTGATTTTTGCCGCTTATACTAAAAAAACTGCTCGGTATGCCGTATGGCATACCGAGCAGTTTAAGCCGGTTTTGTTGAATGCTTAAACAGATTTTCAGCTGGTTTTGGCCAGGTTATCCAGGGCGGATTTGATTTATAAGGTGGGATATGGGCAGTAGCTGCAAATAATGGCAGCTACTGCCCATATCCCCCTAGTTAGCCACACCCGCGCGGGTATTGAACGAATTTTCCAGCATCGGGTTACAGGTTTTTCAGTTGCGCCAGGGCGGCCGCGGGGGACAGGTCCGAGGGGAAGTTGAATCCGGCGCGGGGCGACAGCGTCATGCCCTCCCAGATGACGGGCCCATCGACCGAGGTAGAGCGCTTGTACTGCTGGGTCAGGAAGCGGCGGTAAAACACTTCCAGCCATTTCAGTACTTCCTCGCGGGTAAAGTAGCGGCCCTCGTTTGACCAGTCGCCCGCGGAGTCTTTCGTGTCCCCGGCATCCTGGCACTTATCCGCGGTGTCCTGACACGTACACCCCTGTGGTTTGGTAAACGCTGCCAGCGCCAGGAACCCGACCAGGTCCGGTCCGGCCCCGCGCAGCGTGTGGTACAGGAAGAAATCGTGCAACAGGTACGGCCCGATTGACCCCTCGGTAGTCTGGTGTTGAGCCGTCCCGCCGCTCTCGTGGTCGGGAATCAGCTCCGGGGTGACATCGGTGGCGATGATGGATTCCACCGTGTCCAGCAGACCCGCGGGGTCGGCGACCAACTCGCGCTCGATGAGCACCTCGGTGGCCTCGCGAATCAGATCGGGCATCATCGACTTGGGCACGCCGCAGTTCACCGAATAGTGGCTCATGTGGTCCCCGACGCCGTAAGTCGTCCACCCCAGCGCACTTTCGGACAAATCCCCGGTCCCCAGCACGAATCCGCGGCGCTGATTGGCCAGCCGGAACAGGTAATCGCTGCGCAGCCCGGCTTGTACGTTCTCAAACGTGACGTCATAGACCGCCTCGCCGTATCCGGCGGGGTGTCCCATCGTTTTCAGCATCTCGGTCGCAGAAGGCCGGATGTCGATAAGTTCGCAGCCCACCCCGATGGCGTCGGCCAGTTTTTGGGCGTTGCCTTTCGTGTGTTCCGAAGTGGCGAAACCCGGCAGGGTAAAAGTGAGGATATCCGCCTTGAAGTCGTTGCTTTCGCGGTTCGGCTCCGCCGTCTGCTGCGCCGACTCATGCGCTCTCGCGCTGTCGCGGGTGGCTTTAGCCGCCGTTGCGACCAGCAGGGCCAGCGTCGAGTCCAGGCCGCCAGAAATCCCCAAAACAATGTTCGAATCCCCCAATGCCTGCAAGCGCCGCACCAGGGCGTCGCGCTGTATATCGAAGGCTTCGCGCAGGTCAGCCCGGTAGCGCCGGTCCGTCACGGGAACCAGGGGACGTTGTGCGGGCGGCTCCAGCAGGGGAATCTCGGTGTCCAAATCCAGCGCCACCTCGAAGTTTCCGTATCCGGTCAGCTCGGTATAGCCAGGACCGGTGTAGCGCACCGCCCGTGCCAGTTCCGGCAGCACGATGTCAGCCAGGGTCAAACCGGCACTGCTCAGGTGCGTTTCCGCAGCCAGGACCTGACCATCGGCGGCTATAAATCCGCTGGCGCTGTAAGCCCCGTCGGTGGAGGATTCGCCGTGGGAGCCAATCGTTTGCACGACTGCCAGGTGCAGGTCACGAGAGAGGGTGCGAGCCGCGCGGTGCAGGTGACGGGTGGAGCCGACCGTGTGTGCCGGTGCGGCCAGGTGGGCGATGACGGTGGCGGTGGGCAAGGAATTACCTGACATGGCCGCGCCGAAAGAATTGCAGGTATAAAAGCTCACCGGAGCCGGATTGTCGGCTACGGCCAGCCGGTTCAGCGAGCCGACGACCGGCAAAATATGCAGTCCCGGCAGGTTCGTGGCCGAAAATCCCCAGCTCTGGTCCAAGTCATCGTGAGCCTCTCCGCCCCAAATAGACACGGCCCGTGACACCCCGCCGAGCCTGGCCCCGACGATGATGACTATCGAAAGGTCTGCGGTCTGGGTCGCAATCCAATGCAGTGCCGAAACGGTGGCGTTGGCGACCGCGGTGTTCGCTCCCCAATCGCCGAGGGTGACGCCGGTCAAGCAGTCTTGCGGGAACACCACCAGGGCGGCGTGTTGGGCGGCGGCAGCCCGAGCCAATTCGACGATTTGGCGGGCATTGGCGTGGGGGTCTCCCAGCTGGATGGTAAAAGTCGCGCTGGCTACGCGCGCGATTCCGTGAGCATAGATGTTATCCATGAAACCAGTTTAGTCGCCTGCGGTCGCCCGCGGTCCTATCCGCCAATACACCAACCCACCAACTCACCAATCCGCCCTCGGCCGCACGTACCGACACTCCACGGTCGCCCCGACTGGCCCAGATACACGGACTTAACACATACCCCCACTTTGGGCCCACATTCCGCTTAGAATTAACCCGAAAGGGGTACGTGATGGAACACCTGGTACGCAAAACCGCGATAAAACTGGCTGATGGCCGCGATTTGTTCTATTTTGACGATTCTGAGCCCTATGTTTCCGGGCGGGCCACTCGCCGCAGCGACGATCCGCGTCCGCTGCCGCCTCGATTTGAGTCGGAGAATGGAACGGCGGTGTCGGGCCCGATTATGCGCCGCGACCCGTTGACGGGGGATTGGATTCCGATGGCGGCTCACCGCATGAACCGCACTTTCCTGCCGCCCGCCGACGCCAACCCGCTCGGGCCGGCGCGTCCGGGCGCGACCTACCAAGACGGCGAAATCCCCGACACCGACTATGACGTGGTGGTTTTTGAAAACCGTTTCCCTTCCCTGCTGGAAGTCCCCGGCGTAAACAATGCCGAAACCCACCCGGACGGCCAGGACTTGTTCTGTGAGCGTCCCGCCAATGGACGCTGCGAAGTCGTGTGTTTCGGCCCGGATTTACACACGAACCTGGTTTCGATGGGACCGCACCGAATGCGAACCGTCATTGAGGCCTGGGCGGACCGCACCGCCGCGCTGTCGGCGTTGCCCCAGATAAAACAGGTTTTCGTGTTTGAAAATCACGGCGAGGACATCGGGGTAACTCTGTCTCACCCGCACGGGCAAATCTATGCTTACCCTTACCTGACGCCGAAGACCGCGGCGATGTTGCGCCAGGCGCGAGCGCTGGCGGAAAAAACCGGCGACCCCGAGGTGAACCTCATTGCCTCGGTGCGGGACGCAGAAGTCCGGGCGGGCACGCGCCTGGTCGCGGAAAATTCTCACTGGGTGCTCTATGTTCCGGTCGCGGCGCGTTGGCCCATCGAGTTTCACCTGGTGCCGCGGCGAATCGTGCCGGATTTCGCGGCTCTGGATGCGGCTCAACGTGAATCGCTGGCCGACATTTACCTAAAGATGATGATTGTGGCGAACCATTTTCATCGCGAGCCGGCCCGCGGCGAGGACGCGCAGCCGGGGGCATATCTGCCGGTCAACTATATTTCGGCGTGGCATCAAGCGCCGGTGTCGCCCGCGGACGGTCGCGGCCAGCTGGGCTTGCACTGCGAGTTTTTCTCTTTCTTGCGCGCGCCGGGCAAACTGAAATACCTGGCGGGTTCCGAATCTGGCATGGGCGCCTGGATTTCCGACACGACCCCGGAACGGATTGCCACCCGCGCCCGCCAGGCGGCCCACGAGTGCGTGGAGCTGGACGCTTTTGCGGGCCTGGATTACCCCACGACTTTTCACTAGACCCCCACTCCCGCCCCCGGTACCCGTCCGAACGGTAAACCAAGTCAACCGCCCTTCTGAACTTAATACATAAATCCCCACCACGAAACGAGGCAAATCATGAGCGACGCCACCCCCGCCACCCCCGCCAATCCGGGCAACACCACGGCCACCCCGGACCAATCCCAGCCGCTATTCATGAACCCCTACACGTTGGAACAGGGTCGGACGCGTGCCACCGACTTGTTTTGGAAAACGTTTGGTGCCGAGCCCGAGGGTGTGTTTCGCGCCCCGGGACGGGTCAATGTCATCGGGGAGCACACGGATTACAACGGTGGGGTCGCGCTGCCGATGGCTCTGCCTCACGCGACCTATGCCGCGATGAGCCCGCGCTCGGACCGCCGATTACGCCTCATTTCGGCCCAGTTTGACGCGCAGAGCGAGGCTCTGGAACTGGACTTGGACGAGTTTTCCCGCGGTTTGACCGACGCGATTCCCGAGGACGGTTCGCGCCTGGTGCGCGGCCCGGCGGCTTACGTGGGCGGCACGATTTTGAGCCTGGAGGACGTGTTGGAGCAGCCGGGGGCGGCGACCGGTTTCGATATCGCGGTGGATTCCTGCGTGCCGCTGGGGTCGGGGCTGTCCTCGTCGGCGGCGCTGGAATGTGCCGTCGCGGTCGGGGTGGACGCGCTGTGCGGTTTCGGCTTGGCTGATTCGATTCCGGGCCGCCACCAGCTGGTTGACGCGGGTCGGCGGGCGGAAAACTTCTATGTCGGAGCGCCCACCGGCGGGCTGGATCAGGCGGCGGCGCTGCTGAGCCACCCCAACCAGGTGTTCCTGCTGGATTGCCGGACTTTTGAGACTATTGATTTCCCGTTTGCGCTGGCCCAAGCGGGGATGGAGCTGCTGGTCATCGATACGCGGGCGCGTCATGATTTGGCTGACGGCCAATACGCGGCGCGCCGCCAGACATGCGAGATTGCGGCCGCGGCGATGGGCGTGGAATTCCTGGGCGAACTGGCCGGGGTGCTGCAGCCCTCTGATTTCGACCGACCGCTGGAAAACCCTGATATTGCCACGATTTTGCCGCGTTTGTCCAAGCGTCTGGGCGAGGGCGAGGCGGCGGCGGAGGTGTTTCGCCGGGCTCGCCACGTGCTCACCGAAATCGTGCGGACCCGCAACTTTGCCTACGAGTTGATGCGTCCCACGGTGGATTGGCGCAAACTGGGACGCATGATGAGCGAGTCTCACGAGTCCCTGCGGGTCGATTATGAGGTCAGCTGCCCGGAGTTGGATTTGGCGGTGCAGGCGGCGATGCAGGCCGGCGCGTTGGGGGCGCGTATGACGGGCGGAGGTTTCGGCGGCTGTGCTATCGCGCTGGTTGACCTGGATGACGTGGATCGGGTTGCTCGTGCTGTGACTGCCGCGTTTAGCCAAGCCGGTTGGCAAGCGCCGGCGTTCCTGGTGGGCGAGCCTTCCGCTGCTGCCGGCCAGGTTTAGTTCACTGTCGGTTCGTCACAAGCTCGGTGTGTCACAAGGTCGGGGCGGTGGCTCGGCGCGTTTCGGCCGGCCCCGCGAAAGGCCAACGCGGCAAAAGACTCGGACTCGAGCCGCACTTGGGACATTACTCGAGCTAGCCCCCGAAATGGCTGTACCCGAGACGGCTTGGATTCAGCCCCGTAAAAGGAAACACTTGACCCGCACTTGACCCGGACTTAAGCCAGCGCAGCTCGGACGGCGAAAAGGCCGGCCCTGCAATAAAAAGGCTCGCGCAGCAAAATACCCGGACTCGAGCCGTCTCAGCGTGGGCAACAAACAGTCAGGCTTGACCTGCACTTGGCCAACACTTGGCCCGTGCTTGAGCCAGCATAGCCCGGACAGCGAAAAGGCCGGCCCTGCAAAAGGACCGGCCCTACGCGTCTCTAGGGTCTTAGTTCATCAACAACTTTTGAGCGGCAGCGGTGCTGATGCTTTGCGCCGCAGTCGCGGCTTGCGGTGCCGCGGCGATAGCGGACTTCGCGTCCCTCGCGGCCGCGCCAGCCTGGTCGGGAGTCATGGCCGGTCCGCCCAGTTCGTCCAGGTTGCCGGTCAGGGAGTTGAACAGCCCGCCCAGCGCAAAGGTTTGCGCCGCGATTTGAATCTTGGCGTGGGACACCAGCAAATCAGCGCGTTCCACGGATTTCATCGAGGTGGCTTTGTCATCCAGGTTAATGGCCGCGATTCCGCGTCCGCCGGTGGCCAGCAGGGAGGCCAGGTCGCGCAAATCCGGGGAGCCGACCGAAACGGTCACGCCCGCGCCGTGCGCGCCAGGGGCGATAGAAAAATCGGTGCCGTCCAGGACGGCTCCGCCCTGGTAGCGAGCCCCGTGCAGGGTCTGATCCAGTTTCGCCAGTCCGTCAGCTAACGCCAAGCGGGCGGAGGGGTCGGATTTACCGGCGGCAACTACGCTGTGAATCCACTCGAGGTGTTTCGCGGCGGTATCCAGGTTTTCGTTGGCGACACGCAAAACTTCCACCCCGCGCTGGGCGGCGTTCAGTGTCTGGTGGGTCTGGCCGACTTTGGCCGCCAGCGGGTTCGCCCGCAAATCCAAGGAATCCACGCGGCTGGGCGCGGCGGCTTGATGGAGGGACTCGGCTTTCTGAGCCGCGGCGCTCTGAGCTGCCTGCTGCATCGCCAGCAGACTGGCATTGGTATTGGTGGTCAGTTGAACAACCATGATGGCCTTCCTTAGCGTGTATCGTCGTTCCGGTAATCCTGGGACATAAAGTTTGTTTTTGGTGACCCGCCTGGTCACCAAGCTGTTGAATCAATGATAACATCCTGAAAGCAACCTGGGAATAGAAAGATTTTATATTCGTGGCAAAGAAGATTTCTGACACGGTCGGTCGGACCGCGGTTTTCGCTTGGATTTCCGGGGTTTGCGGCGTTCCCGAGACCGGTTCCGGCGAGCCTGCGCTCTCGCCGTGGTCCCCGGATTTGATAGGACATTTGCCCGAGTTGAGTGCGTCAGTGCCCCGGCCCACGGTGGCGACCGCGGTTCGGTTTACCCTGCAGCTGTTAGAAGCGCGGGCGCCGGGTCAGGCGGTGGAAGTGCGGGTTCCGCCGTTCGGGGCGGTGCAGATTCTGCCGGGGACGACGCATCGGCGCGGGACCCCGCCGGCGGTTATTGAGATGCCTGCCGAGGTGTGGCTGGCGTTGGCGGTCGGGGGTTTGCCCTGGTCGATGGCGATTTCACAAGGGTTGGTGGCGGCTTCGGGGAATCGTGCGGACCTGGGGGAGCTGTTGCCGCTGCGGATCTAAACCGCCGCGCGGCACCTCCGCACCACCGCACGCCCGCGCGTCCCCGGAAAGGGCGACGGAACTACCTTGTGCAGTGTGAGCGGTGAGGGCGCCAGCAACGATGAGAGAGCGCCAGCAAAGAAAAGGGCGTCGCGCGGGGAAACTCGCCCCTCAAGAATCGGTGGCAGCGGCCAGGTTAGGACAGCAACCGCAGAGCGGAAGACGTCGACGTGTTCGCTTGGGCGGTGAAAGCAGCGGCGCCGGATTGGGCCAGTTGCGCTACCGTGTTGGCGACCAGGTTCTTAGCCAGAGCGGGGGTACCGCCGGTGGCGGCGCCCAACAGCTTGGAGCTGGAGTTCATCGCGTCTACGGTCGAGGCGGTAGCGTCGCTCAAACCGGTGCGGACCTGGGCGACCGCGCCTTGGGCGATGTCTAAGCCCTGCGAGACTGCCGGGTTGGCGTCGCGGGTGGCGTTCGGGGTGGCCAACAGGCCGGCGAAACCCTGGAGTCCCAAGCCTTCGGTGTCGAAACCTTTGCCGTTGGGCAGGGTGGCGTCGATGGTGACGCGGGTGGAATCGCCGACGGTGAAGGTGGCGCGGAACCGGCCGTCCAGCGTCTTGTGACCGGCGAAAGATTCGTTGTCGACCAGGCTGTCCAGGCGGTGAGCCAAGGTCCCGAAAGCTTCGGTCAGTTCGGCGCGCCGGGTGCCGGTCAGGGATTTGTTGGACAGTTCCGTCACGATGGTTTTCATGCCGGCGAGGACTTCATCGGTTTTGCCCAAGGATGCGTTGACCGCGTTGGCAGTGGTGACTGCGGCTTGGGCGGTCTGGGATTTAAAGTTTTCGGTGGCGACTTCCGCGCGAGTGTTGGAAGTGGGGGAAACTTTGACTTCGTCGCCGAAACCGTCAATCTTCCCGGAATCAGCGTTGACCTGCGTGGTTGCGGGGGCAACCGGAGCAGCCTTGGCGGCTCCCCGCAGGGCGTCCAGACCGGCACTCAGCCCGGAGGTTCCCTGGTGTGCGGCGGCGAGTTCTTTGGAGGTCGCGGCATTATTCCACGGGGTAATCAGGTTGTTCGCCTGGTAATTGCCCAAACCATTCAGCTGCATCTACGACTCCAATATAGATTTGTTCGGCTCTACTAGCCTCGGTGACTTACACCTAACATGTTCGGCAGTTTTCGTCGCCGTATTAGAAATTTTATGGAGCATTTGCGCAGGAAATCGCCATTTCAGGGAATTGTTAGGACAATTAAACTCGGCGTGTTGCCTTGACCTTTGCTAACGCTAACCGGTAGTGGGAAAAATTACCGCCTGGTAAGGGGTAAAATTATTGCAAATTCAAGGAAAACTCGGTTTTATTTCAGCCATTTTCCAGGCGGGGCGACCCTGTTTTACCCCTCGCGCCAGGCGGCTTTTGGGAGTACAGTTTTATACAGAATCTATAAGCTTTATTGACCTTTTCATGGTCAAGTTTCACCGAGGAGTTTGCGATGTCTCAATCAGCGAAAGGAAAGGGAATCAAGGTCAGCGCGGGCGGGCCGTACCTGGTGACCGGCGGAGTGCCGCTGCGAGAGGCGCGGATTCACCCCGAGGGGCCGGGCTACACCTGGGATCCGGGGCGTGACTTGCCCCAGGGCGAAACGTATGCCCTGTGCCGCTGCGGATTATCCTCTGACAAGCCGTTTTGTGACGGTTCGCATCGTCAGGCGAACTTCGTGGGGACGGAAACGGCCAATCACCAGCCCTATACCGAACGCATCGACATTGTGGAAGGTCCCCAGCTGCGGATGGGCGACGACGGACGCTGCGCTTACGCTCGGTTTTGTCACGGGCCAGCCGGGGACGCGTGGACGCAGGTCGCCGCGGCGCAAACTCCGGCGGAAGTGGCGGCGGCCACCAAGGTGATTGACGAATGCCCGGCCGGCCGCTTGACGCGCCTGGATTCCCAGGGCGCCGTGCAGGAACCGGACTTGGAGCCGCTGGTGGTCGTCACCCAAGACCCCCAAAATGAGTGCTCCGCCGGAATCTACGTCCAGGGTGGGATCCCGTTGACGGACGCGAACGGGCAGACTTACCCGGTTCAAAATCGCTACGTGCTCTGCCGCTGTGATGACTCCAAGAATGCTCCGTTTTGTGACGCCAGCCACGTGAACATCGTCTTTGACGACGGGCATATCAACGGCTGACCCCGGGCGGGCGGCATTTGTCCGGTCATTTGCACAAGCCGAATCGGACTATTCACATTTCCCCCACCACCCCTTACACTAAATTTTGCGGTGTAATTTCGGGAAAACCGAAATCCGCCCCGCCCGAGGGCAAGGAATGTTCCTCGGTGATGGGTCGACGCTCGGCGTTTGGCCCCTCAGAAATGACCCCAAGGATGGTGGGAGCGATGACCACGTTAATTGTGGATGGATACTCCGTCGCCATGTCGCCAGGCATGTCAGCGGCGGGTTTTTCTGCGCCCGGCGCCGGCTCTTCTGATCAGTCTGGCGCCTCCGAACTGCCTCTGCCCAGCTCGGAACCCAGCTATGAACCCTCGATTGATACTTCCGGTATGCCCTCTCACCTGGCTTATGCCGTGAACAGTTTCGTGTCCAGCGATGGCGGCGCGGCACCGATTCGCACCAGCTATGCAGCTGGCTCCACGCCGAGCCCTCGCGGCAGTTCGATGCCTCGAAGCCGGATTTCTGGGGAAGCTGTGGGTCTGTCAAAGTTTTCCTCCCCGCCACCCTCCAGTTCCAAAAATGTGCGAGCGGGAGCCGCCCAATCTATCCAAACCAACACCATGGCTCTAAACGCCTACCGAAATGTGTTTTCGGCTCAGCAGATCTTGAACCAGTCCCTGCAGCGACTCTCGACGGGACGCCGGATTAATTCGGCAGCTGACGATGCGGCCGGATTGGGAGTTGCGGAAAGTGTTAGATCCCAAGTGTTGGGCACCAAACAGGCGGTCCGTAATGCTCAGGACGGTATCTCGCTGGTGCAAACGGCCGATGGGGTATTGGGAACTGTGCACAGTTTGTTGCAGCGGATGCGAGTCCTCGCGGTGCAGGGCGCCAATGCTACTAATACCGATGCAAACAGTACCTCTATCGCTGGGGAAATGGACGCGCTGCGCCAAGAAATCGGGCGTATCGGCCAGGCTACCGAAGCGATGGGCCGGAAAATTTTGGGAGGCCGCTACACCGAGCCAGCCGACGCTCTGCGTTTTCAGATTGGAGCGGGGGCGACCGAATTTGACACCATCGCGATTACTTTTGTGGACGTGGTGGACATCGCCCGTGCCCAACTGGGTCAGATCCCTCAGGATGCCGGCGCTAACGCTTTCCGGGAAGCCATCACGAACATTGACGACCAAATCGAGGTCATCTCTGGGGCGCGAGCCAGCCTGGGAGCGGTGCAAAACCGTTTTGAATCCACCATAGACTATCTCAATGTCTCGGTGGAAAACTTGTCTTCTGCCCACGGTCGCATGCAGGATGCGGACATGGCGGTGGAAACCATGAACTATATGCGAGGCCGGATCCTGAGCCAATCTTCCAACGCGGTATTGTCCCAGGCGCTGTCTGCTCCTCGCGGAGTTTTGACGCTGCTCAGCGCAGCTTAGCCTCTGTCCGGGGTAAACCGCGCCGGTCGGTCATTACCCTATGGGAACGAAAATGTCAGCTAAATCGGGAATTTCCCTTGATTGTGCGAACAATTGCAGTAAAATTAAGTACTGGAATGAATTTTCCTAAAGTTTCTTGTCTGCCATCCGATTGAGGGGGTTGTCAGACAGGAAGTCTGGCGCAAGGCTACCAGGACGGTAAAATGCCGGCTGGTCTAATCAGGAGGATTTTAAAATGGCTTTGTCTATTAATCAGAACATCATGGCTATGAATAGCTACCGTAACTTGTCGGCTACTCAGGGTGGCTTGGCGAAGTCTTTGGAGAA
>NZ_CABTWO010000030.1 GCF_902488535.1 uncultured Mobiluncus sp.
GGGATGATGCCGGTGGCGGCGGCTTGGACGGTAGCATCGGGCATGACGCCGGTCCCGCCGATAATCATCAGTTTGCTAGCACCTAGGGCGTCAGCTTTCGCTTTCACACCCTCCCCGTTAGCTGGGCTCAACAGGATAACTCCGTCTTTGGCGGCACCAGCAACCATCGCGTCTTTCAACGCGGTACCCGACGCTAGGTAAACCACGCTGCCAGGCTTTTGAGCCTTCGCATACTTAGCAATCGTGAACGCGGTCTCATACCGGTTCGCCCCCGCCAAACGCGCCGTC
Organism: uncultured Mobiluncus sp.; assembly: GCF_902488535.1. Classification (GTDB taxonomy): domain Bacteria; phylum Actinomycetota; class Actinomycetes; order Actinomycetales; family Actinomycetaceae; genus Mobiluncus. The sequence continues at coordinate 289 of NZ_CABTWO010000030.1, forward strand.
GCTTTCCCACCAGCAGCCGTGTTGAGAATGGAATCCGGAACAACAGCCGTGCCACCCAAAGCAGTAACCTTACCGGCTTTCAGTTCGGAGACAACCCCGGGCAAGGCTGCCGCGGACGCATCATTCGTAAACGTCAAAATCGGGCCATCACGCAGTACACTGGCCGCGACCGCATCAGGAGAACCCGAACCCACATTCTTCGTCACATACACATTCTTCGGGGTACCGTTAACCTTCACCCACTGTTTCGCGATAGCCACCGCCGTAGCATTACGATTCGCCCCCGCCAGGCGCAACACTTCCACACCACTAGCTTTCGCCTGGTCCTCAATAGCCTGAGGCACCGCACCCAAACCACCAAGCAACACAATCTTGCCGGGTTTCACCCCACCCAGATTCAAACTCTTACCATCCGTAAGCACCACCGGGCCATCCCCAATAGTCGCCGCCGGTAGGGCATCCACCGGATTACGATTAGACGCCACATACACCACCGGCCACGTGGTCCCCCAAGTGTGCTTCGCCACCGCTAGGGACGTCTCCACCCCAGACGGGCCAGCCAAACGCTCATGCGCCAACTCACCAGCCACCGCCGGCACGGCTGACACACCAGCCAAACCAAACATAGAACCAGCCGCAACCAGCCCCACCAACCATCTCTTCACACCCATAATCAAACTCCTAACGTTAGAAACAACCTGGGTAACAAAATGCTAAGAAAATACCCCCCCCCGCACGTTGTTCACCACCAGCGAACACCACCCTTGTGAGATAAACCCGTGTTTGCGATAATTAACACATGAGCACCACCGTGGAATTACCTCCCGACTTGGCCGAGAAAGTTAGCCAACTCGCTTCGGCACGCGGTGTCGACTCCAGCGAATTAGCCGCCAGTTTTATCCGTGAGGGCATCGCCTCCGTGAAATCCGCTCCAACGCCTCCCCCGTTTAGGGTGGTGAAAGACCCCAATACTGGCTGGTCATCGCTTTCCCTGGGACGCACAGTAACTTCTGCAGAGGTCAAGGCATTCCTAGCGCAGGACGAAGATGACGAACTACCTGATTGACGCCAATGCGCTGATAGCTTTCAACCTCAGTACCCACCAGCATCACGATGTGGTTCTGCGATGGTTTGCACAAGCCGATACGGTCCTGGTGTGTCCCATCACGGAGGGCGCGCTCTTCCGTTTCATAGTCAGAAACCATTTCGATTTCACAGTTGCATACCAGCTTTTGACTGATTTTTGCGCTATTCCAAAAGTACAGAGAATCCCTGACGACCTGCACTACGACGATGCCAACTGGACAGGAGTTCAGGGACACCGCCAAGTTACCGATGTTTACTTGACCGAGCTCGCGCAGCATCACGATGCCTTGCTGGCAACTTTTGACCAGGGCATTGCCTCCCTGCGCCCAGACGCAACATTTCTGATTCAATAGACAGCTCGGAACCTATGTCGAGGCGCGTTCATCACCCCCAGCGACGAAGCGCCGACTGGTTCAGTGCACACTGCTTTTGCCCAGTTTTCAGCCTCGGGGGTTTCCGGCCGGCAGGCTTAAACCTATTGATTTGCGTCAGTGTGCCATATATGGCACACCGACGCGTTTAAAAAGTTTTTATCTCAGTTATTTAGAGAAGCTTAGGGCACTGTCAGCGTGGATAACTAGGGGGATTTGGGCTGTAGCTGCCAATAATGGCAGCTACAGCCCAAATCCCACCTTTTATCAACAAAAGTGACCCGAACCGGGAATGTAGGGAGTGGCGCAGCGGGCGCGCGCGTAGGCAGACTGTGGGTGCACGTACATTTTTCTTGGCAACTTGTTGCCTAGAAAAATAGTGCAGGACCCCACCACCTGCCCTAGCGCCGCCGCGAGCCACGACCGACCAACCCGGAAAAATAAAACCCTCACCCCAGCTGAGAGAGGTGAGCGTTTTGCGACAATAGTCGCGCAAAACGCGAGGGGGCCCTCCCCCTTCCGCCTCTCGCGAGCGCCCCCGCGACGAAGCGCCCACCACTAAAACCGATACGCCGTTAACGCGATGGCTCACTCGCTTCGCGATGCCCCCTCCTGCTCGGAGCTACGGCGGCGCGACGTCCCCCAGACGTCGCTTTTACGCCGCCTCCGCCGTTAACGCGATGGCTCACTCGCTACGCGATGCCCCTCCCTGCTCGGAGCTCCGGCGGCGCGACGTCCCCCAGACGTCGCTTTTACGCCGCCTCCACCGTTAACGCGATGGCTCACTCGCTTCGCGATGCCCCTCCCTGCTCGGAGCTACGGCGGCGCGACGTCCCCCGGACGTCGCTTTTACGCCGCCTCCGCCGTTAACGCGATGGCTCACTCGCTTCGCGATGCCATCGCGCACGCGGATGTGCTGAAGCGTAGACTTCCCGGAGCATGTCGTTCGAGACTTTCGTGTAAATCTGGGTGGTGGTGACCGAGGCGTGACCCAGCAGCTCTTGAACTGCGCGGACGTCTGCGCCGCCTTGCAACAGGTGCGTGGCGAAACAATGCCGCAAGGTGTGGGGACCAACCGGAACCGTAATCTGGGCGCGCTGCGCCGCTGCCTGGATAATCGCCCAGGCACTCTGCCGACTGAGAGGCCGCCCCAAAGTATTCAAAAAGACCCGGCCTTGTGAACGACCTTTTTCTGCCAAGCCCGGGCGCACCCGCACCAAGTACGCTTCCAGGGCATCTTTGGCGAGGTGACCCAACATGGACAGGCGTTCCTTGCGGCCCTTGCCGAACAGTCGGACCAGCGGAATCTCTTCATCGAGGTCTATATCGTCAACCGCCAGATTAACCGCCTCGGAAATCCGGGCTCCCGTCGCGTAGAGGAACTCCAGCAGCGCCCGATCCCGCAACGCATTGTCGTCGCCGGGCGCACTAGCGGCCTCCAGCAATGCCTGGACTTCCTCCACGGTCAACACTGTGGGCAAATGGGCGCTGACCTTGGCAGGCGCGATGCCTTTGGTCGGATTCGAGCGAGCCGCCCCGGTTTCATAAGCATAGCGATGCCAAGAGCGCACGCTGGCGATGGCACGGCGCGCCGAGGAGGGCGCCACCGCGGCATAGTCGCCAAAGCCCGCTTCTAGGGCACGCACAAACGCCTCCAAGATTGGCAAGGTCACCTCATCGAGACTTTTGACACCGTTGTTGACCAGGAACGTCACGTAACGCCGCAAGTCCCGAGTATAAGCCGCTACGGTATGCGGGGAAGCACCGCGCTCCACCGCCAGATAGTCCAAGTAGGGTTGAGGGTCCAACCGTTCGGGACACACAAAATCGGGGGCAGGTCGCGAGCCCATATCCTCCCCCTTTCACCCGGTTTTTTTATAGTATCGAGTAACGGGACAAAAACCGCGAGTATCTATCCGACTTTCCGACAATTTAGGTGATGAGTTATGACATTTGTGGCAAGTGAACTGGACAAACAGGCGATTAAAGCCGCCAAGGCTCTGGCGGCAGACGCGGTAGAAAACGCCGGTAACGGACATCCGGGAACCCCGATTTCTCTGGCTCCCGCCGCTTACCTGCTCTACCAGTATGTGATGCGCAGCGATCCGACAGACCCCTGGTGGCTAGGTCGAGATCGCTTCGTTCTCAGTGCCGGGCACGCCTCGGCTCTGCAGTACGTGCAGCTGTTCCTGGCTGGCTACGGGATAGAGCTGGAGGACCTAAAACACTTCCGTCAAGCAGGCGGGCTGTTGACCGGCCATCCCGAATACCGTCACCAGCCCGGAGTGGAAGTGACCACCGGGCCTCTGGGTACCGGCATCGCGGCTGCGGTCGGCATGGCGATGGAACAGCGTCGTCTGCGCGGGCTGCTGGACCCGGACGCGGCTCCCGGCGAAAGCCCCTTTGACCATCACATTTATGTCGTGTCCGGGGACGGCTGTCTGCAGGAAGGCATCAGCTACGAGGCGATGTCTCTGGCGGGTACTCAGGAACTCGGAAACCTCATCTATCTGTATGACGAAAACCGCATCTCTATCGAGGACGATATTGATATTGCATTTGTCGAAGACATTCGCGGTCGGTTTGAATCCCAGGGTTGGCACTACCAAGAAGTGTCCTGGGTGCAAGACGACGGGTCTTACGTGGAAAACCTGGAAGCTCTGTTCGCCGCTTTCGAGGCTGCAAAAGCCGAGACGAAACGGCCTTCCATTATTAAGTTGCGCACCATTATTGGCTGGCCTTCGCCGAACAAGCAGAATCAGGGCGGTATTCACGGCTCCGCTCTGGGCTCCTCAGAGCTGGAGGGTCTCAAGGCCGCGCTGGGGCTTGACCCCACTAAGATGTTCGACATTCCTGCCGAAATTGTCTCTGCGACCAGGGAAAACGTCGCCCAGCGTGCCCGAGCATTCCGAGCTGAGTGGGACCCGCGCTTTGCCGCCTGGCAGCAAGCCCACCCACAGCAGGCCGCGCTGTTGAAGCGTCTGCAGGATGGGGAGCTGCCCGCCGATGTGGAGTCGGCACTGCCGCAGTTCGAGCCCGGCAGCGCAATCGCCACCCGCGCCGCCTCCGGCAAAGTCATCAACGCTCTGGCCGGTGTGCTACCCGAGTTGTGGGGCGGCAGCGCGGACCTGGCAGGTTCCAACAACACCGCCATCGCCGACGAACCGTCTTTTGCTCCCGCCGACCGCGCCACGAAAGCGTGGACGAAGGTCAGCGAATGGGGCCGCAACCTGCACTTCGGGGTACGCGAACACGCTATGGCAGGGATCCTCAACGGCATCGCCACCAGCGGTTTAACCCGACCCTACGCAGGGACTTTCCTGGTGTTCTCGGACTTTATGCGCGGGGCGGTGCGCCTTTCAGCGCTGATGAAGCTGCCGGTCACTTATGTGTGGACCCACGACTCTATCGGGGTCGGCGAGGACGGACCGACCCACCAGCCGGTAGAGACGCTGACCAGCTTGCGCGCCATTCCAAACCTGGCGGTGGTACGCCCCGCGGACGGCGCGGAAACCGCGTATGCCTGGTTAGAGATTATGCGGCGGCGCGGCCCGGCCGGGTTGGCGTTGAGCCGTCAAAAGCTGCCCAATCCCGCCCGTGGGACGGACACCGGCTTGGCCAGTGCAAAAAATGTGGCCCGCGGTGGTTACGTGCTGAAGGACTTTGGGGACAATCCCGCGGTCATTTTGCTGGCGACCGGTTCTGAGGTCGCTCTGGCTCTGCAGGCCGGAGAACAGCTGGCTCAGGAGGGCGTGGCGGCACGGGTCGTTTCCCTGCCGTGCCTAGAGTGGTTCGAGGAACAGGACGCGGCCTATCGGGAATCGGTTTTACCCGCGTCAATCCGCGCCCGGGTGTCCATCGAAGCCGGACTAGCGATGCCGTGGTATCGCTATCTGGGAGATGCGGGGCAAGCGGTGTCGGTGGAAACGTTCGGTACTCCGGCAAGCGGTGCGGATAACTTTGCCCACTTCGGGTTCACCGTGGAAAACGTGGTCGCGAAAGCGAAAGAGAGCCTGGCGAAAGCCTAGGCAAAAGCCCCAGAGACCACTGGAAGCCCCGGAATATTCCGGGGCTTCCACTTCTAAGATTTAATGCAGCTTACTTTTGAGCCGGAGCGGGGCTGGTCGGCAAAGCCGGAGTCGGATTGGCCGGAGCCGTAATGGGCGCGGTAGGCGTCTGATTAGCCTTGGCGTCAGGAGCCGCCGGCTTATCCATGGTGAAAGCGAACAGCACGATGGCGAAGAGCCACACTAGGGACACCACGACGGTCAAAATATTCAGGTTACGCTGGCCCACGCCGGAGGAGGACATGGCCGAAGTCAAGCCACCGCCGAACATATCGGACATACCGCCGCCTTGGCCCTTATGCATCAAAATGGACAAAACCAGCAGCAGCGAGGTGATAACCAAAAGCACCTGTGCCACGATGTTGAAAGCAAATAACATGTTTTCCTCTGTGTTTATCTGTTCATGAACTCAGCCTTGCAATGATACCACGACCCGGGTATTAAGATGATTTCGTGACCGCAACACCCAAAGATTTATCCCCTCTCAGCGCCACCGTCGCTGTCTTTATCGGTGGTGCACTAGGGTCGCTGCTGCGCTGGGGCGGGTCTTTGGTAGCCCGTAGTGTGTCGTCCTCGCCGAACTGCCAGGGTCTTTGCCGCGTCATTGTCGGGGGCGGCGGAGTCAACATCGACACCTGGATTTTGAACCTCATTTCGGTGGTGGTGCTGGCATATTTGACGGGTCGTTTGGTGTCCAATCCACATCGTCACCGCACCCAAGCCCTGAAGCTGTCGGTGGGCACCGGATTTTGCGGAGGACTGGGGACTTACGGGGGTCCGGTGTGGCAGATTGTGGTTTATCAACAGTTTTACCTGGGGCACTTGCTGGAGCTGATTGCCATGTTTGCCGTGGCCCTGCCGGTGGGGTTGTTTGCGCTGTGGCTGGGGACCCGGCAGGCTTTCGTTTCCGGAGACATCTACCGCGACTCCCCCGCCGACTTTACCCTGCCCAATGCTAACGACCCGACGTCACTGCCGCCCTTGTCCACAGCGGCTGCCTCCACCGCACCGCCCACTGAGTCTCTGGAAAATGCCCACACCCGGCCTTCTGACCCAGCACCAGCATCGACCAGCGATAACAACACGGGGAGGTCGGCATGATTCCCCTTTTCATAGCTCTCGGCGGAGGACTGGGTGCGGCCGCCCGCTTTGGCGTGGACAAACTGTCCACGCGCCTCATCGACAAGTTTCGGGAGAGGCGCAGCGCCAAATATCCCAGTGAAACCGTAACCGGGAAGCGCTTGTGGGGCGGCTGGGGAATTATTTTCGTCAATATCACGGGGTGTTTCCTGGTGGGCTGGGTCGCGACCTCACCGTGGCTCGATGTCGTCATGGGCGGGCCGTTACAAGCCCAACTGCCCCCGCACACGGTGGCGGACGTGCTGCAAGCCGGTTTCCTGGGCGCCTACACGACATTTTCCACCGCCATCATGGACACCATCGGCTATACCTGGAAGCCCAAGTTTGACTTTAGGTACGCCGTGAAAGCCACATTACTGGTAGGCGTGGTCATTTTTGTCTGTATCGGGGCGGCACTGGCGGGCGTGGCGCTGAACACCGGCGTTTTCGTCCTGCCAGTCGGCTGACCGAATTCCCCACGGCGCCCCGGACAGTGGATATGACCGACCGCGATTGTACTCAAGTCAATTTCGCCATTTAGCACAAGATTCCGGGCTTGCGAACTAAAGGAGAAAAAATCCCGGGGAGGCTACCGATTATCAATAGCCTCCCCGAGAGAGTTTAGGGTGTCCTGCCAGCGGCGTTACTCGCCGAGGCGGCAGATCTTCCCGAATTCTTCAGCCTTCAGAGAAGCGCCGCCGACCAGACCGCCGTCCACGTTGGGTTGAGCCATGAGCTCAGCCACGTTCGCGGACTTCACCGAGCCGCCGTAGAGGACACGGATTCCGTCAGCGGTTTCCTGACCGTAAAGCTCCGCCAGCTTGGCGCGGATAGCCCCACAAACCTCCTCGGCATTTTCCGGGGTCGCGGTCTCGCCCGTGCCAATCGCCCAGATAGGTTCGTAGGCGACCACGCACTTGGCGGCGTCCGGGGTGGGGATAGCGTCAAAAGCCGCTTCAATCTGAGCCAAAACGTGCTCGACGTGCTTTCCGGCCTTGCGCACCTCCAGAGCCTCGCCGCAGCAAATAATCGGCACCATACCCGCTGCCAGAACCTTACGCGCCTTCTCATTAACGACGGCATCGCTTTCCTGGTGATATTCGCGGCGTTCCGAGTGACCCACCACCACATAGGTGCAGCCCAGCTTGGTCAGCATCGCGGTGGACACTTCTCCGGTGTAGGCACCGTTATCGTGGGTCGAGACGTCTTGAGCGCCATACTTAATCTTCATATCATCGCCATCAATGGTGGTCTGCACCGAACGAATGTCGGTAAACGGCGGAATAACCGCCACCTCCACCTTGCTAAAGTCGTGACGATGATCTTGCAGATCAAGGTTCAGCTGATTGACCAACTGAATCGCCTCGAGGTGGTCGAGGTTCATCTTCCAGTTGCCTGCCATCAGGGGAATACGTGCCATGTTTAGGCCTCCAATACTTCAATACCGGGCAAAACCTTGCCCTCCAACAATTCTAGTGATGCTCCGCCACCGGTCGAGATGTGGCTGAACTTGGACTCGTCAAAGCCCAGCTGGCGCACCGCCGCTGCGGAGTCCCCGCCGCCCACGATGCCAAAGGCCGTGCCGTCCTGCAATGCTTTTGCCACCGCTTTAGTGCCGCCCGCGAAAGCCGGGAACTCGAACACACCCATCGGGCCGTTCCAAGCCACGGTCTTTGACTCGGCAATCTTCGCAGCAAAGAGTTCACCCGATTTCGGCCCGATATCCAGGCCCATCTGATCCTCGGGGATAGCATCGGCGGCCACTACGGTAGCCGGGGCGTCAGCCTTAAACTCGGGAGCCACCACGACGTCCACTGGCAGCACCAGTTCTACGCCGTTTTGTTTTGCCTGATCCAGGTAGCCTTTCACGGTGTCAATCTGGTCGGACTCCAGCAAGGACTTACCTACCGCGTATCCTTGCGCCGCCAGGAACGTAAACGCCATACCGCCGCCAATCAGCAGGGTATCGGCTTTCGTCAACAGATTCGCGATAACGCCGAGTTTGTCGGAAACTTTCGAGCCGCCCAGCACCACCGTGTAAGGCCGCTCCGGGTTTTCGGTGGCCTTGCGTAGGGATTCGATTTCCTTTAACACCAGGAAACCGGCCGCCGCGGGCAGCAGTTTCGCCACGTCATAAACCGAGGTTTGCTTACGGTGCACCACTCCGAAACCATCAGACACGTAGCAGTCCGCCAACTCCGCCATCTCGGCCGCGAAAGCCGCGCGTTCGGCGTCGTCTTTCGAGGTTTCGCGCGCATCAAACCGGACGTTTTCCAGCATAAGGATCTCTCCGGGGTTGAGGGCGGCAGCTTTCGCTTTCGCGTCCGCACCGGTCGTATCCTCGGCCAAAGTGACCTTGACCCCAATCAGCTCAGCGAGACGCTGGGCCACCGGGGCCAGAGAAAATTCAGGCATGACCTGGCCTTTAGGACGCCCCAGGTGAGCCATAGTGATGACTTTGGCTCCGCTGTCCAGCAACTTTTGCAAGGTCGGCAGCGCCGCACGGATACGTCCGTCGTCAGTAATCACACCGTCCTTGAGGGGCACATTGAAGTCGCAACGCACCAAAACGCGCTTGCCGCTCAGATCCCCCAAGGAATCAATCGTTTTCAGCATATTTATCCCTTCCTTAAACACTCGGAAAATGCGAGAGGACGCCCGCAATTCACGCAGAAATGCAGGCGTCCTATCTCACTCAAAACTCCCGAATTAGAGCTGCTTGCCCATGAACACGGTCAGGTCAACCACGCGGTTGGAGTAGCCCCATTCGTTGTCGTACCAAGACACACACTTAATCATGTTGTCAATCTGCTTGGTCAGAGGCGCATCGTAAATCGAAGAATGCGAATCGGTGACGATGTCGGTCGAAACAATGCCATCGTCGTTGTAATCCAAAATGCCCTTCAAAGAGCCCTCGGCGGCAGCCTTCATCGCGGCATTGATGTCGTCGATAGAGCAGGACTTCTTCGGGATGAAGCTCAAGTCAGTGACGGAACCGGTGATGACCGGCACGCGCAAGGCGTAACCATCGAGCTTGCCCTTTAACTGGGGAAGCACCAGAGCGACCGCGCGGGCTGCGCCGGTGGAAGTCGGCACAATGTTTTGGGCCGCAGCGCGGGCGCGACGCAGATCCTTGTGCGGAGCGTCGTGAATGCGCTGGTCACCGGTGTAGGCGTGAATAGTGGTCATCAGGCCGTAATCGATGCCGAACTCGTCGTCCAGGACCTTGGCCATCGGGGCCAGGCAGTTCGTGGTGCAAGAAGCGTTAGAAACCACGTGGTGCTTTGCCGGATCGTAAGTCTCATGGTTTACGCCCATGACGAAAGTCGCGTCCACGTTGCCCTTGGCGGGAGCGGAGATAATGACTTTCTTTGCACCAGCCTTGATGTGAGCGCGAGCCGCATCGCCATCGGTAAAGAAGCCGGTGGATTCAATCACAATATCGGCACCCAAATCGCCCCAAGGCAGGTTGGCGGGGTCGCGTTCTGCCATGGCGGCAAATTTCTTGCCGTCAACGGTGATGGTCTTGTCGTCATAGGTGACTTCCTTGCCCAGGCGGCCGGTCACCGAATCGTATTTCAACAAGTGAGACAAGGTGTGGTTGTCGGTCAAGTCGTTCACGCCAACAATCTCGATGTCCGCGCCCTGCTTCAGGGCGGCGCGGAAGAAGTTACGACCAATACGGCCAAAGCCATTGATGCCAACACGGACAGTCACAGTTTCCTCCATCTTGTGCAACTCTGTGCACATGTAGGTTCTTTAGTTATTCAATCCCGGCAGTGAACACACTGCGGGACCCGGTCAAAAATGTCGACCAGCTCTTAAAACCTACCTGAAACATTCCTATAAATCATCAATAATCACAGTTAATTTCTAGTTAATTTCGCTCTTTTACGCCAGAACCATTACAAAGAACATGATTTATTATTCACGACGCACGCTTTTCGACACCCCAAATTCCCACCGACCGCGCCACTTGGCGCGGGAACAAAACCCCAAACCAACCCGAAAAAGGACGTAGGATTTCAGGTATGACGAAGATTGATGTGTTTTCTAAAGATTTACCGACCCTGCGCACCCCCCTGGTGCTGGCTGCCACCACAGATGGCGACGAACTGCAGGTTCCCAATTTTCCAGCCCTGCGCGATTTTGCCCGCGCCGCCGGGGTGACCGGAAAGCTCGGAGAGGTCAACAGGGTTCCCTCCCCGCATGACTTTTCTGCCGCGTTCGTCGTGTTTGCTGGGGTCGGCTCCCTGAAAACTCCTGCCGAAACACTCCAAAACTTCCGCGAGGCGGCCGGCAACGTGACCCGCAGCATCACCAGTGAAGAACTCGCTTTTTCCTTCCCCACGAAGAACCGGGAGGAAGTCCTGGCGACTGTAGAGGGGGCGCTTCTGGGGGCCTACCGTTTTGGAAAATATCAATCCAAACCCTCCAAAACCCTGAAAACTCTGTACATTCCTGCTCACGATGCTCTCAGTGACCCGGAGCGCGCCCAACTGCAAACCACCGTCAAGGCGGTCACGCGAGTTCGCAACCTCGTGAACACGTCCCCCTCCGATCTGTACCCCGAATCCATGGCCAAAGCATTTCAGAAAGCCAGCAAGAACCTCCCGGTGAGCTTTGAAAAGTGGAATTACCGAGACCTCAAGGATCAGGGCTTCGGCGGACTCGTCGCGGTAGGGAAAGGCTCTAAGCGCAAGCCCTGCCTGGTGAAGTTGACCTACGCACCCGAGGGCGCCAAAGCGCACGTCGCCCTGGTCGGCAAAGGTATCACTTTTGACTCCGGGGGCTACAGCCTAAAACCGAGCACTTCTATGCTCACCATGAAATCGGATATGACCGGCGCGGCCACCATGGGAGCGGTGTGCTTAGCAGCGGCGGAACTACGGCTGCCGGTGAGAGTCACGGCGTGGCTGTGCTTGGCAGAAAACCTGGTCAGCGGTAACGCGTCGCGGGTCGATGACGTCATCACGATGAAAAGCGGGAAAACTGTAGAGATTACCAACACCGATGCAGAAGGGCGGTTGGTGCTGGCAGACGGTTTGACTATGGCGGTGGCGCAGCATCCCGACTTGGTTATTGATATGGCTACCCTGACCGGCGCGCAGAGAGTGGCTTTTGGTAGCCGCATCGCCGGAGTGATGGGGTGCCAAAAGGACTGGATACGCGACGCCTCCGTGGCGGTCGGGGAACCGGCTTGGACGGCACCACTGCCTGAATACCTGTTGGAACACCTGCATTCTGACGTAGCTGACATCGCGAATTCTTCGTCGAAACGAGAGGCCGGGATGCTGGTGGCCGGAATTTTCCTGAAACAATTTGTGGGCGACACGCCGTGGGCGCATATCGACATTGCCGGCCCGGGTTTTAATACCGGTTCTGCCTGGGGATACACTCCGAAAGGCGGTACCGGCTACGGGGTGCGCACCCTGCTGCGGGTCATTGCGGACATGGGTCGCTAGGCCCGGTTCGTTCACCCTGTTTGCATTAGCACATGGGAATCATTTAGTGAAAGAATAAACTTGCTTAGAATTTTGTTCCTTTGACAGAACTGGAGTTGAACATTGAGCGAAGAACAATACGATGTAGTGATTTTAGGCGGCGGAAATGGCGGGTACGCCTGTGCTTTGCGAGCAACTTCTCTGGGAATGAGCGTCGCCCTGGTCGAGGCGGACAAAGTCGGCGGCACCTGTCTGCACCGCGGATGCATTCCTACCAAGGCTTTGCTGAGAGCGGCGGAAGTCGCCGATACCGTGCATGAGTCCCTGGATTGGGGCATTGGCTCTGCCTTTAACGGTGTCGATATGGCGAAAGTGCTGGAGTTTCAGAGCGGAATCATCAACAAAATGCATCGTGGCTTGTCCGGGTTGATTAAGAGTCACAAGGTCGAGTTCGTCAACGCTCATGGCGTGCTCAGCGGGGTCGATACGGTCACCGCTGGTGACCGGGTGCTCAAAGGTAAGAACATCGTTTTGGCCTCCGGTTCGGTCACCAAGACTTTGGGGATGAACCTGGGCGGACGCATTATCGGTTCCGAGCACGCTCTGTTCCTCGACCATGTTCCCGGTTCAGTAGTGATTTTGGGCGGCGGGGTGATTGGCGTCGAGTTTGCTTCCGTGTGGAAGTCTTTCGGGGCAGACGTCACCATCGTTGAGGCTTTGCCGCACCTGGTGCCAAACGAGGACGAGGACATTTCTAAGGGATTGGAAAAGGCGTTCAAATCTCGCGGGATTAAGTTCATGACCGGGACCCGTTTCCGGGATGCCGCTGAGGACGGTTCCGGCGTGACGGTAAACACCGAGGACGGTCAGAGCTTGCGTGCTGATTACCTATTGGTGGCGATTGGGCGCGGCCCGAACACGGCAAATATGGGTTACGAGGCACAGGGCATCCCGATGGATCGCGGTTTTGTGTTAGCCAACGAGCGCCTGCACACCGGTGTGGGGAATATTTATGCAGTCGGGGACATTGTGCCCGGTCTGCAGTTGGCGCACCGCGCGACGATGCAGGGGGTCTTTGTGGCTGAGGAAATCGCGGGACTGAATCCGCGCGTTGTGCCCAACGACAACATTCCCCGCGTGACGTTCTGCGAGCCCGAAATTGCCTCCGTGGGCTTGACCGAGGCGAAAGCCAAGGAAGTCTACGGCGCGGACAATGTCATCTCGAAGCAGTCCAATATGCTGGGTAACGCGAAGTCGCAAATGCTGAAAGCGGCTGGTTTTGTGAAGCTGGTCCAGGTCAAGGACGGTCCGATTGTGGGCTTCCACGCTTTGGGGCAGCGTATCGGGGAACAGATTGGTGAAGGTCAGCTCATTGTGAACTGGGAAGCTGATGCTGATGATTTGGCCTACCTGATGCACACCCACCCGACCCAAAACGAGATGATTGGTGAAGCGGCGATGGCTCTGGCTGGCAAACCGCTACACGGCTGAAACTTCGGGAAAAGTCAATCAAAGGAGAAAGACGAAATCATGGCTCAATCAGTTGCAATGCCCGCACTCGGAGAATCGGTGACCGAAGGTACCGTCACGAAATGGCTGAAAAATGTTGGCGACACCGTCGCCCTGGACGAACCCCTCCTGGAAGTCTCCACGGATAAGGTCGACACCGAGATACCCAGTCCCGTAGCTGGTGTGCTGACCAAGATTTTGGTTCCAGAGGACGAAACGGTTGATGTAGGCACCATTTTGGCTGAAGTCGGGGATGCTTCTGAAGTCAGTGCCGCCTCGGCGGCTCCGGCGGCACCGGCGGTTCCAGAGTTGCCGAATCCCGAAATTCCTTCCACCGTCACAGCTGGCAGCGGCGGCGGCGCGCAGGTCGAGTGGTCCTATCCGACAGTTCCGCCGATTCCTCCGAAGGCTGAGGAGGTTCCGGCTCCCCCGGTTCCCCCGGCCGCACCGGCCGCTCCGGCTGCGCCCGCGGCTCCGGCAGGGCCGGCGGCTCCTGCACCGGCGGCTGCAGGAACAGGTCAGCCCATTATGATGCCGGCCTTGGGCGAATCCGTCACTGAAGGCACCGTCACAAAGTGGCTAAAGAACGTCGGCGACGCCGTCGCCCTGGACGAACCCCTCCTGGAAGTCTCCACCGACAAAGTCGACACCGAAATCCCCTCACCCATCGCCGGCACCATCACCCAAATCGTCGTCTCCGAAGACGA
>NZ_CABTWO010000031.1 GCF_902488535.1 uncultured Mobiluncus sp.
CGTTGCAGCACGCCCGCCGAGGAAGCAGGATCATCAACCAGAACATCGTGCTATCTCTGGCCATCATCATCGTGTTGATGCCACTGGCGATCAGCGGCGTGCTGGGCCTGGCCGCCGTCGTGTTGGTTCACGAGGTCGCCGAAGTGATCGTGATCTTGAACGGCCTGCGGGCTGCGCAAGTGAAGCGCTGAGGCTGTGACCGGCAAGTCTCATAAGGGTTAAACCACACGCCGAGTGGACACGCCTTGGGCCAGGCACGTCATTCGAGTTCACGGTCCGGCTCCGTGAAATCGGGATCGTACTCGGCGACCTGGCCCTTCTCGGTGCGTGCGGGCACGGGGGTTGTGGGCGAGCCACCACCCGACACGTGCCCCAGCCGGTCAAGGGCCCCCGAGTGCTCCGCGCCCCCAGCGCAGATCGTGGAAGGATCGAACTTCCTCAGGGACCAAGCGTCACTGCGAAACTCTTTTCGTCCCGCAACTTGAATAGTTCAGCGGCCTTGATACTGCGGACATCCATTCGGAGTGCTGCCGAGTCTCATCGACACAGCCCGCGACTACCTGGGCAGCGTGTTTGACAAAGGGCCCCACCCCCATCAGCGTCGCCGAGCCCTCGCCGGTCCAGTTGTCGTAACCGACTAGATGCAGATTCTTCACCGCGGTTTCGCGGCCGCGCATGAGGTGGCGGAATAGACCGAGGGCCGAACGAAAATCAGTGCACCAGATTAGGTGGTCGTGGTCCAGCTCGCTCAAGCTATCGCAGATGGGGATGTCCCCGAGATTCGGGCCGGAATCGCTGCCGAGAATCCGGCGGCGGCTGCGTCGGCGAACGAACGGACCGCGCTTCAACCTACCCCCCAATAACGCAAAGCACCATCAACGCCCGGCGTTAGACGTTAAATTTGAACTCCACCACGTCGCCGTCGGCCATCACGTAGTCCTTGCCCTCCTGGCGGACTTTGCCCAGTTCACGAGCCTTATGAATGTCGCCGATTGCCACCAGTTCATCGTAAGAAATCACGTCGGCCTTGATGAAGCCGCGTTCAAAATCGGTGTGAATCACGCCGGCCGCTTGCGGGGCGGTGTCGCCCTGATGAATGGTCCAGGCGCGGGATTCTTTCACGCCGGCAGTCAGGAAGGTTTGCAGACCCAGCGTGTCAAAGCCGACGCGCGCCAACTTGTCCAGGCCGGATTCTTCGATTCCGGCGTCCGCCAGCATCTCTCGGGCATCCTCGGCGTCGAGCTCCACCAGCTCCGCCTCAAAAGCTCCGTCCAGGAAAATCGCCTCGGCGGGAGCGACCAGGGCAGCTAGTTCGGCCTGTTTCGCTTTGTCCGCCAAACCGTCGGAGTCCATATTAAATACGTAAATAAAGGGTTTCGAGGTCATGAGTTGAAAAGTTTTAACGATGTCGCGGTCCAGGTTTCCCGACGCGATTTCCTTAGAGAGGACCGTGCCAGCGTTGAGGTATTCCTCGCATTGTTCCGCTTCCGCCAGGACTTCTTTCGGAGTTTTCTTGCCGCTGACTTCTTTGCGTAGGCGGGGAATCGTGTTTTCGAGAGTCTGCAGGTCAGCCAGGATTAGCTCGGTAGATATCGTCTCAATGTCGGAGGCCGGGTCGATTTTGCCCTCTACGTGAACCACGTCAGGATCGGTAAAAGCGCGGGTGACTTGGCAAATCGCGTCGGCTTCGCGAATGTTGGCCAGGAACTTGTTGCCCAAGCCTTCGCCCTGGGAGGCACCCTTGACGATGCCGGCGATGTCTACGAATGACACGGTCGCGGGCACAATCTTTTCCGAGTGGAACATATCTGACAGGACTTGTAGCCGCGGGTCGGGTAGCGGAACCACGCCGACATTGGGGTCAATAGTGGCGAAAGGATAGTTCGCCGCTAGCACGTTCGCCCTGGTGAGGGCATTAAAAATAGTGGATTTGCCGACATTGGGGAGTCCCGCGATACCGATAGTTAAAGCCATGCTTCAATCTTAGTGGGTTTTCCAACCGGCCCTAAACCGGTTAAACCCGGGCGACTTATCCGGTTTTCTGGGGTTGCGTTGCTGAGGGGCGGTCGCTCGGGGGCGCTCGCAAGAGGCGAAAGGGTGCCCCCCTCGCGTTTTGCGCGACGATTGTCGCAAAACGCTCACCCCCCAGCCTCTCGCTGAGTCGCCCCCCAACGCTCCCCTCCCCGCAGCCTGCCTAAATTGCGGTGTATTTACCCTGGATTCAGCGCTATTTAGGTGTGAAACCCCCAAGGTTTCGGGGCGCGCGTGGTTTAAAGGTGAAAATAAGGTCGTAGCTGCCAATAATGGCAGCTACTGCCCAAATCGCACCTTATATCCGCAACCCGGCAAGTATCCCCCCGAACGCCGCCAGACCTTGCGTCTGGCTCAGATGAAGCACGGGTGCATCTGCCTAAGGTGCACGCGGTTAGCGCAGGGGTTTTGGCAAAGAGAAGGAGGTCGTTTCCTGCGTGGTTTGCACCGTCTGCACCTCATCGAAACCGCGTTGTGCCAGCCACTCCAACACCTCGGTCACCAGGACTTCCGGCACCGAAGCCCCCGAAGTCACCCCGATGGTCGTGGCTGCGGCAAACCAATCCGGATTGAGTTCGTGGGCGCCTTCGACCCGGTAGGCTGCACCGGCTCCGGACTGCAGGGCGACTTCCCGCAGCCGCACCGAGTTCGAAGAGTTGGCTGAACCGACAACCACGACAACCTCGCAGTGGGGCGCCATAGCCTTAACCGCGCCCTGCCGGTTCTGGGTCGCGAAGCAAATATCGTCAGATGGCGGGCTAATCAAACCGGGAAATCTGCGCTGGAGACGCTGTACAGTGGCGGCCGTCTGGTCTACCGACAAAGTCGTTTGGGAAAGCCAAATTAGCAAGGCATCAGGGTCGGTGCTGAGTCCAGCCAGGGGATCCGTGGCGGTGGTCGGGTCGCCCGCAGCGTCGTCCCCGGATTCCTCCCCCGCAGCACTCAACGCCGAGGTATCGACCCAATCCGTGTCAATCACGTGAATCTTGTCAGGGGCTACTCCCAAGGTTCCTTCCACTTCCTCATGACCGGCGTGGCCAATCAAAATAATGTCGTAACCCTCGTTAGCGTAACGCCGTGCCTCTCGGTGCACCTTGGAAACCAGCGGACAGGTGGCGTCAATCACTTCCAGACCGCGCTTCTCGGCTTCGGCATAGACACTCGGAGCCACCCCGTGAGCTGAGAAAACCACTCGGGAACCCGGGGGGACCTCGGACAATTCATCGACAAAAATCGCCCCGGCGTCAGCCAGCGTGCGCACCACAAATTTGTTGTGCACAATCTCTTTGCGCACGTAGATGGGCTGACCGTAAACTTCGAGTGCGCGCTGCACCGCCGTGACGGCGCGGTCTACCCCGGCGCAGTAGCCTCGCGGCGAGGCCAGCAATACTTTCCCCATCCGTCCTCACTTTCGCACTAGGTTCTCCGGTAAAGTTTTCGGTGACGCACAAGGTTCCCCGGTCAGCAGTCCGGGCGGGCGCCCTTTCTCGGGCGGGTGCGCAACTGCCTTGAGTTTAGCGGTTTGCGCCCCGGGGCAAAACTCGAAATTTTTTGCCTCCGGGGTCTGTGTCATGATGGAGTCATGGAAGTGAGAAAACCAGAACCGGCGCAACTGGCGCGCGACACGACCCGGGAAAACCCCTGGCCGCTCAGCCGCCTGAGCGAAAATATGCGCAAATACGTCGACCGGGTCGATCCGACCTGGGTGGAAGCGCAAATCATCGAATACAACCAACGTCCCGGTAACCGGATGTCCTTTTTCGTGGCAAAGGACCTGGAAGCCGATATGTCTATGCAGGTCAAGGCATTTGGTGGGGTGGTGGCTGCGGCCGGCTCGGCGTTGAGCGCCGGGGCGCGGGTGGTCATGCGGGTCAAGCCCGATTTCTACCTGAAAACCGGGGCGCTGGCCCTGATGGCATCGGAGATTCACGCGGCCGGCCTGGGCGGTTTCCTGGAACAGCTGGAACAGCTGAAACAAAAGCTTGCTGCCGAGGGGATTTTTGCCCGGGAACACAAGCAATCTTTGCCGTTCCTCCCGCGACGGGTTGGGCTTATCTGCGGGCACGCCGCCCGGGCACAGGCCGATGTGATTGAAAACGCGACGCGGCGCTGGCCCCTGGTACAGTTCGAGATTCGCGAGGTAGCGGTACAAGGGGAACGCTGCGCGGCGGAAGTCAGTGCGGCCATCGCTGAGCTTGACGCCCTCGAGGGGGTTGACGTGATTGTCGTCACGCGCGGGGGCGGGGCCCTGGAGGACCTGTTGGGGTTCTCCGATGAGAGCGTGGTGAGAGCGGCTTTTGCGGCGCGCACCCCCATCGTTTCCGCCGTTGGCCATGAGGAAGACACCCCGCTGCTGGATTTTGTAGCGGACTTTCGCGCCTCCACCCCTACCGATGCGGGCAAACGGATTGTCCCAGATTTGGCCGCTGAAATTGAGGGGGTGTCCGGGGCACGCTCCCGGATGACGGCGCTCATTTCCAACCGTATAGAGCTGGGCCTGCGTGAACTTGACGCGATTCGCTCCCGGCCGGTCATGCAAAATCCGCTGGCGGCTTTAGACGAACGGCGCCGGGACATCAACCACGGCTTGGAAATCCTGCGGTCGCGGGTCGCGGCGGTCCTGGCTAATCAGGCACGTGACTTAGCGGCGGCGCGGGCAACCTTGCGAGCTATCTCGCCCCAGGCCACTTTGGAACGCGGATATGCGGTACTGCGCAAACCCGACCAAACCGTAGTGACTGACGCGAGTGAAGTTCAGAAGGGCGACCTCTTGGAGGCCGTCTTGGCGCGCGGCTCCCTGGTCGCCACCGTTTTTGGCACGAATCCGAACACCGATGAAAGGTAAAGAATCATGAGCGAAAAAAATCCTCAGCAAACCCCGACTGACGCGGCGGGAACAGGCGCGGCAGGCAACCAGGATGTCACGGAGATGAGCTACGAGGCGGCTCGCGCCGAACTCATCGAAACCGTGCAGGCCCTGGAAAACGCTGAAGCTCCCCTGGAGGACACCCTGAAACTGTGGGATCGCGGGGAAGCCTTGGCCTCACGTTGCCAGACTATCCTCGACTCCGCTCAGGCTCGGCTCGCCGAACGCCAAGCCCAATGAACCTGTTTCTGCTGTTCATTGTCATTCTGGTGCTGTGGGGCGCCAGGATTCATCGGCACGGTGACAATTTCGAGGGATACCTCGATCACGACCACACCACCCGCATCAACGGCGTCTTTATCCTGATTGTTTTTTATGCCCACATCCGTTCCTACATGCCCTATAACCCAGCGTGGGACGGGGTGATGCACCACGTTGCCACGGGGCTCGGTCAGCTGATGGTGGCTTTGTTCCTGTTCTATTCCGGTTACGGAGTAGCATATTCCCTAGCGCACAAGCCCGGCTATGTTCACACTATGCCGCTCAAGCGCGTGGGCGTGACCTGGGTGAACTTCGCTATCGCCCAGGTCTTGTTCATCATCATGAACCTGTCGCTTTCGCGCCCGTTCACCCCGGCACAGACAGCGTGGGCGTTCCTCGGCTGGAAATCTATCGGCTCTTCCAGCTGGTACATTTTCGCGATTCTGGTGCTCTATGCTCTGACTTGGCTGGCGTTCGTAATCCTCGGCGGCCGCCCGTGGTTGGCTTTCATCCTGAACTGTGTACTGGTGGGAGGCTTCACCGTTTTCATGTGGCACTTCAAAGGTAGCGCCACCTACACCTACAACACGTTGTGCTGCTATCTGCTGGGCATGTGCTACTGCCTGGCCCGCGACCACTTCGAGCGCGTCTACCGTCGCACCGTGGGCTACGTCTCCGCGCTACTCGTCACGGTGGCGCTTTTTGTCCTCACCACTAAGTTCGACCACCTGAGCTTCCTGGTGTTCGAACTCGAAGCCATGCTGTTTTGTCTGATAATCGTGCAAATCACGTTGTACTTACATCTAAACAATCCCGTGCTGCACTGGTTTGGCAAACACCTGTTCTGGGTTTACGTGCTGCAGCGTCTGCCGATGCTGGCGCTACGGGAACTCGGCATGGCTAGCGCCGCTCCCTACGTTTACGCTCTAACGTGCTTCGCGGCGACGGTTGGCTTGGCGTGGCTGATGGCGCGCCTCACCGCTCCGATTGATTCCCAGCTCAGCGCCTGGTCGAAAAACTGGGCGGAATATTGCACCAAACGTGAGGGAAAGCTCAGCCCTGGTAGGGGTGAGCGTCCAGCACCTGAACCTTGATCTTCTTGCCGGTCGGCGCTACGTATTCCACGGTGTCGCCAGTCCGGTGACCTGCCAGGGCTACCCCAAGGGGGGCTTCGGGGGAAAACACCTGAATGTCCATCCCTTTGGCGGCGTCACGCGAACCCAAGAGGAACTTCATCTTTTTCGGTCCGACTTTTGCTTCTACCACGCTGCCCGGTCCAATCGTGCCATCGGCGGCCGCCTCGCCGACCTCGGCGTACTTCAGGATTTCTTGCAACTCCAAGATGCGGGTTTCGTTTTGGGATTGTTCGTCACGAGCCGCGTGATAGCCGCCGTTTTCTTTCAGGTCGCCTTCGCGGCGGGCCGCGTCAATCTTCTTGGTGATTTCCGAGCGGATTGGCCCCGTGCGTTCGTCGAGCTCCGCTTGTAGACGGTCAAAAGACGCCTGGGTCATCCAGTTTTTTTTCGCTTCTTCAGCCATAATCGTCTCCTTGAAAGATTAAAAGATTAGCGCCTGCGTCAGGCAAAAGAAAGCAAGCTTGTTTCAAAAAATCAGCCGCAACGCAAGCGTTCAATACTTTACCAGATATTAAAATCAAGTAAAACGCTAGAAAAATCGAAACAGCCCGGCAAAAGTCCATGGCTGCGAGGAAACCCGAACCACCGGCCTTGTGAACCCTAACCAAGAATAGCGAAATAGGCCGCGACGCAGTGACACGCCCAGGCCGCGACGGTCCAAGCGTGGAAAAACTCGTGAAAACCGAAGATCGTAGGGTCAGGATTAGGCCACTTCGTGGCATAGATGACCGCCCCGACCGTGTAGGCCAAACCGCCTGCCACCAGCATCCAGAAAGCAGGGAGGGAAGCCGCATAGAGCTCGGGGAAATACATCAAGGCAACCCAACCTAAAACCACGTAAAGAATCGTGGTTATCCAGCGGGGGGCGTGCGGCCAAATCAACGAGGTAGCAATCCCCAAAATCGCCCCCACCCAGACTACTGAAAGCAAAATCGTTCTATCGCGCCCTCCCAGCAGACCGAACGAAACCGGCGTGTAGGTGCCGGCAATGAGCAAGAAAATATTGGCGTGATCGAAACGGCGCAAAATCGCGTCCACCGACTGCGGCCACGAACCCATGTGATACACCGCACTCATCGCAAACAACACCAGGGAAGACAGCATATAGACAACACAGGAGAACTTCAGGGAACTCGGCGCCAACACCAGCAACACGATAGAAGCCGCCATCGACAGCGGCGTGGCGACCGTGTGAATCCACCCGCGCAGGGCGGGTTTGCGGCGCATTGCTTTCCAATCCCACCGTTGAAAAGTGTAGGGCCGCCCGGTGCGAGGATTAACCAGACGCGGCATCAGCGTCCTGCCAGATTTCACACCCATAACATTCCCCCCGCTCGGCTTGCCCCACCCGCGCCAGTCAAGACAGGCAAGTTAAGTGTTTTAATGTTTTAAACTGATTATGTGAGCAGCTCCGTAAAAAAGTCAAAGCCTGGAATTCTTTACCGAATTTACGCCAGACGTTTGATTCATGAAATTGACCCGGCAGGGGTGCCTCAGCATATCGGCATTATCTTGGACGGAAACCGGCGCTGGGCAAAGGCGGAAGGCGCTCCGGCGACCCGCGGTCACCAGCGCGGAGCCCTGAAAATTACCGAAGTTTTGCAGTGGTGTGAGGAATGGCCCGTCAAAGTCGTTACCTTGTGGATGCTTTCGATTGACAACCTGGGCCGGAAAGCCGCGGAGCTCCAGCCCCTGCAAGACGTTATCGGCCATACCGTGCAAGGTTTGCAAGCCTCAGGCCACTACCATTTGCGGGTGTTGGGCGACACGTCCCTGCTGGACCCGGGCCTGGCCGCAATCTTGCATGCGGCTAACGGAACCGGGCCGGAAAACGCGCTGGTGGTAAATATCGCGGTCGCCTATGGGGGACGTCAGGAAATCGTCAACGCCGTGCGGGAATACCTCAACGAAGCAGCTCAAAAAGGCGAAACCCTGGCGGATTTGACTGACCAAATCCGTTTGGAGGACATTGAAGCGCACCTGTACACCAAGGGTCAGCCGGACCCTGACCTGGTGATTCGCACTTCAGGGGAGCAGCGTCTCAGCGGATTTTTGCTGTGGCAAAGCGCGAATTCGGAGTTTTATTTTTGTGAAACGTATTGGCCGAGCTTCCGAAAGGTCGACTTCCTGCGTGCCCTGCGCGACTACGGAAATCGGGAACGCCGCTTGGGAAAGTGAGTCGCGCCGCTCCCGCCCCGACAAATTACAAATGTAAGAACCTCGTAAAGGCGGCGCTTTAGCACGCTCGAACCCCGTGCTATTGATAGGGTCAAGACATGGCTACCCCCGCGCGCACCTATGTGCTTGATACGTCCGTGTTGTTGTCCGATCCGAAGGCCTTGCTGAAGTTTGCCGAACACCAGGTGGTTTTGCCGGTGGTGGTAATCACTGAGCTAGAGAAAAAGCGTCACGATCCGGAGTTGGGATATTTTGCCCGTAAAGCGCTGCACCTGCTCGACGATTTGCGGATTGCCAACGGTCGGCTCGATCAGCCGGTTCCGGTCGGTTCACAAGGGGGGACCGTGCGGGTGGAGCTGAACTCTATCGACGACTCGGTGCTCCCCTCCGGGATGCGCCTGGGTGACAATGACACGAAGATTCTGGCGGTCGCCGCCAACCTTGCGAAAACCGGGGCGGACGTGACGGTCGTGTCCAAAGACCTGCCGATGCGGGTCAAAGCGTCCTCTATCGGCTTGGACGCCGATGTGTACCGTAACCCGCTGTCGAGTGCGGACACCTATCGCGGGGTCATTCGCGGCGAGATGAGCGAACAGGACATGTCTCGGCTCTATCAGGACGGCGCGGTGGAGTTCGACACGATTGTGCTGACGAACGACCCGGGGGATGAAGAAAACGATGTCGCGACTTATAGCAGCGACCCGACGAGCCTGGTGAACGAGGAAGACAACAGCGTCGACTTTGAAGAACCCGAAATCCCCTCGCTGGAGGACCAACCCATCCATACTGGAATTATCTTAAGTTCCCCGCGAGGCTCCGCCCTGGCTACCATCTGGGGCGACAATCAGGTACACCTGGTGCGTACGGATCGGGAACTGTTCGGCGTGAAAGGGCGTTCCGCCGAGCAACGTATCGCGATGGATCACCTGGTCAACCCGGAAATTGGGATTGTGTCCCTGGGAGGGCGGGCCGGCACCGGGAAGTCTGCCCTGGCTTTGGCGGCCGGGTTGGACGCGGTGGTGGAACGTCACGAGCACCGCAAGATTATCGTGTTCCGTCCCATTTACGCGGTCGGGGGGCAGAGCTTGGGCTACTTGCCGGGCAGCGGTGAAGAAAAAATGGATCCGTGGGCGCAAGCCGTGTTCGACACTTTATCTTCGATTGTCGCTCCGGAAGTTGTTGACGAGGTGGTGGCGCGCGGCCTGCTGGAGGTGCTACCGCTGACCCACATTCGCGGCCGTTCCTTGCATGATGCGTTCGTGATTGTTGATGAAGCGCAGTCCTTGGAGCGCAACGTGTTGCTGACGGTGCTGTCGCGGATGGGCCAGAACGCCAAAATTGTGCTGACTCACGACGTTTCGCAGCGCGACAACCTGCGGGTCGGACGTTATGACGGTATCGCCGCGGTTATCGAGGATTTGAAAGGCTCGTCCCTGTTCGCCCACACGACCCTGATTCGTTCGGAACGCAGCGCTATCGCGGATTTGGTCACGAGCCTGCTCGATTACTGAGTCGCCGCGCTAAAGTCGTCCCTCACAAGCCGCGCTCTTGGGCGGCGCTGACTTGGGCAGACTTAGGCACGTCAAGCGGGGACAAATCTGGTTGATTTTTGGCGGTTTTGGGTGTTGATACCTCAGAAATCGGCCCCTGAATGCTAGTTTGATACCCGTGCGTGATGACGAAAACCCGCAAGATCTCCCGTTTCCTCCGGAGGCGCAATCGTTGCTGATGCGTTCAGCCATCGCTGCCGCGCTCGCGTCCAAACGCTTGGCGGAGGAAAAGGGCGTGTTCCGGCTGACTCCCTCTGAATGGGCCGAACTGGAGGCGTCTTCGCGTCCCTGATTCCCCGCCGCTATCTCTGAGCCATGAGCCGAGAGGTCAAAGGCTCCGATGATTTGCTAGACTGACTCTGCGCGTGCTGCGCAATCCCGATTTCCAAAGGACGACGAAAAGAACAATGCCTGCGATAGTAGTTTTGGGAGCCCAGTGGGGCGACGAAGGTAAAGGAAAAGCAACTGATCAGCTGGCCAAAGACGTGGATTTTTCCGTCAAATACAACGGCGGCAACAATGCTGGTCACACCGTGGTGGTCAATGGGGAAAAGTTTGCTCTGCACCTGCTGCCTACCGGTATCCTGTCCCCGCGCGTGACCCCGGTTATCGGCAACGGCACCGTCATTGACCCGAAAGTTTTGTTCCAGGAAATCGACGACTTGGAAAAACGGGGCGTGCCCTGCGAACGACTGCTCATCTCCAGCCGCGCCCACGTCATCACGCCTTTCGCCATCGCCATAGACCGTTCTTCTGAACAGTACCGTGGCCACCGCAAGATTGGCACCACCGGCCGCGGGATTGGCCCGACCTACGCCGAAAAAATGTACCGGATTGGAATCCAAGTCCAAGACCTGTTCGACCCCGAAATCTTGGGCGAAAAAGTCACCGTCATGTCCGACCTTGTGAAGAGTCTCTCCCAGGGCTGGTCCCATGCCGAACCGATTGACCCCGTTGAAGTTACCCAGGAACTGCTGTCCTACTCGGAGCGGCTACGCCCGATGGTGGCAAACACGTCCCTAGTGTTGAACAACGCGCTGGACGAAAAACGCGTGGTATTGTTCGAGGGCGGTCAGGCGACCATGCTGGACATCGACCACGGCACCTACCCTTACGTCACTTCGTCGAACTGTACCGCGGGCGGAGCCTGCACCGGTACCGGTATCGGCCCGACCCGCATCGACCGGGTGGTCGGGGTTATGAAAGCCTACACGACCCGCGTGGGTGAGGGGCCTTTCCCGACCGAACTGACCGATGCAACTGGTGAACAGCTGCGGGAACTCGGTTCAGAATACGGAGCGACGACGGGGCGTCCGCGCCGGACCGGCTGGTTTGACGCGGTGGTGGTGCGTTACGCCGTGCGCGTCAACGGCCTGACCGACCTGGTGATGACGAAACTGGATGTCATGTCCGAGTTTGAAAAAATCCCGGTCTGTGTGGGCTACGAAACCCCGCGCGGACGTACCGACCAGATGCCCGACTATTCGGTCGACTTCGCCGCTTCCCGCCCGATTTACGAAGAAGTCCCCGGCTGGAAGGGTGAGGACATCTCCGGTATCACCGATTTCCGGAAACTTCCTCAGGCAGCGCAGGATTATGTCGCTTTCCTGGAGGAAAAGGTAGGGTGCCGCATCTCCGTCATCGGTACGGGGGCTTCGCGTGAAGACGCCATCGTGCGTTACACCCTCATCTAACTTCGTTTCGGTTTCCTTTTTCCGCTTTTGCCTGCACAAGAGCGCTGGTGAGCGGTACTTTCGGTCTGACGTTGTCGGGGGCGACGGTTCGCTACCGGGAATCTACAGCGCTCAGGGTAACGGGTGTACCGACCTTTTGAACGTGAAAAAGTTGCAAAAATTCACCTCGGAGTAGGACTTAACTCCCTGCACAATATTCGAAAATGCGCGATAATTGCCGTGTTAGAGAAACATTCTATGTAGGAGGCCCTTTTATGGCTGTTACTGAAACCGATGTCCGCGCTGCAGCTCCCGCAAATGCTCCTGAAGAGGTAGTTAAGTGGGTTGCTAAGGTCGCGGCAATGACGACTCCGGAAGCTGTGGAGTTCTGTGATGGTTCCCAAGAGGAATGGGATCGCTTGTCGCAACTGCTGGTTGATGCCGGAATCTTTACCCGTTTGAACCCCGAGAAGCGCCCGAACTCGTTCTTGGCGCGTTCGCTGCCGTCTGATGTGGCGCGTGTGGAATCGCGAACCTTTATCTGCTGCGAAAAGGAAGAGGACGCCGGTCCCACCAACCACTGGGCTGACCCCAAGGAAATGAAGGAAACCCTGATTGGGGAAAATGGCGTGTTCCAGGGCGCGATGAAGGGTCGCACCATGTACGTGGTGCCGTTCTCGATGGGTCCGTTGGGCGGCCCGATTTCCCAGCTGGGTATCGAGCTGACCGACTCCGCTTACGTGGTGTTGAACATGCGCATCATGACCCGCATGGGCGCCAAGGCGATGGACCTGATTAACTCGGGCAAGCCGTGGGTGCCGGCGGTGCATTCCGTGGGCGCTCCGCTCGAGCCGGGCCAGAAAGACACGAACTGGCCGTGCAACGAAACCAAGTACATCACCCACTTCCCCGAGACCAACGAGATTTGGTCCTACGGTTCGGGTTACGGCGGCAACGCCCTGCTGGGCAAGAAGTGCTTCGCGCTGCGTATCGCCTCCACCATGGCGCGCCGCGACGGCTGGATGGCTGAGCACATGCTGATTTTGCGCCTGACGGACGAAAAGACCGGCAAGCGCTACCACGTGACGGCGGCTTTCCCGTCGGCCTGCGGCAAGACGAACCTCGCTATGCTCCAGCCCACCATCGAGGGGTACAAGGTCGAGACCATCGGCGACGATATCGCCTGGATGCGTCCCGGCCCGGACGGCACTTTGCGCGCCATCAACCCGGAGGCGGGCTTCTTCGGCGTGGCTCCCGGCACGTCTTATGACACCAACCCGATGGCCATGGAGTCCATGAAGGAAAACACCATCTTTACCAACGTCGCCTTGACCGACGACGGCGACGTGTGGTGGGAAGGCATTGACGGCCCGACCCCGAGCCACCTCATCGACTGGCACGGCAAGGACTGGACGCCGGATTCCGGTGAAAAGGCGGCCCACCCGAACAGCCGTTTCACCGCTCCGGCCGCGCAGTGCCCGATTATCTGCCCCGACTGGGAGGCTCCCGAGGGCGTGCCGATTGACGCCGTATTGTTCGGTGGCCGCCGCGCCTCGAACGTGCCGCTGGTGACCGAGCAAAAGAACCCGGCTCACGGCGTGTTCATCGGTGCGAACGTGTCCTCCGAACAGACCGCTGCCGCAGAAGGCGCGGTTGGCTCGCTGCGTCACGATCCCTTCGCGATGCTGCCGTTCTGCGGCTACAACATGGCGGACTACTGGGGTCACTGGCTAGAGATGCAAGAGAAGTTGGGCGACAAGTTCCCCCGCGTCTACCACGTCAACTGGTTCCGCAAGACGCCTGACGGCAAGTTCATGTGGCCCGGCTACGGCGACAACTCCCGCGTGCTGGACTGGGTGGTCAAGCGCGTGTCCGGCCAGGTTGACGCCATTGACGGCCCGACCGGCAAGTACCCGAAGTTCGAGGACTTCAACCTGGAGGGCTTGGACATCGACAAGGCCGCTTGGGATGCCCTGTTCGAAATCAACCCCGAGGCTTGGCTGGCTGAGACCGAAGATACCGAAAAGTACTTCGCTCAGTTCGGCGACAAGCTCCCGGCTCAGATTCGGGCAGAGCTGGAAGGCTTGCGTGAGCGCCTCAAGGCCGCCAAGTAGTTAGTGTTCATGGGGCACTGACCCATTAATATTTTGGCGGGCAGTCACCATTCGGTGA
>NZ_CABTWO010000032.1 GCF_902488535.1 uncultured Mobiluncus sp.
GCTGCCAATAATGGCAGCTATTGCCTAAATACCACTTTATATTGACAACAAATGAGGTTACCGGTGGCGGCGGCGCAGTTTTGCCAGCAACAAAACACCGGCAACCACTCCGGCCGCGATACCCAGTTTCTTTTGCGAATCCACATCGCCTTCCACCGCGTCAGTGAAGGTCACCTTGGCTTGCTGCGCAAAATTCTGGGCTTTCGCTTTTGCTTCTTTGACCTGGTTGGCCGGACGGAGCCGGTCCACCAACTGGTCTACGGTCTGACCCATATCGGAGCGGGCGGTTTCAATCTGACGCTCGATTTCCTCCGGGCTACCGTTAAACTCTTTTTTCACTGCGATGTTTTCGCTCATTTTTCCGCTCCTAAATCCGGGCGCTTGATGGCTGCCTTCAGCGTCGCAACGTCGCGCTTAACGTGCTTTTGGGGTTCCGGGATGTTTTCTTTGGCGCGTTTCACCGCGGACAGCCCGATCAGAACCAAAATCGCGGTCAACACCAGCAAAACCGCCGCGGTGAGCAAAGCGCCCCACGCAGCGAAACCAGTCAGCGCCGTAAACCCATAGAACATTGCTTTAATCAAATAACCCAGCATGAACAGGGCCAACACGCCAGCTGCCGCCAGCATTCCCGCCGCCAAACCAAACCGAGACCCGGCGGCCTTGGCCTGGGCTTTCATCAACGCGACCTCAGCCCTGAACAGGTCAGAAATCTGGGTAGAAAATCGCGCAAACAGCGCCCCCAGAGATAATTTCGGTTCTTCTATAGCCATAAGGGCCTCCTCGTCGACGTCACTTAAAACCTAGTTTACTATTTTCACAAAATCTGCGTTTAGGAAGCGAGAGTCGCCATGAGCGCCGGGGTTCGCAAAATTTTTCGCGCCGGCCACGCCGCCGCCAAAACCGCCAAAATGACAGCCGCCGCAACGAAACTGAGCTGGCCCAGCACCGGGATTCCCCACGCTCCTAGCCCGAAGTCACGCAGCAGCCAGTGCCACAGCATTCCGATGACCAGCCCGGAAATCCACCCCAGCCCTGCTCCCAGCAACGCCAGGAAAAATGCCTCCCACCGCAGCGAAGCCCGCACTTCCCGCGGGGTTAGCCCCAGCACCCGCAGCATGGCAAAACTCTGGCGCCGTTCTACCATCGCCAGCGCCAAAGTGTTCACAATCCCCAAAATAGCGATGACGATTGATAGCCCGAGCAGCGCATACATCAGCCACAGCACTTGTGTGGTGGTTTGCGACAGGGCGTGGGACAGCTCCACCGGGGTAAAGACCCGGTAGACAAAAAACTGGTTCAGGCTGTGTTCTATCTGGTTTTTTACCTGACGGATTTCAGCCGGGGTGGGTGCGGCATTCTCGCTCTGAAGGTTCACAAAAATGTACTGGTAGGTCAGGGTTTCGGGGGCCGCCGCCTGACGCAGATACAGTGGGTCGAGGAAAATCGCCGCGTTCAGCAGGGTGGAGCGGACTATTCCGGCGACCTTGGTGGAATAAATCCCGCGGGGACCCGTCACCGTAATCGCGTCCCCGACTTTCCACCCTTCCCGGGCGGCATCACGGGCGTTCACCAGGGCTTGGCCGTTTGCCAGTCCCTCCACGTCACCGGCCTTGACCTGCAGGGAGACGAGGTTCTTGGCTTCGTCCGCAGTGATACCGGCGGCGGTGAGCGACTGCGTGGGATCTTGGTCGAGGCGCACCAGCATCGGGGTGCTAAAGATATTGGCGTTGGCGAAACGCACCCCGTCCACTTTCCGCAGCGCCGCGAGGGCTTTTTCGACATTCGTGGACGGCTGCAGCGAGGCCACGACCAGGTCGGAATGGACTTCTGAAACGACCCCGGCCTGCAGAGACTTGCGGGCGGAATCGGCCAGGATGCCGCCGGTGGTGGCAATGGCTACGCCGATGACCAGGGCGGCTGCCCCCAGGGAGGTGCGGCGCGGGTAGCGGCGCAGGTTGCGCAGCGCCAAATGCGCCGGAAGGCGGTTGAAACGCTGAAATATTGCGGCAAAAATCCACAGGAATGGACGCAGCAGGACTGGAGTCAGCCACAGCACGCCACACAAACCCAACAGCGAAGCCGCTAGGGCCAGCACTGTCGCCCGCGTCCCCACTCCTGACTGGGACGCCTCCACCAGCGCCCCGGCACCGAGGCCAACGGCCACGACCAGGACCACCAGCCCGAAAATCGTGGCGCGGCGCAGACGGATCTTCGGGGCGGGAGCGCTGGCAGCCAAAGCATCCAGCGGGGTCATACGCCCGGCACGCCGCGCCGGAATCAAGCAGGCCGCCACGGTAATCAGGACTCCCAGGGCCACAATCGCCAGCGCCCGCACGAGCCCCAACGGCACACCGGAAGTGAACACCCACCCTTGTGCAGTGAGAATTTGCCGGGCCCCCAGCACCAGCGCCAGCCCTACGCCCTCGCCCAAAACGGACCCGACCAGCCCAATCAGCAGGGCTTCGCCGGTCACCAGCAGCTGCAGCGACCGGGGAGTGTAGCCCGCAGCGCGCAGCATTCCGAGCATCCGATAGCGGGAAGTAACCAGAATCCCGAAAGTGTTGGCAATCAGGAAGGCGCCCGCCAGCAACGCCAGCGCCACAAACGCCTGGGCCAGCAGGTTCACCAGTCCGACCGTGCGGGCCACGGCCGCGGACTGCTGGGCGCGCAGCGCGGCACCCGTCAAAATGACAGCATCGGGGCCGACCGCGTCTTGGACGCGTTCTTTGACATTGTCGGGGTCGGCCACGGACGCCACATGGATGCCGATGAGCTTAATTTTGCCGGTGGGGGAAAACCAGGTTTTCGCGTCCTTACCGTCCACGAAAGCCAAGGTGGCGGTCCCGAGCGAGGCTTTGAACTGGGCCAGGCCCACGACTTTCAGGCGGTGGGTGGCTCCGGCCCAAATCAGGGTGGCGGTTTGGCCGGTTTTCAGTCCGGCGCGCCGCGCCGTGTTCACTTCCAGCATGACCTCTTTCGGTCCTTGCGGCAGGCGTCCCGAGGCGACTTCCGGGCCGGGCGGATAGGGAAAAACGCCGCGCACCAGAGTCGGGGTGAGCCCTATCGAGACGGGGTGTTTGTCCTGATTCAACAGGACAGCCTGCCCCTCAAAGCGGGGTGCGGCGTGGGCGACTCCGTCGACCGCTTCGATAATCGGCACAAGTTCGTCGCTGATGTTGCCGCGCGCCTCCAGTTCTCCCGCGGCGGCGTCTTTCGTCGGGGGCGCCACGGCATAAAGGTCCCCGGAAAGCGTCGCGGTTACCGAGGACTTGGCCGCGTCCGTCATCAGGTCGGTTATCCCCAAAGTGGCGGTCAAGAACGTGATGCCCAGCACGACGGCGAACACGGTGGGAAAAAAGCGGTAGCCGCGGCGGGTGATTTCGCGCCAAATGATTTTCCACATGGCGTTTACCGGCCTTTAGGAGGGTATCTCAAGGATTGGGTGCGCCAGTTCGGGGTGGGGGTTTCCGGCGCGGCCGAGCCAGGGGCCGTGGGGGTCGTGGGGATTGTTGGGGTTGGCGAGCCGGGGGCAGAAGCGCGGGAAGTATCCGGGGTGTCCGGGGTGGACGCGGTTAGCGAGGTTGACGGGGTTGACGAGCCGGGGGCGCGTCCGAGGTTTCGCAGTTCATCCTGCAGAGTCGCCGAACGGGCTCCTGCCTGGGCTAACATGGCATCTGCCCGGGCAATGAGCAGTTCTTGGTCGGGGGTTTTCCCGCGGCTGGGCAAGCTCGGGCTGCCGCCGTAGGACGCTGACGTAGCCGCGGCGGCGCGCCGTGTTCGCGGCGGGGGCGTCGGTTCTGAGTCGCGTGAGCCGCGCGGTGTGGAGGATCCCTGCAGCGTTTCCGTGGCGTCATTAATCGCCGCTCCCGAAGCTGCCAGGAGCTTCTCCGCCTGCTCAATCATGGCCAACAGTTCGCTCTTGCCTTCAGCTTCGGCCAAGTGAGGGTCGATGGCGGGTCGGCGCGACCGGCGCGGTCCTTCATAAGTGCGGGAAGTGGCGGGTTCTGGTCTCGGTGTAGGTTCGGGAAGGGGTTCCGGGGCAGTTGCCGCAGCGGGCGTGGGTTGCGACTCGGGTTGGCGCGCGAACGTGTCCGGAGCCATTAACGGGGTTTCTGGCTGATAGGTTCGCCGAGTCTCCGGGAGTGGTTCAAAAGTCGGTTCCGGTGCGGCCGGCGGTTCGGGCTGCGGTGTGGGCTGAACGGTAGCCCGCACCCCAGCAGGGGACATCGCGTCGTCTGGCGCGGCAAATCTATCAGGAGAATCAGGGCGCGCCGGCGCGGATCCGGCCGGACTCACCTGGAGTGATTCGGGAGTAAACGATTCGGAAAGAATCCGGGACGAAGCCGAACTGGGCACAAGTGTGGGGGTATTGTCCGCCCAAGCGTTCGCGGCTAACGGCGCGACCGGCGGTGCAACTGGCGCAGTTGCACCTGTGGGAAGCACCGGCGGCGCAGCCGGTGTGGGCGTATTTGCTGCGATACCTCCCGGAATCGGACGGCGCGACAGGGGAGACGCCACCAAGTCCCCTTCACCGTCAACAGTGGGCGCGGGCTGGTCCGTAAAATCGAACGGATTGAACCCGGTATCACCAAAATCAGCAGCCGGGGTGTCAAGGCTGCCGGACGTGTCGGAGTTAGCGGCTGCCAACTCGGCAGACCCGGAAATCACGGAATCAAAGTCGCTGCGCCCCTGGGCGGCAAAACCCTCGCCACCGGCTACATTATCCTGAACCTCCGGGGGATTGGCGGACAAAGCCGACAGCGGCTGACCCAACAAATCATTAGTGTCGTCCGGGGAGGCGGGCTGCGCCACGGACATACTGGGCCACTTGAAATCGCCGCGGGCCAGGGAATCTGCCAGTTCGTTCGGTTCGGGGTTCGCCTCGGCGATGCCCAGGTCGGCAAAAGTCAGGGCGGTATCGCGCCGACGCCGCGTCGGGGGAGGAGGTGCGGGGACAGACGCCGGCCTGGGCTTGGGGGCATCCGCAATCGGGAACGCGCTTTGCAAGTAAGGGGAAATCGGGGAGGCCGGCTCTGAACCCGATGCCGAATTTGGGAAAACCGCGGGTTCTTCTGCGGGCAATTCGGCCTGTTCAGACTCGGTTTCCGCCTCGATTTTTGGCAAACTCACGACGCCTGTCAAATCGTTTTCCGAGGCTGGCAAATCAACGTCTCGCAAAGCCGCGGGAGCGCCCAGCTGCCCCGCGCGTTTCCGAGCTTGGCGCACGTCACCGAGATTTTGCTCCGCTTCGAGGATCGCCTCGCGGGTCGGGTTCGTCAGTTGGGCGACGATTTGGCCGTCAAACAGGAACAGCACCCGGTCGGCGTATTTCGCGGCATCCGGTTCGTGGGTGACCATGATGACTGACTGTTCCCAGTCGCGCGCGGCGGCTCGCAGGAACGAAAGGACCTGCGCCGAAGAGGCCGAATCGAGGTTCCCGGTCGGCTCATCAGCGAAAACGACTTCCGGAGCGGGCAGTAACGCGCGAGCGCAAGCGACCTTTTGCTGTTGACCCCCGCTCAACTCGGAGGGAAAGGCGTCCAGTCGCGATTCCAAATCAAGCTCTTTGACCAGCGTCTTTAACCGACGCCGATCCGGTGATTGGCGGCGCACCATCGCCGACAACTTAATATTTTCTGCGACAGTCAACGTGGGCACCAGGTTAAACGCCTGAAAGATAAACCCGATATTTTCGCGGCGAAACCGGGTCAGTTCCGCGGCATCCAGCTGGGACAGGTCGCGACCGGCGACCGTGACTGTCCCGGATTGAAACGAATCCAAACCCGCCAAAATGTGCAGCAAAGAGGATTTCCCAGACCCGGAAGGCCCCATGATGGCGGTGAACTGGGCGCGGGGAAAATCCACATCCACATTGTCCAAAGCCGTAACGGCACGCTCCGTATCAGCCTGACCATAAATTTTAGTCAGACCGCGGACGCTGATGAGGGGATCTGAAACCGGAGAAAGCGTGGTGGAAAATCTCGGTGATGCCGCAGGGGATTGATTGACCAAGTTTCGCCTCCTTTCCCTGCATTCTTTCATATTTACCGCCAAGGTGCCGGTTTCCACGCCCAAAGGAAGTCCAACACAATACCAAAGGTCGATGCGCGCTCAGCGAGCGAGCGGAGGGCGGAACCATGCGGCCTTGTGACAATTTTACAAAATGCCATGAACTGGCAAAACACCCCACACGGTAACGAAAAATGGTCGGACAAGGTTTTTTCACCTTGCCCGCGTCACCGTCTACAATGGCAGGATGCCCGGAAAACCGCGAAAACCCGTTCCCGCGCCCCTAATTTTCTTTACCGAGGGCGTCATCCAGTATGTGGGTGCCGGTTTCGCGGTAACGTTGTTTGCCCTGATGGGGCCCCTGACCGTGGCTTGGCTGCGGACTGTATTTGCCTCCGTACTGATGCTGGTGTGGCGCCGGCCTTGGGGAAAACGGGCGCTCACCCCCAGCGGTTATTTGTGGTCCTGCCTGTTTGGGACGGCCCTGGTCTGCATGAATATGACTTTTTACGAGGCGATTGCGCGGCTTCCCCTGGGCACCACCGTTTCCGTGGAGTTCTTGGGGCCGGTTATTTTCGCGGCTATCGGCATCGCCGGCTGGCTGGGCAAGTTTTCGGTCCTGTTGGCGTTTTCCGGCGTGGTCATGATTGGCGGGCTGGGCCTGGACATGAGCAATCCGACCGACCGGTTGGGCTTGTTCTGGGCGCTGGTCGCCGGGGGAATGTGGGTCGCCTATATGGCTTTGGGCCGCAAAGTTGCGGTTTTGGGTCGGGGCATCGATTCCCTCTCAGTAGGCTTGGTATTCGGTTCGTTCCTGCAGCTGCCCCTGGCCTGGCCAGACATTCACGTGGCGTTCAGTTCGTGGTCGGTTTTCGGCCTAGCCCTGCTGATGAGCCTGTGTTCCTCCTTTGTGCCTTACATTCTGGAACTGGTCGTGCTGCGTGATGTTTCCGCCGCTATTTTCGCGCTGCTCTCCGCGCTGCTGCCGGTGACGTCCCTGCTGGTGGGCGTGTTTATGCTGCGGCAGTTTCCGAGTTGGGCTGAAGTGGGCGGTCTGATTTTGGTGTCGGTCGCGGTGGCTCTGACCTATCGGCGCGAACCCGCCGATTCAGCCCTGCCCTCCCAGAGCGAGTCGGCGGACTAGACTAGGCTTATGACCGGTTTTTCACAGCGTTTGCAAGCTCTCTCCCAGCGGGTCGCCGCGGCAGCTGCGGACGCGGGTCGCGACGTCGGGTCAGTTCGAATCCTTCCGGTCAGCAAAACCCATCCGGTTGCGGACCTGCGTGAAGCTCTCGAAGCGGGAGTGCGCGAATTCGGGGAAAATAAACCCCAGGAGCTGGCCGCGAAAGCTGCGGAACTGGGCGCGAACCTGGGCTTGTGCGCTGACGGGAACGGTGAAAGCCCCCGTTGGATCCAAATCGGCAACCTCCAGCGCAACAAAGCCAAACTCATCGTCGCTCACGGCGCGGAACTGCAGTCCTTGGATTCAGCGAAACTGGCGCAAACCCTGAACCGGCTGCTTGACCAGGCGGAACGGACCCTGGAAGTCATGATTGAAGTCAACACTTCCGGGGAGGAAGCAAAACACGGGGTTGCTCCGGAGGAAACCCTGGAGCTCGCGCGGTTGGTGATTGACCAGCCCCGACTGCACCTCATCGGCTTGATGACAGTGGCGGCGCGTGTGGACCAGGTCGGGGAGCGGGGTGCTTTTGAGATGTTTTCCCAGCTCGCGGGGTTGCGAGAAGCCGTGTCGGGGCTGCCCGGAGGTGCGGATTGTCGGGAACTGTCGATGGGCATGAGCGGGGATTTCGAGTTGGCCATTGCGGCGGGCTCCACGTGTGTGCGGGTCGGTTCGGCCCTGTTTGGTCCTCGAGATTACGCGCCAAAGCCTGTCCAGTGACGGAAAACTACAGATTTTTGGGATAATGTCCACGTGAAGCGTCCCAGTTTGAAACCACGCCAGCCTTCTGACGCGGAAAAGCCGACCCCGCGCGGCTCGGCGACACCAAACGCTTCTGCCCGAAAACCCGGGAAAGTCGGGGGAAACGGGAAAGTCGGGAGAACCGGGAAAACAGTGGACCCGGCCTTGTCCCCATCGAAAGTCACGCCGCGAAACCCCGCTGTGGAATCCCCGGGCTCGACCCGTATTGCGCGCCTGTTGACGCTGGCGGCCGTAGCGCTGGCCGTGTTTCTTGTCGTGTTCTCACCGCTGCGTTCCTGGATGGATCAGCAGCAGCAGGCTCGCTCGCTGGCAGCCCAGATTGCCCAGGTCAAAGCCCAAAACGCCGAGCTGGAAGCGGAAATCAAACGCTATAAAGACCCCGAATATATTTCCCGCCAAGCCCGCGAACGCTTGGGATACGTGAAACCCGGCGAGATTACCTATGTCGTAGTTGATCCTCCCGGCGCGAAAAAAGCCCAGCTGACCAGCGGCTGGACCGACAAAGACACGAACGATTTGCCGTGGTTCCGCCAGATTGTCGCCGGATTGGAAGTCGCCGGAGCTGCTCCCGCCCCGGAAACCGCCCCGGGCGTGAAACCGGAAACTGGAGCGAACACGACTAAACCGTCCTCGGCACCCGGCAAAACCGACCCGGAACCAGCCCCGAAATCCTCGAACGCCCCGGCCCATAACTGAACGCCGACCGGAAACTGACAAAGGAGCCCTTGTGATTACACCCGCTAGCCCGGAGGATTTGCGCATTATTGCAGCTCAACTGGGGCGCGTCCCGCGGGGAGTTTTAGGGGTCGCCGCGCGGTGCGGGGATGTGTCGCCTGGCGCCAATCCTGCTGGTCATGAGGGGGGTGTTCCTGCTGGTCACCCGGCGGTCATTGCGAGCGTCCCGCGCCTGCCCGGCGGCGAGCCGTTCCCCACGTTTTATTACCTGACCTGCCCGGCGGCGGTCGCGGCTGTGTCGCACCTGGAGGCAAACGGGGTCATGCGCGAGGCCGAAGCCCTGCTGGAGGCAAACTCGCAGATAGCGGCCACTTATGCCCGCGCTCATGAACTCTATATTCGCGAGCGCACCCAGGCGGGTGAAGCCGCCGGAATCGGGGAAGTCCCTGAAATCGCGGGCGTGTCGGCCGGGGGAATGCCTCGCCGGGTCAAGTGTTTTCACGCCCTGCTCGGACACGCTTTGGCGGCGGGCCGGGGGGTAAACCCCATCGGGGATTGGGTGTTGGATCGGTTGGGGGAGTTGCCGGCGGGGGACCCGCATCGCTGGACGCCCGCGACTTGTGCCTGGAAATTGGGCGAAACTGCTGGGGAAAGGGGCCGGTAATGCGTTTGGCGGCGATTGATTGTGGAACTCACTCGATTCGTTTGCTCATCAGTGAGGTTGACCCCCAGTCCGGGGCGATGGCTGACGTAATGCGGTTGAATCGGATTGTGGGCTTGGGCGAAGGGGTGGACCGGACCGGGCATCTCAGTGAAGCCGCGCTGGAGCGGACTTTTGTGGCGGTCGAAGAATACGCCGGTTACGTGCGCCGGGAGGACGTCCAGCGGATTCGGATGGTGGCGACTTCCGCTTCGCGCGATGCGGATAATTTTTCGCAGTTTAGCGCCGGAGTGCAGGCGCGGCTGGGGATTACGCCGGAGGTCATTTCGGGACAAGTCGAGGCCACGTTGGGATTCGCCGGGACACTTTCAGCGCACCGCGACATTGCCAGTCCGGCCCTGACCGTAGACATCGGGGGAGGTTCCACCGAGTTTGCGTTTGGTCAGGCCAACCCCGATACCGGCCAGTTTGACCAGGTCACGGCCGCGGTGTCGATGAATATGGGTTCCACGCGGGTCACCGAGCGTTATCTGCGACCCGCCGAAGATGCGCGAGGGGTGCCCAGCGAGGACGCTATCAGCCAAGCTGGACAGTTTGTAGATTCCCTGATTGCCCAAGCTGCGGCCAGCGTGCCGTTGGAGCGCGCCCGCGAGGTAGTCGGGGTGGCCGGTTCGGTCACAACTTTGACCGCGCTGGAGTTGGGGTTGGACAGTTACAAGCCGGACAAAATCAACGGGGCCGTGCTGGATTCTGGCGCGCTGCGGGAACGCGCCCGGCGTTTGATTCGGATGCCGCACGCGGAAAAAGCCCAGTTGGGGCCCATGCACCCGCAGCGGGTGCGCCAGATTGCCGGCGGAGTCCTGGTGTGGGAGCGGATTCTCGCTTGGTTGGAGGCTCATCCGGCCCCCGGTTCCGGCTCTGGTCGTTCGGATTCCGGGACGGCGTCTGCCGGCGTACCCCGCGGAACGTTCCCGGTTCGGACCTCCGAAAACGATATCCTCGATGGGATTATCCTGTCCCAGATTCCCTGATTTCTGGGTTCTAGTTTTGTTGCGGTGCGTTCGCTCGGGGGCGCTCGCGAGAGGCGGAAGGGGGAGGGCCCCCTCGCGTTTTGCGCGACTATTGTCGCAAAACGCTCAC
>NZ_CABTWO010000033.1 GCF_902488535.1 uncultured Mobiluncus sp.
GTTGGGGGCGACTCAGCGAGAGGCTGGGGGGTGAGCGTTTTGCGACAATAGTCGCGCAAAACGCGAGGGGGTACTCCCCCTTCCGCCTCTCGCGAGCGCCCCCGAGCGACCACCCCGCAACAAATATCCGCGGGGAATTGCTTACTTGAGGGCGGCTTTTTCTTGGGTCTTAAACTGGTTGAATCGAGGCAGGAATTTATCCCAATCGATGGCGTGTCCGTCCAGCTCAGGGCCGTCAATACAGGCGTGTTTGCGTACCAGCTTGCCAGTTTCCGGGTCGTTAAAAGGCACCATGCAGGCTCCGCACATTCCGGTCGCGTCAACCATAATCGAGTTCAGCGACGCGACTGTCGGTACACCGTACTTCGCGGTCAACAGGCAGACAAACTTCATCATAATCGGCGGTCCGATAGTGGTGATTTCCGCAATCTGGCGCCCATCGCCGCGGCCGTCGCGCAGCATCTCTTCCAGCGGCAACGTCACTACGCCCTGACGCCCAAACGACCCATCGTCCGAGGTCAAAACCACATCCAGCAAATCTGGGTACTGACGGCGCAACACTTCGACACGCTCCGGGCTATCCCCGGCGGGGTCCCCGTCCGGGTCGGTCCAGAACAGCAGGTCGCGATTGCGCGCTCCCAGCACCAGGGTCACGTGATTGCCCAGCTCCAAGTGTTTACGCACAATCGGATAGGCGGGCGCTAACCCGACCCCACCAGCCACGAAACACACGCTTTGGGTGGCCGGGTCGAAATGTTCCATCTTGGACGCCAAGCCCAGCGGCCCGGCAATCCCGTAAAACGCCTGGCCAACTTCCATCGCGCACATAATCTGGGTCGATTTGCCCACCGCTTGCACCACGATGGAAATCCAGCCCTGCTCCCGGTCAAAATCGGCCACGGTCAGGGGAATCAGCTCGCCTTTTTCGTGGGTCATAAACCGGGCAAACTGGCCGGGCTGCACCGCGCGGGCGACCGCCGGGGCGTGCAGTTTCATCTCCCAAGTCCGTTCCGACAGTTGGCGTTTCTCCAAGATTCGGTAGGCCGAGGCGGCGCTTTGGGTATATTCCAAAGCGCGTTGCACCCGCTGGCGGACTTCCTCCGGTTCCAGGTGCACGGCCAGGTCCCCCATCTGGCGGGCGGCCGCTTGCCCATCTCCGGCTGCCTTAATCGCGGTCGAGCCGCCACGAGAAGCGTCTCCGCCGGAGTAGATTCCCTCTAGGTTGGTGGCTTGCGAGGGGGTTTCGGCGGCCCCAGCGGCCCCAGCGGCCCCAGCGGCCCCACCAGCACCGGCCTCACCGCCGGCAGCCTCTTTCCCGACCTTGATTGCGCCCCACTGCTGCACTGCCAGGTCAGGCTGCGAATCACGAATAATCGGATTGGAACTGTTTCCGAGCGCCATAATCACCAGGTCAGCGTCCATTTCCAGGATTTCCCCGGTTGGTTGGGGCCGGCGCCGCCCGGACTCGTCAGGCTCCCCCAGCTCCATCACCCCCACGCTCGCTCCCGCGACATGGTGGTTTTCGTCCTCGTGAAACTCGGTGGGCGCGCGCAACTCAGCCACGACAATGCCCTCTTCCAAAGCGTGATGCAGTTCCTCCACACGGGCCGGCATCTCGGCCTTGGTGCGCCGATACACAATAGTGACGTGACCGCCCAAGCGCCGGGCGGTGCGTGCCGCGTCCATCGCCGTGTTTCCTCCACCAATCACCAGGATTTCTTTACCGGCGACTTCGGGCAGGGGCGTGTCATAGTCGGGCAGGTTCGCGTGCATCAGATTCACGCGAGTCAGGAACTCGTTGGCGCTCATGACCCCGTTGAGGTGCTCGCCGGGCACGTTCATGAACTTCGGCAGCCCCGCGCCCGTACCGACGAAAATGCGCCAAAAACCGGCCGCTTTCAAGTCATCTAAGGTCGCGGTCTTGCCCACCACGAAGTTCGTCACGAAACGCCCGCCCAGCAGGCGAATCTTGTCCACCACGTCGTCGACCAGCTCGTTGGGCAGGCGGAACTCGGGAATCCCGTACTTCAACACCCCGCCCAGGGTGTGGAACGCCTCGAACACGGTGACCGGAAAACCCTGGTTTGCCAGCAAGAACGCGTTAATCAACCCGGAGGGACCCGAACCGACGATAGCTATCGGGGGCTTTTCCGCGGTCTGCCACGGGTCGGGACGCCCCTCGAAACGCTTGAGAATCGCCTCGTTGCCGTGCACGATTTTTTCCCGCTGGGGCAAGAACCACTCCAACTGACCAATCTCGATGGGACGCGCCTTGTGCACGCACACCCCTTGACACTGCAGCTCCTGAGGACAAACCCGCCCGGTCACGTTCGGCAGCGGGTTCGACTCCTCCACGATACGCAGTGCCCGGTCAAAATCACCTTCCGCGATGGCCTGCATGACGTCCGGGACATGGATCTGGACCGGGCAACCCCCGACCTTGCGGCCCCGCAAGAACTCGCCCAGCTCACAGGGCCGATCCGCGCAGTGCTTGTCCCGCATCGATTCGAGCCACACAAACAGGTCGACTTCCCGCTGGGAATAGCCCTGGGTCAGATACCCCAGATACCCTTGCGTGACTAGGTCAAAGTCGTGCACTCGCTGGGAGGCCGGCCGCACGTAGGGGGCGACATGGTTAGCGGCGGGCCAGTTTTCGCTCACCCCCGCAAACATCGGGTAGCGCTCGGACAGCCAGGTATCAATCGCGCGGATAAACACGCGTTTCTTGCCCAGCGGCAGATTCCACAGGAAACGCATCATGATGCGCCCCACCGTGTCCTCGCGTTCCAGCAGCTCCCAAATTTTCAGGGTCATCGCCTCGGGCAGTTCCCCAGCGGCAAAAGCCGCGTGCAGCTGGGCCAGGCCCTCGGCCACAAACATGGATTGAAACAGTTTCGGGTCGGCGTTAAACCGGCGTTCCAAAATGTTGAGCTGTACCGTGTTCGTCGTGTCAAGCATCGGTTTCCCCTCCCTGGTCACAAGATGATTTCCGCGTCACAGTTCGCGACAACTTTCGCGACCCGGGCGCGCAGTTCGTCGGTCACTTCCACGCTTTCCAGCGAGCCGGGAATGAGCCGCGCTACCGGGGTGGGCTTGCCGTCAATGATTTCCGTGGACGGCTCGAAGTATTCGGGAATCTCCTGGTAGCAGGTCTTACAGTCCGTGCATTGGGCGATTTTCGCAAGCTCGTAGCGGAACGGCGCGCCCGAGTCTGCCGTGGCGGCGTCGGACGCGGCTGCTCCGGAGGCGCCCCCAGCCGTGCTGGCTCCCCCGCCGAATCCGCCCAAGAACGGTAGCGGCGTCGTGGTCGTGCCGGTCGCGGCGACTTCTGCCATCGCTTTCGCCATGAGTTCAATGGTTTCTTCCTGCGACTTCGCGGCGGCGTCACGAGCTTCGGTCAGCTCCTTTTCCAGGTCGGCATGCGCCTTGCGGGCCTCGGCCAGGTCTTGTCCGGCCAGGTATTGCAGGAAAGTCCAGTGTTCCCGGCATTGCTCGGTCAGTTTCACGATGGAGGGCGACACTTGGATTTTCGCCAGGCCGCCGTCCGCGCCGCTCGTATAGATAAATGGTGTAGCGGTGTCGCGAGTGTCCGCGTCCATCTCTACATAGTCCGCCACCGTCGTCGGGTTTTCGGCGTTTTCCGGCAGCGGCCTAAAGTGTTTCTTAAACCGCAGCTCAGAGTAGGCAAAATCCGCCGGAGTGTAGGGCAGGTCCATCAGCTGGGCGTTACCGTCCGCGTCATGGTAGCTGAGTTTGTATCTCGACCACAGCTTTTTCACATCCGGGTTGCCGTCAATGATGAAGCGGTCGCTGAACTCGTCGTGGGCCGGTTCGTGGACAAACAGCGGGCTGACACGCGATTTCACCGCCAAGCGGCTGTGTTCACTAGCCATGTCGTCCCCGATACCGTGTTCGGGCTGGCAGGGCGTGTACACGTCGATCAGCGCGGGGTAGTCGACCTGGGCCAGAGCGTGTGACACGTTCTTAAGGAAGTGCCCTTGGTAGGCCGTGGAGGTGGACACCACCAGGACGTTGGGGTGCATTGCCGCCAGCAGGCCCAGCTCTTTGCGCTGCTCAGACTTGCCTTTCAAGTATTTGCCGTAGCGGGACAGGTCCGCGTCCTGGCCCTCCAGGGAGGCTGTGGAGGCCTGGCCGCCCGTGTTGGAGTAGGCTCCCGTGTTCAACACCAGCATCTTCACCGGGGTTCCGGACGCCAAAATACGGCTCATCGCCCCGAAGCCGATGTCATAGGACGCACCGTCGCCGCCGATGGACATGACCGCGGGCATCAACGCGAGTTCCTCGTCCGTGAACTGTTTCCATTCCGGAGCGTCGTTCGGAATGTCCGCGCCGGTCGCGCCCGCCAAAATGGCCCGGGCTTGCCGCAACGCCAAAACGTCCATCGACAAATCGGCCGCCAGACCCTCGTAGATGCCTTTCGCCAGGGGCTGGGCATCTTGGAACAGGCTATTGACCCACGGCTGCTGGTAGGGATTGAACGGCGCGGTCGAGGCATAAACCGAGGAACACCCGGTCGAGTTGGCGATCACCGCGGCCGCCGGGCCCCGCCCTCCTGCCGGCCCTTCGTAACGGTACAGACGCTGCTCCAAACGCTCGCGCACCTGGTCAATCAGGGCGCCGAGCTCAGCATCGGTAACGGTTTGACGCTTTGCATCCAGAGCCGCCACCAACTCCTCGAGTTCCTGGCGGTGGCGTGAAACCCGGCCGTTATTAATATCGTTGGCCAGAGCCATAGTTTGGCGCACAGCCGTGACTTCGCCACACCCGCGGCACGCCCCGTGTCCGCCGATGGTAGCGTAATAGTTGTCGCGGTTCAGGAAAATCCGTTTCATATCCAGGCTGGGCCCGCCGTTCGGGTCGCTGAATTCAGCGGGAGAATTTGGCAGTTTCGTCAGGAACGCGAACCGCTGCTGGGCCGTGGCCAGCACCTCGTCGTCCTGGTCGGTGCCAATCAGGGCGTTCGGGCCGCACACCGCCACGCATTCCAGACAGCCGGTGCACTTCCACGGGTCGATAGTCGCGCTAAACAGCACTCCCGCGCCGGGTTGGCGTTTTTCGGTGGAGTCAAAGAACGGTCGGGTGCGCGCCACCGGGAAGGTTCGTAACGTGTCGGCCACCGCCGCCACCGCTGCGGGGTCGGCGTTTTGCGAGGTCGCAGCCGTGGTAAAGACGTCGGCGATTTCCGGACGCGCTTTCGTGTCCAGCAGTGCGGCCCGCATCGCCTCAGAAATGGCGTCCACCTGCGACTTTAGAGAGGCACCGGCCTCGCCCGACTGATCTATAGCCGTCTGAAGCAAGGTGTCGATACCAAACACCGTGTTCGGAATCGCCCCGTCCGGGCAGGCCAGGGCGCATTCCATACAGCCGGTACACAGGCTCGCCTCGAACACCGGAATGTTCCGGCGGAACAGGCCCTTGTCCTTTGTGGCCGAGGACGCCGGGGGCAGGAAGTAGCCGGTGCCAGGGTAAACCGGGGCTTCGCTGATGGTGCCCTGGGCAAACGGTTCCGCCACGACCCGCCGGAAATAATCTCGGTCGAACAGCCCGGCAGTCAGCGCGCAGCCGGTAGAGCCGCGCTGGCACATCG
Source organism: uncultured Mobiluncus sp. (assembly GCF_902488535.1). GTDB lineage: Bacteria > Actinomycetota > Actinomycetes > Actinomycetales > Actinomycetaceae > Mobiluncus. The sequence goes on from NZ_CABTWO010000033.1 coordinate 5,609, forward strand.
TGGCTGATAGGGAGGCGTCCAAAACTGGGCGAGACTGGGCAGATCCGCCACCCTGAGCCGCGCCCGAAGTGCCCGGGTCGGCGTCGAGCTGTTCCCAATCGACCTTCTGCGTGGCGGCCGCCCCGTCCTTGACCACCGCCATATTGGCTTCCACAATCGCCGGGCCTTTCGCCCCGAATTTGTGCTCGATCTGTTCGCGAATCTTGGCCAACATATCCGCTTCGCTGGCCCCGGAAGCAATCCGGTCGACCTTGGTGGCGATAGCCCCGATGAAAGCCACACCCATCATGCGGGTTTGCAAGCCCGGATCCGGGGCGTGCTTCAGCGCGACCCCGAACGCGTCGAGGATAAATAGGTTGATGTGCCGGTCTCGAATGATCTGTTTCGCGCGGCGCGGCAGGCTCGCCCACAGCTCGGCGGGAGTTTTGTCGGACTGCAGGATAAACGTCCCGCCCTCGGCCAAGCCCTTCAGCGGGTTCGTGTGGGCAAACACCATGTGGTCCGGGCTGACCACAATCTCTACGTCCTCCAGCTCGGCATTCGTAATCCTAATGGTTTCCGGGCTCAACGTGATGTAGTAGTTCGTGGCCGCTCCCGATTTTTCCGAACCGTACTTCGGGGCGGCTTTGCTGTGCAAGTGCAGCATTTCAGCCAAAATGTCGGCCAGTAGTTTCCCGGTCGCAATCGTGCCGTAGCCGCCCACCGAGTGGAATCGAATCCGCATCGCTTCCTTGGGCAGCAGGTCTTTCGGGTTTTCTTCCAGGTGAAGGGCCATTTTGGCGGTGTCCGGGTAGGCTTCGCGCAGCCGGTCCTGCATCGCCTTTTGTTCCCCGGTCGCGTCATCGGCAAAGAACGTCGAGCCGATATAGAACTCGGGAGCGAGGTCGCCGGCCTGCATCGCTTTGAACGTGGCGATGAGGTGGCGCGGCTGGACGTCGTGGCCACCCAAGCCAAAGAATCCGGTGGACAGCTGGGGCATTTCCCCGGTTTTCACGGCGGGAATATCGGGGTAGCGCGCGGGCAGGTCACGCTTGGCGGCCCCCGCGTTTTGGCCGGATTTCACCAGGGCGCCGTTGACGAACTTCGTCAAGGCCGCCTGGTCGGAACGCTCCAGCACCGTCACGGCTTTCGCGCCCTTGAGAGCCGCCACCAACTCGGCCTCCGGGAACGGCTGCAACATGACAATCTGGACCAGACCGACCTTGAGACCCTGATTCCGCAAGTACGGCAGTACCGCCCGCACGTCCTCGCAAATCGAGCCGACACCGACCATGATGACGTCCGCATCCTCGCAGTTAAAGGTTTTCACCGGGGCGTAATCGCTGCCGGTCAGGGCGTTATATTCGTCCATCGCCTGGCGCACTAGGCGCGGCACGTCCGCCACAAAGTGGGTGCGGTGGTCGGCTACCCCGGCTTGGAAATCCGGCTGGTTTTGCACCGGACCGGTCAAGCCCGGATTGTCCACATCCACCAGGGACGGGATAAGTTTGCGGGTGCCTCGCGCCGGAGCGTTGACCCACTGGCGGCGCCACTTGGCGACTTCCGCCGCGGGCAGATGCCCCGCGATTTCCCGGTCAAACAGCTCGCCGCAGCAGTCATTTTCGATGGCGTCGGCGTTATCGGCGCAGTTCAGGAACGACCGCAGCGTCTCGAGGGAGGCGGGCGCCAGCACCGACCTTTTGCTCTCCAGGAACTGACCAAACTGGAAAACCCGACCTTTGGCGCCAAACAAGATTTCCTGAGCGGCGGTGGGGCAGGGAATGTAGCCCTTGGGGTCGCCCAAGTATTCCTTGACCAGCTCGGCTTCCGGCAGGCGCGCTTCGCTCATCATGTGGGAAGTCGCGAAACCATCCATGCAGTTCGCCACCGGAATCAAGGACAGCGACGAGGCGCGGTAAGAAATCAGCGCCAGGTTCGCGGCCTCCTCCGGGTTTGCCCCAAACAGGACCGTGTAACCGGCTGGGAGCAGGGCATATACGTCGTCGTGGCCGCCCATCACGTTCAGCGAGTGGCGGGAAACGACGCGCGCCGCGACCTGCAGCACGAAACCGCCAATGCGCTTGCCGACAGTGACGAAGTGGGACTCCAAACCATAGAGGATACCCTGCGAGCTGGAGGCGTTCGAGATGAACTTGCCGCCGGTCAGGGCCGCGCCCATCGCCCCGGACTGGGCGGAGTGCTCGCCTTCGGGCTCAAAGAAGAAGGGGTGCTGACCCCACACGTTCTTTTGACCTGCCGCCACCGCAGCTTCGAACGTTTCCGAGATTTCCGTCGAAGGGGTGATGGGATAGCCGATGACACCTCCACACACCATGTTCATTACGCGGGCAACCGCACCGTTGCCGTTGATAACTTCCACTTTGCCGGGATACTTCGGCTGGTCTACCATTACAGATTCCTCTCCGATGGGATGATTTTGGGATTGCGTGGCCGTGGCCCAGTGATTCGAATCCTACCCTGATTTTAGTAACATCTCTTTGCCCGCGCGAGAACTCAGAATGAGAGGTTGTTGGCCGTGACCCCTGGGACTGTTCGGAATGCAAGGGTTGGCGCGGTTTGGGATTTAGGAAAGGTAGGGAATCAGGTATTTGACCAGGAACTCGGATGAGGTGCTATCGGTGTAGATGTCGCCGGGAATTTTCTGAGGTTTTTCTTTCCCAATAACCCAAGTCGCCCGCCAGTGAATCCGGCAGGTAATCTTGTAACGGCCGATACGTTGATATTTGTGGGTGACGGTGCCGTTTGGCCAAGGCGCTCCCGCGTCCGCGCCGGAATCCGTAGTTTCGCCGTCGCCCCACTTCCATTCAAACCTAACCGGGACAGCGGTGATGGTCAAGGTCTGCGACGCCACTGTTTTTACGAACTTTTGAGGCTTGGCGTCCGCCCAGATGAACAGGTCTTTATTCACGGCCACGCGGCCTTTACCGGGGTTCATAAACAATTTCGGGGGCTCAACTTTGACTTTCAGCGCCTTGCGTAGCTCCCGGTTCCAGTCATAGGAATTTTGCAGGAAAAGACTGGTTTTCTTACCTTTCGACCCGCCCTTGCCGTTCGCGCCGGACTTCGAAAGAAGTGGGTTATACACATACGAGTTGGAGCCGGCGAAGGATCCGCTGACGACCCCCTGAATCACATTCCCAATCCCGCTGAAATCCCCGACGAGAGCGTTCGCCGAGTCGACCCCCACTCCTGAAAGCGCAAATGAAGTCACGATAGCTGCAGTAAACATACGGGCGCGCCGGGAAAAACTCACTTTTTCAAGCTACCGCGCCAGAAGTGCGCTACCCAAGCCGATGCCAGCCGGGACAGGAGCCGCCTGCCTGGGATTTCGAGGAAGCACACGGAAACGAAGTGTGGATTGCCAACTTTTTTGCCAAGATGAAATATTTTTTGGATTTATAGGTGGAGAATAGCCGGCAAAATAACCATAAATGAAATTGCCCCGGCAATTTCCTTGTTTAAGGACCGGGGTGCAGGAAACAGACGTATACCGAAACA
>NZ_CABTWO010000034.1 GCF_902488535.1 uncultured Mobiluncus sp.
CCGCCTCTCGCGAGCGCCCCCGAGCGACCACCCCCGCATAACAAAACCCGCAATAAAACCTATTTAAACGTTTCGGTGTGCCATATATGGCACACCGAAACGAATTAATAGGATTAACGCCAGGAAAGACCCCAGCAGCGAAAGCTAGTTAAAGCACAAGACGCCGAAGCGGCCCTTGCCGTAGCCCTCGATGTCGAGGATGGAATCGCGACGCTCCACATATGAGGTGACCATCTTGTACTCGTTGGCGGGCAATTCCTCGCCGGGGGTGTACATCAAACCGATGGTGACGTGCGGAGCATCATCCTTGTTTAACAACCCAGAGAAAATGTTGAGGATTTCGTAGACATTCTCAATGTAGCCGTCAGACAGGGTACCGTTGTTGATTTCATCTTGCGCCCCGGCAGCGGGAATGAGCTGCAGGGCGGCGCCGGCATAAGCGCACAAATCGAGATCCATAATGCAGGCGGCGCACACTTTATCCATAGCGTCGTTAAAGAACGCCACACAGCAACCGAATTCCTCGTCCGGCTTGAGGATTTCGTAGTCCGGCGAAACCTCAACGGTCCTGCCCAACAGCATTTCAAACAGGTCGCGAATCTCTTTCGCAGAAGGCAAAGGGGTGGCACTCATCGGTTGAACGCTCCTAAAATCGACTTGAAAGTGGCGGCATCGAAAGGTTTTTGAATCAGGAAGTTCGCACCCGCCCGTTGCGCGATTTCCCGCATCTGAGGGGAACCCTCGGAAGTCACAAAGCCAACCGGAATCTTTGACCCCGTCGCCCGCAACTGCTGCAGCATCTCAATACCCAGCATATTCGGCATATTCCAGTCGGAAAGTACCAGGTCAGGCGACTCTGACAGGGCCAACTGCAAAGCTTGGGCGCCGTCTTCGGCTTCCATAACTTCCCAGTCAAATCCCGCTTGGCGCAGGGTACGCACCACAATCTGTCGCATCACTCGCGAATCGTCTGCAACTATAATACGCATCGATTACCTCCGTGTTCACCCTTGTGCCGCATCCTGCGAAGCACCAAGGTCACATACTGAGATTACCAGGAATTTGCCTTTCCAGTTGAGGTTTACGCTAACTAAAGGCGATTCTGGCCGTGTCGGTTTTTCCTTTCCGACTTTTGGAAGGATAAGGTTTCCGGAATCTTCCACAATAGATTTCATGTTTCCGCCAATAACGTTGACGATTTCCCCGAACGCGTCCTGTTGATCCTCCGCGGTCACCTCATCGGTTTCACCCAGACTGTACATGGCTCTGGTCAGGTCTTTTGCTGTGGAATCTTCCATCTCTAGTATGAAGCGCAGCTGCTTATCCCCTTGGGAATCCACCCAGGCATAAACCGGATCCTGGAAAGGCTCGACGTCTTCAAGCCACTCCATCACAGTGCCTTCGTGTTTATCAATCAAGGCATAGAAAACATCGTTAGCGATGTTCAGCACCGCTTCCCGAATTTCCTGGTCCATCTTTACTCTCCTTGTGTTCCTTGCTCGTAACAGGCTCCGGGGTTTTCGGTTTCACCAGCCGTCCCCACGGGGCTTGGGCGGTTCCTCAAGTTCCCAAGCCCAACAGCATGAGCTTTTCGTTGACCGCTTCGGGGGTGAAAGGTTTGATGAGGTACTCGTGCGCCCCAGCCGCTAAAGCGCGCACAATCTGAGAGTGCTCCGACTCGGTGGTCACCATCATCAGGGTGATATTGCGCAGTTCCTTTTCTGCGCGGATGTTCACCACCAGTTCCAACCCGTTCATCACCGGCATATTCCAGTCGATTGTCGCCAAGTCGACGCGTCCCGTGGCGGGGTCATGCAAAACTTCCATGGCCTCTTCGCCATCAGCGGCTTCTAGGATTTCAAACCCCTCCCGGCGCAGGATACCGCCAATAATTTTGCGCATAGCACGGGAGTCGTCAACGATTAATGCTTTCATTTCCCGGCCCCTTTCAATTTGTATACCGCACCGTTTGTCAACGTCACACGTTCCCATACGGGGTCCATCCCCATAGTTGTTTCCGCCGCCCCCAAGAACAGGTAGCCGCCGGGCGCCATAGATTTCGCCACGCGCCGCAAGACCTCACGTTTCGTGCTGATATCGAAATAAATCAAAACATTGCGAATAAAAACGATATGGAAAGGTCCGCCTTTTGGCGGGGTGGACAACAGATTGTGTTCCAGGAAGTTAATGCGCGACCGCAGCGACGGGCTGATGACCCAGTTGGCGCCCTCGCGGGAAAAATAGCGCACCAGCATGGGTGCCGGCAGGCCGCGGTTCACTTCCAGCTGGGTATAGAAACCCTGTCTGGCCTTGGCTAACACGGCCCGAGAAATGTCGGTGGCGACGATGGAAAAATTCGGGGCCTGGGCCATTTCCAACAGGCTCATGGCAATGGAATAGGGTTCCTGACCGGTGGAACAGGCCGCGGACCAAATCGAGAGATTGCGGTGACCGGCCTCGGCCAGGCTGGGAACTACGGATTCCGTCAAACCCTTAAACGGGGTGACATCACGGAAAAACGAGGTTTCGTTAGTAGTCAAAGCCTCGGCGATGTCTTGCAGGTCACCAGCCCGGTGGGTCGCGATAACCTGCTGAATCCACTTGTCCACCGCGGTTGCGCCGGTAAAACCGGCTTCCCGTGCCAAAGGAATCAGCCTGGATTCAACCAGGTATTCCTTTCCGGCGGGAAGTTGGATAGCACTGCGTTGCTTGACCAACCCCGCCACATAGTCAAATGTTTGGCGGGTCAGGCTCATCGTCTGGCCTCCGGAGCATAAGTCTGGACGTGACGCTGAATCTGGGTCGAGATTTCATCTAAGGGGCGAATCTCATCAGCAAAGCCGGCATTGGCCACCGCCCCCGGCATCCCCCACACCACGGAAGTGTTTTCGTCCTGTACCAGGGTGCGCCCCCCGGCCTCCAAAACCTTGCCGCAGCCGTTCTTGCCGTCTTGGCCCATGCCGGTCAGCACGACCGCCAACATATCCCCACCATAGAGATTCACCGCGGATTCAAACATGACGTCCACGGAAGGGCGGCAAAAGTTCACCGGCTGGGTCTGGGTCAATTTCACGCGCGGAGCCCCAGCGTTACCGGCAAAAGTCATGTGGAAGTTGCCCGGCGCCAGATAAATATGGCCTGGCGCCAGCATCATGCCTTCCGACGCCTCCTGCACCGTAGCGGAAGTCAGCTTGTCCAAACGAGCCGCCAACTGGGTGGTGAACACCGGTGGCATATGCTGAGTGATGACCATCGGTATCGGCAGGGGACGGCTCAGACCGGAAATGACCTTGGTCAACGCCTCGGGACCGCCGGTGGAAGAACCGAGGATGACGATACGAATCGGCTTGTCGGGCATCCCGGTACGGTCGTGCAGTTTGAGCGGGCCGGCAAACATGGACGGTACGGACGAGATATTGGCGCGCGCCTCGGGGGACAAACTGGCAGATACCGCCCCCAACGCCCGAACTTTGCTGGGCAGCAAACCCAAGATAATGGGAACCAGCTGTTCACGAACACTTTGGATGGATTGCTGGACGGAACCCTGGTTAGCCGGTTTCGTCACGTAGTCCGTAGCGCCAGCGGATAGGGCTTCCAAAGTCGCGGTCGCGCCGCGCTGGGTCAAGGTGGAGAACATGATGATGGGGTCTTTGCAGCCCATCTTGCGCAGTTCGCGCACTGCCTCGATACCGTTCATCTCGGGCATTTCGATGTCCATGGTGATGGCATCAGGCTTCAGCTGCTTCCACTTCATCAGCGACAATTTGCCGTTCGGAGCCGTGCCCACGACCTCCAGGTTAGGGTCGGCGTTGAGCGCGTCAGTTACGATTTTGCGCACTACAACGGAATCGTCCACCACGAGGACTTTAATGCCAGCCATCTTCTCTCCCTCAGCTGCGAGTTCTACCCTGTTAAGGCTAACTGGTTTTACGGTTCTTCGCCCGGCAACGGACGGTGGTTTTTTGCGTAGCTCCAGACCCCTGACCACGCGTTACTTTACATACATTTTACCGGAAAAGCCGCCCCGAAAAACGCAGCTGCGCCCCGACCTTGTGAAGACAAATCGGAGGGAGCCACCGCAGTGACCCCCTCCGACTTTGCAATCTCTAAACTACGGCTTGACTTCACGCTCCTCGGGCTTCGGCGCCGATAGCGACCACGCGCTCGACGTCGAGGACCAGCAGCAAGTCGTCGCTCAACTTGTACGCGCCCAAGATGAGTTCGCGCATATCCTGACCCAGCGTGTCCGGCGGGGCCTCGAAATCGGACTCGTCGACCTCGCGAACATCGCCAATCGAATCCACCATCAGCGACAGCGTCTCGCCGTCCAAGACCACCACGACCATCATGGCTTCGCGGGGGTCCTCACGGGGAGGCAGGTGCAGCTGGTTACGTAGGTCAATCAGGGTTGCGATTTGCCCGCGCAGGTTCACCAGGCCGGTGATGGCGGTCGGCGACAACGGCACGTTCGTGATGTCCTCACCGTGCAGAATCTCGGTGACCTGGTTGACTTCAATGCCGTAAAGTGCTCCGTCCAAACGGAAAGTTACGTACTGCGTCATCGGTCATCACGCCCCCACCATGTCCAGGCGAGAGTTCATCTCGAGTTCCGCGTTGAAGTCTTCGATTTCGTCGAAGAATGTCGGGTCGGCGGCACGGACGGCCTGTTCGACGTCCAGCAGCTCGGTGACCCGGTCCTTCAACACCGCAGAACCCAGCAAGCCGTGATCCTCGATGTTGGAGTGTTTGCGCTTGTCGTCGGCCACGATGTCCAGAATCTCGCGGACCACCATCGCCACGGAACGCTCGCCGCGGCGGTACACCACGACCTGCAGATCCTTGGGCTCCTCGTAGTCCATGACCCCGAGCAGACGATCCAGACGAACGATGGGCAGGATCTGACCCCGGTATTGGATAACTTCGCGGCCACCCACGCGTTCCACCGCCTCGACGCTGATATGTTCCAAGCGGGTAACGGCAGCCAACGGAATCGCCACGCGACGCCCGTCGCCAATCCCGACCACGAGCGCTTGACCGGTCATCTCGGAGCTGCGAGCCTGCGCGGCTTCCGCATCCATCTGCGCCTTCTGCGCCGCCTGGGTCGTCGCGCCGGTCAGCGACTTGCGCGCCACCGCGCCGATATCCAGAATCAGCGCCACCCGGCCATCGCCCAGCAGGGTCGCCCCGGCGTACAGGCCGATGGACTTGAGCTTGGAGGACAGTGGCTTGACCACGATTTCTTCGTTGTTGATGACCTTGTCAACCACCAGGCCGAAACGCTGATCGTCGTTTTGCAGCACGGCAATCACACCGTTGGCTTCGGAGCCGCGGTCGTTGGATTCTTCGGGGTGCAGCACGTGGCTCAGACGAATCAGCGGGAGCAGCATACCGCGCAAACGGTAAACCGGCGAGGAGTTCACGTACTCCATCGAAGTCTCCTTGCGAGACGAATCCAAAACGACCAACTCAAGCAGGGACACCTGCGGAATGGCGTAGAGCTCGCCGTGAGACTCGACCGTCAAGGACGGCTGAATCGCCAAGGTCAGCGGAATGCGCATCCGCCAAGTCGAGCCCTTGCCGAGTTCAGACTCGACGTCGACCGTACCGCCGATAGCCTCGACGGAGGTCTTCACCACGTCGGTGCCGACCCCGCGCCCGGAGATGTTCGAAACCTTCTTTGCGGTCGAGAATCCCGGCAAGAACAGCAGGTTAAAGATTTCCTTGTCACTCATCTCGCCGAGCTGCTGCTGGGTGACCAGGCCTTTCTCAAGAGCCTTGTTGGCAACCACAGCCGGATCGATGCCCGCGCCGTCATCGATAATGTCGACCACGACCTGACCACCAGCGTGGTAAGCCTTCAGGGTCACCGTGCCCTTCGGATCTTTCCCGGCAGCCTGGCGAACCTCGGGCAGTTCCACCCCGTGGTCGACCGCGTTACGCACCATGTGCGTCAACGGGTCCTTGATGGCTTCCAGCAGGGAACGATCCAGCTCGGTGTCCCCGCCAATCATGACCAGCTGTACGTCCTTTTCGGTCTGTTTGGCCAGGTCACGCACCACGCGCGGCATCTTGGACCAGAGGTGTTCGATGGGCTGCATCCGGGTCTTCATGATGCCCTCTTGCAGCTCGGTGGCCACGATGGACAGACGCTGGGACGACTGCACCAAGTTCATATCGGTCATCGAGTCGGTCAAGCGCACAATCTGGTTACGCACCAACACCAACTCGGACACTTCGCGCATCAGCACGTCCAGCAGGTCGACATCCACGCGGATGGAAGAATCCGCAGCAGAACGCGCCGAACCGTGTTCCGCCGGCTTCGCTTCTTCCTTCTTAGAGGCCCTCGGTACTGACTGCGGAGCCGGGGGTGTCGGAGGTTCCGGTTCCGGTTCCGTTTTCGCAGCCGGGGCAGCCGGGGCGGCCGGGGCGGCGCCCTCACCCAGGTTCACGTTGCCGTTTTCGTCAGCGACATTGGTCAAGAACGGAATCTCGGCCGGGGCCTCCTCGGCGGCGGCTGGCGGGGTGGCCAGGTCCTCGCCCAAGTTCACGTTGCCGTTCTCATCAGCAACGTTGGTCAGGAACGGAATCTCAGCCGGAGCCTCAGCAGCCGGGGCAGCAGCCTCAGCCGGAGCCGGTTCATCCGCCACACCGTCAGCGGCCGGCACCGTAGCACCGGGCTGTTTGCCTTGAATAGCTTCAATCTGAGCGATGACGGATTCAATATCCACATCGCCCTCTTGACCGGTGTCTTCCACCGAACCCATAATGTTGCGGATACGGTCTACCATCAACAGCAGTACGTCAGCGGTCTCTTGATCCATCTCACGTACACCGTCACGCAGCTCGGAGAGCAAGTTTTCACCACGGTGTGCCAACTTCTCGAGCCTGTTGAACGCCAGGAATCCTGACGTGCCTTTAATCGTGTGAATAGTCCGGAAAATCGAAGACAGGAGCTCTTTTGAACCCGGTTCGGATTCCAAAGACACCATGTCTTGTTCAAGTTGATCGAGGTTCTCATAGGACTCGACCAGGAATTCGCGGACAATTTCATCCATTTCGCCCATAAAGCGACCTCCCAAATAAGTGGTACCTACGGCACCGTCTACGCACCAGTTTCGGGCATTTATTTGGGTTTGTTAGCGAATTCAGTGAATTTTCAGGGATATTTCTTGATTTCAAGAGCGCTTTTGGACGGTTCGCTCAGCTTTATGGAGTTTTGTCTAGCTCAGGCGGCAGGGTCGCGGCGATTAATTCGTCTGTGGGGGGCGAGGTTTCGGAACCCGTTTAGCGGCGGGATTTGTCTGTGATGCTGATGAATTCGGGGAGGATTTGGGTGCTTGGGACTTGGCGGAGGCAGCGCCCGGCAGGGGTGATGACCCCTTCATCAACCGGCGCAAATCCAAAGGTTGACCGGATTTGGGCTTAATGGATTGCAACGACTGCAGGGCTGCGGCGGCTTCAGTATCCGACATGGCGGCCTGGTTTTCCTCAGAAACTGCCTGCAGCAGCTCGGCCCGGTTGACCGGGACAGAACGCGGGGCATCTACGCCCAAGCGCACCGAATCGCGGTGAACTTCCACGACGGTGACCACGATGCCGTCACCGATGACAATCTTTTCGCCTATGCGCCTAGATAAAACCAACACGGGACTACTCTACATGAGATAAACCCGCAAACTCACGATTTTGCACACAAACCGCGAAAAACCACCCCGATACCCCGGAAGGGTTTACGCCTGAATAGCGCTGAATTCAGGTTATAGACACCGGAATTTAGGCAGGCTGGCGGGGCGGGGGGCGTTTGGGGGGAACCCAAGACAGGGCTGGGGGGGAGGGGGTTGGGGAGGAAATGGGGGAAAAAAGGGGGGGGCGCCCCCCCCTCCCCCCGGGCAAAACCCGCGCCCCCCCCCCCGCGGCGCGCCCCCCCCCCCCCCCCCC
>NZ_CABTWO010000035.1 GCF_902488535.1 uncultured Mobiluncus sp.
ACTTCGTGTTGGGGTTGCCGGTCCGAGACATCAAATCAGAATTCACCTGGTAAGGCTTCAGCAACTTGATACGCTCATCCCAAACTTCCTTCGGCTCGCCCATGGAAACCCAAATATCCGTGTAAACAAAGTCCACACCCTTCACGCCCTCATCGACGCTCTCGGTGTGAGTAACCTTCGCACCAGTTTCCTTAGCGATTTCCTCGCCCTTGGCAATAATTTCTGGGCTGTTCCACAGTTCCTTGGGAGCCACAATTCGCACGTCCATTCCCAGCATCGCGCCGGAAATCAACAGGGAGTTAGCCATATTGAAACGAGAGTCGCCAACGTAAGCAAAAGAAATCTCATTGTACGGTTTGCCACTCTGCTCGTGCATGGTCAACATGTCACACAACATCTGGGTGGGGTGCCATTCGTCGGTCAAGCCATTCCACACCGGCACGCCCGACATCTCGGCCAAGACATCCACCTTGTGCTGGGAGTCGCCGCGGTATTCGATACCGTCATAGAAGCGGCCCAACACCCGAGCGGTGTCCTCAATAGATTCCTTATGACCCATCTGAGAGCCTGACGGATCCAGATAGGTTACGTGAGCGCCCTGATCATAGGCGGCAACCTCAAAAGAGCAGCGTGTACGGGTCGAGGTCTTTTCGAAAATCAGAGCAATATTCTTGTTCTTCAGGTACTGAACTTCGCGACCTTCTTTCTTCGCGGCTTTCAGTTCAGCAGCCAACTCGAGCAGCTCCAACCACTCAGCGGGAGTAAAGTCGAGTTCTTTCAAAAAGTGACGACCGTGAAAATCAGTCATGGGTTTTCCTTTCAAATTGGTGTTTTCTTGATGATTGGTAATGTGCGGAGAATATCTCTCCGAATTTCTGGCCGGTGCCGCACTGAAAAGGTCACGGCTGCCGGCCAGAAAAAACATACCCCCGTGGGCTGCCCCGTTGATAACCTCCGAGGCAGCCCGGAGGGGAAACTTATAACCGCTTACGAGTGGCTCTACTTGTAGAGCGGGTCGCGAGCAATCGGGCAGCTCATGCAGCGCGAGCCACCACGGCCACGGCCGAGTTCGGCGCCGTCAATCTCGAGTACCTCGATACCGGCATTGCGCAGGTTCTTGTTGGTCTCGATGTTGGAGCGGTAGCCCATCACGACACCCGGCGCAATAGCCAGGGTGTTGTTCGCGTCGTTCCACTGTTCGCGCTCGACGTTGAAGTAGTCGCCGCCGGTGGGGGAGACATGGAACTTCACACCCAGCGCCTCGTTCAAGGTATCGACCAGCTTCGTGCCATCGCGGCGAATATCAATGCCGCTGGACTTGGACTCATCAGGACGCAGCGAGAAGGTCCAGGTGTTGTCGATGTAAGGCATGTAAGCGTTTACGACGTCCTCGGAGCAGAACGTAAAGATGGTGTCCAGGTGCATTGCTGCACGAGTCCGCGGAATACGCGCCACGATGACGCGCTCAGCAGCCTTCTTGGCGAACAATTCCTTGGCCAGCTCCGTAGTGGCGTTCAACGAGGTACGCTCGCCCATGCCGACCAGCAGCACGCCGTCCTTCAGAGGCATCACGTCGCCACCTTCGATGAAGGTGTTGGGGTGCCACTTCTTGTCGGGATCAGCGCCGAACCAGATGTTGAAGTCCTCGTTAGCGAAACGCGGGTGGTACTGGTAAATAGCGTGGGTCAGGAGGGTCTCCTGACGGCGGGCCTGCCAGTACATCGGGTTCAGGGACACACCATTGAACACCCAAGCGGAGTTGTCACGAGTGAACTGGGTATTGGGCAGCGGATTGAAGATCCAGTCGTCCAGGTTGTAACCGTCAGGGGTCACAGCCTTCTTGTACACGCCGCCGACTTCATCGGGAATCTCGTCGAGGTTGATACCGCCGATAAGGTAACGTGCCAGTTCCTTGGAGTCCATTTCCGTAAAGAAGTCACGGAAATCCTTGGCAACAATGGGGTTGACCATGTCATCGGCGACACGGCGGTCGAGTACGAACTTGCGGGCTTCTTTGTTATCCAAAACTTCACCCAGCATAACCTGCATATCGAGCACTTCGATGTCGCGAGCCTTCATCTGAGCCACAAAGTCATCGTGGTGCTTCTGTGCTTCTTCAACCCACAAGACATCATCGAATAGCAGGTCCGAGCAGTTTTCAGGAGTTAGCCGCTTATGAGCCAAATCAGGCCTGCAAACCATCACGGTACGCAGAACCCCTGCCTCAGAGTAAACGCCAACTTTGTTATTCATATTGATTCCTTCCTAACGTAATCGTTGTTTTGGTACGTACACAGTTCGCCGGATAGCGAGAGGACTTTTAGTCATCAGTACAAGTGTACGAACCGAGCTTAGGGGGCACTCTTTGACCCTCAAGTTGTGTGAATATGAAATTATCTCCTCAGCGATTCCCTTTGGTGATGGCTGGGCTCAGCCGGGTGGCCTTACCAAGCCATCACCAAAGGAAACCCAAGTATGAATTGTCTGTCTTTACAGACCGTTCCAGAACATAGCGCTGATGAAGTCACCCTTGAATACGATGACCCAGATAATCAGCAGTACTGTGAAGGCTATAGCCACGCCCAGGAAAATCTTGTCCTTGCCTTGGAATGCCGGCTGGTCAGGATACTGTTCCTTACGCCCCAAGTAATAGAGTGGGGAACCAATCAACCACAGCAAACCGTTGAGGAACAGCAGCCCAATGCCGCCAGCCCACAGCAACCAGGCTGTGTAGACGGTAGCGATGATACCAACGCACATCCGGTAGCCTTTCGATGCTTTCACACCTTCCGCTTCGTTGCGTCCATGCGAGGTCTGAATGACCTGGTAGACGGCGGAAATGACGTAGCACGGAATAATCAGCGAAGCCGCGATGGTAATCAAGTCGGTGTAGCTCGAGGAGAAACCCAAAATCATGATGACGTAAACGATGGAAGACACAATGTTGGTCACCCACAGCGAAACTGTCGGGGAACCTTTCTTGTTTGTCTTGCCAAAGGCCGCCATGATGTTGTGGTCAGCTGCCGGCACGAACAGAATCTCAGAGGCCAGCATGACCCAGGTCAGCATAGCGCCAGCCACGGAGATTAGCACCGCAACGTTGATGAATCCGGCGCCCCAGGGACCGACCGCAGCCGCCATCGCACCGCCCATGGACGGATCGGCGAGTCCAGCCAACTCGGGCTGGGCCATCAAACCGTAGGACAGGACGTTGACGAACACCAGCAGTGCCAGCACGGTAAGGAAAGCGATAACCGTAGCCTTGGCCACATCGCTGGACTTCTTGGCACGAGTGGAGTACACCGAAGCACCTTCGATACCGATGAACACCCAAACCGTAACCAGCATCATGCGGGAAACCTGAGCCATCACCGGACCGAGCCCGGCTTCTTCGCCCTCGGCGCCAACCTGCACCACGTTGCCCCAGAAGTCAGCCGTAAAGAAACCGACCTTGAAAGCTACCGCAGCACAGATGATAAAGACAATAATCGGGATAATCTTAACCGCGGTAACAATCGTGTTCACGAACGCTGCGGTACGGATACCGGCCAAAATCAGGAAGTGAATCAACCACAGGCAGACCAGACCGAATATCAGCCCTCCGATAGAAACGGTGTCCCCTTGCATCAAGCCAGAGAATACCGCGAATCCACCTAGAGCTGACGTGAAAAAGGCAATGTAAGAGAGGTTGCCGGCCCAAGCCGATAACCAGTATGACCAGGCGGACATAAAGCCACCGAAGTTGCCCAAGCCTTCCCGCGCGTAGCCATAAACACCACCGGTGATGTCTGGACGAGTTGTAGCCAAAGATTGGAACACGAACGCCAGCATCAGCATACCGATGCCGGTAATCAACCAACCTATCAACAGCGGCCCCGGTGCCGCTTTGCCGGCCATCTGGCTCGGTATCCCGAAGATACCAGCACCAACCATGGAACCTACACCAAAAGCAATCAACGGGAATAGGGGAAGCTTTACTTCCTCTGTTTCCGCAACAGCATTGTCGTTGCTCATTCTTTACCCTTCTATATGGAGTGAAGTGTGCGTTTAAAACAGCGTTCCAGGGGTATGCGCCCCATTGCCGCTGACCAAAAAACATCTGTTGTTTTTCGCACTGATTCATTGTATTACCAGTTCACACGTAAATCGAGGGATTTCTGAATTTGAATAATTATGCGTATACCCTTCTTTGTCCCCCCTGTACTCCGTATTTAGAGAATGCATATATTTTCATGTTACAGTAGGCGGTTTTGGGGTGGTCGCGCGTTCTGGAAGCTGCACAAGCGCCGAGCTCTGGCTGCACAAGGTGGGTGCGTTTTTGTTTGTCTCGTCAGGCTTTGAGGGGTGCTTGAGTCTGCGCCTGGCAAGTTCTACCACGGGTTGCGCAGTCGTTGCTGGCACGAACAGACTGAAAAATCAGGAAAAAGGAAAACAACACCGCACCAAAGCGGTGGAAATCAGTAACTGGCGCGCCCGAAGGGACTCGAACCCCCAACCTTCTGATCCGTAGTCAGATGCTCTATCCATTGAGCTACGAGCGCTTCGCGAACCAGTTTAATACAAGCCTTTCTCGATATCAAAATCCTAAAATAGCCAACCACAGGTTCACGGCCACTTCCAGGTTACTGTCCAGGAAGTCATAGGCGGAGGTATGCAGGGGCGGCCAATCTTGCCCATTGCCGATATAAACCATCGCTCCGCTGGCGAGCTTCAAGTAGTGCCCGAAGTCTTCCGAGGCCCGGTAGGGCTTTTCCAGGTACACCACCGGCAACCCCGCACGCTGTGCGGCGGCGGCAACCAGGTCTATTGCCGCGTCATCGTTGCAAGTCTCAGGAAAAACGTCGCAGTCAGTTATGGACAGCAGCAGGGAGGTCTGTTTCGCCAGGCGGGACGCCTCGTCACAGATTAGGCTCTTTAGCTTGGCCAGGTCGGATTCGTTTTCGGCACGCAAGGTCAGGTTCAGCTCCCCATGGGACGCCGAAATACCAAAGTCTTTGCGTCCGACTTCGATGCCCACTACCGTGGCCAACACGAAACCCTTGAAACTTGAATGCCGATTGCCGAGTCTCGCCACGCCCGCCAAATCCATAACGTAGAGAACCAGCTGGGCAATCGTTTCGCTGGGGTTCACCCCCGCTTCCGGGTTGCTGGCGTGCGTGGTGATACCTTTAAATTCCAAGCTCAGCCCTTGCGAGGCACACTGCGACACGCCCCGTTTCAGAGCCACGCAGCCGCGAGGTATCCCGCTCCAGTTGTGGAAAGCGTAAATCTGGTCGATTGCTTCCCGCTCAATGAGGCGCGAACTGGGGAAACCTCCGGCTCCGATTTCTTCGGCCGGTTGAAAGATGAGATAAACATCGGAAGGCACATCGCGCCCTTCCAACTCCAAAGCCAGTCCCGCCAGAGCCGAACTGTGCCCGTCATGACCGCACTTGTGCGACACCCCAGGATTCTGCGAGGCGTAAGGCAGATCCAAATCTTCTGGAATGGGCAGCGCATCGTAATCTGCGCGGAAACCGATGGAGGGCTGAGCGGGATCCGTTCCCGGAACTTTCACCCAAAACCAACTGCCTTCGTCATGAATGACAAAGGAGGTATGTTCGGCTAAAAAGCCCATCAACCTGCGCTTAGTTTCAACTTCCTGCCCGGAGATTTCGGGGTGAGCATGCAGCTCATGGCGCAGTTCCGTCACCAGTTTCAAGTTGCTTTTCTGCATCGTTCTAAGGTTCCTCTTGTCCGCTAACTACGCTCAGCCGCAGTATTAATTGGCGAGCCTCACTGCTAGTTTAGTCAGGATAAGCTGCGATGTTACGGTTCTGGCAGGGTTATTCCAATCCTGAGATAGAGAGCAGGAGTTCGTGAAGCGCTTGGGCTGATTCTTCGTCACGACAAATAATCAGCAGGGTGTTGTCCCCTGCTATCGTTCCCAGGACTCCATCAAGGTTTTCTTTGTCGATGATGGATGCCAGAGGGGAGGCCGCCGCCGGGTGGGTGCGCAAAATGACTTGATTGCAAACACAGGTTGATTTCAGCAAAAACTGTTTCACCCAATAGTCCAAACTGCCGTTTAGCGGTTTCGCACCCTCCGTCGCGCCCTCGGTGGGAACCAGGGAATAATGCAGGTTTCCGTCACGGTCACGAATCTTTGTGGCTGAAAGTTCTTCCAAATCTCGCGAGAGAGTGGCTTGCGTCACGTTGAAGCCCAGGACGTTGAGGTGATTCTGCAAAGCTCGTTGGGAGCGAATCACGTTTTCTTGCAGCAGCCGGGTAATCACGGCGTGACGGGTCGCTTTCGAGGGGACGACTCGGGGCAAAGTGTCGTCGGTCATAGGCAAATCAACCCCCAATAAAACTTGAACTCGCTACTGTAACCACTAACCTACACCGAGTTGGTTGGGTTCTCTAGTTGTTGTGTGGTTTAAACGGGTTTCGCCCCCACGGGGTGGGGGCGAAACGTTTTTGAAGTGTTAGTGCGGCGGTTTCCTACTCTCCCACACACCGGCGTGTGCAGTAC
>NZ_CABTWO010000036.1 GCF_902488535.1 uncultured Mobiluncus sp.
GTACTGCACACGCCGGTGTGTGGGAGAGTAGGAAACCGCCGCACTAACACTTCAAAAACGTTTCGCCCCCACCCCGTGGGGGCGAAACCCGTTTAAACCACACAACAACTAGAGAACCCCACCAACTCAGCTTTGGACCGGGCTGCCCGGCGTAGGATGGAGCCGTGAGCAACCTCGACATTCTTGATGAAATGACACGTCAACAGCTAGAGACTTTGGCGGGATGGATGAGAGGGAAAAAGACCGTGCTGGTCACGGGGGCTGGCATGTCCACCGACACCGGCATTCCCGATTATCGCGGCAAAGGTAACACCGAGATACCTTCGGTGGAATATGACCAGTTTGTCAGTGACCCGGTGTGGCAGCGCTGGGTTTGGGCACGCAACCACCAGACCTGGCAAACCATGTTGTCCCTTGACCCCGCCCCAGCACATCTCGCGCAAGCGAGACTGGAACGTGCCGGGCTGCTGACCGGCATCGCGACCCAAAACGTTGACGGCCTGGATTTAAAAGCCGGATGCAAGGAAGTCTATGAGATGCACGGTTCTTTCGTGCGAGTGGAATGCGTAGATTGTGGGGAAGTCACCGACAGACAAGCGCTGCACGAACGACTCACCGAAGCAAACCCGGATTATCCACTTGACCTGGATCCCGCGCACGTCGCCATTCTGGCGGTGGCGGATCGGAAAGCCGCCGAGGCTTGCACGTTCAAAACCGTGCCTTGTGAACGTTGCGGCGGATTGCTGAAACCGGCGGTCGTGTTTTTTGGGCAGTTACTTCCCGCAGATGTGATGTCCCGGGCGTATGCAGCCGCGGCAAAGGCCGACGTAGTGCTGGTGGTGGGTTCTTCGCTGGTGGTGGGGACGGCAACATATGTGATGCAGGCGGGTTTGGCGAAAGGAGCCCCGTTGGCAATCATCAATCAGGGGCGCACCATGTACGACCGGGCGGCGGATCTGCGCGTCGAAGGCGGAGCTTCCCAATGCCTGACGGTCTTGGCGGATTTACTGGGAGCCTGACGGAAGGGTAACTCAGCGCCGCTCAGTGGCGTAAAGCCGCTCGTATCTCATCAGCTATATCAGTAAAAATCCCGTCAACTCCCCAACTGGCGAGTTCACGAGCGCGGGAAGGGTTGTTGACGGTCCACACGTTTATCTGTAGCCCCGCGTCCTTGAGGCGTCGAGTCATTTCGGCGGTGAGCCCGCTGTCTTCGGGATGAATCGCGGTGGCGCCGACCTGTTCGCAGCGGCTAATCGCGTCATCCCACAGACATTCTTTAGTAAATAGGCAGGCCAGCTGTAAATCGGGACGTTGCTGGTGAATCTGGTACAGAAATACGTGATTAAACGAGCTGATGAACAAATCTTCAGGCCGCACGTCCCGAATCTCGTGTAAAACAGTGTCAATCAACAGGCGAGACATGGCACCGCCAGCCTCGTTAGATTTCACTTCCAGATTGCATTTCATATGGCTATCTCTAAGGAAGATCAAAAGGTCGGTGAGGAGGGGAATTCTTTCGTTATGGTAACGGGTGCCGTCACCGAATTTGGCTCCCGCGGAAATCTCAGAGAGATCCGAGAACTTCAGGTTATACATTGAACCGCTGCGGTCAGTGGTGCGGTCCAAAGTGGAATCGTGCAGGATAACAGCGGTGCCGTCTCCCAGAATGTCAACGTCAGTTTCTATCCATTCCACACCGGCTTCGTGAGCCAGCTGGAAGGCTGCCATGGTGTTTTCCGGAGCTTGTCGGTTTAGACCGCGGTGCGCAAAAATCTTCATGGTTTCAGTCTAAGGTTGATTTATGGGCGATGTGTTTGAAACTATCGGGACGCAAAGTCGAGGCCGAGTCGCAAAGTGGTGGACTTTGCTTGAGGACGGTCGAATTCGCTGCGACTTATGCACCCGCGCCTGTACGCTGCGCGATGGGCAAAGAGGGTTTTGTTATACCCGGATAGCTCAAGGTCAAAAAATGGTGCTCGATACCTACGGGCGGTGTTCCGGAATTGGGCTCGATCCCATTGAGAAAAAGCCGCTGTATCATTTTTTGCCGGGTTCTCAGGTGTTGTCCTTCGGGACCGCGGGATGCAATCTGAACTGTCGGTTTTGCCAAAACTGGGACATTTCCAAAGCCCGGGAAAATGACCGTTTAACCACGACTGTCTCTCCTGGGGAAATCGCGGATTTGGCACTGCACTACGGGGCACAATCGGTTGCTTTCACCTATAACGATCCCACGATTTTTGCCGAATACGCCATAGATACCGCGAGAGCCTGCCACGCCGAGAAACTGCGGACAGTAGCGGTGAGTGCCGGGTATATCTGTGCTGAACCGCGGCGGGAGATGTATGCGGAAATGGATGGGGCGAACCTCGATCTAAAGGGGTTTACTGAAGATTTTTATTGGCATTTGACCGGTGCGCATTTACGGGATGTGCTGGAAACTATTGCTTACGTATGCAACGAAACCGAGTGCTGGGTGGAACTGACCACGCTGCTGATTCCCGGTCATAACGATTCTGACACGGAAATTCGGAACCTTGTGAAGTGGATAGTCGATAATGTTGGACCGGACGTTCCACTGCATTTCTCGGCTTTTCATCCTGATTGGAAGATGCGTGATGTGCCGCGAACCCCGGCAAAAACGTTGCAGCGAGCGCGGGAAATTGCACAAGGTGAAGGAATTCGTTTCGTCTATATCGGCAACGTGCGCGACCGTGAGGGGGGAAGCACGTTTTGTCCCGGGTGCGGAGATTCGCTTATCACGAGGGACTGGTTCGACGTTTGCAAAAACGCGGTTGGAGAGTCGGGGCAATGTCCCCGCTGCGCAACTGTCATCCCTGGAGTCTGGACTTAGTCGCTTTTTCCCCCGAGATAAGAGGAAAAAAGTTCATTAGCGGAGCCGCCGAACCAGGTCGCAATGAGCTTAGCCGCTGCTTTTGCCTTCACCCCATTGTGTACCAGCTGTTCCATTTTTTCCAGGTGCCGTGTTGGGGATTCAGCCTGACCCCCGGCGGGTGCTCCTTGGACGACGATAACGATTTCGCCTAACACCTCGGGACGTGAGCATAACTCAGTATGCACAGATTCCAAGGTACCCCTGATAAATTCTTCATGGGTTTTCGTCAGTTCTCGCGCCAGTGCAGCCGGTCGAGCGGGGCCGAAAACCTGAACCATAGCGTCCAGCGTCTCGATGGTTCGGCGGGGCGACTCCAAGAAAATCAGGGACTCGCTGCGAGTCGAGAAAGATTGTAACGTCTGGTACAAAGCGGCGGTCTTCCGCGGCAAGAACCCCACGAAGGTGAAAGAATCTGTCGGCAAGCCCGAACCTACCAAAGCCAGCAGCGGAGCGGAAGGACCGGGCAGAACCGTAAACGGTATTCCAGCCTGTGCGGCAGCCTGGCTCAGGCGAAACCCCGGATCTGAAATTCCCGGCATTCCAGCATCTGAAACCTGCAGAACCCGTTTGCCGTCGCGGGCTAGGCTCAATAATTCCGTGGTCATTGCGGCTTCATTATGCTCGTGGTAAGCCAACAGGCGGGCGGACATTTCGATTCCCAGGCGGCGGGCTAAATCGCGGGTTCTACGGGTATCTTCGCAAGCCACGACCTCGGCGGTGCGAAGCGCCTCGCACAAACGGGGTGAGCCGTCGCCGACATTTCCGATTGGGGTTCCGGCCAGAACTAGGTTTACTTCCTCAAACACCGGGGGATAATCCATGCTCACCGTTCCATTCTTCCATTAAACTTGAGGCGTGAATATCCCACCTCGACCCGCACCTACGGAGTACCGAAACGCTCCCGCATCCGGCCTGGCCCTGCTGCTGCATCCGGGTAGGCCGGCCTTCGTGGGAAGCGCTTTCCGAGCACGGCCCCAACGCGGGGAGCGGGAATACCTCTGGGGATGGCTGGGACCTCTGGTGGTGGCTTTTCTGGTGTTTTTGACTCGGGTGGTGCGTCTGGGGGCAATCAAAACCCTGATTTTTGACGAAACGTACTATGTCAAAGATGCCTACGGCCTCATCAAACGCGGCTACGAAGTGCAGTGGCCTAAAGATTTCGACCCCACGTTTATCTCCGGGAGTTTCAAAACCCCGCTGGAAGGTTCTTTTGTGGTGCATCCCACCGTGGGAAAATGGCTAATCGGGCTGGGAATCAAACTGTTCGGCAACCAACCTTTCGGGTGGCGTATCGCGGTCTGTGTGGCCGGTGCAGTGGCGGTCTACCTGGTGGGGCGCATTGTGTGGGAGCTATTTGGCAACGCCAGCATGGCCACTCTCGCCTCCGTTTTGATGGGTTTGGACGGGGTACAAATTGCCCTGTCCCGCACCGCCATCCTCGACATTTTCCTGGAAATGTTTATCCTCCTGGGGGTGCTGTACGTTATTCGCGATCAACTCAGCTATCGCCCACGGCTAATCGCTGACCTCCAAGACATCGATGCGGCAAGACACACTGAGCAGTTGCGTCAACGTTTTCGGCGTGCGGGCAGCGAGAGTGCGGAAACCTTGCCCGGCAGCAAGCACCGGGCTGCCGGCTTAGGCGTAGCCCCTAACTATTCTCGCTTTGTGCTTTCTTGGGGGCCAAGCTATTGGTGGCGGCCCTGGCTTTTCGCGGCGGGCATTGCCTTTGGCTTGGCCATGAGTGTGAAGTGGTCAGGGCTCTACGTTGTAGCGGTCTTTGGGATTTTTGTGTTCATTCGAGAGCTATCCGCCAGGTGGCGCACCGAGCCGCGCTGGATTGGGTCGTCTGTCCTGACCGGGGGGCTTCCCGCTTTCGTGAACTTGGTGCCGATTGCTTTCCTGACTTACGTGGTTTCCTGGATGGGATGGTTTACCCATTCACAAGCGTGGGGACACACCAATCGCGGTTTGGTGGCGGATTGGCTCGATTATCATCGCCAGATTTTTGTTTTCCACACTAACCTGGACGCCACCCACCCCTACATGGCTAACCCGTGGGGATGGCTTTTGCAGCTGCGTCCCACTTCGTTTTATTACGAAGGGGTGCCGGGGGACTGCGGAGCCAGCAGGTGTATTGAGGCGGTCAATTCCTTGGGTAACCCGATTCTGTGGTGGGTCGGATTTGTGGCGTTCATCCTGGTCATGGTAGCGGCATTCGGGTTCCTCGACTGGCGTGCCGGGCTGATCTTTACTGGATATATGGCCACTTGGCTGCCCTGGCTGGTGTACTCCAATCGAACCATATTTACTTTTTACACGGTGGTTATCTCTCCCTTCATGATTATGGCGGTGGTGTATCTGTTGGGTCTGTTGATGGGGGCTTGGCGAATCACCAAAGACCGAAATTGGACCGGTCGATACAATCTGGTGCCCGACTTGAGCCAGGTTTCCCGAGGCGAGTTCATCACTGCCCTGGTAATCATAGTGTTCATTTTCGTAGCGGCAGTGTTCTTTTTCCCCATCTGGACCGGTATGCCTATGCCCGAAGACCACTACGGGTGGCGAATGTGGCTGAATAATCCTGACACGAAGTGGGCTTACTGGATTTAGGGAACATACCGGCGGCGTTAGGATAGAGTCATGACTCATATACTTTCTGCCGTCGCTTGGCCCTACGCTAATGGCCCGCGTCACATCGGACACGTTGCTGGTTTTGGAATTCCCTCGGATGTTTTTTCCCGCTATATGCGGATGCGGGGCCACGATGTGCTGATGGTGTCTGGCACTGACGAGCACGGCACGCCAATCTTGGTTGCAGCAGAGGCTGCCGGGCTGACTCCGCGAGAATTGGCGGACCATAACAACCGGGCAATCGTGGAGGATTTGTGTCAGCTGGGTCTGTCTTACGATTTGTTTACTCGCACCACCACGGGCAATCACTATGAGACTGTTCGCGCCATGTTCAAAGTGGTGCGAGATAACGGCTACATGAAGGTGCAGACCACCCGGGGGGCGATTTCTCCTTCCACCGGACGCACCCTTCCTGACCGCTATATTGAGGGAACTTGCCCCATCTGCGGAGCGGAAGGAGCTCGGGGAGATCAGTGCGATGCTTGCGGCAACCAGCTCGACCCCACCGACCTGATTCGGCCGCGTTCCAAGATCAACGGCGAGACACCGGAATTTGTGGAAACCGACCACTATTTCTTAGATTTACCGGCTCTCGCCAAAGCCTTGAATGAGTGGCTCGACGACCGGGAAAAGAACGGCAATTGGCGGCCCAACGTCATCAAGTTCTCCAAGAACTTCTTAAAAGACATTAAACCGCGAGCTATGACTCGGGATATTGACTGGGGTATCCCCATTCCCGGGTGGGAGGATCAGCCCAAGCGTCTCTATGTTTGGTTTGA
>NZ_CABTWO010000037.1 GCF_902488535.1 uncultured Mobiluncus sp.
CCCCCGCCGCTCCTCCCCCCGCTGCTGCCCGTGACTGCCGGGGCGGATGCACGAGCGACCGATTTCAACCCGGATTCTGGGTTGGTGCCGAACTTTAGTTTTCTAAACCCGTAGGTAGAAGCGATTTGACCCTGGGGGAGTTGGCTCTGGGCGCAGTGAAATCGGTCGTTCGTGCCACAAAGGTGGGGTCCGAGGTCTATCGCGCCACCGCGAACCGCGCGCACCGGCCTTGTGACCCCACCGCCCTCGCACCGGCCTTGTGACCCCGCCCGCACCGGCCTTGTGACCTGTAGTCCCCGCGAACCGATCCGGCGCCAAAACCCCGCGCCGGCGGGGCGAATCGGTAAGATAAAAACGTAAGGAACAAAACGGCTCAGGGAGGCCCGGTGCAAATCAAGCAAACACTGGCACAAATGACCGCGGGGGTCGCGCTGGCGGCGCTGGCGGCAACCGGGCTGGCGGCGTGTTCCAGCCCCGCGACCTCGGACCAAAGCCTGAATAAACCGGGGAACTCAACTGATACCCTAATCAACGTGGCAGCGACCGAACCGGAGCGATCCCTGATTCCGGCCGATTCCTCGTATTCATCGGGAGCTACGTTCGTCAGCCTGCTGTTTTCCGGCCTGTCCTACTTGAACCCGGACGGAACCATCGTAAATGAGCTGGCCACCGCGGTGGTGCCGAACCCGGACTGCACGGAGTACGACATCCAAATCCGCTCGGGCGAAGTGTTTTCCGATGGCACCAAGCTGAAATCTGACAACTTTATCCGGGCTTGGAACGACGCCGCCAGGGCCTCCAATCGGCGCCTAAAAGCGGGGCTGTTTGAACCCATCGAGGGCTTTTCCGCCACGGCGAACCAAGACCTGACCGGCCTGCAGCGCCTGAGCGACACGCAATTCAAAGTCCACCTGACCCAGCCGACCTGCGATTTTCCGATGCGGTTGACCGACCCGGCGTTTGTGCCACTGCCGGATTCCGCCTTTGACTCGGCGGGCAACGTGACTTCGGGCTTCGGCGAAAACCCCTACGGCTACGGGCCGTACATGCTGGCGCGGGAGGGCGCCTGGGAACACGGCATTCAGCTGACTTTGGTGCCCAACACCCGCTATCACGGGCCGCGCCAAGCCCAAAACTCCGGACTGGCTTTCAAGTTCTACCACGACCCGGACCAAGCCTATGAGGACCTGACCAGCGGCGCTTTGGACATTGACGAGGAACTGCCGGACAGTGCGAAAGACAGTTTTACCGAACAGCTCCAGGATCGCACGCTCACCGTGTCCTCGGCGCACGTGAAATTCCTGGCCATCCCCTCCAGCGGGCATTTCGCGCTAAACACCGACGAGGGCCGGCTACGCCGCGCCGCCGTGTCCCAAGCCATCAACCGCGAGGACATCGTTAAACGTTTCTTTAACGGCACCAGGGAGGTCGCCACTGATTTCGTGACCCCCACCCTTGCGGGTCACACCGCGAAGCTGCCGGGTAACGAAGTGCTGACCTATCGGCCTGACGTCGCCCGAAGCTTGTGGGACCAAGCAAACCAGATTTCGCCCTGGACAGAGGGAGACACCTTTACCATCGCTCGGCCCGACAACGGGTTGAATGCCTGGATTGATGTGGCTTTGGGGACCATCGGGTCGACTTTGGGGATTCGCACCGCGGGCAAGTCTTACCTCGATCAGCGCGCCATAGATATGGCCGTGACCCGCGGCGATATCGACTCGGCTTTCCTGGTGGATTGGCAGTCGCCCTATCCGGGGATGCATTCCTACCTGCAGCCGTGGTTTGCCACCGGGGGTTATGCCAACAGTATCGGGTATTCCGCCCCGGATTTTGATGCGGCTCTGAATCACGCGCGCGGCGTGAGCGAGGACGCGGCGGCTAACCGTGAATATCAGCACGCCGAGGCGATACTGCTGCGTGACCTGCCGGTTTTGCCGCTGTGGCACGCGAAGTCCCTGATTGGGTGGTCCCCCCAGGTTAAGGACGTGGAGCCGAACTGGCGGGGCAGCGTGCAGTATTGGAAAGTCGCCGAGAATTAGGCGCTGGAGCCGCGCCAAAAGGTGCCAAACAAGTGGCGTAATCTTAGGTCAGGGGATAAACTAAAAGCTGACTAATCGTGACTTCAAGGAGGGACTCGGGCTATGGGCCGTGGCCGCCAAAAAGCTAAGCAGCAAAAAGTCGCACGCCGACTGAAATATGAGACTCCGGAAATGGATCTCGAGGCGCTGCAGCGGGAACTATCAGGCAAGTCCGGTGAGGATTCGTGGGACGATGATCCCTACGCTAAATACGCTGAACCCGATTACGATAAGTGGGCTGATTACGCTGACGACGACCCTGACCAGGGCGATGATGGCGGAGACTCCGCGTGAAGCCGGGGTTGCCCATCTTCGGTAATGCTGCAATGACCTGCTCCGCTGACTTGGCTCGACACGACTCTGACGATAGACCGCACGATGAGTGCGGTGTTTTTGGTGTCTGGGCGCCGGGCGAGGAAGTCGCGCGCCTGACCTATTTCGGCATTTATGCCCTGCAGCACCGCGGTCAGGAATCGGCCGGTATCGCCGCTTCGGACGGGTCCAAGATTTTGGTTTACAAGGACATGGGATTGGTTTCTCAGGTGTTCAAAGACCGGGACTTGGCGTCCTTGCAAGGTCATCTCGCGTTGGGTCACGTTCGCTATTCGACCGCCGGGATGTCCTCTTGGCAAAACGCCCAACCAACGCTGGGTCCCACCGCTTTCGGAACCCTCGCGATGGCGCACAACGGGAACCTTGTGAACACCCGGGGTCTGCTGGAAGAACTGCTGCCCGCGGAAGGAAAACCGACCTCCGGCCTGGTGAACCCCGCCGATAAACCCGTGGCCCCCGGAACGCCCGCCACCGGCCCTTTTGCCTCCCGTAAACCCGCGGAATCGGCCGCCCAAACCGTCGCCGACGTGAAAGAGCAGAAGGCTCACGGCCTGCAAGACTCCTCGTCGGACACGATGCTGTTGATGAAGCTCATTGACTCCGTGTCCACCCACGCCGTCTCGATCGGCGGAGAGCCGCCGCTGTTGAGCGTCATGCGGGAAATCCTGCCGAAGTTGGACGGCGCGTATTCCCTGGCGTTTATCGACGAAACCACGCTTTATGCGGCGCGCGATCCGCAGGGGATTCGGCCCCTGGTGCTGGGACGGCTGCCGAACGGCTGGGTGGTCGCCTCCGAAACCGCCGCGCTGGACATAGTCGGCGCGACTTTCGTGCGTGAAATCGCGCCCGGCGAGCTGATTGCTATCAACGAAAACGGGGTTCATTCCGAGGTTTTTGCCCCGGCTCGGCCCGCGGGCTGCGTGTTTGAATACGTGTACCTGGCCCGACCGGACACCACCATTGCGCGGCGCTCCATCGCCGCTGCGCGCCGTTCGATGGGGGCCGCCTTGGCTCGCGAACATCCGGTCGAGGCTGACCTGGTCATGGCGACCCCGGATTCCGGGACGCCGGCCGCTATCGGCTACGCTGAGGAATCCGGGATCCCATTCGGGCAAGGCCTGGTGAAAAACGCCTACGTGGGCCGGACTTTCATCCAGCCGACCCAAGCCATGCGCCAGATGGGGATTCGCCTGAAACTCAACCCGCTGCGCTCCGTGATAGAGGGCAAACGCCTGATTGTGGTCGATGATTCCATCGTTCGGGGCAACACGCAGCGGGCCGTCATCCAGATGTTGCGGGCGGCTGGCGCTGCCGAGGTCCACGTGCGGATTTCCAGCCCGCCGGTCATGTGGCCGTGCTACTACGGGATTGATTTCGCCACCCGTGCCGAGCTCATCGCCACCGGCATGGACATTCCTGAAATTTGCCGTTCCATCGGGGCGGATACCTTGGGCTACCTGTCCTATGAGTCCATGGTCGAGGCTACCGGCCAGCCCGAAAATGAGCTGTGTACCGCGTGCTTCTCCGGGCGATATCCCACCCGTTTGGCGGACCTGGAAACCGCGGGAGCCCTCCCGCCGGGAGTGACCTTTTGTGGGGGAAAGGAGTGACCGGCATGAATTTTGGCGATGTTCCAGCCGAAAACACCGCAGCGAACAGCGCTAACGCCTACGCGCGCGCCGGAGTCGACACCCAGGCTGGCGACCGGGCGGTGGAACTGATGAAAACCGCGGTGCAAGCCACCCAAGGGCCGGAAGTTTTGGGCGGCACCGGCGGGTTCGCGGGCCTCTATGATGCCGCGGCCGCGGGGATGACCACCATGCGCCGCCCGCTGTTGGCGACGTCTACCGACGGGGTCGGCACCAAGATTGAGCTGGCCAAAGCGATGCGGATTTATGACACTATCGGTCAAGACCTGGTGGGAATGGTCGTTGACGACCTCACTCCGGCGGGGGTGCGACCCCTGTTCATGACCGATTACATCGCCTGCGGCCGGGTCGTCCCCCAGATGATTGCGGCCGTGGTCGAGGGCATCGCCCGGGCTTGCCAGGCAGTGAACTGCGCGCTGGTGGCGGGCGAGACGGCAGAACACCCCGGTGTCTTGGGGGTTGAGGATTTTGATGTGGCCGGAGCGGCGACCGGAGTAGTGGACGCGCCTCGATTGCTGGGACCCCAGCGGGTTTGTGCCGGGGACCTGGTGGTGGGTTTTGCTTCCAGTGGTTTGCATTCCAACGGATATTCCCTGGTGCGCCGGATTGTGGCTGACGCGGGGGTGGATTGGGATTCTTCGATTCCGCAGTCTTACGGGGTGGCGGCGCCGAGCGGCTCGCCGTTTGCTAAAGCCGCTGACTATACCTTGGGCCTGGCCTGCCTGGAACCGACCCGGTTGTATTCCCAGCTGTGTTTGCAACTGGAAGATTCTGGCTGGCACGCTGCCCGCCAAGCCGGCGATTTTGCCGGGGAACTGGACGGAAACCGGGTTCACGCGTTTGCTCACGTGACCGGTGGCGGTTTGGCTGCAAATCTGTGCCGGGTCATTCCCGCTGGGCTACACGCGGTAGTGGACCGTTCGACCTGGCAGGTACCGGGAATTTTCCGCTACCTGATGGATTTGGGCGGGGTGGACGTGACCAGTGCCGAGGACACCTGGAACCTCGGTGTGGGCATGGTGGCTATCGTGCACCCTGATTTCGTGCCCGCCACGATGATGGCGGCACAGGTCGCCGGCATGGAATCTTTTGTCATGGGACGTGTCAGTGATGGCGTTCCCGCAGGTGAGCGCCAGATTTCGGGGACTAAAGGGGTCACCGGAGGAACCGTGGCCATGCTCGGTGAATACCGGTATTAGCCCGGGCTACTGTCAATCGCGTGGATAAAAGGTGGAATACAGGCAATAGCTGCCAATAATGGCAGC
>NZ_CABTWO010000038.1 GCF_902488535.1 uncultured Mobiluncus sp.
GCCGCCGAGGTCGGCAGCGTTGCCCTGGGCGTCCAGGAGCTCCTTGTCAATCACATCGGCGTTGTCGCGCAGGTCCTTCGCGATCGGGCCGAAGACCTCGGCCAGCTCGGCGTCGTCGGACTGGGCTGCCAGCGCCTCTGCCCAGAACGGGGAGAGCGCCGCGGTCGTCGATCTCGTTCACCTTGCGCGACGGGGACTTGCCTTCGTCGAGAAGCTTCTCGGTGGCCTTGTCCAGCGCGGCGGCCAGGACGCCGGCGCGCTCAGGAAGATGAAGGCTCGTCGAAGCGGTACAGATGCGTGAGCAGCCGTCGCTGCACCGTGCCTGGGAAGACCCAAACTTGGCAAGCTGTAGAGATTAGGTAGTGTTGCAAATCACAAAGGTAGGTTTTTCTACTTGTATTACACAAATCCGAATTTGATAATTGGACCACGGCGGAAGTCCCTCCGCTGCTGAATACCTACCGAAGGGAGAAACCATGAAAATTCAAAATCGAAACCGCATCACTGGTGCAGTTTTGGCGGGTGTGTTGACCTTTGCCGGCACGGGTGTTGCTGGGGCGAAGATTGTCAGCATTGACGGAGGAATCTGGGATTACGGCAGTGATTCTTCCACGGTGTGGTCCCACTACTTTCACAACGGCGTTCGACATGGATCTACAGCTGTGGGGAAGTTTCGGTCAGATAGCGGCTGTGTGAACAAGAACGTCTGGTCACGCGCTACTGCTCCGCGAAAGGGAATCAGCAATGAGTCCTTCTATCGTCATTGCTAGAAAATGAGTCCTTCTATCGTCATTGCTAGAACATGTCCTTTCTGAGATCAAGCCTATTAGCCGTGGGGATATTCGCCACGGCTATTCTGGCGACTACTGTGGCTTTCCTCGGCGCGAGGCTCTACTCAACGATCGATGGTCACCTGGGTGAGTACGGGGTACAGGTGGAATCAGATCGCATCGCTTCGGAGAGCGCGAGTTTCTATTCCGAGCTGGCCGAGTTTGCGCGAAATAATGACTTCGATATCGCGATTAACTACTCGTCGCTCGCTGTCTCAGGTGGTGAGCAAAGAGTCTACTCGTCCTCGCTTCCGCCTGACGGTGGCCGGATGGAACGGCCTCGCTTTGAACGGGGGGAAGTTGACATATTTTATCCGCTGGAAGACTTTCCATACTCTGATCCGAGACAACCTCTCCATATCAAAGGGTCGGCGGCGGACGAGCAACACTTGCTACGGTGGTTAGATGAGCAGGGACTTGACGCGGTGCCTCTTACCAGGCATTTCACGGAGATCTTTGCATCTTCGACTATCCCTATTCTGCTGATCTTGTCTGTGCTCCTGTGCCTGGTTCTCAGCGCAGGCCATGTTCTTGCCCGCTCACGTGAGGTCGGTGTGCATCGACTGCTTGGGCTCAGTGTCGCAGAAACGACCCGTATTGAAATTCAGCGCCAAAGATTTGCGCTTACGATCGTCTACCTCGGAGGCCCACTGCTTGTTGCTGGCCTTCTTTATGCCTACAACGGGTGGGCGGAGAGCTGGGTATTTTGGAGAATTTATTTCACGATCAGCGTGATTCTGTCTGTGTGTTTGCTCGTTGGTTACCTGAGTGGGCAGCTTCTGGTTCGCAGGACATCGATACCTCAATCCATCAAGGGCAAGATTCACGCGCGGCCAATTCTCTATTCCCTGACCGTCGTCCGCGGCGTGACCCTGGTTGCTGCGCTTAGTGTGGTTGCAACCTTGGTTGGGTTTTCTGCGGAACTTGAGGCGCGTCACCGCCTGCAGGGGGCGTGGTATGCGCACCGTGGGCCGCAAGAGTTGGCGTTGAACGTCAACACAGCCTTCGAAGATTGGTCAGATACAGAGACTGCAGTGCCATTCCGGGTTGCCGACGAGGCGGGAGACGTACTCCTCGTTGATCCTTATTGGATTACATGGCCCGTGGAATTAGAGGCACCAGTTCTATTAGTGAACCAGGAATTCGCGCGACAGGCGGGAGTGTCGATGTTGGAGGGTGCTGTTGTGACGGTCTGCTCGCCGGGAGAGTTGTCTGTGCACTCGAGAAACGTGATCGAGGATTCGCTCGAATTCGAGGCTAGTTATACCAATGAACCAGCGCCCGACATAGAGTGGCGGGACGGATGCAGCTTGGGTTCGGTATTCACTTACGATGTTGAGTACCGTCCGCAAGTAGATAACCCGATTCTCGTCATCCTTCCGCGTGGCCTCGCCCCGTTGGGGGACCACAACTTGATGTCGAAGGTATCCCAGCAAGTCCTTCTCACTGCCTCCCCTGATGTGCCTTCGCAAATGTTGAAGGGTGCAACTGGGAATACGCTTGCTTTCTTCAGGCCGCGCGAGGACTCATGGCACGCGAGCATTCGCGCCGCCGAGCAGAATGTGGCTCTGTGGGGGCTGAATGGCTTTGCGGTAGTCCTGCTTGTGACGGTCTTGGTCGGAGCCACGGTCCTTACTTTTCGCGTTACCTACCGGCGCAAAATCCACGTTGCCTATGTTTGTGGGCGAAGCCCTTGGTGGGTTGCAAAGGAAGCAGTAGCTATTGAGGTTGTATTTTTCTTAGCGACGATTGGCTGGCTGCTGTATAAGGTCCGCAATCATCAGGTTCAAGCTGAGAGCCGCGCGCCCTCAACCTGGAGTATCGGGTTTGAAAATCAATGGTCACCGTTGACCATCGTCGCAGTCGTGGGTTTCAGCGCAGTATGGTTTTTGGTTTCTGTGGTGCTAATGCTCAGAGCTGCTTCGCAGTGGGATGCAAGAGGAGGAGTGGAACCGCAATGACAATTCAGGTAAGCGAAATATCCTGCGCATTTGGCGAGCGGTTAGTTTTGCAAAATTTCACGGCCACCTTTAAGGCAGGTCAAATCACGGCGCTCACAGGGCCCTCCGGCAGTGGCAAAACAACCTTGCTCAATATGTTAGGCGGACTGACTACGCCGGATTCGGGGACGATCGAGTTCGAAGGGCTCGACATCGCATCCATAAATCCGGGCGCACGTCGCAGATTTCGGCGAGCAAACGTCGGGTACCTGTTTCAAGACTATGGTTTGGTACCCGATCTCTCTGTGATGGAGAATATCAAGATTGCTGTCCCCCGCGTCTCCCGCGAGACGATGGCAGCGGCGCTGACTGAAGTCGGGCTTGGAGGAACTGAAAAGCGAACGGTAAGCGAGCTTTCTGGTGGCGAGCAACAGCGCATTGCTTTGGTAAGACTCATTCTCGCGCAGCCTAGGATTGTGTTAGCTGATGAACCAACCGGGGCCCTCGATGAAGCAAACGCGCAACTCGTCCTTAAATATCTACGTCAATTTGCTCAGGGTGGTGCAGTGGTCGTCGTAGCCACCCACTCTGTATATATTGCGAATAGTTCAGATGTGGTGGTTGGGCTCTGATGTGGCGGAAGAATATAGCTGGGAAGCCATGCCTTTTCATTGGGGCGGATTACAACATAACGGCAGCTTTGAAAGATTGCTTCGGGTGGGCCGAAATGGGGTGCATTAACAGTCTCAGGGATATCAACATTCTGGATTTCGGTGGTGGGTCCGTGAAGAGTGCGCCCGTTCCGGTGATTGCTGCATGCATGTTTACTAAGTCAAGGCGGTTAATAGTCAACGGCGCTGGCACCGATGAAGCCTACTCGAAAACGACTGCAGATATGGTTAGGGCAACAGCTACCGCAGTAACGTCTTCGCATGAAATCGGCACTACACACTGTGATGTATTCGAAGTCGAAGATGACCAGGTGGTTACTTCTCCAGAGAAGAGTGAATCGCCACCAATATTGTACTTTGTTGAGCACGCCATGCACACCTCACGAACGCTTCTTGGCGCGATCGAAGCAGGAGCTAACGCCTACTTCACCTGTGAACAACCTCCCGAGAATTTCACTACTGTTCTTGAAATGAGGCTCATCTACCTCGATCGCGGCATGATGCTTGACCATCGGCTCCCTGTATCCACAGTGCTTCGGGCTCAGAATCTCACGCCGTTCCAAACTCGGGTGATGCAATGCCTGCGCGACGGTGTGTTGTCCGACAGGGACATCGCGGCGGCACTTGGCACTTCCGAAAAGATGGTGGGAAAGCTCATTGGGCAGTTGTTCGAGATATTCGGATGCAACCGGCGTAGCGCGTTAGCTAAGCAATCCATCTACGTTTGAATGTGCAAGTTCTGGATCAAGCTTGTGGAAACTTATGTCTTGCCTCTGTTTGATCTGATGTCGCAAAATGGCACTTCAACGAAACTAGTTGTATCCAAGCTTCGAAAACGTAGCCGCGGCGGCAGAATCGGTTCAGTTCAGCGAGCGTTACCCCTGTACCATTAGAATGTGCAGTTGCTCTGGGGGCGTGTGGGCATCGCCCAGTGACTAGGGTAGGGGTAGCTTTTGGGGATGGAGGACGAGGCTGGGCTGGGCAAAGGGGCTCCGAGCCCGGCCAAACAAAAACCGGCTGGCCCGGGGTGTGAA
Source organism: uncultured Mobiluncus sp. (assembly GCF_902488535.1). GTDB lineage: Bacteria > Actinomycetota > Actinomycetes > Actinomycetales > Actinomycetaceae > Mobiluncus. Next base: position 4,476 of record NZ_CABTWO010000038.1, read on the forward strand.
ACCCTGGGCCAGCCGGCTAGACAGCATCGACAGCTCGGACCAGTGGCCCGCATAATCAACCTAGAGGATTACTTCTCCAGTGCGTCGATGATCTTGTTGAAGGTTGCGGACGGGCGCATGAC
>NZ_CABTWO010000039.1 GCF_902488535.1 uncultured Mobiluncus sp.
AAGAACACGTCAGCCGCCATCGCGGGAGCGACGCCCATGCCAGCAACCAGCGCCAACGAAGCAGCGCCAATCACAAACTTCTTCTTCAAATTCATCTTCAAAAAACCCTTCTTCTGGGTAATAAAGGGTGCCGATTTCGGGGTAAATATCGGGGCATAAACACCCGAGAACCCCCGGGCCGATACCCGCCAGTGCTGCAGGTAAACCGGGGGGTTTCGTAAAGGGATACCCGGCTGGGTTGTGGCTAACTAGTGGTCTTTGGGCTGTAGCTGCCAATAATGGCAGCTACAGCCCAAATCCCACCTTATAACCCCCCAAACACCGAACCATCCACCCGCCCAGACCCTAAAAACCCAGGCAACCTGAGTACTGACGCCATTCATACCAAACGATTCGATTCAGGCCTGTGCCTGCTACTTCAATCACAGCCTCCGCCAGATTACCTAATGAAATCGCGCCATTTTGCCTAACGAAATCGCGCCGTTTTACCTAAGATAGGTTAGAATTGCTTTGTTTCCTTAGGAAAGGCCTGGACAATATCATGCGCGAATATCGTCAACGACTGGTGGATAGAACCCTGCAACAGGCGTTGCGGCGCAGCGGAGCCGTCCTAATCGAAGGTCCGAAATGGTGCGGTAAAACGACCACGGCGGAACAGGCTGCGGTGTCGGTACGCTATCTCGACGAACCGGGAAAGTTGGAAAGCAACCAGCTGTTGGCAAAAATCAATCCCTCGGAACTGCTAGCGGGGTCGGTCCCGCTGCTGCTCGACGAGTGGCAGCTTGCCCCGGAACTGTGGGACGCTATCCGGTTCACGGTTGACCGTCGAGCCGCCCCGGGCCAGTTCATTTTGACCGGGTCGGCGGTGCCCACAAACTTGGACAAACTGCATCACACCGGGACAGGGCGTTTTGCGCGGATTCGGATGCGCCCGATGAGCCTGTACGAGTCCGGGGAATCAAGCGGGGCGGTGAGCTTGACCGAGTTGTTCCAATACTCGGAACCGTCAGGCGTCGAAACAGTGCCGTGTACCATATCCATACACGGCACGCCATCCGGCCCAGCCGAGTCGGAGTTGTTGCCAGACTCGCACGATTCAGGCCCTCGTAATCTAGAGTTTCCCACGGAGCCACGTGAACCGAGATTCCTGGCCAGTTCTACCTTGACTATCGAGGGTTTGTGTCAGGCGATAACTCGTGGCGGCTGGCCTCAGGCCACGTTTTTAGCCCCGGCTGACGCGGCCGCGACCGCTCGGGACTATTTTCAAGCTGTGGTGAAACAAGACATCAGTCGGGTCGATGACGTGAGTCGGGATGAAACCCGCGCGTGCCGTCTGATGCGGTCTTACGCGCGTTTGCAAGGGTCGCAGGCGGCTATAGCCACGATTCAGGCGGATATGCGCGCTCACGAGGCGCAGGCGATGAGCCCGGACACGATAAACAGCTATCTAGAGGCACTGCGCCGGATTTTCGTTATCGAGGACCTTCCCGCGTGGAGCCCGAAGCTGCGCTCAAAAACCGCGATTCGGACCTCGGACACCAGGTATTTTACCGATCCCTCGATAGCTGCTGCCGCTTTGGAAGCCACCGCCAGAGACCTAGCTGGTGACCCACAAACGCTGGGATTCCTGTTCGAGACCCTAGCGGTGCGCGACCTGCGAGCTTACACGGAAGCACTGGGCGGAACCCTGTTCCACTACCGGGACAAAAACGGCTTGGAGTGCGACACTATCGCCCACCTAGATGACGGCAGATACGCGTTGATTGAAATCAAGCTCGGGGGCGACGCGGCCATCGAAACCGGCGCGGCCACGCTAAAACGGCTCGCCGGACTCATCGACACCAGCAAAATGCGCGCCCCCGCTTTCCTGTCAGTCCTCACCGGAGTCGGAGATTTCGCTTACCAACGCCCGGACGGAGTTTACGTCATTCCGATAGGAACACTGGGCTGCTGATACTGGTCACGGGTTATTTTCAGGGCTGGTCGGGGTTATAGTCACAAGGTCGGGGCGGTCACAAACATGGCCTGGGGGCGCCGGTATTTTAGGGCCTGGGTGGGTGGGTGTTTCGGTGTTTGGGGGTTATAAGGTGGGATTTGGGCTGTAGCTGCCATTATTGGCAGCTACAGCCCAAATCCCACTAGTTAGCCACAACCCAGTAGGGTATCCCTTTACGAAACCTCCCGGTTTGCCTGCAGCACTGGCGGGTATCGGCCTGGGAATCCCTGTGGCCCTGCAGCTCTGGCCGGTAAAGGCCCGCTTAATCCCCGGGTGTCTATTGAAGGCAGTACGTTGTATCTGGATCGCCTTGGCTACCAAGCATTAAAACCCTCCCGGTAGCGATGAGTTTCCCGAGCGCGTATCGGGCCTGCCCCTCGCTGAGTCCCGTAACAGAACGTATGGTGTTTAGGGTTTGCGGACCGTCTGACAGCGAGGCAAGGATAGCGGGACCGTGCTTGGTGCTTGTTTGGGTGGGGGCGGCGGGGGTCGGAATCGGTTCCATAGACCTCAAGGATTGTTGTATCGGGGCTGGTCGTGGGGATTCGGGGGTGAGTCGCATAAGGACGTGGAGTTCTATTCCCTGGTCGATAAACCGGGGCCGCGGCAGGCCACAGGCTTCAAGGACTTGAATGGCTTCACGGATGCCACCGCCTTCACCCTCGATTACGCGCGCTCCGTCAGGAGTACGGACGTTTTTCAAAATTTCGTAAAGCATCGGATTGACCGCGCTTTTACCGCCTGGTTTACCCAGACGCTCGGCGGTCACGCCCCATAAACCGCCTGGGCTGGTCACCGATAACACACTCCCACGGATGCGAATCTCGACCCGCTTGGAATCAGTTATGGGTGCCAGCGAACGGTGCACCAGGGCGTTGGCGATGATTTCACGAGCCGCGCTGAGTGGGAATGTGGGCAGGTCGCGGGCGTGACCGTGCTGGTCATAGACCAGGGCTTTACTGGTATTGCGCTCCACCCAAGCAAGAGATTGCTCAAGGAGCTCCGGGACCGGGCCAGAAAAATGCGACAAATCCATGACACGCGGCGTCGAGACCGTTCGCGCGACTTCACCCAAGGACGTGCCTGCGGTCGTGTTTTGTCCGCGCTCAGAGTCAATCACCTGAACCGCGGCGGTCACCCCCAGGCTCGGCGTGACCGCTTGAGGCATCTTGCCCAGAGCATAGAGACCACCAAGCGTGGCTTCGCCACCAGGAGTCAGAACCCCAGAATAAACCAGCCTCTCAGTGCGTGACATATCATGAAAACGCCGGGAGGCCAGTGACAGCGCTTCATCGTAGGCCGCGAGCAAGGACGCGTCCAAGTCCGTCAGGGACGTTCCGGGGACATTAAACCGGTCGGGATGCAACGGTTCGAAACCCTGTGTCTTCAGAAGGTCGATATGCTGCAGTTCCTGGGGACTCATCGGGTATTCGCCGTCTGCCTGACGCAAATATGCCTCACCTTTATAGAAAGCAGGGCGGGACGCGAGTTCTAGCCCGTGCACCGTTGCGACAAGTATGGTCTTGCTGCCTATTTTTAGCGTCTGGAAATCGAGCTGCGGAGGCGGCTTGATATGGTCGCGAGCCTGAGCGGCTATGCCTTGTTCCAGCTTTGCGATACGCGAAGGAGCAATCCCCAACACTTTGAAATCCAGGTTTTCCGAAACACCAATGATAATCTTGCCCCCATCAGGCATATTAGCAAAAGCACACAAGGTCTGCCCCAGGCCAGGAATGCCATTAGCGCCCGTTTTCACTTCAACATCGTAAGAATCCCCGCCACGTTCCCGCAGTTCATCAAGCACTTTTATAAGAGTCTCAGAGTTCAACACTCTTTAAGTATAAGACTTAAAGAGTTTAAGTGTAAGAGCAAGTGCGAGAGTTGGGGAACAGAACAGATTTACCCCGAAATCCTGACCCTTTATTACCCAGAAGAAGGGTTTTTTTGAAGATGAATTTGAAGAAGAAGTTTGTGATTGGCGCTGCTTCGTTGGCGCTGGTTGCTGGCATGGGCGTCGCTCCCGCGATGGCTGGCGGTACTA
>NZ_CABTWO010000040.1 GCF_902488535.1 uncultured Mobiluncus sp.
AGATGACTTGTAGCCAGGACATTTGCGGCATAAATCCGGTGAACGCTTGGAGCAGTGTGGCGATGATTCCGGCGGGATCGATGAACTCGTCGAGATTGAACGCCCAGCCGAACGGGAACGACGCCATCCAGAACGGGTACGTAGCAAACCCGGTGAGGACCTCGCCGGTACGCGGGTGCGTCGGAGCAATCGGTGCGCCGGAGAACGGCCCGGGGAGGAACTGCGCCTCCTGCAGATCGTGGATGGCGTAGGCGAGGATGCCCGCCGCCACAATGATGAGTAGAGCACTCGACCAGGTGAAGAATGTGCCCAGATTCAGGCGAAGAGCGCCCCGGTAGATCAGCCAACCCATCACGATGGCAACCCCAATGCCGGCGAACGCGCCAATGACCGCACTTGGTGTGGTCATCCAGCCCCACAATAGGAGGGTTAGTTCAATGCCTTCGCGAGCAACGGCGACGAACGCGAGCCAGAACATGGCCTGCTTGCCTTTGGTCAGCGCAACGCCCGTTTTGTCCTCGAGCATGGTGCGCAGTTTGCCGCCCTTGTTGCTTAAGGAGAGGACCATGCCAGTGATCATGGCCACCGCGATCAGCGACATGGTGCCGCCGATCGCTTCCTGGGCACGGAACGACAATCCGTAGCGGCCAAAGGTGAATAGCGCGCCGAGCGCCGTGCAGATCACTGCTGCCAAGACCACACCGACCCACACGGTGCGGGCCGCGGTGTTCAGGTGACCCTTGTCGTCGCCGGTGGTGGTGCTGCTGCGGCGCTTGATGGCGGCGAATAACATGCCGACGATAAGGGATGCTTCCAAGCCCTCGCGGAGGCCGACCAGGAAAGCGGCGATGAACATATTCAGAACTTTCTCGTGTGTAACGTGGCCGTCGAAGGGTGGCATCCAATTAAGGTAAAGCTACCCTTTACTAGCCAAGGCTTACCTTAATTTGCAAAGTGTGGGAAAGTAAAGAGAAATGTGTTCACGCGTGCAACGGGGGGGAGCGTGCGGGGGTTGTGTTTGGCTAGCGGCACTGCGCTGCAAACCTCCTGCTCGTGCGGTGAAACACCAACATTTGTTGCCCGAAAATGAGTGATTCCTGTGGGACAATCAGGCGTCTACAGATTCACAAGGAAGCAACGATGACTGAAGTTCCACGGTCAAATCCCGTGTAGTGGTGTAGCCGTTTGTGCTTTCGGCTCGGTATGAAGTTGGGGGTTTGGTTAGGCGGTTAGCTGGTGGTGGTCGCCATGGTCATTTCCTGTGTGGGGGTTGGGTTGGTGCATGAGGTGTTTGGTGTGCTCGAGTGCGGATAGTGACATGTAGCGTTCTTGTTGGATCCGATCGTAGTGTTGCTCGGCAAGGACGGCGCCAACAAGCCGGATGATTGATTCGCGGTTCGGGAAGATACCCACGACGTCGGTGCGCCGGCGGATCTCCCGGTTTAACCGCTCGGTGGGGTTGTTTGACCACACCTTCGTCCAGACCGGTTTCGGCGCTGCGGTAAACGCCAGCGCCTCATCGAGTGACTCCTCCAGATACGCCGCAACCTGCGGGAACTTCGGCTCCAACAGGTCAACGACTTCGCGGGCTTGAGCCCAGGTGGATTGGGCGTCGGGTTGCTGGAAGATCGTCTGAAGCATCGCAGACAAGCGCGCTGCGCAGCGAGCGAAGAAAGCAAAGCGCGACGTTGAGTGCAACGGCTATATTGAAGGAGCGAAAGCCACCGGGTGGAAACAAGCCATCAACCAACTAGCCGTGGCTTACCCCGACCGATTCGCGGACTACTTGTAAACCAACCCCCCGCACACAAAGAATCGGACACTCTCTACTGGCGGTGGCCGCCCCTGTATTTCCCCAGGGACCACCATCAGCAAGCGTTACACCACACTGCGGGACGCAACCCTTATTAGGTGGTTCTCACATATGCACGACCTGGGCAACCGTCTTTACGTGCAAACGTCCGTGCAGTGACCACCCCGGACATGTCGCAGCTCATGAGATAATCGCCCCAGTAGAAAGCGCATCAAGGTGAAAGGACGTAGCAATGGCAGATGTAGCCAAGGAAGTCGCGGAAAACGCTCCAGTTGACGGGAGCAAGCAACGCGCAGACCTACAGAAAACCATCTGGAGGATTGCCGAAGAGTTGCGCGGTTCCGTCGATGGCTGGGACTTCAAAAGCTATGTCCTCAACATGCTGTTCTACCGTTTCATTTCGGAGAATCTGACTACCTTCCTCAACGCTGAAGAAGACGGACTCGACTACGCCAACCTCTCAGATGAGGACGCAGAAGTTGGGCGCGACGGTGTGGTAGAAGAAAAGGGTTTCTTCATACCGCCGTCTCGCTTGTTTGAGAACGTCTACCAAGATGCCAAGCAAAAGGTGGCACAGAAGAAGACCCCAAACCTCAACGAGACGCTAGAACAGGTCTTTAAGGGGATTGAGTCCTCCGCCGTAGGTACGGAGTCGGAGGCCGATTTTAAGGGTCTGTTCGATGACTTCCAGGTCAACTCGAACAGGCTTGGTGAGACTGTTCCGGAACGGAACGAGAAGCTCTACGAACTTATTTACGAGATACACGAGCTGCCGTTTGGTGATTTCGGGGATAACGCTATCGACGTTTTCGGTGATGCGTACGAATTCCTCATGCAGATGTATGCTTCTCAAGCGGGTAAATCCGGTGGTGAGTACTTCACCCCGCAGGAAGTCTCTGAAGTCCTCGCCCGAATCGCAGCATCTGGCAAGGCCAAGGTTCACAGCGTCTACGACCCGGCGTGTGGCTCAGGCTCTCTCTTGCTGAAGTTCGCCAAGGTTCTCGGGGAAGAAAACGTGGGTGGGTTCTACGGGCAAGAGATTAACTTGACCACGTACAACCTGGTGCGGATGAACATGATCCTGCACAACATTGGGTTCGAAAAGTTCGACATCAAACGTGCGAATACTCTCACCAACCCGCAGCATGACGATGTAGAGCCATTCCACGCCATTGTGTCTAACCCTCCGTATTCTCGGAAGTGGAAGGGTAAGGAAGACCCAGTGTTGGTTAACGATGATCGTTATTCACCAGCAGGTGTGCTGGCTCCCCAGCGTTACGCTGACTGGGCGTTTAACATGCACATGCTGTCCTACCTTGATGTAGACGGCACCGCTGCCATCGTTTCCTTCCCTGGTTCGCTGTATCGCGGTGGTACCGAAAAGACGATCCGCGAGTACATGATCAAGAACAACCTGATCCAGACGGTCATCCAGCTACCGTCTGACTTGTTCTTCGGACCGACGATTACGACCTGCATTTTGGTGATCAAGAAGTCCAAGACGGATAACCTGATCCACTTCATCGACGCGTCGAAACACTTCAAGCGAGTGGGGACGAAAAACAAGCTCTTCCCCGAACACCAGGACACAATCGTCAAGCTCTACGAGGATCGCGCAGAAGTCGAGTATGAAGCAGCCCTGGTGACAAACGAGGACGTTCTCTCTAACGATGCAAACCTGTCTGTGAACGCCTACATCGAGCAAGAAGACGTGCGAGAGATCATCGATACGTCGAGTTTGAACGAAGAGTTGCGCCAGATCGTGGCTTGCCAAAAAGTCTTGCGGGAAGCTATCGAGCAGGCAGTGACTGATCTGGAAGCTGGAGTTGATGATGAATAAGTTCGATGAGTTGGTTCATGATCTGTGCCCTGATGGGGTGGAACGAGTCGAACTAGGTAAGTTGGCTGAACTTGTTCGAGGTTCTGGGTTGCCGAAATCCGTCCTTATGGAGCAAGGAGACGTAGGCGCAATTCACTACGGACGAGGGTGTCCGATTTTTTGTGTGCGGGGGCTTGGTTTACAAGTAGTCCGCGAATCGGTCGGGGTAAGCCACGGCTAGTTGGTTGATGGCTTGTTTCCACCCGGTGGCTTTCGCTCCTTCAATATA
>NZ_CABTWO010000041.1 GCF_902488535.1 uncultured Mobiluncus sp.
CGCACCACCACGGGCAATCACTATGAGACTGTTCGCGCCATGTTCAAAGTGGTGCGAGATAACGGCTACATGAAGGTGCAGACCACCCGGGGCGCGATTTCTCCTTCCACCGGACGTACCCTTCCAGACCGCTATATTGAGGGGACTTGCCCCATCTGCGGAGCGGAAGGAGCTCGGGGGGATCAGTGCGATGCTTGCGGCAACCAGCTCGACCCCACCGACCTGATTCGCCCGCGTTCCAAGATTAACGGCGAGACTCCGGAATTTGTGGAAACCGATCATTATTTCTTAGATTTACCGGCTCTCGCCAAAGCCTTGAATGAGTGGCTCGACGACCGGGAAAAGAACGGTAATTGGCGCCCCAACGTCATCAAGTTCTCCAAGAACTTCTTAAAAGACATTAAACCGCGAGCTATGACACGTGATATTGACTGGGGTATCCCCATTCCCGGGTGGGAGGATCAGCCCAAGCGTCTCTATGTTTGGTTTGATGCGGTAATCGGTTACCTCTCGGCTTCCATTGAGTGGGCGCGTCGTTTCGGTCAGTCCTCAGAGGATTGGCGTCAGTGGTGGAATGACCCCGAAGCTCTGTCCTATTACTTTATGGGCAAGGACAATATCGTGTTTCACTCCCAGATTTGGCCCGCCGAAATCCTGGGCTACAACGGACGCGGAGACTTGGGCGGTCAGCCTGGCGACTTAGGTATCCTGAACTTGCCCACCGAGGTAGTTTCCTCAGAATTTTTGACCATGGAAGGCAAGAAATTTGCCTCCTCGCGCGGGATTGTGATTTATGTGCGCGATATGCTGTCTCGCTACCAAGTCGATGCGCTGCGGTATTTCATCTCTGCGGCGGGGCCGGAAAATCAGGATTCTGATTTTACCTGGAGCGAGTTTGTGCGGCGCACAAACTCCGAGTTGGTGGCTGCCTGGGGCAACCTGGTCAACCGCACGGCCTCCATGATTTCAAAGAAATTTGGCGAGATTCCTCCCGCCGGCGATTTCACAGCTGAAGATCAGGCACTATTGGATGCTGTCAGTGCCGGATTCGAAACCGTGGGTGGCCTCGTCGAAAGCCATCACCAAAAGGCTGCTCTAGCAGAGATTATGCGCCTCGTGGGAGAGGCTAACCGCTACGTAACCACCACGGAGCCTTTCAAGCTAAAAGACGAGTCGCAGCGCGAGAGGCTGGGAACAATTCTGCACGTTCTAGCTCAGGTGGTGACGGATTTGAACCTAATGATGTCGCCATTCTTGCCGACTTCGTCCAACGCTATTGACAAGGTTTTGGGCGGGGCTGGGAATGTGGCGCCCCTGCCGCGAATCGAAGAAGTCGTCGACTTGGATGTGAAAAACGAGGACGGGAGCGACCGCACTTACCCGATTATCACCGGAGATTACCGCAACGCACCGACGTGGGAGCGTCATCCGGTACAGGTGGGGCAAGCGGTGGCGAAACCGGCTCCGGTATTCCAAAAACTTGACGAGTCTGTCGTTGAGGAAGAACACGAACGGTACGCGAACCTGCTGCACAAGTAGCACGAAGTTGCGAGGACGCTGGTGAGTAAACGTAAGTCAAAGCCAAAGGTGTGGCCACCCGTACCGGTGAGCGGCCAGCCTTTTGACGGCGGGGAAAGGCCATTTGGTAGCGGCAGACTGTTTGATAATCACACCCATTTGCCTTTGTTGCCGGGGGACTATGTCAGCGATTCCTCCGGGGTGCGGCTCAGCGCAGAAGAACAAATGGAACGGGCGGAACAATCAGGTGTGCAACGAGTTGTCGTCTCTCTGTGTAGCCTTCCGGAAGTTCAGGTGCTGAGTGTCGACCGCGAGCGGTTTTCCGGCTCCGCTTTTGAAATGGTGCGGTTTGCGGTGGCCATTCATCCTAACGATGCTCCGCGTCACTTGGGGATTTTGGATACGGCGCCGGATAACGTGGTGCAGAAGCGTGAACCCTGGCAGGAAACGTCCCTCAATGACGCTTTAGCGACGGTGGAACGGACAGCCCGTGAATTTCCGGAGGCAGTGGTGGCTATCGGGGAAACCGGTTTGGACTATTTTCGCACTGCCGAAACGGGCAAGGAAGCGCAAAAGCAAGCATTTGCGGCACATATCGAGCTGGCGAAAGCCTTGGATTTACCCCTGCAGATTCATGACCGTGACGCCCATCAGGATTGCGTAGAAATTTTGCGGCGCTGCGGGGCGCCGCGAAAAACGGTTTTTCACTGCTTTTCGGGGGACGCTGAGCTGGCCGAAATTTTGACAGAAAATGGCTGGTACGCTTCTTTTGCGGGAAACGTCACCTACCACGCCAACCAAGATATTCAAGCTGGAGCCCTAGCGATGCCAGCTCATCTGCGCCTCATTGAAACTGATGCTCCGTATTTGACGCCCCAGCCCTATCGAGGCCAGCCCAACGCCTCCTATCTCATTGGACATACCGCGGACTTCTTGGCGGAACTAACCCAGGTTACGAGCGAGGACTTGCGCGAACAAACTTACCGTAACGCCACGGCCGTCTATGATTTTTAGGATTTATCCAGGTCAGCACCGGATTGTTAGGAAAGTTAACACTGTGAAAGTAGTGGTTGTTGTTAACTAAAGGTGTACAATAGATAACGAGCTGGACAAAAATATAACGATTCGGTAACATTTTTGTTGATGGAAGAGAATACTACGAACATGAACGTATCCCCCACACGAGCCCCGCGCCACCTTCAAACAAATCCGGTTCGAGGCTCTCGAAAGTTTTTTGCGCCTCTCGTTGGCGCTCTGGCAGCCACTTTGGTGCTGGGCACCGGCATCGGCACCGCTTTTGCGATGGCGCACAAGACCGCCACTGTGGTTGCCGACGGCAAAGTCCAGGAATTCGGCGGCTGGGGGGCTACCGTATCCGACCTGTTGGCTGAAAACGGCGTGAGTTTCAGCGCTAAAGACTCCATCATCCCCGGGCCTAAAACCCCCGTCGAGAATGGGATGAAGATCACTATTGAAAGTTCTCGGGGGTTAACCGTCATGGTTAACGGCGCCAGGAAAGACATCGACACGACCGAAAACTCCGCGAGCGCGGCGATTAAAAAACTCTGGGAAGGCCAAGCGGTGCAATTTGTGGGCACCAGCGGCAAGGATTTGCATGGCGTGCCGTTGGCTCTTTTTGCGCCGGGTGAGGTTTATCAACTGGTCCACGATGGGGCTACCGCGCAGATGAAAGCCGCGAAGTCCGACATCACCCCGGAGGACATCCTCACTCGCAACAAAGTGAAACTGACCGACTTGGATGCTGTCCAGGTGCTGTTCAACCCCGGCGCGGCACCTATCGTGCAGGTGCAGCGCATCACGGAAGAAAAGGTTACGGCCAGCGAGCCGATTCAGTTCGAAACCGAAACTACCAGCGATGATTCGAAGTTCACTGACGAAAAGGTCGTGACGCAGAAGGGCGTGGTCGGAGAAAAAGAGATCACAAAGAAGGTGCGCAGCATCGACGGTGTGGGTTCCTCCGAAGAAATCTTGAGTGAAAAGGTTGTGGCCCAACCGGTTAACGAAAAAGTTACGGTCGGCACGAAGAAACGTCCTGCCTCGCAACCTATCGCCGCAACCGGCGA
>NZ_CABTWO010000042.1 GCF_902488535.1 uncultured Mobiluncus sp.
ATGATGGACCAAGCTTCCCGCGTGGCGGTTTCCATCAAATTTTGCACCTCCGCGTCGATAGCATGGGCGGTGGAATCGGAATACTCTTGCGCTTTGCCGTAATCCATGCCCACAAAAGGTTCATCGTGGGAGCTACCGTAACGAACCGCCCCCAGCCCGGCCGACAAGCCCCAGCGGGTTACCATCTTGCGGGCGATAGCGGTGGCATTTTCAATGTCATTAGACGCCCCGGTAGAGGGGTCCTGAAACACGATTTCCTCTACGACTCGTCCTCCCATAGCGTAAACCAGCTGATCCAGCAGCTGGTTACGGGTCTCGGAATAGCGATCCTCGGTGGGCATGACCATGGTGTAGCCCAAGGCGTGTCCACGGGGCAGGATCGTCACTTTCGTCACGGGGTCGGAATAGTTCGATGCCGCGGCGCACAAGGCGTGACCACCCTCGTGGTAGGCAGTGACCAGTTTGTCGTGGTCGTTCATAATCCGGGAATGCTTCTGGGGCCCGGCAATAACCCGATCCACCGCTTCATCGAGATCGTGAGCGGTAATGACTTCCCGACTGTGACGTGCTGCCAGCAGGGCCGCTTCGTTCAAAACATTGGCCAAATCCGCACCGGTGAATCCGGGGGAGCGTTTGGCCAGAGATTTCATATCCGCGTCGGGAGCCAAGGGCTTGTTCTTGGAGTGAACCGCCAGAATCGCTTCGCGTCCCTTTAAATCCGGCGCTTCGACCGCCACTTGACGGTCAAAACGACCGGGACGCAGCAAAGCCGGATCGAGCACGTCGGCACGGTTGGTAGCGGCAATCATGATGACGTTGGTGCGTTCATCGAATCCGTCCATCTCCACCAGCAGCTGGTTCAAGGTCTGTTCGCGTTCATCGTGCCCCCCGCCCAAGCCGGTGCCGCGGTGGCGACCCACCGCGTCAATCTCGTCAACAAAAATGATGGCCGGAGCCGCCGCCCGCGCCTGCTCAAACAAATCCCGCACTCGTGAGGCGCCCATACCCACGAACATCTCGACGAACTCGGAACCGCTCATCGAAAAGAACGGCACCCCGGCTTCTCCCGCAACCGCGCGAGCCAACAGGGTCTTACCGGTGCCGGGAGGACCGTAGAGCAGCACTCCCTTGGGAATTTTCGCCCCGAGCTTGTGAAACTTTTCGGGCTCCGCCAGGAACTCTTTGATTTCCTCCAATTCCTCCACAGCCTCATTGACCCCCGCAACGTCTGCGAACGTCACTTTCGTTTCGTCCTCTTTGTTGAACATTCGAGGCTTGGCTCGACCCATTCCGAGGGGACCCATTCCCCCGCCCATGCGCGAAACAAACCAGAAAAACACCACAAAGATGATAATCATCGGCACCATCAAAGTGAGCATGGACTCCCACCAGGAGGACACCGGATAGATAGAATCAAAACCCTTCTTTGGTTTCGCGTCGGCTACCGCTTTCGCAACCGTCTCCGCTTGGGGACGAACATAAGAAAAAGAAACCTTTTTACCCGCATCCGCATTCGGTTTCAACCCGAAAGGACCGTCTTTGGGCAGGTAAACCCGCGGACGTTGGTAGGACTTGGTCAACTCCATACTGACGGTCTGGGTGCCATCGTTGATAACGACTTTTTCAACGGTGCTGCCCCGCAACAACGTCAAACCTTCGTCGGTGGTAATGCGAGTGGGACCGCCTTGGGCAGAAAAAACCATGAAAGCCACGATTATTGCGATGACTACAAAGGCCGCAATGCCGCCAGAGATTTGTTTTTTCTTTGGAGTTTTATTCGTCTTGTCCATGTTCACTTTTCCGTTATCCGGTACAACACCTTAAGCCTACCAAACAGCTATAAAATGGGTGCATTCCCCCAGTTTTACGCCAACTATAAAGAGAGCATCATGAAGATTGTTATCGCGGCTGATTCTTATCCCCCAGACGTGAGTGGAAATGCGATTTTTTCTCAGAACTTGGCTCGCGGGCTGCGTGCTCGGGGCCACAGCGTTCATATCATCGCTCCTTCCCCGGTTTCCCGGCCGTATATCACCAACGTTGCGGGTATTTCCGAGCATCGGATGCGCTCCCACGAATTTGCCTATCTCCGTGGTTTCTCTCTGAGTATGCCTTGGAAAATTAATAGCACCGTGCGCCGAATTCTGCAGGGTATAAACCCCGATGTGGTGCACGTGCAATCCCACCTCAGTGTGGGTCGAGTCGTGTGTAAATACGCCAACGAATTGGGACTGCCGTTGGTTGTGACAAATCACTTCACCCCGGAAAACCTCCTTGACCGTATCTCTTGCTGTGTACCGAAGTTCATCGGCAAGCTGCTGGCGGATATGGCCTGGAGGGACCTGGCAAATGTGTTCCAACGAGCCGATCGTCTGGTCGCTCCCAGCCCCGCCGCCATCGCGGTCATGAAAGAACACGCGCATCTGGGCGGAGGCATCTCTATCAGCAACGGGGTGAATCTGCCCGTGCACCGAGCTGCCGCTCAAAAGGCTGAAAAACACCAAATTCCGCACCTTCTGTACGTGGGACGTCTGGAAAACCAGAAACACGTGGACGACATCATCACCGCGCTGGCTCTGCTGCAGCCCTCCACCAAACTGCACTTTGACATTGTGGGAACCGGCACGAAAAAAGAAGATTTGCGGCGGAAAGCTGCGGAACTGCGGGTCATAGACCGGGTTACTTTCCATGGTTACCTGGACGACGATGCCCTCATTGAGATGTATGCACGCAGCGATATTTTTGTCAATGCCTCCACTGGGGAACTGCAGTCTTTGGCGACTTTGGAGGCACTGAGTTCGGGGATTCCGGTAATCTTGGCGAATGCGGTAGGGCTGCCGCACTTGGTGAGTCCCGGTGTCAACGGCTACCTGTTCCAGCCCGGAGATGTCGAGGCTCTCTCCGATTACCTGGAAGACCTGGCTTTGAATGAGCAAAAACGCAAGTTTATGGGCAAGATGAGCCTAGATATAGCCAAACCCCACGACTTTGAAAAAACTCTGGACAGCTACGAAGCCCTGTACCGCTCTGCCCAGGAAGAAAACGCGAAAGTGCGCCAGCATCTGGACGCCATCGATCCCGACTACGTGTTTCCCCAGGATTAGCCGCGCGACTACTTTTCGTAAACGTGGGGCGCTAAAAGCCCGATAAACGGCAGGTTGCGGTAGTGTTCGGCATAATCCAGGCCGTATCCGACCACGAATTCGTTAGGGATATCGAAACCGACGTAGCGCGGATTGACTACCGCTTTGGCGGCATCGGGTTTACGCAACAAAGTCGCGATATTCAGGGACGCACACCCCCGGGTGCGCAGGTTTGCCTCCAGCCAAGACAGGGTCAAGCCGGAATCGATAATGTCCTCCACGATTAAGACGTGACGGTCTTTGATGTCCGTGTCCAGATCCTTCAAAATCCGCACCACCCCGGACGATTTCGTCCC
>NZ_CABTWO010000043.1 GCF_902488535.1 uncultured Mobiluncus sp.
GACCTCAACAAGGGCAGCGCCAAGGCGGTGTTGCGCTACCTCGGCCTGCCCTAGAGGGGTGCCTCAAGAAGCAACCTGTTGAGGTTCCGGGTCAGGACCGGGGGCGACAGACTGCGCGCCATGATAGCGCTGCAGACGCTGTTGCCGAAGCAAATCCACCAGCCAAACGATCAGGAACAATACGCCTTCAAGCAGCACGACCGTGGCTCCTGACGCTGTATCGAACCAGTAGGAAATATAGGCTCCCAGCACGACGCAGAATACGGAAAACAAAGGAGCTATCCATAGCATAGCGTTGAACCGGTTTGTGAGCAGCCGGGCGGTTGCGCCAGGGGTAATCACCAGTGCCACGATGAGGATTGCGCCCACTGCCTGCATCGCCACCACGACTGTCAAAGAGAGAGCTACCAGCAACAGAGTCGCCAACCAGGTTGTAGAGATGCCGATAGTGTGGGCATGAGTCTTGTCGAAGGCATACAGCACCAAATCCCGCTTTTTGTATAACAACAGCACCAGAGCGAGTGGGCTCAATATCAAGACCTGCCACATATCGGCTCTGGTGATACCGAGCATGTCGCCAAACAAAATATGGTGCAAATCGATATGACTGGGGAACAGACTGATTAAGACCAGACCGGAGGCAAACATTGTCGTGAATACCACGCCAATAGATGTGTCTTCTTTGACCCGTCCGCGCCCCCGCACTGCGCCAATCAATCCCACCACCAGCAAAGCTGCCACGAGGGCTCCTATTGCGAAGGGCGTTCCCAAAAGGTAGGACACGACGATTCCGGGAAGAATTGCGTGGGACAGGGCATCACCTAACAATGACCAGCCAATTAAGACCAGCCAGCAGGACAACACGGCACAAACTGCCGCCGCGACTCCGGTGACGATGATGCCGCGGAGCATAAACTGCTGCGTCCACATTTCGATGAAAGCTTCATAAAAATTCACTTTCCACCTCCTGACGCGGCGGGATTTAATCCAAACGCTTTCGCAAGGTTCTGCGGGTCTAAGGCGCCAGCGGGAGCACCTTGATAAACTACGCGGCGATACAGCAAAACTACTTCATCGCAGAGCTTTTCCAAAGAAGCCAAATCGTGGGTTGAAACCACCACCGTGGTGCCTTTTGCCGAGATTTTGCGCAGCAAATCGACGATATTGCTTTCGGAGTATTTGTCTACTCCGGCAAACGGTTCATCGAGGAGCAGGAGCGGCGCACCTTGGGCAATCGCGCGGGCGATAAACACCCTTTTCTTTTGGCCGCCACTCAACGCCCCAACTTGGCGCTGCTGTAAATCTTGCAATTCCACCATTTCTAACGCGGCTTGCACTGCTGCCACGTCTGCAGATTTGGGACGACGGGTAGATCCCATGAATCCATACCGCCCCATCATGACGACTTGGTTTACGTTAACCGGGAAGTCCCAATCGATTTCCTCGTTTTGTGCAACGTAACCAATCAGTTTCTGTTTCCGGGCTTGGTTCGCGTCAATTCCGGCAACTTTAATGCTGCCCTTTTGATACGAAACACTGTTGGTGATGGATTTGAACAGCGTTGATTTTCCCGATCCGTTCATCCCTACCAGACCACAAATTTGACCGCGCGGCACGGTTAAACTGGCACCTTCCAGTGCCACATTAGCTCCGTAACGAACATGCAAATCTGAGACTTCTAATACAGGTGGGGCTGAATTTGGGCTGGGTTCAGCTGCAGCCCCGCCTGGCTCTATGCGGTTGTCGAGAGCATCATTCATTTCTGAGTCAATCCTCGGGTAATCAAATCTGCGTCGTAGCGCAACAGATCCAGATAGGTCGGAACGTCTCCATCTGCGTCTGATAAGGAATCAACATACAATTCCCCACCAAATTTCGCCCCTGTGGCTTCCACAACGGGTCGCATTTTGTCTCCCACGGTGGATTCGCAGAAAACTGCGGGAACGTGGTTTTGCTTCACATAGTCTTCCACTTCCGCTACGCGAGAGGGAGTGAGGGCTCCTTCGGCATTTACGCCCCACAGGAATTTCTCGTTGAGGTTATAGTCACGAGTCAGATACGAGAATGCTCCCTCACAGCTGACCAAAGTACGTTGTGACGGGTCGAGCTGAGAAAGTGTGGAAGTGATGTCCTCGCCGACTGTTTCAATCGTGGTGCCATACTGTTGGGCATTTTCCTGGTACTCGGAGCAGTTCTTTGCATCTAAATCGCAGAAGGCTTTTGCCATATTTTTCACGTAGAGGGCGCCATTTTTCGGGCTCATCCAAGCGTGGGGATTGGGCTTACCCTTGTAGTCACCTTCGGTAATCGGAATAGGCTCTACGCCCTGCGAAACATTGACCTTTTTGGCATCCAGATCGGCGGTAAACTTCGTGAACCAGCGTTCCAAATCCAGCCCGTTATTTAAAATCAGTTTCGCTTTCTGCGCCGACTTTAAGTCCGAGGGTGTGGGTTGGTAATCGTGGATTTCCGCCCCAGGTTTGGTGATAGAGCGGACTTCCAGGTGGTCTCCGGCGACGTTTTGAGCCATGTCCTGCAACACGGTAAATGTGGTGAGGACCAGGGGTTTGCCTGGTGCGGCTGAATCCGAACTGGAGCTGGGAGTCCCACTGCACGCGCTGAGAGAGGCTCCCAGGCACAAAAGCGCAGCTACGGTTAAGGTTTCTTTAATTTGCTTGTTTTTAACTCTCTTCATGGGTATAGCCTAAGTTAGGTATACCTAAGTTTGCAAGCCAGAAACCGTTGAAATCCCGTAATTTAGCAAATTTTTTGTACTGACAAATCCTACAAAACCAGGGACACGAGCTTCGGGGCGCGCACGATAA
>NZ_CABTWO010000044.1 GCF_902488535.1 uncultured Mobiluncus sp.
TCCAGGGTGGTGAAAGTCTTGGAAGCGATGATGAACAGGGTCGTTTCCGGATCCAGGTCGCGGGTTTTTTCCATAATGTCCGTGGGGTCAATGTTGGACACAAAACGGCATTCCAGGCCAGGCTTCACGTAAGGCCGCAACGCCTCGTAAGCCATGTAAGGCCCCAGGTCAGAACCTCCAATACCGATATTGACCACGGTCTGGATACGTTTGGAACTGACCCCAACCCAAGACCCGTCACGCACCGCGTCGGCGAAGTCGTAAATTCGCCCCAAGACCTCGTGAACATCGGCAATGACATCCCTACCGTCCACCATCAGCTGGGTTCCGGCGGGAGCTCGCAGCGCGGTGTGCAGCACCGCTCGGTTTTCCGTGTTGTTGATGTGTTCGCCGTTGAACATGGCCTCACTCAAGTCGCGCACGCCGGCCTGGGTGGAAAGCTCCAAGAGTTTTTCAAACACCGCCCCGGTAATCAGGTTCTTTGACAAATCCACGTGCAAATCCGCGGCCGAGAATGAGAGATTCTCCGCCCTGGCGGGATCGGCTGCAAAAGCTTTGCGCAAATCCAGGTGGAATCCCGCGGCCATCGCATTGAGGTCTTTCCATGCTGCCAGGGTGGTGGGGTCTTTCGTTTCCATTGAGTTTTCCCTTTCTGTTCGATAGTTTGCCCGGGATCGGGTTGCGTTGCTGTTCTTACGGTTGGTGGTGCGTCATCTCAATCAAGTGCGACAGTTATGACTTCGGTCCGCTCATGTCAATGACCGGCAGGGGGAAGTCTTTGATTGGCGGGTTGGAGCTGGCCATCGCTTCAATCAGGGGTCGCAAGCCCATCCACCATTGGTTGATGGGACGGCGCTTCTCCGGATCAACTTGTTTCTCCATCTGAGAAATGTCGTGGTAGGACATCTGGCCGTTTTCCTCGCCGATATATTCGATGGCGCATTGCCCGGAATCCAGGGCGGCATCAATGTGACGCATCGTTTCCCACATCAGCCGCACCGCGAGGAGCCGGTCAAAAGGAGAGGGGGCCCCGCCCTGCTGCAGATACCCTACCGCGTCGATACGAACGTCAAAGCAGCCCTGAGACTCCTGTTTGAACACGTTGGCCATGAATTTCATGTCATAGTTTCCCCCCGCCAGTTCGTTGCGAACCACGAGGGCGAGGCGACGGCCTTTTGCGAACGCGTCACGCATTTCGGTGGCGTGTTTACCTAACGTCTCCAGGCTAATCGGTTCCTCTTCGAGGTAAACTCGCTCCGCTCCGGCGGCGATTCCGCTCATTAGCGCTAGGTAGCCGCAGTGGCGTCCCATGGTTTCGGTGATGAAGCAACGTTTTGAGGCGGCAGCCGATTCTTTCATCAAGTCCATAGACCACACCGCGTTGTTCAGCGCGGTGTCAGCCCCGATTGAGATTTCGGCTCCCGGAAGGTTGTTGTCGATGGACGCCGGGACGATGACCATCGGTATCTTTAGGGCCGGGTAATGTTTCAGTTCTCCGCTGATGGCTTGGGCGGACAGATAGGCGTTGTAGCCCCCAATCAGCACCAGCGCATCGATATGGTGGTTTTCAATCGAGCGGCCAATCGCATAGAACTGTTCTACCGTGGGCACCTCACGCTTCGTTCCCAGCTCGGCGCCGCCCTGAAAGTCCCAGCCTTCTACGTCTTTCCAGAGCAGTTTGCGAACCTTGCCGTCAATGAGCCCTTCCCAAGAACCCTCTATACCCAAGACTTCCAAGCCGCGTTGCAGTCCGAAACGAACCGCGGCTCGAGCGGCCATATTCATCCCCGGAGCCAAGCCTCCCACGTGCATCACCGCAACTTTTTTCGCCTTGCGGGGCAAAGGTTTCAGCAGCGAGGGCGGGGTGGACAAGACCCGGAAAATCTCTACCATGTCGGTAAAGGAAGTCCCCCGCGAGGCGATCGCCTGATCATATTCCCCGGCCTTAATCAGATCGCGAACGTTCAAGGTCGCTGCCACGGTCTGAGTCAGGTCCAGCCGGGCAATCCGGTTGTAGCGCACCCCCATAACTTTGGCCGGATCCCCCGGTTTCGCCGCAAGCACGTCCTGCACCGCGGCATACCCCAGCAGGGTGGGCATCCA
>NZ_CABTWO010000045.1 GCF_902488535.1 uncultured Mobiluncus sp.
CTATCCACGGAAAAAAGGAAGAAAAATGGGAAAAATCGTTGTTGAGGTTATGGTGAAACCAGAGATTCTCGACCCGCAGGGCAAAGCCATTAAAGGCTCGCTGGCCCGGCTGGGAATCGACAACTTTGTGGACGTGCGCCAGGGCAAACGCTTCACCTTGGACACCGCTGGTGACGTCACCGAAGCGGACCTCGAGGCGGCTCGCCAGGCCGCGCAAACCCTGCTGTCCAACCCGATTATCGAGGACGTTGTGGCTGTCAAAGCCGTCACGGAGGCGCAAGCATGAGCGCAAAAGTTGGGGTCGTGACGTTCCCGGGGACCCTCGACGACCAGGACGCGCGCCGGGCGGTGCGTTTGGCTGGCGCCACGCCGGTTCGGTTGTGGCACCAAGACGCGGACTTGCACGGGGTTGATGCCATCGTCTTGGCGGGCGGGTTTTCGTACGGGGACTATTTGCGGTGCGGCGCGATTGCGCGTTTTGCCCCGGTGATGGAGTCAATCGTCGAGGCCGCCGGTCGGGGTATGCCGGTGTTGGGGATTTGTAACGGGTTTCAGGTGCTGACCGAAGCGCATCTGCTGGATGGGGCTCTGATGCGTAACGAGCATAAAAAGTTCATCTGCCGCGACCAGGTGCTGCGAGTTGAAAACAATCACACGGCTTGGACCAGCGCTTTCAGCGCGGGCGAAGAAATCCTGATTCCTCTGAAGAACGGGGAGGGCAATTTCCGGGCTGACCCGCACACCGTGGAACGTCTCGAGGGCGAAGGTCAGGTCGTGTTCCGCTACGCTGGCCCGCTGGGCAACCCCAATGGTTCGTTGAACGACATCGCCGGGATTACGAATGCACAAGGTAACGTGGTCGGCTTGATGCCGCACCCGGAGCACGCGGTGGAGCCGGGTTTCGGCCCCACCCCCGGTCAGGATAATCGGATCGGCACTGACGGCCTCAAGTTCTTTACTTCCGCCATTAGCTCAGTGCTGGTCTAAGCGAAAGTCCAGATTGCGGCCCCTTAGAAAACCGCACCGCCAAACCCCCAAATCAACTAATAAAGGAAACCACTCATGACGACTTATGACACTGTTGAAAATGCCCAACAGACCCCCGACGAGCCGCAAGATTACCGGGCTTTAGGGCTGAAAGACGGGGAATACGCGCATATCAAAGAGATTCTGGGACGCCGGCCCACCGCGGCGGAACTGGCGATGTATTCCGTCATGTGGTCCGAACACTGCTCGTATAAATCTTCAAAGAAGCACCTGAAGGAACAGTTCGGCGCGAAAACCACCGCGGAAATGAAGAAACACCTGCTGGTCGGCATGGGCCAAAACGCGGGGGTGGTCGACATTGGGGACGACTACGCGGTGACGTTTAAGGTTGAGTCGCACAACCACCCCTCTTTTGTGGAGCCGTACCAGGGCGCTGCCACCGGGGTGGGCGGTATCGTGCGTGACATCATGGCGATGGGGGCGCGCCCGGTGGCGGTCATGGACCAGCTGCGTTTCGGGTCAGTAGACCACCCCGACACGGCTCGCGTGGTGCACGGCGTGGTCGCGGGCGTGGGCGGCTACGGCAACTGCCTGGGGTTGCCCAACATCGGCGGCGAAACCGAGTTTGACCCCAGCTACCAAGGAAACCCGCTGGTCAACGCCTTGTGCGTGGGGGTGCTGCGTCACCAGGACATTCACCTGGCGAACGCGACCGGCGTGGGTAACCACGTGGTGCTGTTCGGGGCGCGCACCGGCGGGGACGGCATCGGCGGGGGCCCCCTCCTCCCCGCCCGGGCCTTTGAGGAGGGGGTGGGCCCCAAGCGTCCCCGCGCGCCGCGGCGGGGCCCCCCCCTGGGAAAAAA
>NZ_CABTWO010000046.1 GCF_902488535.1 uncultured Mobiluncus sp.
TGGCGCACGTCCACAAAGTTGTCGATTCCCAGCCGGGCCAGCGAGCCTTTAATGGCTTTGCCCTGCGGGTCGAGAATCTCTGGTTTCACCATAACCTCAACAACGATTTTTCCCATTTTTCTTCCTTTTTTCCGTGGATAGGGGGCTTTCCGGGATTCCGGCAAGCGTTTCAGAGTTTTAGATAAGCGGCTGGCCGGTCAGAATCCGGTAAGCCTCCAAGTAGCGTTCGCTGGTGCGCTGGACCACCTCGGGAGGCAAAGCCGGAGGCTTGGCGTCGCCGTGACGATCCCACCCGGACTGGGGACCCGTCAGCCAGTCCCGCACATACTGTTTGTCGAAACTGGGGGTGACCTGGCCTTCCACCCAGGCATCCGCGGGCCAGAAACGGGAGGAGTCCGGGGTGATGACTTCGTCGCCCAGCACGAAAGACGCGGCGGCGTCATCGAGGGTGTCGCCGTGGACGTAGTGTCCGGGCAGCGCCCCGAATTCAAACTTCGTGTCCGCCAGGATAATCCCGCGTTCAGCCGCGATTTCGGCGGCTTTGCGGTAAATCTGCAGGGTCAGATCCGTCAGGTTCTTTGCTACCGCCCGACCGTGCAGCTGGGCAATGCGGGAGGCGGAAACATTTTCATCGTGTTCGCCCAGTTCAGCCTTGATAGCGGGAGTGAAAATCGGTTCGGACAGTTTCGAGGCCTCGCGCAGTCCCGGCGGCAGGGCAATGCCACACACCGCGCCGGATTGCTGATATTCAGCCAACCCCGACCCGGTCAAATAGCCGCGAGCCACGCATTCGACCGGATACATTTCCAACCGTCGGGTAATCATCGCCCGTCCCGCGACCTCCGCCGGCACGTCAACTCCGAGGTAATGGGTGTTGACCAGGCCGTTAAGCTGGTTAAACCACCAGCGAGACAGTTGGGTCAGCACCGCGCCCTTACCGGGAATCGGGGTGTCGAGGATAAAGTCGTAAGCCGAAATCCGGTCGGTCGCCACCAACATCAAACGGTCTGCGGTGGAAATCCCGGCGGCGTCTTCGGGAATAAAGATTTCCCGAACTTTGCCTGCCGCTGCCTTTTTCCACCCGGGAATGTCTGGAATCTCAGTCACTGGGTGCTCGAGAACGTCACTGGGAACATAATCTGGAGCTACAAAATCAGCCATGAGTTCATTCTTTCACACAAGCGCCAGCCCCCTCAAACCACTCTGCGCGGGTTCGTCTAGCCTAGATTTTGCCGCAAGGGCGGCGCCCGTATGCCCGCGAGGTCAGGCGGCGTTCGGGGTGCCGCGAGGTCTGGCGGCGTTCGGGGGGATGCCTCTCAGTCGCAGAAATGGGGTCCCGTTCTGTTTTTCTAAGCGGCAAAGCCGCTAAGAAAAACTACGAACACCCATATGCTCCCTCGAGGTCCCCCCTCCACCACCGCCCTCGCGTAAAACCGGCCCGTCTTGCATGAACGACCGATTTTACTCTGATAAGTGCGGACTCTACGCAACTAGAATCGCCATAACCTGCAGGGTTAGAAAATAGGGAGTTGATGATGGCCCAGATTCTGGGTTGAAATCGGTCGTTCGTGCAACTATTCCGAAAAACCACAGGAGGTTTTACGACTGAACAGCGCTGAATTCAGGTTATTTACACCGGAATTTAGGCTGGCGGGGCGGGGAGCGTTGGGGGCGACTCAGCGAGAGGCTGGGGGGTGAGCGTTTTGCGACAATAGTCGCGCAAAA
>NZ_CABTWO010000047.1 GCF_902488535.1 uncultured Mobiluncus sp.
AGGGCAATACTTGGCAAAATGATAACCACCAGGAAAATAATCAAGGGCAGGGTCTTGGGGTGGGACTTAATCAGAGCGACCAAACTCAGGATGAAAGCTACGAAGTTCAACAATCCTGCAATCCCCACATAAACCAGGAGCTGATCTCCGGCCTTATCAGCCACGTCCGCAGCATTTTTCAACTCGTCCAGCCCCATTTGGCTAATGTCCCCACCAGCCACGGCAGCGACCTGTTGACCTGTAATGATGTGACCGGCAAGCATAATGATGGAAGCCACGATGCACAGTGCCAAGGCCACAAAAGCCAGCGTCTTTTTCACCTCGGGCTGGGGCACGCCGGGCCCAGCGGGCGTGACATTTTCAGTAGACATGGATTACTCCTTTGCTCGATTGGTTTCGTCAATTCCTTGACGGGTTGCTTTCAGCTTAGGGACGGGAAAGTTCACGTTTAACACCCAAAAGGGTGAAAAATTCGAGAGAATAAAACCGGGCCGGACGACCGGCACAGATTTGAGGGGAGAGACAGATGGGTGCGCCTGCGAAGCCGGCAAAAACTGGGAAATCTAGCGCGAAAACGAGGGCGACACAGCCGAAACAGGACAAGCGCATTGGCATTCTCACTTCTGGTGGTGACGCCCAGGGCATGAACGCGGCGGTGCGATCCGCGGTGCGTTCCGCCATAGTTTTGGGAGCCAAGCCGTTCGCGATACGTGAAGGTTGGTTGGGTGCGGTTCAGGGCGGCTCCTGTATTCATGAACTGACCTGGGGGGATGTGTCTAATACGATTTCCAAGGGCGGTACCATCATTGGCACGGCTCGTTGCCCGGAGTTTCGGGATTGGGAAGGGCGCCTGAAAGCCTGCGAGAATCTGGTTAAAAACGGCATTGACCGGCTCATTTCTATCGGCGGTGACGGGACGCTGCGGGGAACGGAAGAACTGCGCCAAGACTGGCCAAAGCTGCTGGAGCAGTTGGTGAAGGAAAAGCGCCTCAGCGCCGCCGCGGCGAAGGCCCACCCGTCCTTGTGCATTGTCGGCATCGTCGGGTCTATTGACAACGACATGGCGGGTACAGATATGACCATCGGCACCGATTCGGCCTTGAATCGCATCTTGGCGGCCTTGGATCAGCTCTCGTCCACCGCCGCCTCCCACCAGCGCACTTTCGTGGTGGAAGTCATGGGACGAAACTGCGGCTATTTAGCTCTGATGAGTGCCGTGGCGGGCGGTTGCGATTACGTCCTGATTCCCGAAGATCCCCCCGCGCCCGGCTGGGAAGACGACATGTGTACGAAGCTCAGCGAAGGGCGCAAGCACGGGCGGCGCGACTCGATTGTACTGGTGGCCGAGGGTGCGAAAGATCAGGACGGCCAGGACATTACCGCCAACTATGTCGCTGAGGCTATTGAACAGCGCACCGGCGAGTCCGCTCGGGTCACCATTTTGGGACACATTCAGCGCGGGGGGACCCCCTCGGTGTACGACCGATGGATGCCCACCCTGCTGGGGTATGCCGCGGTGCAGGATGTGCTTGCGGCGAAACCGGGGGACCCGGCCAAAGTGATGGGGGTACGCTACAACCGGATTGCCCGGCTGGACCTGAC
>NZ_CABTWO010000048.1 GCF_902488535.1 uncultured Mobiluncus sp.
ACCGACTTGGATGCTGTCCAGGTGCTGTTCAACCCCGGCGCGGCACCTATCGTGCAGGTGCAGCGCATCACGGAAGAAATGGTTACGGCTAGCGAGCCGATTCAGTTCGAAACCGAAACTACCAACGATGATTCGAAGTTCACTGACGAAAAGGTCGTGACGCAGAAGGGCGTGGTCGGAGAAAAAGAGATCACTAAGAAGGTGCGCAGCATCGACGGCGTGGTTTCCTCCGAAGAAATCTTGAGTGAAAAGGTTGTGACCCAACCGGTTAACGAAAAAGTTACGGTCGGCACGAAGAAACGTCCTGCCTCGCAACCTATCGCCGCAACCGGCGATGTTTGGAGCAAACTGGCATTTTGCGAAGCCGGTGGGCGTCCCGATGCGAACACGGGCAATGGTTTTTACGGAATGTACCAGTTCACGTTACCGACGTGGCGGGCAGTAGGGGGTTCCGGTCTGCCGTCTGAGGCTTCGGCAGAGGAACAGACTCACCGGGCTCAGATTCTGCAAGCTCGCTCAGGCTGGGGACAATGGCCGGCGTGCTCCCGGAAGCTCGGTTTGCGCTAAAATTCTGACGTGTTTTTGTTGGGTGCGCGCGACATCTTTGCGCTCTGTGCTGCCCTAAAGGTGTCTCCGAGCAAGAAAAAGGGTCAAAATTTCGTTACCGACCCCGGAACGGTGCGGCGCATTGCGGCCACAGCGGGAGTTTCCCCAGGCGACACCGTTGTGGAAATTGGCCCAGGGCTGGGTTCGTTGACTCTGGCCTTGCTGGAACAGGGCTGCAAAGTTATCGCTATCGAAATCGACCAGCGCCTCGCGGCCGCCCTGCCGGTGACGGTGAGTCAACACGGCGCGAACAGCGCGGACTTGTGTGTCATGACGCAAGACGCTCTCGAAATTAGGGGAGTCTCCGACCTAGATATCCCCGCAGGGTGGGCTACACCGCGCCAGTTGGTAGCAAACTTGCCCTATAATGTGGCCACCCCCCTGCTATTGCATTTCTTGGAAGTTTTGCCAGGCCTGGAGGGCGCGCTGGTCATGGTGCAAGCCGAAGTGGCTGACCGTTGGGTGGCCGGAGTCGCTGACGCGGCATATGGGGCGCCGAGTGTGAAACTGGCCTGGTGGGGCAGCGCAAAACGTGCTTTTAAAGTGGGGCGAAATGTGTTTTATCCCGCCCCGAATGTGGATTCGACCGTAGTGGATTTTCGGCGTTTAGAGGTACGTCAGAGACTGCTGGAGGACCTGAAAGTTAGCCCCGATGGCTTGACAGATGAGGCAGTCGAAACGTTAAGGAAGGAAGTATTCGCAGCGGTGAACGCGGCATTTTCTCAGCGCCGCAAGACCTTGCGGCAATCTTTAGCTGGATATGCTGGCTCCCCTGATGCGTCCGCCGCTTTGCTTGAGGCAGCCGGTATCTCGCCGGGCCTACGTGCCGAACGTCTCAGCGTCACAGACTTCACAAAAATCGCGGCCGCAAAACTTTATGGAACGAGCGATACAAAATGAGCGGAGTG